>JBEKXU010000001.1:0-187921 GCA_049511715.1 Anaerolineales bacterium
GGGCCTTCGTACAACGATACCTGGGCGTATGATTACAACACGAATACCTGGACCGACATGAAGCCGAGTACCAGCCCTCCAATCCAGAACAGCCAAGTAATGGCCTATGACGCGAAGGCCGACCGGGTGATCATGTGGGGCGGGGATACTGGCTGGGATGAGGATTCCACAGTAAAGAAGGACCAAGGGGCATGGTCGTACGACTACAACACGAACACATGGCAAGAGATCAAACCTGGCAAGGGACTGTGGCCTGACCTCCGCGATGACGCCGCGATGGCCTACGATGCCAAGTCGGACCGGACGATCGTGTCCGGCGGTATTTACGACAGGGGCACCGCTGAAACCTGGGCGTACGACTACAACGCCAATACCTGGACGAAGCTGGAACCGAATACGGCTGCCGGCAAGCTGTCTTCGTCCGCCATGGTGTATAGCACCGCCGCGGATCGAGCCATTCTGTTTGGCGGCCTGGTTGGTGGCGAGGATTCCAATTTCATCGGCTATGCGTGGATCTTCGATTTCAACGGTTATCCCAATTACACAGGCGAAACCTGGAGCTACGATTTCAACACGAACACGTGGACAGACGTGACGCCGCATGGTTGAGCCTTTTCTGACCGCATCCGTCAAGGACAGTCGGTGTCGGGCTGGTTGGTGGGAAGGGAGGGGGCCTCTGCCGAGAATTCCCGGCTTGATTCCGACCAATACCTGCGGCAGCCGTATACCTCATCCCGGCAGGTTGAGGCAGGTGAATCGGTCTGATGGGGACGAACGATGACCTCGATGGCAGAGGTTGAGGGAAAGGGTGTCCCTACGATTGGGAGTTGAGGTTGCATGGCTACGAACCCCACGAGTCTGTGAGGGGCAATAGATCACAGGCCTGCAGGAGATTCGATGGGTGTTAGTTGGGTCTGAAGCATCAGAACCAGAAGCACGGAACCGAGGCTAAGATGGCCTCGGTTCCTGGAGATAAGGGGAACCAGCAACCTCCGGCCCTCTATTCCGCAGGTTCGCAGTTCAAGTCTGCGCAGGGGCGCCAGAGCTGGTTTCTTCAGACGACTGGATTCAGTGGAGAGGCGACCCGAGCGGGTCGCCTCTCCACTGAAGTGGCTTGAATGGAATTCGCCAATCATCCGGCCTCAGTTTGACCATGCAATTCGCAGAGGCCAAATGACCCCATCTCAGGGAGGGGGGGAGTGAGCCCTCGAATGGGAGTCGGGCTGAGGAAAGAATCGGCCGCCGAGTCCGACCGGTTTGCGTGCGGGCAGAGAGTTTGCTCGGATTCGCAGGGGTGCCGGCTTTGCAGGGCCTGGCGGACCGGGCGGCGCGGCTCTGGGGTGCCTCGGAAGCTCAGATCGCCTTGGGCGGCGCCTCGTTCTTCGATGCCGCCGATCGACGCCTGTATGCCGGCTCGGTTGCGCGGGCCGAAACCCGGCTGGGGCAGTAGGTCTTGGAGGCGCTTCGGGCCGAGAAAGGTGTCATGGCCATGGAGCGGGCCATCGAGTACGGCTTGAGCGCATGAACCTGCGGCAGCGCAATCCTTCCTCCCACGGCCATTTCAGGCGCCGATCTCCGTGGTTCCGTGTTGAGATGCCACAATTCTCCTCTCCCCTTGTGACGATTTTGTGACGGCCTGTTGGTAGATTGAAAGTGGAGACATGGTGACGTACCTGTGCCCGGCAAGCCCAGTGGTCGCGCTCGTCGCCAGCCTGCCCGTTGTCGTTCCACCCATTCTCTGAAGGAGGGCCCGGCATGGATACCAACGGCACGACTAGATCTCTCCGCAAGTTCCAGACTCTGGTGGTCGCGGTTGTCCTCGCGATTACGACAGGCTGCGCCACCGCCCAGCCCGCCCCCACTCCCACTCTGGTCCCTCCCCTCCCCACTGCCGTCCCCGCAACCGCCACGGCTGTGCCGGCGACCCCAACCTCGCCGCCGGCCAGGGGGACGATCGAACAAGGGACGATCACGAGCGCGGCCCTGGCCCACAATCTCATCGGGGATCCGGCCACCCGCACGTATCACGTCTACCTGCCGCCCGGATATGACACCAGCGGCCAGCGCTACCCGGTGGTCTACGTCCTCCAGGGGATGGACCCCGAAACCTGCGTGCCGATCAACTGGGTGACAGGTGGAGGAGGAGCCTTCCCCGCGATTCCCACCTACATGGACTATCTGCTCGGCACTGGGGCGGTCAAGCCCATGATCTTGGTCTTCCCCGACGCCACCAATGCCTTCGGGTTCCCCGTGTACATGAGTTCCCCGACCCTTGGCGACTACGACACCTACATCACCAAAGAACTGGTGGCGCAGATCGACTCGACTTATCGGACGCTGCCAACGCCCGCGAGCCGCGGCATCATGGGTGGCGTCGTCCGGGAGGCAGGCGCCCTGCACCTCGCCTTGGAGCACCCGGATGTCTTCGGCGTCTCGGCCTCCATTAACCCGATGCTTTCCTTGCCAAACGACCCGATGGCGCAGTTTGCCGCTGGCTATATCAAGGCTCTCCCGCAGACCTTGGCTGACTTGCCCAGCGAGGCGAACCCTTGCGAGCCGTTTGGCCACTATTACGCGCAGGCCGCCGCGGCCGCCTCCGACCCTGGCAAGCCCCCCTTGTACATCGACATGCCGTTCAAGATGGTGAACGGCAAGGGGGAGATTGACCCGGCGGTCTTCGCAAAGATCGACGCTGCCTTCGACGTGGCGAGCGACGCCCATCGCTACGCCAGCCAGTCCGCTCGACTGAACGGCCTGTTGATCTATTTTGACACGGACCCGCACTCGTTTGACGTTGGCTATGAGCCCGCAGGGTACAACACCTTGATGATCAGTGCCTACCGCTCCTATGGCCAGCTCTTAACCCAGCTCGGGATCAATCATGATTTGGTGGAATACCAAGGCGATGCGAGCACCCTCGACCTTTCGGTACCGCTGAAGTTCATTAGCGCTCACCTGGCCTTCCAGTGAGGCCGAATGGCCTCGGAGGCCCTTCACCATCCGGTGCAGGGCCTCCATCTGGGGCTTGATCCCTGCCCATCATGTTGCGAAGCCCACGGTATCCGAGGGGGACGCTATCGACAGACAAGGCGTGGCCGGGACCCAGTTCGTGATGACGAGAGGAGGTGTGGATGGCGGCGCATTGGGCTGCGCCCCTCGCCGCATGGCAGCTGATGTCGCCACTCGCCTCGCCAGGGGCGATGGCCTCGGGTCGGGACCGGCGGCCAGCAGGTCGGCCAAGGCAGGTCCCCCTCCCTGTGCCACAGCCGCCCGCCAAAGGACGGCGGCGGCCGACCCCGTTTTGCGCTTGGTCTGGCTGAGCGACGTGCATGCTCGGCCAGAGGCCAAGGCAACGGAAGGCTTTGCCCGAGCCCTCCACTGCGCCCAATCTCTTCAGCCGCCGGCCGAGGCGATCCTGAACGGCGGCGACTGCGTTTTCGATTCCCTCAAGGCGGATCGGGACAGCACCCTGGCTCAGTGGCAGGCATTTCTCGGTGTGCTCGAGGCCAATTTGCGGATCCCGATCTATCACGCCATTGGCAACCACGACGTTTGGGGCTGGGGACTCTCCGATCCCAGCATCCAGTCGGACCCCTTGTATGGGAAGGGGTTCGCGCTGAAAGAACTGGGCCTGGACAACCCATACTACAGTTTCGACATGGGAGTCTGGCACTTCATCGTCCTGGACAGCACTCACCCTTCGATCCTTGCGGCCGGCGCTCCGCGTTCGGGTATCCCCTACACCGGTAAGCTGGACGAGGACCAGTTCACTTGGTTGACTCGGGAGTTGAATGCCACCCCCTCGAACAAGCCCATCTGCATCGTTTCTCATATCCCCCTCTTTTCTGCCTGCGGGTTGATTGACGGTCCTAACGAAGCCTCGGGGAATTGGTTGGTCCCCGGGGCTTGGATGCACATCGACGCCCGACGGCTCGTAAGTCTCTTCCATGTGCATCCGAACGTGAGAGTCTGCCTTAGTGGGCACATCCATGAGTACGAACACGTGGAGTTCGCCGGGCATGACGGCGGAGACTCGACGGTCTGCAACCACAGCGTGTCATACTGGTGCAATGGCGCGGTTTGTGGAGGCTGGTGGAAAGGCAGCTATCTCGGCTTCCCCCCTGCGCTTGCCGCGATCAGCCTGTATTCCAACGGTACCGTTGACAACCAGTTCATCCCCTACGATGAGGTTTGGGGAGACGCGGCCACCGCCAGCGAACCGCCGGAATCTTGACCTCAAGCCTCGGCCCAAGGACGGGAGCAGATTAGGTCCGCGGACGGCGGAATCCCCGGCAGCCGTCCTTCTCGGCGGACGAGCAAGGCTCCGCGCGGGTCCCCTCCAACGAAACCGCCGAGGCACCGGCCGAGCCCAATTCGTGAGCTGGTGCCGGATGCCGTTCCTGTCGGCTCAGCCTTGCGGGCCCCAAGAGGATTTGTCTGTCGCCCAATGAGGATGGGCTCGAGGATTGCAGCGTCATGCGCCTGCCATAACTGGATGATGTGTCTTTCTTGTTGGTAATGGGAAGAAGGGAGGGAGCCGGTGGCAAACATCTAGTTTTCCCATGAGCATCTGTGCGGCTAACCCGCACGGTTCAAGTCTGCGCAGCGGCACCAAGGGGGTTGTGTGAGGATTGCAGGGCAAGTCCGGAGTTCCCAGAGGGAAGGAAAGGCCGCCAACCGAAGCGCGAAATCCGACGCCCACGACCTCTCGCAAGTTTGGGAGAACAATTGAGTGGCACGACCCATGGGTCGTCCCACTCAACGACGGAGTCCTGATGCTCATGGAGTCGGTCCCCTCCGGAGGGTTCAGGGTCCCTCGCTAGAAGCTCACTCCGTCATCCACGGCGACCTTTGCGGCATACGCGGAGGCGATGGAGCTGGCATGACTGCCTTGCATCGTCTGGCCGCGGTCGTCCAGCCCCGGCAGGCTTGCGAATGAACCTGATGGGACATAGTCTTCCTCTGCAATCTTCGCAGCGTAGGCCGAGGGACTGAATTCTCGGCGACCAAGGGTAGCAATCTGATGCCGGTCGTCCAGGGCGAGCAGACTCACGAATGGGCCGACCTGGACGATGTCACTTGCCGCGATCTTCTCGGCGTAGGCCAAGGCCCCAGGTTTCGCTTGAGTGGCCCTCAGCAGTTGGCCGTGGTCATTCGCCGAAAAGAGCGTGCCATAGGAGGGGAGCTGAACGGCGTCATCCCTCGCAACCTTGATCGCGTAGGTGATGGCGACAGAAGGTTTCGGATACCCTGTCACCAGCCCAGCGCATTCGCCTGTCTCAGGAACAGCGGCGTAGTCGGATTCGCCGGTTGTTGCAGGCCCGGTCCCCTGCTCCAAGACGGGGCCCTCACCCGCATCCTTTTGGGCATACACCGCCGCTAGATCGGTTTCCTGGGCGCTTAAGAGGCGCCGGCCATCAGCGACTTCGGCGCGGATGGTGCCTCCGGATGTCGCAGATGCCGCAGCGAGGGCCAGCAACGCGGCGGTGAGGCCGAGCAGCATTGCGATCATGAAAAGACCTTTCTTCGACATGGCTCCTCCTAGTCTTGGGGGTAGGGTTCAGATCGGATCTTCGCTGTCACTCTAGCAACCTGTCGTCACGCAGCCGCCACAGAGGGGCCAAGAAAGCGTCACACGGCCGCCCCAGAGGCGCACAGGGAGCGATGCTCGCTCACTAAAGCAAACGGACCCGCGGTCTGCGGGTCCGTCGATAAGCAAGCCCTGTTGGCTCGAAATCAGGGGTTCAAAGCATATTCGATAGCTTGGTCCATGGTCATCGCCTTCCCCTCGGCCCGGAGGGCCTCGAAGGCCTGGGCCCCCAGCTGGGCCTCCGCCTTGGCGATTGTCCGAGCATATAGCCGCCGATCGGCGGCGTCAAAGAACGAGGCGCCCTTGGCGATCTGCGCTTCCGAGGCTCCCCACAGGCGTGCGGCTCGTTCAGGCTGGCCCTGCACGGCTGCCAGAGCGGCGAACCCGAGCAAGCACAAGGCCCGCAAGTAGACTGGCCCGACCCCGCGGCCTCTCTCAAGCGCCTGAGTATAGAACACTTCGGCAGTGGCCGGCTCATCCCGAAACATTGCCAGATATCCGAAGTACTGCAAGCAACTCGCAATCATGAACCTTTCGCCAAGGTCCCGGGCCAAGTTCTCGCACTGTTCAAATAGGCGCTGGGCCTCCGCATCGTTCCCCTGACAGAGCGTCACCAGTGCCAGAACGTTGATGGTGTAGACGATTCGGGACTTGATGCCAATCTTCCGTTGGATTGCGACGGCTTTTTCAAGACGAATGACCGCATCCTTGTAATGCCCCTGGCGATAGTCCACAAGACCCCAATTATACAAGCCCGCCGAGCGGCCGAATTCATCCCCTAGTCTCTCGAAGATCAAAATTCCCCGATGGATCTGACTTCGAGCCAGGTCGTATTCTTCCTGGTCGCGCATGGCTAATCCCAGCGAAAGGAGTGCGAGCGCCTCGCCCCACTGGTCTCCCTGCTCGCGAAACAGCTGGACAGCTTCCTCGCATTTGGCCCGAGCAGCGGCAGGGTTGCCCTCCAATCGCAGCACCCTGCTGAGAATGACCAGGGCATGCGCCACGCCGCGTGTATTCACCGGGCCGGATTGGCGCCAAAGGACGATACTCTCTTCAAGCAGGGGCTTCGCCGTGGCCTGCTCTCCCTGGTCAACCGCCAGACTGCCCAGGGCGAAAAGGGCGATGGCCCTGCCCTGCCTGTCCGGCCCAGGACCGGAAGGCTCGCCTCCCTCTTCTGCCCGTGCCACGGTCTTTTCGAGCCAGGTCCTTCCCTCGGTCAGGAGGCCCCGGTGAAACCAGTACCAATACAGCGCCCCAGCCAGCGTGAGTCCTGCGTGGAGATCGGCTTTCGGCCTTTGGGACCATTCCAGCGCAGCCAGGAGATTGCCATGTTCAGCATCCAGCTCCAGGAGCCAGGCGTCCCGGTTGGAACTTGTGAGGTGGGGTTCGGCCGCCTCCGCCAACCGGGTGAAGTATGCAAGGTGGCGGTCCCGGCAGCCCTCAGTTTCTCCCTCCTCAGAAAGCTTCTCCAGCGCATACCGCTGGATCGTGTTCAGCATCGAATAGTGGACCTGCTCGACCACCAGCACCGCCGAAATCAGCGACTTGTCGACCAGCTGGGCCAAGAGGTCCAGCGTTGAGGGAGAGTCGGCGGCCAAGCGGGAGGCCTTCTCCGGATCCACGATCGACTCCACTGCCTCAAGCGTGAACCCTCCGGCAAAGACTGCCAGTCGCCGGAACAGCCCTTGCTCCTCGGCTGTCAGCAGGTCATAGCTGCAATCAATTGACGCTCGCAGCGTCTGATGGCGCGGCGCGGCGGCGGGGTTGCCTCCTTTCAAGAGATTCAGGCAGTCGTCCAGTCGCTCGGCTATCTGTTCGGCTGAGAGCACCTTAGTCCGGGCTGCCGCCAGCTCAATCGCCAGCGGGATTCCATCCAGACGCCTGCAGATCTGGCTGACGGCCGTCGAATTGCGTGAGGTCAGCGCATATTCATGGTTGACCGCGCCCGCCCGCTCGCTGAACAGGCGGATCCCCTCATATTTCAGCAGGGACTTGGCCTCAGAAGGCTGTGTCGCGTCGGGCAGCGTCAGCGCCGGGACTTGGCGCGTGACCTCTCCCGTGATGCCGAGGGCCTCACGGCTAGTCGTCAGAATCGTCAGGTTGGCGCAGGACGCGAGCAGAACACCGACCACCTGGCGGCACGCCGTGAGCAGATATTCACAGTTGTCCAGGACCAGCAGAAGGCGCTTCTGCCCGACGAAAGCCACCAGTGTCTCCCCCAGCGGCTGATTGGAGACCTCCTGAATGCCGAGCACTCTGGCCACGGCCGCCGGGACAAACTCCGCACTGGCCAAGCTTGCCAGATCGACCCACCAGATGCCATCCGGGAAGTTCCCCACCAGCTCCTTTGCCACCTGGGTCGCCAGCCGGCTCTTCCCGCAGCCTCCAGCGCCGGTGAGGGTCACTAAGCGCGACCGGGTGAGCAGTCGCCTGGCTTCGGCGATCTCCGCCTTGCGCCCGACGAAGCTGGTGAGCGGGATGGGGAGATTGGTTGGCAGAGCCTGCGGGGCGGGCAGCTGGGTGGAGCCTCGTTTGATCCGCTGGTAAAGGGACAAGGTCTCCGGCGCCGGCTCGACGGCGAACTCGTCGCTGAGGACCTGCCGGCATTTCTCAAACTGCTCGAGCGCCGCGCTGCGGTCCCCCGCCGCCAAGTAACAGAACATCAGATGCTGGTGGGCGCGCTCGCTGGCTGGGTCCTGGGCCAGAATCTTCTGCGCGTACGCAATGGTGCGCTCGTATTGGCCGCTCGCACGCATGTCCTGGGCCAGCTGCATCAGCGCTTCCAAATACAGCCCGCGGTAGTGCTCGCGTTCGGGCGTGACCCAATCATCGTAGCAATCGCTCATCAGATCCCCCTGATAGAGCGACACCCCCTGCTCAAGCTGCGCGCCCGCCAAGAGGCGCCTCTTGAACTCCAGAGCGTCCGCCCATACAGGGAATTTCGGGTTCAGTTGGACGGTTTCTCCCTCAAGGAAGAGCAGGTCGTCGTGGAATTCATGGCGCAGGTCGGCCAGCGATGTTCGCAGCGAGTGGCGCGCCCGCTCATCTGAGGAGTCACCCCAACAGAGCGCGGCCAGCTCCTCTCGCAGGTGAGGTTCGGGATGAAGGACAAGGTATGCCAGGAGGGAGGCAGTCTTCCGTCGCGAGAGGTGGACCGGCCCTGAAGCGCCCTCGACGTGGAACGGACCCAGGAGATAAAGCCGCACAGCTGGAGCCGACGCATCAGCCCTAGCAAGTTTGACAGTCACAAGCAGCCATGCCCTCGCCGAGCGGCGAATCTAATCCCAGAAGGCTCTTGGGAACCCGGCAGCCCCCCTCACAATTTGCCCGCCAAGACAATCACATCCGGAGGCTCAGCCAGAAAACAACAGCGGCAATTGTCGTGCCAAAGTTCCTCCATTGTCAATACGTGCCCCAGCCGTGCCTACCCTCCACGTCGAATGCCGGATGCTTTCATCGTCAGAGAGATATTCACAGCCTGGGGGGTGATTTCGGTTCCACACCGAAAGCCCCCACGGCTGTGCTCCCAATCCGCAGGTTGTGGGTTCAAGTCCCGCCAGGGGCGCTAGGTCTGTAAGCCTCCTGGCTTACGGACCGTGTCCGGAAGGCTCCCCGACGCTCTGGAGAGGCGGCCGTGACGGGTCGTCTCTCTATTTCTTCCGCCTCCAGCAACGGTTGCACATCGTCTGGCCCCAGCGTGGCTGTGCAGTGCTCCAGCATCGCCAACGAGCTCCATTCGCCTTGCAGTTGTGCCACTCGAGATGGCATCCCCGATCGAATGGCATGGGTCGCCGCTCCGCGCCGGATGTCATGCGCCGTGAATGGAATGCCAGAACTTTTGGCCAGGTGCTTGAAGTTAGCCTTGAGGCCATCGACCGTCAAGGGCTCGTTGGAGCGTGTGTTGATAAAGACTGTCTGCTGAGTCATGATCCGGGTGACAAGGATGAGGGGCTGCTTGGACCCATGACCGAACCCCTCGTGCTCCCACTTTCAATGAGGGCTACCCAGGATGGAAATGAACCCATACATGGGCACGAGAGTGGGTGAAACTCTCACTGGCGGTAATCAAATGCGTAGCCGCCTGGATACGGCGCAGGTGGCTTGCGCCTCCGGGCCGGCCTGGGACCTGCCCTAAACCGGAAACAGGGGGCCAACCTTAAACTCCCGAGTGCGAGGACGGCAGCGGCTGGCGGTACGGCAGATTTGCTATTCCTCCTGTCTTCCGCGTCTTGCGCATGAGTTGAGATCATGGTCTATCCATCAGGATCCTTCTCAATCGCATGATCATATGGGGCAGCTGGTTTGGCCGCCTCCCGAAAAGCGTGTTCGGGCACCCGCTGGGCGATCCGAGGTTGGAAACAAAAGCTTCCCCGCCCCCTTCGGGGGGAGGGGAAGCAAACTGCCAGAGAGGTTATGGTTAGAGCGCGGCCCCATCCACCGGATCTGGCGCTGCAGCGCAGGGAGGGCCACTATTTTGGCTGCGGCGGTGCCGGGGTGGGGGTGGGCTTCCCAAAGAAGATGGGGGGAATGGGAATGATAGGAGCACGGATTAGGGTTGGGTGGGGGATCGGCCTAGGGGTCGCAGTAGGTTCCAATTGAAAGCCGCCGGGTGCCGCAGGAGGCTGCTGCTCGATGAGAAGGGGATACCATCCGAAATACCCCCCCCAGTAGTTGCCAGCGCTCCCCCCGATTATTATCATATAGTTGATGCCGCACTTTAGCGTAAAGGGAGTACCCTGGGCCACCGTCTGGGTGCCAGCAGAGTCAAAGTTAAGGTCCATCGAACTGCCAAGAGAAGCAACGGTCATGGACTGAAATTGACCGGCCGAGTTATAGGTGAAGATATCTGCTTCCCATACGATCCAAAAGGGCGTGGGCCTGACGGCCGTTATGGAGACTGAAAAAGAATCTACCTCTACCGGCTTGGTGCAGTCCGTAGTGTACAAGATGCCGTTGGAAATCGGCGGGCTACCGGTCCAAAAGATACTAATGTCACTTATATCGCTAGGGCTAGGCGTAGGGGTTCCGACAATGGGAAGGGGTCCGGGACCAGCGGTGGGGCCTAGGCGAAAAAGAACGGCGCGGTGACTTGACGGGGCTGAGGCCGTGCTGGTCATAAGAAAACTCACTATTTGTCTTGGCCTCAGGGTTGGCAGGCTGAGAATGGACGGGGGACTGACCGTTCCGTAAGCCTGCGCTTGGGTAGGAGTAGCAGGCACCGGCGAGCTGGCTGTACTAATCATCGGCCCCGCGATCTTGGTGGCAGTAGGACTGACCCCGGAGCTGCCTCCATTGGTAGGCAGGTTACAAGCCAACGGCCCGAGAGCCAACATAGTCAGAACGCTCACCCAGCGAACGAACTCTTTTCGTGTGTGCATGAAGGCTTCTTATCCTTGAACGAGAAACAGGGTCGTTTGGTGAAAACGACTTCCATGCTCGCTGCCTGGCATTCGTCAGGACGCATGTTGCCTGAAAAAGCATTCACCGGACGGCATTTCCTGAGGGAACCAGACCCATCGCCAGCTCTTCGCCGCCCGTAGTACCCTTCCAACCGATCCCCCAACTTCCCTATCGCTGCCCAAGCTATTATCGGGGTCATGTGCCCCCCGCGCAACTGCCTGAAACTCCCTCATCCAAGGCCGCTCCCTGTGCGGAGCAGACTTCGAGAACTCGTTTCAATTCGTGTTGGCTGAGCACAGGCAAGCGTCCCGTTTCCAAGCGGGGCATCCTTGCAGATTTCCCAAAGGTTTTCCCGACAAACCCGGTGGCCGGCCCAAAGTGATCTCGAATGTTTCCAAGGAACGATTGGCTGCTCCTGTTGATCCGAAAGATCTGAACAGCATGACTGGAGCCGAAGGGGTGACGCAATCGCTGCTTGTCCAAGCGGTCAAGGGAAATATCTCTGCCGGCAGAGAACCGCGCGAAGCGACCAAATGGGGCGCAACGCGTCGGATCACAGGCAGCGTGATTGTGCCCATCCGTGAGGTCGTTGTCGAACTGTCCCAAGGAGAATTGTGGTCCAAAGATCCAATGGAATTGGCGCCGGGTGAAAGGCCTCCGCTGATTGTGATTGATCTTCTCAAACGAGCCGGCGATTGGCATATACCCGACGATCTGAAGAGTCAGCAGGGCAAGGATCAAAGGGACAAGGGCGAGTGAACGTGCAAGATTGAACTGACCATTGAGGCATGGCAATCAATCGGGCCGGGTGATAAACCCGGCCTTCTACTTTCCCATCGGGGGTCGGTTGATCAGTGGATGAAAGTGTCCATAATCGGATAGGCAACGATAAGCCGTGAACTCGATCCAGGGTATACTGCCAACTCCGGAATATCGGAATATTGGATTAGGAAAACGGGAGAAAACCAGGGACATGAATCCGCAGCGTTTATCTCTCATCCTCAGCAGCATCTTGTTTATGATTATTCCGGTAGCCTGCAACCTTCCCACTGCCATTGCTGCAACCTCGGAAGCAGTTACCAACCCAACCCAGTCAGTCAGCACGGCTGCCGCACCAACCCAGCCAGTAAGCCCAGCTGCCGCACCAACTCAGCCGGTCAGCACAGCCATCTCGGCCACCCCGAAAGTGAATACACCCGATTGGTCAGGCTATGTGGCTAAGGGAGACACGTTCACGTCGGTGGAGGCCACATGGCAGCAGCCGACTGTGACCTGCCCGGTCAGCAATGCCAGGGTAGCATTCTGGGTTGGGTTGGACGACGGCCCAACCATCGAACAGGCCGGCACGTCGGGCGTCTGCAATGGTTTGACCGCGAGCTACCACGCGTGGTGGATGATGTTCGTCAAAGGGAACACCAAGACCCAGAGCCTATTCCCTGTGTCTCCTGGTGACACGATCTCCTCCTCGGTCCACTATATCAATGGGATGTATGCACTCCAGGTGACGGACAAAACCAGCGGCCAAACTTCATCCTCCCTGCAACCGTGCAATGCCGTCTGCGCGCGTTCCACCGCAGAATGGATTGTCGAGGCACCCGCCGTAAAGAGTGGCGGCTTGTACCCGCTGGCGAACTATTCAACCGTGAAATTTACGGAACCTAAAGCTGGAACCGGCAGTAAGACAGGCGGTATTTCGGCATTCAACGACGTAAAATATATCATGGTCCAAAAAGGCACCCTGCTGTCAGCACCAGGTGACTTGGCGGCCGGCAGCAAAGGGACGATGTTCACGGTCACCTGGCATGCTGTCCAGTAGGTGATGGATGGGAACCATGGTTGCCCATCCAGGGGATACAACTTAGCGGCTATTTCGGGAAACAGGTAACAGATCCTCATAAAGCCTAGAAGCAAGCAAAACACAATGTCGAGGTAGGGATGACTCTTGCGGGCCACCTCCCTCATAGAACCGAAGCCATTTGAGCCTCGGTTCGTGCATTTGGTAGCGAGCTCCGGACTTCTGATCCCGCAGGTTCAAGGTTCAAGTCTCGCCCGAGGCACCTCGCAGCCATGTAACGGGGTCAGAAAACTGGGCTTCCCTTCTCGCGGGCGAGCGCAGAAGTCCTGTGCGCGGCGGGTTCCTTGAAGGCCTCAGAGGTTGCCGGGGGGTTCACCGCAGTTGTTCCTTTCCTCGACTTGTCACTTCCTTGACAGCCTCGGGTGCTGAGGCAAGCCAGACATCGAGCTGCGCTGAACCCGATTCCAATGCATCATGGTTCGGTGCTAGAATCTTGGCGAGGACGCCCATACGGGACCGCGGGAAGCGGCAGGAGGGGACACCATGAGCATTGCGTTTCCGAGTGAGGCATGGCTGAAGGCTCTGATGGACCAGCTCAACCAGAGCCAAAAGTACCGGGAGACGGGCAAGGATTGGGAAGGCGATATGTGCGTGGTTCTCGACCCCGACGGCACCCTCAAGGATCCCGTGGGCATGTACTTGGACTTGTGGCACGGTGCATGCCGTTCGGCGCGCGTCCTGGCCGCCGGGGAGACGCCGAAGGCCGCGTTTGTGTTGCGGGCGCCGTATTCCCGGTTTGTGGATGTTCTCCAGGGCAAGCTGGATCCCATCACAGCGATGATGAGCGGACGGCTTTCTGTGAAGGGCAACATGGCCGTCATGATGCGGAACATTCCGACGGTGCTGCAATTTGTCAAGGAGTGCCGGGCCTTGGACACCGATTTTGCCGGCGCGGTTCCCCGCGCCTGATCTCCCGGTTGGGCCCCGGCCGAACGTGCTGGGGCCGATCCTTCCGTCCCCTGATCTCGGATTCCTGCGGTTGCCTTGGGAACCGGCAATCTCGACGGGCGTGATCTTCTCGGCGCCTCGTCAGGCGCAAGGAGCTCGCTGATGAACGAGTTCTTTGGGCGCGTGCTGCGGGTTGATCTTACCTCGGGTCACCTGGGCGAATTTAGGGTCTCGGACGCCGACATCGCGAATTATCTGGGCGGTGCGAGTCTCGGGGCGCGCCTGCTTTACCCGCGTCTGCGATTGGATGCGGATCCCCTGGCATCCAGCTCCCCCCTGCTTTTCCTCACCGGCCCCCTGACCGGGACCGCCGGCCCGAGTGTGGGACGCTGGGTGATCTGCGCCCGGTCTCCAGCGACCAGGTTGTGGGGTGAGTCCAATTGCGGCGGTTTTTTCGGCGCGGAGCTGCGCTTCGCGGGCTATGACGGGATCTGGTTGGAAGGGCAGGCCAGCGAGCCGATCTACCTCTCCATCAGTTCCAAGCAGGTTGAGATCCGTTCAGCCCGGCGCTTGTGGGGGAAGGCGGACACGTATCAAACGCAGGAGTTGATCAAGGAGGAGCTGGGTCGGCCCGGCGTGCGTGTCGCCTGCATTGGGAAGGCGGGAGAAGCGGGAAGCCCGCTGGCCGCGGTCCTGTGCGATCACGGCCGCGCGGCCGGACGGACCGGAATGGGCGCGATCATGGGGTCCAAGAACCTAAAGGCCATTGCCGTCGAGGGGGACCGGGCGCTCCGCTATCAGGACGAGGAGGCCTTCGCTCAGCTGCGCTCCCAGACGAATCGCGACCTGAAGCAGAATGCCTTTGCTACGGTGTGGCATGCTCTGGGAACCGCAGGGAGCCTCGACCTCCTTGATGTGCTCGGCCTCTTGCCCAAGCGCTACTACACTCGCGGCACCATGGAGGGGGTCGATCGAGTGAGTGGGTCGACCATGGCGGAAACCATCCTGACCGGACCGACGGCCTGTCATGCCTGCGTCATTGCCTGCGGCCGGAAGGTCCGGCTCGCCGACGGGGAGAAACGCAAGGGACCGGAGTACGAAACGATCGCCGGGTTCGGCCCCAATCTATTGATCGATGATCTGGCCGCGGTAACCCAGCTCGGCGAGATATGCGATCGCCTGGGGTTCGACGTAATCAGCCTCTCCAATACCCTCGGTTTGGCCTACCTGATGTACTCGGAAGGGCTTTTGACCTCCAAGGATACGGGAGGGGTGGAACTGACCTGGGGCTCTGTCCCGGCGGCCTTCGAGATGTTGCGGCAGGCAGGAAAGGGAACGGGATTGGGGCCTCTCCTGGCGCAGGGCTCGAGGGCGCTGGCCCGAGCCTTCGGCGTTGAGAAGATGGCGAACCAGGTCAATGGGCTTGAGATGGCCTATCACGATCCCCGGGGAGGCTCAGGCATGGCCTTGGTGTATTCCACCTCGCCCCGGGGCGCCTGCCACAATCAGGGCCAGTACACCGACGTCGAGGTAGGCAACACCGTGGAAGAGCTGGGGATTGAGTTCTTGAGTCCACGCCAGATTGAAGGCAAAGCTAAGAATGTGGCCCGGCATCAGGACTGGACCACGGTTCTCAACAGCCTGGTCATGTGCATCTTTGCGATCGTCCCTCCGGGACAAGTCCTGCAGCTGACCCGGGCAGCGACTGGCTGGGAGGGGAACTTGGACGATTTCATGCGAGCGGGCGAGCGGGGCTGGAACCTGAAACGGGCGATCAACTGCCGCCTGGGCCTGACGCCGACCACCTGCCGGCTGCCCGTGGAATTCAGCCGCCCTCTCCCTGACGGGGGAGCCGCGGGGTATGTCCCGGATTTTGATCAACTGGTCTCAGATTACAACGAGGTTCGAGGTTGGGACCCGTCCACGGGCAAGCCCCTGGCCGACACTTTGCGGCGCCTGGGACTGGCGGAGGCAGCCGCGGATCTGTGGGGCTGACATTCCAGGGCGGGCGCGCACGGAAGAGGGTCTTGCGATGATCAAAGTCGTGAGCGTGGCGCAAATGCGCGAGGTCGAAAAGGAGGCGGACGCCAGCGGGCTCACCTATAGCCGCATGATGGAGAAGGCAGGACGATCCGTCGCCCAGGCCATCGCCCGAGAGTACGGTTCGTTGGCGGGTCGAAGAATCACCGTCCTGGCCGGACCGGGGAACAACGGCGGCGACGGGCTGGTGGCGGCCCACTGGCTGGCGATGGAAGGGGCGGAAGTCGATGTCTTCCTCGCCAAGGAGCGGCCTTCCAGCGATCCCAACCTGTTGCGGCTGCGGGGAGGAAGCGTTCCCGTCCACGACCTTGCCCAAGAGGAGCAGCGGGAGGCGTTCGATCGCGAGCTGCAGCGGGCCGGCATTTTCGTGGACGCCGTCTTCGGGACGGGAACCCGCCCGCCCCTGCGGGGTGCCGCGGCGGATCTGCTGGCCCGGGCCAAGGCGGGCTTGGAAGCGCGGGAGACGCCCTCGATCGTGGTGTCTGTGGATTGCCCTTCCGGCCTCGATTGCGACACGGGCGAGGTCGCGCCCCAGACGATTCGAGCGGGACTCACGGTGACGCTGGCAGCTGTCAAGCAGGGGCTCCTACGGTTTCCCGGGGCCGAGTACGTCGGGAAGATCCTCGTCGGCGACATCGGCCTGGGCCCAGACACACGCGGCCTGAAGGACATTGATTGGGAGTTCCCCGTTTCAGAAGATCTGCGTCCCTGGCTTCCCCCGAGGCCGCGGCTCTCCCACAAAGGGACCTTCGGCCGGGCGGTCGTTGTGGCGGGTTCGGTCAACTTTCCCGGCGCCGCCGTTCTGGCGGCGCGTTCCGCGTATCGCGTCGGGGCGGGCCTGGTCACCCTGGCGGTCCCCTCGGCGGTGTACCAGGTGGCTGCCCCTCAGATTCCCGAGGCGACCTGGATGATCCTTCCGGACGAGCTGGGCGTCATCGCCGCCGAAGCCGCCGAGATCCTGCCCCGCGAGATGGGGGAGGCTCAAGCCATGGTCCTGGGGCCGGGCTTCGGCCTGCAGAAGACCACCGCCGAATTTCTGAGGCGTTTGCTATCTCCCGCCGCCTCCGTCCGCTCCCATCTTGGTTTTTCCGTTCCCGAGCACGATCGCGAGCCGGCCTCGCCCCATTGGCCCCGCATGCTCATCGATGCGGATGGGCTGAAGCTCCTGCGGCAGCTAGACGCCTGGTGGGACCTTCTGCCCGCTGGAAGCGTGCTGACCCCTCATCCCGGCGAGATGGCTATCTTGACCGGGTTGTCACGAGATGAGATCCAGGCGGACCGGGAGGGGGTGGCAAGACGGTTTGCCAAAGAGTGGAATGTGATCCTCGTGCTCAAAGGCGCCTTCTCGATCGTGGTTTCTCCGCAGGGGAGAACCGCGGTGATCCCCTTCGCGACCTCTGCCCTGGCGCGAGCCGGAACAGGGGATGTCCTCAGCGGGACCATTGGAGGGCTGTTGGCTCAGGGTGTGCCTTCATGGGAGGCGGCGGTGCTGGGAGCGTATCTGCACGGCTGGGCGGGGGAGCGGGCGGCCAAGAAGTGGGGAAGCACGGCCCCGGTCATGGCCGGGGATGTCAGCGACACGATCGGGGAAGCGGTCTCCGAGCTGGAGTCGGGTCGCAGGGAACTACCGGCTTCCTCCGGCGAGGCCCGGCCCGGACCCCGGGGCTAGTGCAAATCCGGCACGTAAGGGGTAGCCGCGGGGGTCAGGGTGGGGTTGATCATCATCGGCAGCCCGGATTGAATCAGAACAAACGTGGTCTCTCCGGGGTTGATGCGAAAGTCATCGACGTACTTCCTCCACCACACCCAGGTCGTGATCTCGTAGGTCCCCGCCGGCAGGTCACTGATCGCGAAATTCTCGTGGTAGAAATCGTCCGGATGAGTCACATCCGCGATGTAGGTCCAGGCCGTCCACACCTGCCCCGTCGCCAGGGAAGTGATGGTGTAGGGAATCTTCGGCAGGGCATAGCCGTCGATGCTTTCGACGCGTCCCGCAACCACTCCCCATCCCTGCGGAGGAACCAGCCAGAGTTCGGGATTGCGCGTGGCATAGTAGGAGTCGGCGCCGATGCGCACCTCGAAATGCAGGTGGGGCCCGGTGGCGTCCCCCGTCTGACCCACTTCCCCGATTTCTTCCCCCTGGGTGACATGCTCCCCGACTTTCACGAAGATCTTCGACATGTGGGCGTAGGCCGTGTAGATCGGCTGCCCGTCATACCCGAAGTCCTGCCGGATCGAAACCGCCAGCCCGTAGGTGTCCTCGGGGTCCGAGTAGTGCTCAAATAGGCCGAACCCGGCCCAATTGACCACCCCGTCAGCCGCCGCGAGCACCGGGGTCCCTAACGCTGCCGCCATGTCCACCCCGGTATGTGTCTTCAGGGTATTCATGTAGTCCTCGCCGTAGCGGTAAGTCGGGTCGGCCCAGTTCACCTGGCCGGAGGGGATCGGACGGGCGAGCCAGAAATGGTCTTCCGGTCGGAGCTGGAGCGGCGCCGCGTACGGAGGGGGCCGCCAGTTCAAGGAAAGGGGGTCCTGGGTGATGGGAATGGGCACAAGCGTCGGGAGGCCCGGCGGAAACGGGGTTGGATCCAGGGGGGTTGGGAATGGCGTCGAAGAGGGTTGGGCCAGGGGTGCGGAGACTCCCCGCCAGGGAGTCTGGCGGCCGAGCAGGACCACGGCAGCCAAGAGCGGGAACAAGATCAGACCTTTGCGCATGGCTCTGCCCCTAATCCGGCGGAATGGTCGGCCAGCGGGTGTCCGTGGGACGCGGCCCCCACCAGTAAGGCACCGGCGTGGGCGTCGGGGTGGGCGTCGGCGTCACGAACGCGCTGCGGGGGAGAATCTGATTCATCGCGGACATCCAGTCCAGACCGTCGGTAATGCGGAACTCCCAGTAGCGTATCCCGGAGTAGTAGCTGCGCCAGTCCGCATCGGAGGGCACCCGCTCCCAACCCAGTTCGAGGGCCAATTCGGTGAAGTCGACATAGTAGCCCTGCGGGATCGCGGCCAAATTGGCCCCGCCGGCGTTGTAGTCCGCAGGGGATCCGGAACTGCGAGCGTCGAAGTCCCACGGCAGGGCGCGCAGGGGTTCTCCCTCGGAGCCGTCCTGCGCTGCGGTTCGAACGTAGAGCCGCCAGTACTGGTATTCGCCCACGGGATCCGGCACGATCGCCAGCCAGCCCTTGGCTGCCGCGTCTCGGGAGACGGCAATCGATCGGCCGGTGTACAGCCAGGAGAGTTCGTCGGTCGGAGGGAGCGGCGTGGCCACTCCGACGTACGCGCTGTCCAACGTCCCAAGGAAATCCCAGCCGGCTTCCTTGCGGATTTCGTCGCGCAGCGTATTGAACCGGTCGACCACGGAGGAGCTCAAGCGCGGGTCGGGGGCGTTGACATTCACCGGGACGAGTTTGGCCCCCAGGGGGCCAACGGTGTTTTCCACGGCGACCGGAGTGAGTGACGATGGGGCCTGCAGGGCTTGGAGCCAGTCCGGAAGCGGGTTCGGCAGGGAGGCCGCCGTCCAGGATAGGCCGCCAAGATTTCCGGAGACCGGGAGGACCGAAGGCGCCAGACTCGGCTGCCCCGCGCGTGAGACCTGCAGATATCCGTCCGAGGCGGAGCTCTGATACGTTGTCAGGAGAAGCTGGCCGTCAGGACTCCAGGCGGGCTGGGCCCCCTGGCCGGCCAGGATGGGCGCCTGGGATGGGTTCGACAAGTCGAGGACATACACCCATTGGTACCCGTCTTTTTGAACAGAGAACGCGAGCTGTTTTCCATCCCGGCTGTAGGCAGGGCTTTCCTCGTCCACACCGGGCATGTTCGCGATGCGGCTCTCTTTCAGATTGTCCAGGTTCAGCGCCAGCAGTTCGGCGTTCCCATCGCGCTCCGAAACAAACGTGATCTGCCGGCCCTGGGGCGACCAGGCCGGAGAGAAATCCGGCGCCGCATCCGAATCGCACCACGCCGCGGATCCGCCCGCGGCCGGGCTGATGCAGACTGCCAGATGGTTCTGGGCGTAGTGCTCATAGGCCAGCCATTTCCCGTCGGGCGACCAGGCGGGCCGCCCGTCATAGTCGGGTAAGTTTGTGATCCGGGTGATCTGGCCGCTGAGCAGATTGAGGGTGTAGATATCCCAATACCCGCTGCGGTGGGAGGAGAAGGCAAGCGTTCCTCCGTCGGGACTGAACGCGGGATCCCGGTCTTCGTCTCCGGGTTCGGAAAGGGTCAGAGGTCTCGCGCTTCCCAGCGGCCAAGCCAGGAGCTGCGTCTGCCCCAGTCTTTCGACGGTTAGGGCCAGGGTGCCCGGCTGGCCGTACAAGTTGATCGGCGTTGGCAAGGCCAAGGTAGGAGACTCGATGGCGGGAGCCAGCGTCTCGGTCGGGATCGGCGCGTTTGGTGTCAGCCCGGCGTTGGCGGCCGAGGGCGAAGACGGCACGGAAACCATCGGCGTCAGCAGGGGGGGAGTGGCCGGCGGCGGAAGCGTTGGAGGGGTCGGACGGGCGCCGAGACAGCCAGCCAGCAGGGTCCCCAGAAGGGACGCGAAAGCGAGGCCTGCCTTGGGGTGCATAGGGTTTTTACGGCGGGCGATGGAGTCGCACGAGGGGCAGGCACTTCTCTCCGAGGCGGCCGTCGAAACCCGCGTTGTGAGGCTTGACCGTTTCACCTGTGCCTTTCCGGCCGGGGTTTTCTCAACTCTGGCGCCTGCTCTGCATATGGTTGCACAGTACGTGCCGCGCCGCGGCCCGCCGTCCAAGCCGGAAATGCGCTCATCCCGGGCAATTCGGATCTTTCCCGCCTGTTCCGGGAATGTCGTCCCCGGATTAGGCCGGGAAAAATGGCAGGCCCGTGGATGCGGCCTCAAGCGCGGCCTCGCAGGCCTCCTGCGTTCTCAGGTTCCTTCGGGTCGCTGGGAGTGGAGCCGCGAGAAACGCTGCATCAGCCTCAGCCTGCGGGTCGATCGCTCTCTGCCCCTCGGGCTCTTCCGCCCTGAAACTGGGGGGCACCTGGTACGGGGATCAGCGGGGCAGACAACCTAAGGCGCGCATCATCGGGACACAAAGGAACCAGCAGCAAGAGAATAGGGCCGGTATTCTCCGGGAGCCCCGGCTTACCTCGGCCGCCCATTTTCGCGCGATTATACCTTTCGGCCCAACCAGGGAGGATCCCGGGCGGAGTGCCACTCCACTCGCCGGGAGGAAGCCGGACCCCGCAGGCAGGCAGATATAATGTGTCCCTATCGGGGGCGCTGTGTCGGAGGGAGGGGAGGCTGGAGTGCTGGAAAAGCCTGAGGCGGCCCCGGGGGTCGTCGCCACCGGTTACCGCGTCCTGCAGGGGACCGAGTGGATTGATCTCCCTTCGGGAGAAGTCATTGAGGAGGCCGAGCTCTGCATCCACGTCAACGGACGCGAGCTGGTTACCTTTGCGGCGACCCCGGTTCAACAGGCAGCGCTAGCCCTGGGCTTCCTGGCCAACCAGGGTCTGATCGAAAGGCGCGAGGAGGTGCGGGATCTTCACCTTTCCACCGATGGCCTGTGCGTGGACGTCTGGCTGGACCATGAGGTGCCCCTTCCAGACCGGCTGGTGATCACTTCGGGCTGCAGCGGCGGGGTCACCTTTGACCGGCTGGTCCAGAAGCTTCCGCCCCTTTCCGGCGCGCCGACCATCTCCGCGGAGACCCTGCTTTCCTGCGCCTCGAGACTGCAACGGGCGGCGACCCTATACTCTCGTTCGGGAGGAGTTCACACCAGCGCCCTGTTCCGCGACGGGGAACTCTTGGTGGCATCGGAGGATGTGGGCCGCCACAACACCCTCGACAAGCTGCGGGGCTTGTGCCTCCTTCGAGGGATCGACCCGAGCGGCGCCTGGCTGCTCACCACGGGGCGCACCAGCAGCGAGATGATCACGAAGGCGGTTCGCATGGGCTGTCCGGTCCTGGCCTCGCGGACCTCCGCGACCAGCCTCTCGGTGCGGCTGGCCCGCGAGTGGAATGCGGTCCTGGTCGGCTACGTGCGCAGCCCGGGGGCGAGTCCGCACGGCCAGCGGATGATTGTCTACAGCCATCCTGAACGGATCGTTCTGGGTCCGGCCGCGAGCTGAGGCCCGGAGGCGGTGAGACTGAGAATTGGGGGAGGGGGTTGTGTTAGAATGATCGCGGGCACGAATTGCAATCCGTTCGTCGGCCCCGAGCTCGTCCGCTGCCGCAGGAGGCAGTCATGATCGAGGTGTCGATCGACAGCATCCGGGTGCACTTGGTGTCTCAGAGTCGGGTGGTGGTTCTCAAAGAGCTGAACAGCGATCGCTATCTGCCGATCTGGATCGGCCCGTTTGAAGCGGATGCCATCGCCATGAGCCTACAGGATATTGAAGCGGCCCGGCCCATGACGCACGACTTGCTCAAGAATCTTCTGGCCCAGCTGGGGGCGGAGGCCACCCGAGTGGAAATCCACGACCTGCGGGATGACGTCTTTTACGCCCGCATCGTGCTGCGCTACGACGACCGGGAAATGGAAATCGATTCGCGGCCTTCGGACGCCCTGGCCCTGGCGGTGCGGGTCCACACGCCGGTCTTTGTTGAGGAATCGGTCATGGAGCGCGCGGGCGTGACCCCGGAGAGCGAGGCTGTGGAACCCGAGGCCCCTGCCGCAGGAACGAAAGACGGTGTGGACCGCCTGTCGGTGTTCAAGGACTTTGTGGAGGGGCTCGACATGGAAGATCTCTCCGGAGGCGAAGAGAACAAGAGTTAGCCGTTCGCGGCGCCCGTTCCCCGCAGGTGCCGGCTTCGCTCGAAGCGCCGCGGGAGGCTTCCTCCCCGGGGAGTGCGACGGCGCTTCCACCCCAGAACCGTTTTCCAGTTGGTCCCATGACAGAAGCTGATTCGGTCGCTCCCTCACCTGCGCCCGCAGGAACCAGCGGACCCACTCCTGGGCCCCACAGCCGAGAGGCCGAGGAGGCGCTTCTGGGGGCGGTCCTGCTCAACCCCGATGCCTTCTTCGATGTCACGGCCTTCCTGGGTCCCTCCGACTTCTATATCCACCGCAATGCCTGGATTTGGGAGGCGTTTCAGGGACTGGTGGAGAAACGCACCCCGATCGATGTGGTGACCCTGGCCGAGGAGCTGGACCGGCAGGGGCACATGGAGGAGGCTGGCGGTGCGGCCTATCTTGCCGCCCTGATCAACAACGTCCCGACCTCGCTGCACGCGGAGGCCTACGGCCGGATCGTGGAGGAGCAGGCGGTCCGCCGCAAGCTGCTCCTGGCCGCGAGCACGATCGCCCGGCAGGCCCAGGATGCCAATGTCCTCATTGAAGATGTGATGGGGGAGGCCGAGAAGGCGGTCTTCGAGGTCAGCCAGCGCAGGCTGACCCGCGACGTCGAGCCCATCGGGCGGGTCATCAGCGAATACTACGACCATGTGGAATACCTCTCCCGCCACCCGGAGGAGTCCTTTGGCATCCCCACGGGGTTTATCGACCTGGACCGAAGGCTGGGGGGGCTGCAGCGCTCGGACTTCATCATCGTGGCGGGGCGCCCGGGGCAGGGGAAATCAGCCATGCTCCTGAGCATCGCCAAAAATGCCGCCCAGCAGCACCGCAAGCACGTGGCCGTCTTTTCCCTGGAAATGTCCCGCGAGCAGCTGGTGCAAAGGCTCATCTCCCAGGAAACCGGGATCGACTCGCACCGCCTTCGGCTGGGGAAGATCGAAGAGGAAGAGTGGGGGCTCTTCACCCACGCCGCGAGCGTCCTGAGCGAGACCCAGATCTTCCTGGACGACACGCCCGCGCTGACCCCGCTGCAGTTGCGCAGCAAATGCCGCCGCCTGCACCTGGAGTACAACCTGGACCTGATCCTGGTGGACTACATCCAGCTGATGGGAAACGATTTCCGCACCGAGAACCGAGTTCAAGAGGTCTCGCTGATCTCGCGCTCGCTGAAGGCCCTGGCGCGGGAGCTCAATGTGCCGGTCCTGGCGGCCGCTCAGCTCTCGAGGGCCGTCGAACAGCGCAGCGACAAGCGCCCCATGCTTTCAGATCTTCGGGAGTCCGGCAGCCTGGAACAGGACTCCGACGTAGTTCTCTTCATCCACCGGCCGGACACCTACGGCCCGGAAGAGGACCGCACCAATGTGGCCGAAATCATCATCTCGAAACACCGACACGGCCCGACCGGGAGCGTCGAGCTGATTTTCCTGCCGAGTCTGGCCAAGTTCGAGAATGCGGCGACTCGGGCGGTCGATCTGACTCCGGCCCCGTGAGCCGTGAAACCCTTCCTTGGATTTCCTCCGGGCAGATACCGAACCACTCCGCTGCCGAGCCAGTTCTTCAGCGATCTCCTGCCAGCGATCGATCATCTGGGCGAACTGAAAGTCACCCTGTATGCCTTCTGGTGCCTGGGTCAGCAGGAAGGCGAACGCCGTTTCCTGCGCCTGAGGGTCATGAGGCAGGATGAGATCTTGCAGTCGGCGCTGGGGGGCGGTGCGAACCCCGGTTCCCTCCTGGAAGACTCTTTGGAGAGAGCCGTGGCGCGCGGAACCCTGCTGCATGTGCCCTCGCCGTCCCCGGAGGGGCCCGAGGACTATTACTTCCTGAACACGCCCAAAGGACGGGAGTCGGCCGAGGCCCTGGAGCGCGGCGAGTGGTCCCCGGATCCCAAAGCCCCGCTGCCCCGGCTGGCCCGGGAGCGGCCGAACCTCTTCCGAAAGTACGAGGAGAACATCGGCCCCCTTACGCCTCACATAGCCGAGGTCCTGAGGGACGCCGAGAAAGAGTATCCCGCCGGCTGGGTTGAGGAAGCGATCGGCTTGGCGGTGGAAGGGAATGTCCGCTCCTGGCGCTATGTCTCGGCCATCCTGGAGCGCTGGAAGGCCGAGGGCAGGCGGGAAGGCAAACCGCAGGAAATGGACGCGCACCGGTATGTCGAAGGGGAATTCTCAGACCACGTGGAACACTAGCGGCGGCGGGGACGGATCTTCCGCGGACCGCCCCCCTCCGTTCGCCCATCCGGGCCTGGGGCGGCCGGACTGCCCTATCTGCCACGGGATCGGCTACCTGCGGGAGGATCTGCCTCCGGATCACCCGCAGTTCGGCCGCGCCGTGCCCTGTTCCTGCCTTCAGGGGCGGCGGCAGACCCGTCTGACCGAAAGGCTTCACCGCCTCAGCCGGTTGCAGCAGCTGGAGCATCTGACCTTCGAGACCTTCAACCCGCAGGGTCGGCTCAACAACGGCGCTGAGCAGCGGGACTCGCTGGGCCGCGCCTACAACCAGGCCAGGAACTTCGCCGAGCGGCACGAGGGCTGGCTCCTGCTGCAGGGGGGATACGGATGCGGCAAGACGCATCTGGTGGCGGCGATCGCCAACACGACGGTCGGACGGGGGATCCCCACCCTTTATCTCACGGTTCCGGATCTGCTGGACTGGTTGCGAGCCAGCTTCAACGACGAGCAGGTCGATTTCGAAAGCCGTTTTGGCGAGATCCGCGAGGTGTCCCTCCTGGTGCTGGATGATTTCGGCACCCAGAGCGCGACCCCCTGGGCGCAGGAAAAACTGTTCCAGATCCTGAACTACCGCTATGTTAATCGGCTTCCCACGGTGATCACGACCAACCTGGTCCTGGAGGAAATCGAAGGCCGGCTCCGCTCCAGGCTGTCCGATCCCGAACTGGTGACGATGGTCCGGATCAACGCGCCGGACTACCGGCAGCCCATGGAGGAATCCTCGGCCTCGGGTCTTTCCTCCCTGGAGCACCACCGGCGCCAGACCTTCGGGACCTTCTCCCTTCGCGAGGACGAGAACCTAGCGGCCGATGAGCGCCGGAACCTGCAGGGCGCCTTCGAGGTAGCTCAGCGGTTTGCCGAGAATCCCGCGGGGTGGCTGGTTCTCATGGGCACCTACGGATGCGGCAAGACTCATTTGGCGGCGGCGATCGCCAACTTGCGGGACAGCGAGGGTTTTCCTCCCCTGTTCGTGGTGGTCCCGGACTTGCTGGATCACTTGCGCGGCACGTTCAATCCCTCCAGCCTGGTGCGCTACGACCAGCGGTTCGAAGAGGTCCGCTCCGCCCGGTTGCTGGTGTTCGATGACCTGGGCACGCAGGCCATGACCCCTTGGGTTCGGGAGAAGTTGTACCAGATCTTCAATCACCGCTACAATGCCGAGCTGCCCACGGTGATCACCACCTCCAGCACCCTGGAGGAAATCGATCCCCGCATTCGAGCCCGGATGCTCGACTCCAGGCTTTGCACGGTGTTCGCGATCATGGCCCCGGCCTATGCCGGGGGTTCCAAGGGCGGCCGCCGGGCCGCGCCGAGGAATTCCTCCGGGCGGAAGGATCCGGCCCGGCAGCGCTAGTTTCTCGGGGTGCGGAAAGAAACAGTGCGGCCTTCCCGAAACCGGGAAGGCCGTATTGCTTTCGATCGGCAGGACCCTGGGCGAGGGCGGTTCTCCCGCCTCAGGCTCCGTACTTGGTGAGCCTGCCGGCGTGGGCCAGCGCGATGGGCATGAGGTCGGCGGCGCGGATCGTTCCCAGGCCGCCTCGGGCGCAGGCGCGTTCCCCGAAGACGCGTTCGTCGTCCGGGCGGATCGTCTGCGGGGCCCAAAGCAGCAAGGGGACCGGGTGCCAGGAATGGGCGCGCAGGCGGGCGGGGGTGGAGTGATCCCCGGTGATGACGAGGACATCGGGGTGAAGATCCAGCAGGGCCGGGAGGGCGGCGTCCACGCTCTCGATGACCTTGACCTTGGCCTCGAAGTCGCCGTCCTCGCCTCGCGAGTCGGTGGGCTTGATGTGGACGAAGAAGAAGTCGAAATCGTTCCAGACGGAGGCCAGCGTGCGGAACTCGTCTTCCGGGCGGTCGCCGGAGACGTCGATGGTTTTCATCCCGACCAGGCGGGCGACGCCCCGGTACATGGGGTAGACCGCGATGCAGGCTGGGCGCATCTTGTAGATCGACTCGAACTTGGGCAGGCGGGGATCGCCGGAAAAGCCTCGCAGGGTCACCATGTTGGCCGGGTGGTCGCGCGCCAGCCGCTGGCGTGCGGCTTCCAGCCACTGGTTGAAGAGCCGCGCGGCCTTTTCCCCTTTGGGATCCAGGGCCTTGACCGGCAGTGGAGCGGCTCCGGTCCGCTGGGGATCGGTTTCCGAAAGGGCGGCGGACAGGCCGGGGCCGCGCATCACCACCACGAAGCGGTATTCCTTGACCGGCTTGACCTCCAGCTCGACCCCGGGCAGCGAGATTCCCGCCAGCTTTTCGACCAGAGGACGAGCCGCTTCGGTGGCGATCCGGCCCGCCCGCCGGTCGATGATCTGGCCGCTCGCATCGATGGTGCAGAAATTGCCCCGGGCGGCAACATCCTCGGGCCCGACGTCAACGCCGATCCCGAAGGCCTCTAGGACGCCCCGGCCGATGTCGTACTGCAGGGGGTCGTATCCGAAGAGCCCCAGGTGCCCGGGACCGGACCCCGGGGTGATTCCGTGCCCCACGGGCAGAGTCTGGCCCAGAGTGCCCTCTCCGGCCAGGCGGTTCATGTTCGGGCGCTGGGCGGCCTCCAGCTCGGTCGGCCCTCCCGGGGTCATGGGGATGCCTCCCAGACCGTCCAGGACCAGCAGGACAATCTTGGAGGAAGATTCGATCGTGAGTTCCTGCATGAGCCGAAAATCTGCCATGGCTTTGTTCCTTCTCCCTGGGCGGCCTCAGGAGTTCCTTGAATGCCCGCGCCGAGCACACGGCGCGGGGCCTTGGGCGGCTAGCGAATGGCCTGCTCGCTCTCCCGGTCAAACAGCTGCGCATGACCCATGTCGAAGCTCAGGCGAACGGTCTGCCCGACCTTGGAGTTCGTGCGCGGATCCACCCGGGCAATGAAGGCCTTCCCGGAGGCCAGCATGTTCAGGTAGGTCTCGTTGCCCATGAGCTCCGTGACGTCGACCCGGCCCTCGACGGGCGCCTCGACGATGTCCCGCGGCGTGAACTGCGGGTCGTGGATGTGCTCGGGCCGGATGCCGAAGATCACCTCGCGGCCGAGGAATCGGTCAAAATGGGAAGCGTCCGCGGCGGTCATGGGGAGGGTAAACCCTCCGCAGTCCAGCAGGAGCTTGCCGTCCGACCGCCCCAGCCTGGCGTCGAAGAAATTCATCGCCGGCGAGCCGATGAACCCGGCCACAAAGACGTTGCCGGGCCGCTCATACAGGTGCTGCGGCGTATCCAGTTGCTGCAGGATCCCGTCCCGCAGCACCGCGATGCGCGTGGCCATGGTCATGGCCTCGACCTGGTCATGAGTCACATAGATGAAGGTGGTCTGCAGCTGCTGATGGAGCTTGGAGAATGCCGCCCGCGTCTGGACCCGCAGCTTGGCATCCAGGTTGGAAAGCGGTTCGTCGAACAGAAAAGCGAGCGGCTGGCGGACGATCGCGCGGCCCACGGCCACCCGCTGCCTCTGTCCGCCGGAAAGCTGCTTGGGCTTGCGCTGGAGCAGATCGGTCAGGCCGAGGATCTCCGCCGCTTCCTTGACCCGGCGGTCAATGTCGGCTTTGGGGAAACGCCGGAGCTTGAGGCCGAAAGCCATGTTGTCGTAGACCGACATGTGGGGATACAGGGCGTAGGACTGGAAGACCATCGCAATGTTGCGGTCTTTGGGGGCCATGTTATTTACCACCCGCTCGCCGATTTTCAGCGTCCCCTCGTCGATCTCCTCCAGACCGGCCAGGCAGCGCAGGGCGGTGGTCTTGCCGCATCCCGAGGGACCGACCAGCACCAGGAACTCACGGTCCTCGATCTCCAGGCACAGATCGTTTACCGCCACCACCTTGTCGAACCGTTTGGTCACATGGTCGTACGTAACGCTTGCCATGGAGCGCTTTCTCTTCTTTTGATCGGGTAACGCGATTATAAATCGCCACGGGGCCGACGGCGAGAGCGGCACCGCGGCCAACACGCTTCCCGGCCCTCCGCGAAGTTGACGCCTCCCCGCTTTCCTGCTATGATGCCGGGACGCATGGGATATGAGGAAGCTCTCACGACCCTCTCATCGCGGCTGGCCGCCCCAGTGGCGCGGTATCCAAGCCTGGTTGATTCCGGGAATTGGCATCAAGCGATGGTTGGTGGCCCTGGTTCTCGGGACCTTGATTGTCGGCCTGGGCCTTGCGGCGTTCATCCTTGATGCCTTCCGGGGCGTTCCCAACTCTCTGTTCCTCTCCCTTCTAACCCTTCGTTTCTTATCCCATCCCGCCCGAGTGGCCTTGCTCCTCCTGGCCGGCGGAGCGATCATGGCGTTCTCTTTGTGGCATCTGACCCAGGGCGTGCTCGCTCCTTTTCGCAAGGAGGGCCGCCCGGTGGGAGAGGTCGTGGCGGACCACCACCGCCTGGGCAAGGGGCCGCAGATCACGGCGATCGGAGGCGGGACCGGGCTTTCCACCCTGCTGCGGGGAATGAAGAGCCGGACGAGCAACATCACGGCGGTGGTGACCGTCGCCGACGACGGGGGTTCCTCGGGAAGGCTGCGGCGCTCCCTGGGGATTCCTCCGCCGGGGGACCTCCGAAACTGCCTGGCGGCGCTCTCGGACGATGAGTCGCTGCTGACCCGGCTGTTCCAGTACCGGTTCGCCGAGGGAGATGGACTGAACGGCCATTCCTTTGGGAATCTATTCGTCAGCGCCCTGGCCGGCGTGACCGGGAATTTCGAGGAGGGTCTCTCAGAGGCGGGCAATGTCCTGGCCATCCGGGGGCGGGTGCTGCCGTCGACCCTCCGCGAGGTGCGGCTGATCGGAGAGTTGGAGGGCGAGGGGGGGCGGTCCCTGCGGCGCGTGGAGGGCGAGACTCAAATCCAGCAGGTGGCGGGGGCAGTGCGCCGCGTGAGCATCGAACCGGAGGATGTCCCGGCCTATCCCGTCGCGGTGCAGGCCATCCTGAACTCCGACATGGTCGTGGTCGGCCCCGGCAGCCTGTTCACGAGCATCCTGCCGAATCTCCTGATCGGGGAGATTTCTGCTGCCCTGCGCGCCACGCCCGGCCTGCGGGTGTATGTCTGCAACATCGCCACGCAGCCGGGCGAGACGGACGGATTTTCCGCGAAGGACCACCTGGATGCCCTGGAGCTCCATATGGGCTTCCAGCCCTTCGATGTGGTCCTGGTCAATGTCAATTGGAAGGCAGCTCTTCCTGAGGGCGTGAGCTGGGTGAGGGAACCCTTCCCCGACCATGTCCGCAGGATTTACCGGGCGGATCTCGGCGACGAGGCTCTTCCCGGACACCACGATCCGCAGAAACTGGCGGCGGTCCTGGCGTCCCTGCTGCAACCGCGCCGGACGACCATGCGCCCGTAGGACCATTTGTTCACATCTCATCAGGAGGAACCATGGCAACCCGAGTGGGAATCAACGGTTTCGGACGAGTGGGCCGGCAGGTGCTCAAGGCGGCCCTGGAGCAGCATGCGGCGGATCTCGAGGTGGTGGCCATCAACGATCTCTTTGATGCCAAGACCAATGCGCATCTGTTCAAGTACGACTCCAACTACGGCACGTATCACGGGACGGTGGAGGCGCGGGAGGGGGGACTGGCCATTGACGGCCACAAGATCACGGTTCTGGCGGAGAAAGACCCCTCCAAGATCCACTGGAAGGATCTGGGCGTGGACATCGTGATCGAGTCGACGGGCGTCTTCACCGATGCCCTGGGGAACCCCGCCAAGGGAAAGGCCGGCGCCAATGTCCACATCCAGTCGGGCGGGGCGAAGAAAGTCATCATTTCCGCTCCGGCCAAGAACGAGGACATCACGATTGTGCTGGGGGTCAACCAGGACAAGTACGATCCGGCCAAGCATCACATCATTTCGAATGCGTCCTGCACGACCAACTGCCTGGCCCCGGCGGCCAAGGTGGTGCATGACGAACTGGTGATTCGCCGCGGTCTCATGACCACGATCCATTCCTACACCAACGACCAGCGCATCCTGGATCTGGTCCACAGCGACCTGCGCCGCGCGCGGGCGGCCGCCCTGAACATCATCCCCACCACGACCGGCGCCGCCCGGGCCCTGGCCCTGGTCATCCCGGACCTCAAAGGGAAATTCGACGGCTTCTCGCTGCGGGTGCCGACCCCTACGGTTTCCGTGGTCGACTTTGTGGCGGAGGTGGAGAAAACGACCACCGTCGAGGCCCTGAATCAATCCTTCCGCAAGGCCGCGGAGGGCGCCCTCAAGGGAATCCTCGGCTACAGCGACGAGCCCCTGGTTTCCATGGACTACAAGGGAGACCCGCGGTCGTCGATCGTGGACGGGCTTTCGACCATGGTCCTGGGAGGAACCCTGCTCAAGGTCGTGGCTTGGTACGACAATGAATGGGGCTACTCCTGCCGGACGGCGGACCTGGCGGCCTTCCTCGGCAAGAAGCTCTGAGCCGGGGACCCGAGACGAGGCACGCCATGACCAAAAAGACCGTTCGTGACGTTCAAGTGGCGGGCTGGCAGACGCTGGTGCGCGTCGACTTCAACGTGCCCATCAAGGAGGGAAAGGTGCGGGACGACACCCGCATCCGCGCCTCGCTCCCCACGATCCAGTATCTCATCGATCAGGGAGCCATGACTGCCCTGTGTTCGCACCTGGGGCGGCCGAAGGGGGTCGACCCCGCCCTCTCCCTGGCGCCCGTAGCGGAGCACCTGGGCACGCTGCTCGGGAAGCCCGTGCGCTTCGCGGCCGACTGCGTCGGCCCGCTGGCGGAGAACGCGGTGGCTGAGCTGAAGCCGGGAGAAGTCGCACTGCTTGAGAATACCCGCTTCCACCCGGAAGAAGAGAAGAACGACCCCGCCTTCGCGCAGCGGCTGGCGATGCTGGCCAAGATCTATGTCGACGACGCCTTCGGGTCCGCCCACCGGGCCCACGCGTCCACCGAGGGCGTGGCCCACTACCTGCCGGCCGTGGCCGGCTTCCTCATGGAAGAGGAAATCGAATACCTGGACCGGGCGGCCAACCACCCCGATCACCCCTACGTGGTGATCCTGGGCGGGGCCAAGATCAGCGACAAGATCGGGGTCATCCGCAACCTCCTGCACAAGGCCGACCGCGTCCTGATCGGCGGGGGGATGGCGAACACCTTCTTCCGTGCCCAAGGACTGAAGACGGGGGATTCGCTGGTGGAGCCCGAAAGCGTCCCCGAAGCCCGCCAGCTGCTTGAGGAGGCCAAGGACCGCCTGGGGCTGCCGGAGGACGTGGTCATCGCCCAGGAGGCTAAGGTCGAGGCGGCCCGCCGCGAGATGGCCGTGGGGGATATTCCCGACGGCTGGAAGATCCTCGACATCGGGCCGCGGACCGTGAAACGCTACGCTGAGGCGCTGCGGGGAACCCGGCTGGTGGTTTGGAATGGCCCGATGGGCATGTTCGAGGTCGCGCCTTTCGCCAAAGGGACGGAGGGCCTGGCCCGGGCCGTCGCGGGTTCGGGCGCAACGACGATCGTGGGCGGCGGGGACTCGGTGGCCGCCATTGCCCAGTTCGGACTGACGGACAAGATCACTCACATCTCCACCGGCGGCGGAGCCTCTCTGGAGTTCCTGGAGGGGAAAATCCTTCCCGGGGTGGCCATACTTCAGGATCGCTAGCCGGCTCGACGGATCCGCGAGAGCGCCCGACGTTTGCCGGGCGCCCTCTTGCGAACGCCCTGGGGGCGCCATGTCCTTCATTGTGGGAGAGAATGTCGGTCCCTACCGGATCACCAGCCAGCTGGGGCAAGGGGGCATGGCCACCGTGTACAAGGCGTACCACCCGGCCCTGGACCGGTATGTCGCCCTCAAGGTCCTGCACCTGGCCTTCAAGGAAGATCCGAACTTCCTGCAGCGGTTCCGGCGGGAAGCGCGGGTGGTCGCCAAGCTGGATCACCCCAACATCGTTCCCATCTACGACTACTCCGAGCACGAGGGCCAGCCCTACCTGGTGATGAAGTTCATCGAGGGGGAAACCCTGAAGGCGAGGCTGACGCACGGCCCGCTCTCCCCGGAAGAAGCCGTTCACATCGTAAAGAGTGTGGGTGCAGCGCTGAGCTTCGCGCACCAGCAGGGGGTGCTGCACCGCGACATCAAACCCTCGAACGTTCTCCTGACCCCCGATGGATCGGTCTTCCTGGCCGACTTCGGTCTGGCGCGGATCGCCGACGCGGGCGAGTCGAGTCTTTCCTCCGACATGCTTCTGGGCACTCCCAACTACATCTCGCCCGAGCAGGCCAAGGGCCTGCGCGATCTGGACGCGGGAACGGACATCTACTCCCTGGGGGTTGTGCTGTATGAGATCAGCGTCGGCCGCGTGCCCTTCAACGCGGACACGCCTTTTTCCATCGTCCACGACCACATCTACACCCCGTTGCCGCTGCCGCGCTCGCTCAACCCCAAGGTCCCGGAAAGGGTCGAGAGAGTCCTGCTGAAAGCGCTGGCCAAGGAGCGGGCAGACCGCTATCCCGATGTGGCTTCCCTCGTTGAAGCCTTTTGTTCCGCGGTGGAGGGAGCGGCCGGAAAGGTTCCGACCGCGGCCGGAAAGCAGGCCGCGCCGCCCCCCTCCGGTAGTCCGCCCGCGGCCGCGACGACGCCACAGAAGCCCGCCAGGTCCAAGCCCGTTCCCTGGTGGGCCTGGGCCGTGCTTGCCGCCGGCGTGTTCGCCTGCGTAGCGACCCTGGCGGTGCTGGCGCTGACCAGGATTGCAAAGAGGGCAGCCTCTTCCAGCTCCACCCAGGTGGCCGTGGCCGCGGTGACCGCGGTGCCGGCCTCCAGCAGCACTTCCGCGCCTATCGCGGCTACTTCCCTGCCGCCGACCGCCGTGACGGCCGCCCCGGAGGCGACGAGCACCCTCCAGGATCCCCGCCTCTTGCAGGCCGAGGCGGATGTGACTCAGGGGATCAGCGATCTCAATCAGGGTCAGGCGGCGGCCGCCAGCCAGGAATTCGAGGCGGCGCGCGCAGCCTATCCGGGCGATCACCCGGTCTTCGACCGCTCGGCGGCCAGGACGCTGGAGGGCCACCAAGCGTGGCTCGAGGCGCTGCGCTTTTATGTCCCCCTGCTGGAGTACAACCCAGAAGAAACCAGCCTGCGGCAGCTCATGGAGCCGTCCCTTTTCATGTCCGCCCAGGATCCAAGGGCCTCTCCCGACCTGCAGCAGGTCGTAGCGCTCACGCCCCAGTGGGCAGTTACCCTGGCCAGCAAGGCGCGCTGGGAAGCCGTCTTCAAGGATATGAGCGGGGCCAACCAGGACATCCTGGCGGCGCAATCCCTCTCCGAGGGGGCCGACAACCCGTTCGTGCTGGCCGTGGCGGGTGAGCTGGACCTGATGAACGGAAACTCGACGCAGGGCACGACCGCGCTGACCTCGGTCGAGACCAACCCCACCTCGCCGAGCTGGCTGGTCAACGAGGCCAAACGGATCCTGGCCAACCCGGCCGGGGCCGCCCGGCCGTTTGGGCCCAACGGGCAGCCGCCCGGACGCCCTCCGACCCCCACCGCACCGGGCTGATAGAAAGCAGGGAAGGAGCGATCTTCGTCTGGGGCTGCCGGATGCCGTCCGCCAGGGAAGCATGAATTCCGAAAGTGACCAGCGGAATGGCATATGTCTCCCGGGGGAAGACCGACTCGTTCCCCTGGCCGCCTCGCGATGCCGCCCGCCTCGTCACCAACCGCCCGGTAAAGGATCGCCGGCGCCGGGCTCTTTCCGGGTCCGCCTCCTGGGCCGGTCTTGGGTCGAATCGAAAAGGCCGCCGCTCCCTCCCCCGGGTCCACCTTTGGCCGGATGGTCATGGCCGGGGCCCTGCGCCAAGTTCCCGGCCGGAGGGCTGGCATGAGTCTCATGACCGAGATGGGACTTTGGCTTTGGCTGATCGGGTCGTGGCTGGCCCTGCTGCTCGTTCAGCCGCAGGTTCACCGCCGGCTCCAGGGCTTCTTCTACTATCTCAGCGGAGATCCCGAGCATGCGATGCTCCTGTATTCGCTGGCGCTGCTGCCGGGGGTGGTCCTGCACGAGGCGAGCCACTGGTTGGCTGCGAGGGTCCTGGGGGTGCGCACGGCGCGGATCTCTTTTCGCCCCAAAATGCAAGGGAACGGCGTCCTGCGTCTCGGCTATGTGGAAACGCAGAAAACGGACTTCGTGCGCGAGGCTCTGATCGGCGCCGCCCCCCTTGCGGCCGGCACGGCGGTGGTGCTCCTTCTCGGCCTGTCGGTCCTGCGCATCGGGGAGGCGGGCCAGCAGCTGGCGCAGGGTTCGTGGATGAGCGCGGGGGCTCTGGCGCTTGCGGCGGTGCGCCGTCCGTACGCGGGGGTCTGGCTCTACCTGGCCTTCGCGGTCAGCAATGCCATGCTTCCCTCCCCGTCGGACCGGCGCGCCTGGCCCTGGGTTGGGCTGACCCTGCTGGCGGCGTCCGCCCTGGCGATCTATTTCGGGATCGGCGCCCGCCTCTGGGGGTTCCTGAACCCGGCTCTCCAGGCCGCCGCGCGCGGCCTGGCTTCCGCCTTCTCCTTTTCCGCGGCCATGGACCTTGTGGCTTTCCCCCTCTTGTGGGGCGGGGAGGCCGTCCTCGCCCGCCTGCGAGGATTGTTGCTCCGCCGCCACTGACGGCGCGGAGTGGCTCGGGCCGGCTGCCCGATCTCAGGTGCAGGTTCGGATTCTCTCAGGGAATACGGGGATGAGGTTGGTGCGGCGTCAGGCTTTGCGGCGCGCGCAGCCTGCCGCCGCCTCCTTCACTTCCATTCCTGCAGGCCCAGGACGCGCAGCAGAACCAGGGCGGCGAGGCTCCCGAGCGTGGCGCCCGCCAGGTTGATCGCGCCCACTTTCCAGAGGCCGAAGTTGTAGTGGGTCGCAATCACCTGGCCGGCCAGGAACCCGATCCAGGAGGCGGCCAGGCACGTCAGGAGCCTGCGGTAGGATCCCTGCGGCCAGGTCAGGAAGAAGAGCGTTCCATAAAGCGCCCCCAGCACCATGCCCAAGATGATCGCAGGGAAGTCCATTGGCGAACCTCGCTTCTTTCCCCAGGCCGGCTAGAAAATTGTCCTCGGCGCCTCGGGGCGGATCAAGCCGTAGCCGAGGCAGCAATCGTCCTGGTACATCACGGCCGCCTGCCCCGGCGTGACCCCGCGGACCGGGCGGTCGAAATGGACCCGGGAATCTCCGCCGGGCAGGAGCTCGATCTGCGCGGGCACGGCCGGCGCCTTGTATCGGATCTTGACCTGGGCGCGCAGAGGGCTTTCCGGTGGGGCCCCGTTGACCCAGTGAACCTCGGACGTGCCGAGGGACCGGCAGTCCAGCTCCTCGGCGGGTCCGACCACCAGCGCGTTGTGTCCCCGGTCCTTCTCCAGGACGTAGAGAGGCTGGGACCAGGAGACCCCGATACCTTTCCTCTGCCCGATGGTGTATGCCGCCAGGCCCTGGTGCTCCCCCAGCAACCGGCCTGAGCGGGTGACGATCGGCCCGGGCTGGAAAACTTGCGGGAGGCGCGGCAGGAGAAAGGAGCGGTAGCCCCTATTGGGAAGAAAACAGAGATCCTGGCTGTCCGGACGGTCGGCCACGGGGAGTCCCAGCGTCCGGGCCAGCTCGCGGACCTGGGCCTTGGTCAGACGGCCGATCGGGAACAGGGTCTCCGCCAAGTCGCTCTCGTCCAGGACGCTCAGCACGTAGGACTGATCCTTTTCGAGATCGACGGCCTGGAGAAGGCGCAGACGCCCGTCGCGGACCTCGGCCCGGGCGTAGTGGCCTGTGGCCAGCCTCGCCGCGCCCAGCGCCCGGGCGTGATCCCGGAGATATCCCCAGCGCACATGGCGGTTGCACGCCAGACAGGGGTTGGGCGTCAGGCCTTCGCGGAAGCCCTCGACAAAAAAACCGACCACCGAGCGCAGAAAGGGGTCGCGCGCATCCAGGACGTGGAAAGGAATGCCCAGCTGGGCGGCGACCTTTCTTGCCAGGCGGACCGCCCCCGGATCGCAGCAGCGATTCTCGCGGCCGGTCTCCTCCGCGCTCCACAGGCGCAGCATCAGGCCGACCACCTCGTAGCCCGCCTGGACCAGCAGGGCCGCTGCCACGGAACTGTCCACCCCGCCGCTCATCGCCACCGCGACGCGTTCGTTCACCGGGCCTCCAGCGAGCGGAGCCGCTCGCAAATCCGCGGGAGCACTTCCTCCAGACGCTGGATGTGCGCCGGCAGCGTCCCGCGCCCGACGGTCACGCGCAGCGAGCCGAGCGCCCAGTCCGGCTCGACGCCGAGCGCCAGGAGCACCTCGGAGGGGCTGGGATCGCCCGTCTTGCACGCGGAGCCTGAGGAGCAGGCGATCCCGGCCAGGTCAAGATGGGTGAGAAGGTGATTGCCCTTGATCCCGCGGAAAATGAAGCTGGCGTGATTGGGAAGCCGGGCGGCCGGATGGCCCGTGATCCGCGCCTCGGGAACGGCCGCCGGGACCGTCTCGAGGAGGTTGTCGCGAAGTTCCTGGAACCGGCGGTTGTGGTCCTCGCATTCGGCCGCGGTGATCTCCAGGGCTCTGGCCATTCCCACAATGAGGGGAACGTTGTGGGTTCCCGCCCGGCGCCCGGATTCCTGGCCGCCGCCGGTCTGGGTCGGCAGGAGCGAGATCCCCTCGCGGAGGTAGAGGGCCCCGACTCCCTTGGGGCCGTAAAACTTGTGGGCTCCCAGCGAGAGCAGATCCACATTCAGCGCCGCCACATCCAGGGGCAGCTGGCTCGCCGCCTGGACCGCGTCGCTGTGAAAGGGGATGCCCCGGCTGCGGCAGATCTTGCCGATCTCCGCGATGGGTTCGAGCGTCCCGATCTCGTTGTTGGCATACATGACCGAGACCAGGGCCGTATCCGCCCGCAGGCGCCGGGAGACCTCCTGCGGGTCGACACGCCCGAAGGGGTCCACGGGAAGGAGCTCGAGCTGAAAGCCGAAATGGTCCCGGAGCTGCTCCGCGGTCCGCAGGACCGCGGGATGCTCAACCGGCGAGATCAGGAGATGACGGGCTCCGCGGGCCTCCCGTTCGTAAAGCGCCGCGCCCCGCAGAGCCAGGTTGTCGCTCTCGGATCCGCCGCTGGTGAAGACGATTTCCGACGGACGGCAGCCGAGGATGCGCGCCAGGCTGTCGCGCGCTTCCTCGACAGCCGCCTCCGCCTCCTGTCCGAGCTGGTGCATTGAGGAGGGGTTGCCGTAGCGCTCTGCCGGGAAGGCGGCCATGGCCTCCAGAACCCGCGCATCCACGGGGGTCGTCGCGGCGTAATCGAGGTAGATCATCTCCTGGCTTTTCATGGCGTACCGGAATTCTACTTGGGCGCCGAAAGTCAGTCAACGGTCGAGCGCCGGGGCCTGGGGTTCGCGCAGCGCGCGAAGTCCGGGGGTTATAATGATTCGTCGCAGGGCCGATCCGGCGGGGAAAGCAGATCTGCGCCGCCGACGGCCTGAACTTTTCGCAGCGGAGACCGACAGATGGATACAACCATTGAACAGATTCTGGCCCACGAAATCCTCGACTCCCGAGGCAACCCGACCGTGGAGGTGGAGGTCACCCTGGCGGACGGATCCTGGGGGCGCGCGGCCGTTCCTTCGGGAGCCTCCACCGGGACCCACGAAGCCCTGGAGTTGCGGGACAAGGATCCCAAGCGCTACGGAGGCAAAGGCGTCCTGCAAGCCGTGGACAATGTCAACCACCCGATTGCCGAGGTCCTGGTCGGCTGGGATGCCACTGAGCAGAGCGGAATCGATCATGCCCTGATCGAGCTGGACGGCACGCCGAGCAAGTCCAAGCTGGGCGCGAACGCTATCCTGGGAGCCAGCCTGGCCGTGGCCAAGGCCGCGGCCTCCTCGCTCCAGGTCCCTCTGTTCCGCTACCTGGGAGGGGTCTTCGCCCATGTCCTTCCGGTGCCGATGATGAATATCCTCAACGGGGGCACGCACACCGGCTGGCAGTCGACCGACTTCCAGGAGTTCATGATCATGCCGCTGGGCGCCCCCAGCTTTGCAGAGGGGCTGCGCTGGGGGTCGGAGATCTATCAGAACCTGCGCTCCGTCCTGCGGGAGAAGAATTTCACCGCCCTGGTGGGCGACGAGGGGGGATTCGCGCCCGGGCTGCAGTCCAACGTCCAGGCCATCGAGGTCATCCTCGAGGCGATCCAGCGGGCCGGATACCGGGCCGGGGAACAGGTGTCCATCGCTCTGGACCCGGCCGCTTCGGAGTTCTTTGACACGGCTACCGGCAAGTACCAGTTGCGCCGGGAGAACCGCGTCCTCTCCAGCAAGGAAATGGTGGATCTTTGGGAGCAGTGGGTCACGCGCTATCCGATCGTCAGCCTGGAGGACGGGCTGGCGGAGGAAGACTGGGAGGGGTGGAAGCTCCTGACCGCCCGGCTGGGGGAGCGCATCCAGATCGTCGGGGACGATCTCCTGGTCACCAATCCGGAGCGGGTGCGGCGGGCCATCCGCGAAAAGGCCGCCAACGCGCTGCTTGTCAAGCTGAACCAGATCGGCACGCTGACCGAGACCATCGAGGCCGTGGACCTGTGCCAGCGCGCCGGCTGGCACGCGGTGACCTCCCACCGCTCGGGGGAAACGGAGGACACCACCATCGCCGATCTCAGCGTGGCCCTCAATATGGGCCAGATCAAGACCGGGGCGCCGGCGCGCAGCGACCGGGTCGCCAAATACAATCAGCTGCTGCGGATTGAGCGGGAATTGGGGGACGAAGCGCGCTATGCCGGGGCGGCGGCGCTGGGAAGCGTGCGCCCGAGCTAGGATCGAGCCTCAGGTCGGCTCGCCCGGCGCGCCCTCGGTCAGGGAGGCGGCACAGTACGGACAGACGGTCCAGTTGAGGTCCGAGAGCTTCCGGCACGAGGGACAGGGCTTGCGCAGGCGTGTGCCGCAGGAGGGGCAGACCTGCCAGGTTTCCTGAACCTGTCGGCTGCATCCGGGGCAGGTGGCCCGGTCCGCCAGGCCTTGCAGCAGCGCTTCCTCCTCCAGGGTCTCCTCATAGGTTTCTTCCAACGTGTGGGAAGGCCGCAGGAGCGCGTAGATCAGGAGCCCGGGGAGACCGAGGATCCCCACCAGAATCCCGGCCAGGATCACGGCCAGCCGGTCATGCGTCCGGGCTCGAATGTCCCTCACCGTCCAGAGGATCAGGCTGGCCCACAGGGCAACCAGGAAGGCGCCCGCCAGGGCGAGCGTCATCATGAGCAGTGTGGAAGAGAAAGAAACCGTGTTCAACCTCCTCGGCTTGCGAGCCGAGCTCACGGGATTATAGCCTTGGCGATACCGAGGAGCAACCGATTGGATCCAAGGACACCCCTGCGCACCGCTCGAACCATCCGCTGTCTCCTGGGGGCGTGTCTGGCGCTGGCCGCGGTCGGCTGGGTTGCGGTCCGGCCGGTCCAGGCGCAGGCGGTGGGAACGCCCACCCCTTCGGGCCCCTACATCGTCTGTTGCCAGAACAACGATCATGTCAATGTCCGCACCGGGCCGGGCACGGTCTATGACCAGGTGGGGGTGTTGGTCCTGGGGCAGAGCGCGCCCGCCCTGGGCGAATCGGTGGCCGCGGACTGGGTCGAGATCCAGTATCCGGGGACCCCTTCCGGGTTGGGCTGGGTGTATGCGCCGGTGGTGGAAGTCTTCACTCTGGGGCAGTCCCTCTCGGTCGTGGAGCCTCCCGCCACGCCCACTCCCCTGGTGACGGCCACGATCGATCCCACCCTGGCCGCCCAGTTCTCCTCCATGCTGCCCACCCGGATGCCGACATACACCGCGGGCGTTCCGCCCACCCAGGTCACCTTTGCGCCGGTGTCCGTTTCCGGGGGCTCCCACGGGCTGCCCCCCGCGGCGGTCGTTATCGGGCTCCTGATGGTGGGCTTTCTCGGCGCCGTGGTTTCGGGGTTTGTCGGCCGACGCTAGCCGGGGGCGCGAGGCTCCCCTTTTTCTTTGTCGAAGGAGTGGAGTTCATGACGGTGGAGACCGCTCTCGCCTACGCCGAATCGCATCATTCCGCGGCTCTGGATCAGCTCGCAGAGCTGCTGCGCATCCCCACCGTCTCGACGGCCTCGGAGCATGCGGCCGACATGGTCCGCGGGGCGGAATGGATCGCGGACCGGCTGCGGAAGCTGGGCCTGACCGCGGAGGTTGCGCCCACCGCGGGGCACCCCGTGGTCCTGGGGGAGTACCCGGGCGCGGGAAAGGGAGCCCCGACCCTCCTGGTGTACGGGCACTATGACGTCCAGCCTGCCGATCCGGTGGGGGAGTGGATCAGCCCGCCGTTTGAGCCGACGATCCGCGGCGAAGATCTTTTCGCCCGCGGGGCCTCCGACATGAAAGGGCAGCTGGTGGCCCACCTGGCCGCGGTGGAGGCGATCGGGCGTACGGGATCCCTGCCGGTCAATCTCATCTATCTGGTGGAGGGGGAGGAAGAAATCGGGTCCCCGAACATGGAATCCTTTATCCAGTCCCACCGGGACCGGCTGGCCTGCGACGTCGTGCTCAATCTGGATTCGATGATCCTGCGCCCGGACCTTCCCTCGATCGTCTACGGGCTGCGCGGGCTGGCCTATTTCGAGCTGCGCGTGTACGGGCCGGCCCATGACCTGCACTCGGGGCAGTTCGGCGGCGCCGTCCACAACCCCGCCCAGGTTCTGTGCGAGCTGATCAACGGGATGCATGACCGCCGGGGGCGGGTCACCCTGCCGGGCTTCTACGACAAGGTTCGGCCGCTGGGGCCCGAGGAGCGCGAAGCGCTGGCGCTGGTTCCCGAGCGGGAGGAGGACCTGCAGCGCATGACCGGAGTGCCGCGCCTGTGGGGGGAGAAGGGCTATACGGTCGTCGAGCGCCTCGGAGCCCGGCCCACCCTGGAAGTCAACGGGCTGCTGAGCGGATTCACGGGCGAGGGATCCAAGACGGTGCTTCCCTCAACGGCCATGGCCAAGATCTCGATGCGCCTGGTCCCGGATCAAACGCCCGACGAGGTGCATGCCCAGCTGCTCGCCTATCTCCGGCGCGAGGCCCCGGCCACGGTGCGCTGGGAGGTGACCTCGCTGGCGGGCGGCCTGCCGGCCATTGTGCGCAGGAACACCGAGGAGATGCGCGCGGCCGCGAGGGCGCTGACCGAGACCTTCGGCCGGCCCCCGGTGTTCGTCCGCGAGGGCGGGAGCATCCACGTCGTCAGCCTGATGCAGTCGCTCCTGGGCCGCGAGTCCATCCTGATGGGCTTCAGCCTGCCGGACGACAACCTGCACGCGCCCAATGAGAAGCTGCACGTGCCGAACTTCTACCGGGGGATCGAGGCCTACATCCGCTTTGCCTACGGGCTCGTGCGCTAGGCGGAGCTGGGGAGCGGTTCGGGGCGAGGGCCCGCGGCCACGACTTCCGCGGGGACTCCTTCTTCGTACTTCTTGAAATTGTCGAGAAAACGGGTCGCCAGCTGGCGATAGCGGGTCATATACGCGTCCCGGCTGGACCAGGACTGGGCGGGATTGAGCACGTCCTCCGGTATCCCATCGCAGCGCCTGGGCACCTCGAACCCGAACACCGGGTCGGTGGTTGTTTCCACCTGCTGCAGGGACCCCGAAAGCGCGGCCGCCAGCAGCGCCCGCGTGTACCCGATGCTGATGCGCTTCCCCACCCCGTACGGCCCGCCGATCCAGCCCGTGTTGATCAGCCAGCAATCCGGGTGGTACTTGAGGATCTTGCGCCCCAGCAGCTCCGCGTATCGGGCCGGGGGGTGGACCATGAACGGGGCGCCGAAGCAGGTCGAGAACGTGATCTCCGGCTCGATCCCCAGCCCCGCCTCCGTCCCGCTGATCTTGGAAGTGTATCCGGAGATGAAGTGGAAGAGCGCCTGGTCGGGCGTGAGCCTCGCCAGGGGTGGCATCACCCCGGAGGCGTCGCAGGTCAGCAGGACCAGGTTGCGGGGATGGCCCCCGACCTTCTCGGGCACCCAGTTCTCGATGTATTCGAGGGGATAAGAGGCGCGGGTGTTCTCCGTGATCCGGTCGTCGTCCAGGTCGATGCGGCGCGTCACCGGGTCCAGGATCACGTTCTCGAGAATCGTGCCGAAGCGCCGGGTGCAGGCGTAGATCTGAGGCTCGGCGGAGGGGGAAAGCTGGATCACCTTCGCGTAGCACCCGGCCTCGAAATTGAACACGCCCTCGTCGCTCCAGCCGTGCTCATCGTCCCCGATCAGGGACCGGCGGGGGTCGGCCGAAAGGGTCGTCTTGCCGGTTCCGGAAAGGCCGAAGAAGAGCGCCGTGTCCCCCGCGGGCCCGATATTGGCCGAGCAGTGCATGGGCAGGACCCCCTGGTTGGGCAGCAGGAAGTTCAGGATGGTGAAGACCGACTTCTTGATCTCCCCGGCGTAGGCCGTGTTGCCGATGATGCACAGCCGCTGCTGGAAGTTGAGGACGATGAAGGTCTCGCTGCGGGTCTGGTCGATCTGCGGCAGACCCTTGAAGCTGGGGGCGCAGATCACGGTGAAGTCGGGGACGTAGCGGCGGTGCTCCTCCGTCGTCCGCGGCAGGAGGAACATGTTGCGGGCAAACAGGCTGTGCCAGGCGTACTCGCTCACGACCCGGACCGGCAGTCGGTAGGCGGGGTCGGCGCCGGCGTAGCAGTCCTGGACAAAGACGTCCCGGCCCTGCAGAAACCCCTGCAGCCGGTCGAAAAGTTCGTTGAACTTGTCGCTGGCGAACGGGCGGTTGTATTCCCCCCACCAGACCTGGTTCTCCGAGGTGGGCTCCCGCACGAGGTATTTGTCGGCCGCGGAGCGGGCGGTGTGCTTCCCCGTGTTGACCACCAGCGGCCCGGAGCGGGCCATGGCGGCCTCGCCGCGGAACAGGACCTCCTCGTAGAGGGCTTCGCTGGGGAGGTTCCAGTAGACCGTGTGCAGATTCGAGAGGCCCACGTTCTCCAGCCCGAAATCGCTCTTCAGCTCCCGCGCCTGCCCCTGGGCCGGGGTGCGGATATCCAGCAGGTTGTTCACAGCCAATCCCGGATCATCTTGCGCTCCCCGATATAGATCTCATTGGGCGCGTTCGGGTCCAGCGCCCACTTCATGCGCTCCACCCCTTCGACGATCTCCTTGATCGAGCCGGAGAAGCTGAGGCGCAGATACCCTTCCATCCCGAATTCCTTCCCCGGGACCGTCACGACCAGGGCCTTGCGCAGCAGGAACTCGGCGAGGTGCCCGGAGTCGCCGTCGTAGGCGCGGAAGTCCGGAAAACAGTAGAAGGTCCCGCCGGGCTTGACCACCCGGACCCCGGGGAACCCCTTGAGTTCCTGCAGCATGACGTTGCGGTTGTTCTCGATCGTCAGCCGCAGTTCCTCGACCACGCTCTGCATGCCGGTCAACGCGCCCTCGGCCGCGGCCTGCAGGACCTCCGAGGTGCAGGAGGTGGTCTGGGCCTGGATGTTGGTCATGATCTCGACCATCTTGCGGCTGGCGGCGACCCAGCCGATCCGGAACCCGGTCATCCCATACAGCTTGGACACGCCGTTGACGGTGATCACGTGCGTCGTCTCGATGTCGCGCGTCGTGGCGGCCAGGGCCGGCAGGGCCCGCTGCCCGTCGAACACCAGCTTGTGGTAGATGTCATCGGCGATCAGGTAGATGCCCTTGCGCTCGCAGAAGTCCACCGCCTCGGAGATGAAGCGGTCCGTATACACCAGGCCGGAAGGGTTGTTGGGGCTGTTGAGGATCAGGGCCTTGGTATATGGGCCGGCCGCGCGCTCAATGTCCTCCAGGCGGGGATGGAAGCTCCCGTCCTCGGGCGTGACGATCACCGGCACCCCGTACACCATGCGGGTGATTTCCGGGTAGCTCACCCAGTGGGGCGCCAGGATGATCACCTCTTCCTGGGGGTTGAGCAGGGTATACAGGACGTTGTACAGACTCTGCTTGGCCCCGGCGGAGACGATCACGTTCTCCGGCGCCAGGATCCGGTCGTAGTTTTCCTCCATGTAGCGGAGGATCGCCTTCTTCAGCGAGGGCGTGCCGTCGACCGGGGTGTATTTGATGTCCCCGGTGTTGAGCCGGGCGGAGGAGCTGAGGATCGCGGCGATGGGCGCGCGGTTTTTCGGTTCCCCGATCCCCAGGTGGATCACGGCTTCGCCCTTCTCTTTCAGGAGGCGGGCCTCCTCGTTGAGGCGGAGGGTCGCAGACTCGACGACGGATCGTGCCAGGTTGCTGAAGCCCATGTCCGGTCGGCTTTCGGGGATCAGGGTTCCTCAGGATGACGGCCGCGCGCGCCTTGGAATACCGCCTGAATTATAACCAGAAATTCCGGTGCTTCCGGAGGCGCGGGCGCCGCGGCGGCGCGGGTTCCAAGGGACCCGCTAGGCCGAGGGGCGGGGAGGGAACACCTCGGCCATCACCTTCCCCAGGCGCTCGTCCTCTTCCTCGACCCGGGCCCCATACTCTTCCATGAAGGCCGAGTGGCGCATGCGCAGGACGAGAGGGGCGAGGGCGCGCAGATCCTCTTCGACCACCTCTTCGCGGCCCGCCGCCGCCGCGTGGGCGCGGGCGCCCTCCAGCAGGCTGAGCACCGCCCGGTGCGATCGGACGGCCAGGCGCTCGACGAGCGCCAGCCCTTGTGCGCCGGTCTCGGCCGAGAGCCGGACCTTGCCCAGCTGCTCGCGGCTGATCCGGATCTCTTCCTGTATTTCCTCGGTTTCGCGGCGGTAGTATTCGATCACGCCGCGCGGGTTGGCCAGATACGCCTGGACGCGGCGGTACGCTTCCCACTGTTCGCCCGGGCTGAGGAGGCCGCGGACGAAGATCCTCAGCCCGAAGCGGTCGAAAATCTGGGGCCGCAGGGCGCCCTCCTCGGGATTCATCGAGCCGACCAGGACGAAGCGGGAGCGGTAGGCGGCCGACACCGGCCCGCGCCGGACCATGTATTGGCCCTGGGCGGCGGCGTCCAGGATCGCGTCGGTGATCTCCCGCGCCAGCAGGTTGATCTCGTCCACGTACAGGAAGTTGCGGTCGGCCTGGGCCAGGATCCCCATGCGCAGCCGGCGGCGTTCGTGCGCCGCGGCCCGCTCGTCCACGCCTCCGATCACGTCCGCCAACTGGGCGTTCAGCGGCAGCTCGACCAGCCGCATCGGGTCCAGAAACGTGAGCGGCTCGCCCTGCCCGTACTTGCGCGCGCAGTCGGGGCAGACCGCCTCGATGCCGCCGGTCTCAATGTCCTCCGGCAGGCATCCGTACGGGCACAGGCTGCGCGGCACCTGCGGCAGGAGCGGCGCGAGGCTGCGCACCGCCGTCGTCTTCCCGGTGCCCCGCGGCCCGAGCAGCAGCACGCCTCCCACGGCCGGGTTGATCACGGCCATCAGGAGCGCGAGTTTCATTTCCGTCTCGCCCACCAGCGCCAGGAAGGGGAAGGGCAGGGATTCCGCGAGCCCGCGGTCTCCCGGCTGGACGGCGGCGAGAAACCGCCGCGAGGAGGCGACCTCCAGCAGCTCGGTGAGGCTGCGGACGGGTTCAGCCATGCGAGGTCCCCGGCTCCGCCGGCCGCCCCGCCCGGGCCCTGCGCAGGCTCTGCCGTTCCTCGGCCCGGGCCATTTCCTCTCTTTCCTCATCGGTCTCGCCGCAGAGCATGGGGACGGCGGCCGGGCGCCCCGCGTCGTCCAGGGCGACATAGACCAGGTAGGCGGTGTTGGTGTGGACCCGGACCCCCGTCAGCGGGTTTTCCGCTTCCACGTCGACCCGGGCCTCCATCGAGGTCCGGCCGGCGCAGGTGACCTGCGAGGTCAGGGTCACCACGTCTCCCAGGTGAATCGGGTGATTGAACGTCATGCTGTCCATGACCACCGTCACGACCATCCGCTGGGCATGGCGGATGCAGGCCAGGGCTCCCGCTTCGTCGGCTAGGCGCATGATCACGCCGCCGTGGACATTGCCGTGCAGGTTGGCATCCTCCAGGCGCATGATCTGGCACAGGACGGTGCGCGACTGCGAGGTGGGCTTGCAGGGCAGCTCGGCCATGGGGTCCATTCCTACTCCAGGTCCGGACGGGTCTCCCCCGTGTCCTCGGTGTGCAGCGGGCAGGGGGATTCCTCCAGGACGTCCAGGACGTCCTGCGAGTACACCGCCATCAGAGGCGGAAGTGGAACGATGGCCGGCCGCTGAAGCTTCCGGGGCGGCGGGGCCGCCCCGGGACTCACGGGGCGCGTCCGCGCTTCGGACGAGGGCCGCCGCAGGATGCGGTGATCCCCCGAGATCCAGCCGACATAGTCCCTTTCCAGATTGAAGACCTCTCCCGCCTCGCTGACCCACCCGATCCAGTCCCCCTCCGCGTTATACAGGTAGGGATAGCGGACCATGGCGGCGAAGTCGCCCCGCGAGGTGAAAAGAGGAACAACGGCCTGAGAGGGGATGGCGGACATGGGCATCAGCTCACGTCATTGTATGTCCACAAGCGGTTGGCGATGAAGTTCCAGACCAGGACCACGCCCACCGCGCAGGCCAGGGCCAGATTGTTGGCGGCCTGGGCGGCGGAAATGGGAAGGGGCCCGTGCCAGAGCGCCAGGACCGAGCCCCAGACCGGGGCGAGCCCCGCAAACAGCGGGGTCCGGATGAACAGGCCGACCAGGCTGACCAGGGCGAACTGGCCCACCTGGTTCCGCACCGCCTTGGCGCGCGAGTCCGGGTAGGTCCAGTAGCGGTTCCAGAAGAAGTTGCTCGTCACGGCGCAGGTGAAGGAACAGGCCGAGGCCAGGACCGGATAGACGTGCAGCTCCCCGCTCAGCAGGTTGAAGATCCCGAAATCCACCACGGCCCCCACGGATCCCACCACCAGGAAGCGCAGGAAACGACCGCTCTCCCTTCTCCACCTCACGACGGACCCTTCGCCACCTGGGATTGGAAATGCCGGAAGGTATTCTCCAGTCCTTCCTCCAGGGAGATGCGTGGCGTCCAGCCCAGGATCTGCCCGGCCCGGGTGATGTCGGGCTGGCGCCGCTGCGGATCGCCGGGGCCGCGTCGGTCGGGCAGGCAGCGGATGTCGCTGGGTTTGCCGCCGTGGGCGGCGATCTGCTCGGCCAGCTGGCGGATGCTGATCTCGGCGGGGTTGCCCAGGTTGACGGGCAGGTGCTCGTCCGAAAGCAGCAGGCGGTAGAGCCCCTCGACCAGGTCGTCGACATAGCAGAACGACCGCGTCTGCGACCCGTCGCCGTAGACCGTCAGCGGCTCGCCGCGCAGGGCCTGGCCGACCAGGTTCGGGATCACCCGGCCGTCGTCCAGCCTCATCCGCGGGCCGTAGGTGTTGAAGATGCGCGCGATCCGGGTGTCGATGTGGTGGTAGCGGTAGTAGGCCATGGTGATGGCTTCGGCGAAGCGCTTGGCCTCGTCATATACCGAGCGCGGGCTGATGGGGTCGACGTGGCCCCAGTAGGTCTCTTTCTGCGGATGCTCTTCCGGGTCGCCGTAGATCTCGGAGGTGGAGGCCAGCAGGAAGCGGGCCCCGTTGGCGCGGGCGACGCCCAGCGCATTGTGGGTCCCCAGGGCGCCGGCCTTCAGGGTCTGGATCGGCAGCTGGGGATAGCCGTACGGGCTGTCCGCGTTCGGGCTCGCCGGGGAGGCCAGGTGAAGCACCGCCTCGACCGGGCCGGGGAAGAAGATGTAGTTGGAGACGTCGTGCTTGATGAACAGGAAGTTCTTCGAGCCCGCCAGGTGGGCGAGGTTCTCGGGCGATCCGGTCACGAAGTTGTCCAGGCCCACCACGCTGTGCCCCTCGGACAAGAGCCGGTCACAGAGATGGGACCCGATGAAACCCGCAACCCCCGTCAGGAGAATGCGCATGGACTGCTCCGCACTGCGGAAATGCGAGCCGGACTCCCGGCCGGGATCCCGGACCTCGCTTCACCTCCAGTCGGCCGCCGTCACCAGCTGATCCGCCGTGAGCGGCTGCGACTGGCGGCTGGTCAGGTCGACCAGCCAGAGATTGCCTTGATACACCAGCGCGACCTCTTTGCCGTCCGGCGAGCCGGACGCGTTCTGGGGCGCCAGGCCCTCTTCCCCCTGGGCCGGAAAGAGGCGGCGCAGACTGCTGCCGTCGCGGTTCATGACCTCCAGGGTGTATGAGCTGGTGGAGCTTTCGAGCGGCAGGATCGCCTGGAGGAAGACGATCTGGGGAGCAGGGGCGGCGCTTCCCCCTGAAGGGGGCGCGGCCACCACCACCGGGTCGGAGAACATGCCGGCCTGCTCCTGCAGGGTCACAGAATAACCCCCTTTGACCGACAGCGCCACCAGGTCGAATTCCGGGGAGGCCTCCGGGACCTCCAGCCCGATCGGAGCCCCGTGGGTGACCGTGAGAAGGAAGGACCCGTCGGGCGTCCAGGCCAGGGGCGGAACCCAGGCCCAGTCCGACAGCGTCTCATAGGGGACCACGGCGGACAGCTGGGTCAGCGCGCCGCTGGTCGCGTCGACGAGCCCGACCGAGTCGGCGCGCGCGTAGGCCAGCTCCTGGCCGTCGGGCGACCAGGCGAAGCGGGTCCCCCACCAGCCGTAGGCGCCGCCCACCTGCGGCGGCAGGAGCGTTTTCCGCTCCAGGACCTGGCCGGCCGCATTGAGGTGCAGGAGGCCCAGGTCGTTGTTCGCCTTCCAGCCCGGGGCGGCCGGGCTCGGGGCGGCGGTGGAGTACGCCAGGAGCGAAGGATCGGCCGGCGAGAAGGCCGCGAACTGGATGATGTCGGCCACCCCCAGATCGACCGGTTTGCCCGACCCGTCGGTCTGGATCATCTTCAGCGAATTGATGGCCGCCGGATTGCGGACCGTGTACAGCAGCCATTCCCCGGAGGGCGACAGGCTGAAGACGCGCCCGTCCAGGTTCCCGCCGGTCGACAGCTCCAGCGGGCTGCTGGAATCCCCTTTCAGGATCCAGGCATTGCCCCCGTCCAGATAGGCGAGGGTCCCCGGGATGGGGACGGTGGCGATGCTGGCCTCGTTCCCTTCCATGAGGATTTCCGGGGTCGCCGGCTGCACGACCATCGAACTCACCGGGGAGCGCGAGACCTCCCGGCCGTCCTGGGTGACAATCCGGTAGGTCGTTTCCTCCTTCCCTTCCACCCCGGCCTGGACCAACCGGGTCTCGCCGGGGGCCAGGGCGAGGCTGCGCACGATCTGCTGCGGGTAGGGAACCGGGCTCTCCTCGACCTCGTCGCTCTCCGTCACCCGCGTCACCTGGATCGTCGTGGGCCGGCTGAGGATCCCATACACCGGCGGGGAAACCTCGTCGAGCGGCCCCAGCGAGACGGCCGCGGCCGCAAGCGCCTCGCTCACCGTCGAGCCCGAAGGAACCGAAACGCTTCGGGTCCCGCTGTCGACGCGGATCTGGACGGACACCGGAGGGACGCTCACGCGAGGGCCGCCGCAGCCGAAGAGCAGCGCGAGGCCGAGGGGCAGGAGGAACCGGACCGCGGCATCGCGGGCGGCGGAATGTCCTGACCGCTGGGGGAAGCGCCTGCGCGCGCTGCGGTTATTCATCGGGCGCTTGGTATAATCGGGAACCGTCGGGCCAAAAAGGCTCCTGAGAGCACCCCGCTCATCTTCCGCGGTGCCGGAACCGAGGGCACACGGGTCCGGTTCCATTAGACCATACATCCCGCCCCCCGCAGGGGGAACCTCATCCGCTTCGGGTGCAGGAACGGGGCGGCGCGGCGGAACCTCGAGCGCGGCGGGCTCCTGGAGGAAAGACCTGACGGTGAAGCCGGGGTTGACCGCATCGTGGATTCCCAAACGGCCGATGGATCGATGCCTCTGAAGGCGGTTGTGGAGAGCCTGTTGTTCGTTTCGGCGGAGCCGGTGGCGCTTTCCACCTTGAGCCTCGCGCTGGAGCTCCCCGAATCCGAGATCGAGCAGGCCCTGGAGGAGCTGGATCTGGATTACCGCGACCGCGGCCTGCAGATCCAGCGGCTGGGCGACCGGGTGCGCCTGACCACCTCGCCGCGCGCCGCCCCGCAGATCGAGAAGCTGCTCGGCCTGAAGAACACGACCACCCTGACCAAGGCGGCGCTCGAGGCGCTGGCCATCATCGCCTACCGGCAGCCGCTGACCCGTCCGCAGATCGATGCCATCCGCGGCGTGAATTCCGATAGCGTGCTGCAGAGTCTCCTGTCGAAGGGCTTGATCGAGGAGATGGGCCGGACCGAGGGGCCCGGCCGGCCCATTCTCTATGGGGTCACTTCCATGATGCTCCAGCATTTCGGCCTGGGCTCCACCAAAGAACTGCCGGTCCTGGCCCTGGAGGAGGCGGAGGCTCCCCTCGCGCAAGGGGAGAGCGGAGGCGCAGATACCGTCCTCAAAGAGTGAGGCCCCGGGACCCGAGAAGCTCCAGAAAGTCCTGGCCCAGTCCGGCCTGGGGTCCCGGCGGGCCTGCGAGGAGTTCGTGCGGACGGGCCGCGTGACCCTCAACGGGCGGATCGCCAGGCTCGGGGAACGGGCGGACCCGAAGAGGGACGACCTCCGGGTTGACGGCCGCAGGGTGGCCGCGGCCAAGATCGGCACCACCGTGGCGGTCAACAAGCCCCCCGGGGTGGTTTCCTCGCTGGCCCCTCAAGGCGAGCGGCGGACGGTCCGCGACCTCGTTCCGCTGGCCGGGAGGCTGTTTCCCGTGGGCCGGCTGGACCTGGAGAGCGAAGGGCTGATGTTGCTCACCGACGACGGCGAGCTGGCGAACCGGCTGACGCACCCGCGCTACGGCTGCGAGAAGGAGTACCGGGTGCGGGTGCCGCATCGGCCGGACGGGGATCAGCTGGACCTCTGGCGGCGGGGGATCGTCCTGGCGGACGGGAAGCGCAGCCTGCCGGCGCGGGTGGAGGTCGAGAAGTCCTCCGGGTCGGGGTCCTGGCTGCGCGTGGTGATGCGCGAGGGGCGCAAGCACGAAATCCGGGAGACCGGCGCCCGCCTGGGCCTGCCGGTCCTGCGGGTTGTGCGGATTCGCATTGCCGGCGTACGATTGGGCGAGCTGCGCCCGGGCGAGTGGCGCCGCCTGTCGCCGGCGGAGGTGCGGGCGCTTTCCCCCGAGGAGGGCGGGAGGGCGCGGGGCCCCGTTCCCGGGGGAGCCGGATCGGGCAGGCGCGGGAAGCAAACCGGATCGAGGCGATAGTGGAAACCACTCAGAATCGTTCGGGTTGGCTCGACGGCAAGGTGGCGGACTGGCTGCCGGTCACGCGGGAGATTGCACTGTGGATCCTGCTGGGATTGGGCGCCGCGGCCACGCGCTTCTATGATCTGGGCGAGCGCGCGATCGCCCACGACGAGAGCCTGCACTCCTTCTACTCCTGGCTGCTGTATCGCGGGCAAGGGTACGTCCACAACCCGATGATGCACGGCCCCCTGCAGTTCCACATGCTGGCGCTGACGTATTTCATCCTGGGGGCCAGCGACACGACCGCCCGCGTCCCCGCGGCGCTCTTTGGAATCACCGCGGTCCTGCTGCTGTGGGTTTTCCGCCGCTGGCTGGGGCGGATCGGGGCGCTGATCGCCTCCCTGTTCATGGTGATCTCCCCCTTCATGCTGTATTACTCGCGCTACGTCCGCAACGAGGCCTTCACCGTCGTCTGGGCCCTGCTGATGTTCTACGCGATCGCCAGGTTCTTCGAGACGCGCCAGACGAAGTGGCTCTACCTGCTGACGATCGCCACGGTCCTGAACTACGACACGGAAGAGACCGCCTATATCTACGTTGCCCTGGCCATGCTCTTCCTGGGTCTCCAGCTGCTGATCTCGCTCCTGCAGTCCCCATGGCCGAACGCCGGGCGCCGCAGGACGTTTTCGTATCTGGCTTCCCTGGGGATCGCGCTTCTGGTCGTGGCCGGCTGGTTCCTGGCCTACGGGCGGATGTCCGCGGGTTCCCTCCTGGGCGGCACGGCCGTCCCGGCCAATCCCAATGCCCCGGCGGCGGCGGCGGCGGGCGGGATTCTCGGGATGCAGCTGTGGGCGCTGGGGGTCGGGGCCGTTGCGCTGGCCGTGTTCGTGGCCGCGGTGGTGATTGCGCTGCGCGACTTCGGCGCTTCCTTCCGGCCGCGGTTCCCCGCCTGGGACCTGCTGATTATCCTGGGGACCTTTGTCCTTCCGCAGCTCACGGCCTTTCCCGAGAGCGCCCTGGGATGGAACTCGCTGGACTACTCGAACGCCGGGCTGCTCCACACGGCGATCATCTTTCTCCCGCTCCTGGCGGTCTCCATCATCATCGGCCTGTGGTGGGACCGCAAGCTGTGGCTCATCAACGCGGTCATCTTCTACAGCCTGTTCATCGTTTTCTATACGACCTTCTTCACCAATGGGGGCGGTCTGGCCAGCGGCCTGGTCGGTTCCCTGGGATACTGGCTGGAGCAGCAGGGCGTCCGCCGCGGAAGCCAGCCCTGGTATTACTACCTCCTGGTGACCATCCCGATCTACGAGTACCTTCCCGCCCTGGCTTCGCTCGTGGCGGGCTATTTCGGGCTGCGCCAGCTGTTCCGGCGCGCCCCGGCCGACCGCGAGGAAGGACCGGCCGCCGCGAACGCGGCCGACCCGCCGGACGGTCCCGCGCCTGCCGTGGAATGGAAACTTCTGGAGCCGCCGGCGGCGCTCCCGGAGAGCGCGGCCCAGGCTTACCGCTTCAACCTGCCGGGATTTTTGGGCTACTGGAGCGTGGCCTCGCTTCTGGCCTACACCGTGGCCGGAGAGAAGATGCCCTGGCTGACGGTCCATATCGTTCTGGCCATGATCCTGCTGGGGGGCTGGGCGCTCGGCCGCATCTGGGAGCAGACCGACTGGCGCCAAGGGGTAAAGTCGTGGGGCTGGCTGGGGCTGGTGGTCCTGCCGCTGACGGTGTATGGCTGGGTCCTGGCGATCCTGGATCTTCTGGGCACGGCTCCGCCCTTTGCGGGCTCCACGCTCGATCAGCTCCAGGCGACGACCGGATTTGTGGAGGCGCTGGTCTTCGCGGTCCTGGGCACGGCGCTCATGGTCCGGCTGTGGAGATCCCGTCCGCCCGCGGTGTGGGGCCGGATGGTGACGCTGGAGCTGTTCGGGCTCCTCGCGGTCCTGACCCTGCGCGCCGGCTGGATGGCCAGCTACATCAATCTGGGGGACGGCAAGGAATTCATCGACTACGCCCACTCGACCCAGAGCGTCAAGACCATCATGGCCGAGGTGCAGGAGCTCTCGCAGAGGACGAACGACGGGCTGGGGATCGAGGTGGCCTACGACGATCTCGTCTCCTGGCCGTTGACCTGGTATCTGCGGGACTACCCGAACCAGCGCTACTTCGGGGATGAGCCCACGCGCGACCTGGAGAACGCCCCCATCGTCCTGGTGGGCTCCGGGAACATCGAGAAGGTCGATCCGCTGCTAAGCTCGACCCACTACAGCTTTGACTACATCCGCATGTCCTGGCCGATGCAGGAGTACTTCAACCTGGATTCCGGGAGGCTCCTGGCCGCGCTCGAAAGCGCCCAGTACCGCCAGGCGATCTTCAACATCTGGTTCAACCGCGACTACACCCTCTACGGCACGCTCACCGGCGTGAACTACGACATCTCGCACTGGCCGGTCTCGGAGAGCATGCGCGTCTATATCCGCAAGGACATTGCCAACCAGATCTGGCAGTACGGCGCGGCGCCGGCCGCGGCCGCCGCGGCCGCCGATCCGTATGCCAAGGGCCAGATCACGCTCGCCGCCGCGGCCGTCTGGGGCGCGGCGGGCAGCGAGCCCGGGCAGCTCCAGAACCCCCGAGGGATCGCCGTCGCCCCGGACGGCTCGATCTACGTGGCCGACACTGACAACAGCCGCATCGAGCACTTTGACCGCTCGGGGAACCTGCTCGAGGCGTGGGGCACCTTCGCCGATTCGAGCAAGGGGCCGGCGCCCGGAGGGACGTTCGACCAGCCGTGGGGCGTGGGCGTCGCGCCCGACGGGAACGTGTTCGTCGCCGACACCTGGAACTACCGCATCCAGGAGTTCACCGCGGACGGCAAGTTCGTGCGCATGTGGGGCTCGTCCGGCCAGGCGAATACCCCGACCGGCTTCTACGGCCCGCGGGACGTGGCGGTCGACTCCAAGGGCCGGGTCTATGTGGCGGACACGGGCAACAAGCGCATCGTCGTCTTTGACGAGAACGGCAACTACCTGGCCCAGATCGGGTCGGGAGGATTTGGGCCCGGGCAGCTGGACGAGCCCGTGGGCATTGCCCTGGGGCCGGACGGCGAGCTGTATGTGGCGGACACCTGGAACCAGCGCGTCCAGGTGTTCCGCGAGACCAGCACGAACTCGTGGACCTACGACCGCCAGTGGGCGATCGCCGGGTGGAACGGGCAGTCGCTCGACAACAAGCCCTTCCTCGCCGTCGGATCGGACGGGCGGGTGTATGTGACCGACCCGCAGGCCTACCGGGTGATCGTGTTCAACTCCCAGGGCGGGTTCCTATATACCTGGGGGGACTACGGCACGGGATCGAACGCGTTCAAACTCCCGGTGGGGATCCAGGTGGATTCCCAGGGAAGCGTCTGGGTTGTCGATTCGGGCAACGGCCGCGTCATGCAGTTCCAGCCTCCCAGCACACCGTAGCCGCGGGCAATGGAGACGGAAGTCCTCGGCCCGGCGGGGCGCACCCCCGCCGGTTTGTATTGGCGGCTGGGTCCCGTTCGATGAGGGTCCCTTTTGGGCGAAAATGATGGCAAAATTATTTCGACGTGGAATTTCGGTAATATCTTTGGCTAATGGAGGTCGACCCAAATAGCGGGTGAGATAGAAACCTGGCCAACTGTTGAGAATTGCCTATTCTGATGCAATTATCCGGTTAAATTCGGGTTGAGATTGCTTTGTCGCTTTAGGAATAAACTTGCTCAACCATCACTTATCGTCGTGGCCAAGGCCGGAGTCCAGCGGGATCAAGATGCCACAAGATATCAACATCCTTACCTTCCCGCTTCCCCTTCGCTTGGGAAGGGTTAACTGCTACCTGATCCATACCAGTTCAGGTCATGTCCTCATTGATACAGGCGGCTCCAATGCGCGCAAAGAGCTGCGCACAGAACTCGAAAGCGCCGGCTGCATGCCGGGCTCTCTCAACCTCATTATTCTCACGCATGGGGACTTCGACCATATCGGGAGCGCAGCTTTCCTCCGCTCCGCTTACGGCACCAGCATCGCCATGCACCCTGCCGATGCGAGTATGGCCGAGTGCGGAGATATGTTCGTGAACCGAAAGAAACCTATTTTCCCCATCCGAGCCCTGGTCCGTCTCTTCACGGGGTTTGGGAAATCCGAGCGATTCACCCCCGATATTCTCCTCGAGGAGGGATACGACCTTTCTCAATACGGTCTTGAGGCGAAGGTCATCTCTCTTCCTGGGCATTCCAGGGGGTCCATAGGCATCTTGACCGTTAGCGGAGATTTGTTCTGCGGCGATCTCTTCGAGAACACGAAAGGGCCGGCCCTCAATTCCCTTATGGACGATGCCTCGGCCGCACATGACAGTGCCTCTAGCCTGGAGGGGCTAAAAATCAAAGCCGTCTATCCCGGGCACGGCCAACCCTTCGCACTGGAGCTGCTTGCGAGCGGTGCACCTTAGAACGGCCAACCATTCGCTGCAGCGACCCATCCGTGCCAGGCACTACGGTGCACCCATATTTACGCGCCGACCCGGACACATTCGAGCAAGAACGTGGATACCTAACGAACGGGTACTTGTCTGCTAAAGGGTAAATGTCTCTCCTTGATTGTCCTACCCACCAGCGGTGAACGCTCGCGGTTAAGCCTCAGTCTATGAAGGGTATCGATTTTTCCTGATTCGGACCCACTCTTGACGTTCCCATCCTTCGCTAGCCCACTCAGCTTTGCAAACCTTCATTATTTTGTGAAAGCCGGAAACCTCCGAATGAGAGCCATGAACAAATTGGCAACTGCGCCGGCAGGATTCGACACCAGCGCAGCACCGAAACAAAATACCGCTGCGGCAATAAGGCCGGGTTCTACCCGATTGCCTCCGCTCAAAATGGAGAAGGCGATCAGTAATTGAAAAGCAATGAGAATTCCGGCAGGATACGGTTTCTCAAGGTTCCACGACTCGGGAACATTATCTTTCAAACACGCCACTAGGGATCCCCTGCGGGGGCCGGGTCAGCGCCAGTCCCCTCCGGGGGCATCCGGGTTGAGGCCAATTGCCCGCATCCGGCCTCGATCTCCAGGCCGCGGCGCAGGCGGACCGTCGCCGGGATGCCGGCCGCTTTCAGCGTCTCGAGGAAGGCGCGCGCGGTTTCCCGATCCGAGGGGGATCCTTCGTATTCCCGGGTCGGGTTCAAGGGAATCAGGTTGACATGGCAGAGCAGCCCTCGCAGGCGCTGCGCGAGCAGGGAGGCCTGGGCCGGGTCATCGTTAACCCCGCGGATCAGGGCCCACTCAAAGGAGATCCGGCGGCGGGTGGCCTGCACGTACTCCCGGCAGGCGCGCAGGAGAACGTCGAGCGGGTAGCGCCGGTTGACGGGCAAGAGCCGGGAGCGGAGATCGTCGCTGGCCGCGTGAAGGGACACCGCCAGGTTGATCTGCCGGCCTTCCTGCGCCAGCCGGCGGATTCCCGGCACGATCCCCACGGTCGAGAGGGTGACGCGCCGCGCCCCGAAGTTCATCCCCTCGGGGTGGTTGAGCGTGTCCACCGCCCCCAGGGTCGCGTCGTAGTTGTGGAACGGCTCGCCCATCCCCATGACGACGATGTTGGAAAGCCGGCGCTCGTCCCGGGAGAGCCGGCGCGAGAGGTCCAGGACCTGCGCCAGGATCTCACCCCGCGAGAGGTTGCGGCCGAATCCCATTTGCCCCGTGGCGCAGAAGACGCAGCCCATGGCACAGCCGGACTGGGTTGAGATGCAGGCGGTCTGCCGCCGGTCGTAGGTCATGAGGACCGTTTCAATGGAGGCGCCGTCCCGCAGCCCATACAGGATCTTCAGGGTCTGCCCGTCGCCGGAGCCGGACTCACGCAGAGGGCGGATCAGCTGGAAATCGAAGGACCGGCCGAGCCGCTCGCGAAGGGGGAGCGGCAGGTCGGTCATCTCGTCCGGGGAGGAAGCCCAGCGCGAGAAGAGATGGTGCCAGACCTGCTGGGCCCGGTAGGGCGGCTCTCCCCAACCGGCCAGGGTGCTTTCCAGTTGTTCCAGCGTCAGGTCGAGGATCGCAGCCTGCGGCATGGAGAGCTCCAGAGAGGGGGGAACCCGGCCTCAGCCGGAACCGAGCTGGGCGCTCCACTCCTGGACCAGCTCGGGCAGCCCGGCGAAAACCCACGTCGGCCGGATGGCCGAATCCCGCAGCTGGACGGCGGTGGTGACCCCGCTGAGCACCAGGATGCTCGCGATCCCCGCCCTGTGCGCGCCCAGGATATCTGTCTCCAGGCGGTCTCCCAGCCCAGCCGTTTGGCCCGCCGGGACGCCCAGCCGCTCGATCGCCAGCTGGTACATCAGCGGCTCCGGCTTCCCGATGATGGTCGGCTGGCGGCCGGAGCCCGTCGCCAGGGCCGCCAGGACGGCGCCGTTCCCCAGGGTGATCCCGCGCTCGGTCGGAAAGGTGGCGTCGTTGTTCGTGCCGATGAAGCCTGCGCCCCGGCGAATGTTCAGGGTTCCCCCCGCCAGCTTCTCCCAGGTCAGCGCCCGGTCCATTCCGCAGACGACGTAATCCGCGTCCAGGTCCTCGAGGTCGGCGATCCGGAATCCTCCGGCCGCGAGGGCGGACCGGATTCCCTCCTCGCCGATCACAAAGATCTTGGCGCCGGGCGTGGCGGTCCGGGCCAGGTACAGGGCGGTGGCCTGAGCCGAGGTCAGGATCTCCTCCTCGGAGACCTGCGCGCCCAGGCCCTGGAGTTTCTGCCGATAGGAGGCGGGGGTGAGCGTCGGGTTGTTCGTGGCTAGGACCAGGCGGATGTCCCGGTCCCTCAGGAAGCGGAAGAACTCCGCCATTCCCGGGTTGGCGGCGGAGCCGTGCCAGAGCACTCCGTCCATATCCACGATCAGGGCCCGGAGGCGGGCCAGGCTGGGCGCCGCCTCCGGCCCGCTTGGGGTTTGCATGAGAAAAAAATCCCCTATCGGGGACTACTTCTCCTTCTTCGCCGGCTTCTCCCGGTCTTCCAGGACCCGGTCCACGATCCCGTACTTCACGGCGCCTTCCGCGTCCATGAAGTAGTCGCGCTCCGTGTCGCGCTCGATCACCTCCAGCGGCTGGCCGGTGTGCTTGACCATGATGGTATTGAGGCGGTCGCGCAGGCGGAGAATTTCCCTGGCCTGGATCTCGATGTCGCTGGCCTGCCCCTGGGCGCCGCCGAGGGGCTGGTGCACATGCACCGTCGCATGCGGCAGCGCGAAGCGCGAGCCCTTGGACCCGGCGGCCAGAAGGACCGTCCCGAAGGAGGCCGTCACGCCGACGGCGTAGGTCTCGATCGGGTTGGAGATCTGCTGCATGGTGTCGTAGATGGCCAGCCCGGCGTAGATTCCGCCGCCCGGGCAGTTGATCCACATCTGGATTTCCTTTTCGGGATCCTCGCGGTTCAGATACAGCAGCTGGGCGACCACGAGGTTCGCGATCTGGTCGTTGATCGGGGTGCCCAGGAAGATGATCCGTTCCCGCAGCAGCAGCGAGTAGATGTCGTAGGCGCGCTCGCCGCGGCTGGTGGTCTCAATCACCATCGGCACCACATCCATCGGGTTCGGGAAAGTCATTGCGTACCTCCAGGAGATGCCGGCGCGTCGGCGGGAGAGGTTTCCGCGACGGCCGGAGCCGGCTCTTCCGGAGCCGGAAGCGGCGGGGCCTCCCCTTTGCCGATCGCGATAATTCGTTCGATGACCTTGTCATTAAGCATGTCTTCGTAGATCATTCCGTGCAGCGCGGGATCCCGGAGCATCTTTTCCATTTGTTTGGGATCCGCCTTGCCCTGCACCGAGTCGAGGGTGGTGCGCACCCGCTGGTCCACTTCCTCCTGCGGGACCTCGAGATGCTCCTTTTCGGCCAGTTCCGCCAGATACAGGCCGCGGCGCAGGCGCTCGCGGGCTTTGGGCTCGAGCTCTTTTTCCAGACCCGGGCGTCCTTCCGTCCGGCCCTTCAAGTACGTTTCCAGGCTGACGCCCTCGCGCTCCAGGGAGCGGCGCAGCGACTCGATCTGCCGGTCGATCTCCTCGCGCAGGATGACCGCGGGGTAGCGCACGGACCCGTCCTGGATCATCGCATCGATCACCCGGGTGGCATACGCGCCTTCCGCATCGTTCTTCACCCTCGCCTCGAGGCCGGCCCGCACCCCGCTCCGCAGCTCCTCGACGGTCGCATACTCACTCACGGCCTTGACCACATCCTCGCTCCACTCCGGGACGCGGCGCGCTTTGACGGCCAGGGCGGTCAGCGAAAGGCGGGCGCGGACCGCCTGCAGGTTCGACACGGGGAAGGAGTCGGGGTAGGTGAAGTCCACTTCCCGGCTTTCCCCCTCGGCGATTCCGATGAGGGCCGCGCCGGCCCCGGGGAACCGGCCTCCCAGGTCTTCATTCAGGTCCAGTTCCTCCCCCGCACCGCCCGCGGAACCGGACTTGGCGGCGGGCAGAGGCGAGAGCTTGCCCTCCGCGTCGAGGGCCTGGACCCGGACCTTGGCGGCCAGGACGTCCCCGGCCTCGGCCGGGCGGGTCACCGGTTCGAGGATCGCCTGGGACTGCCGCAGGTTCTCCATCATCCGCTCCACCTCCTCGTCCGGCACCGCCGGCATCTCGAAGGGGACGCGAACCTGGCGGTAGTCTCCCAAAACGACTTCGGGTACCAGCGGGACGGTGAATTTCAGCACCAGCGGCTGGTGGGAGACGATGTCCTGCAGCGTTCCCGCCCGGGCCGGATCAAGGCCGCTTTCGTCCAGGGCCTTTCGATACACTTCCGGGCCGACCAGATCCACGGCCTCCTCGAAGACCGCCTCCTGCCCGAGGTGGGCCACGACCACGGCATACGGCGCCTTGCCCTTGCGAAAACCGGGAATGCCTCTGCGCTGGGCCAGCTTGCGGGCCGCCCGCTTCATGGCCCCTTCCAGCACCTCGGCTTCCGCCTCCACCGTGAGGGTCGCCTCACACTCCCCCGTCTGTTCGACCTGGGTCTTCATGCGCTCCGACAGCTTCCTTTCTCTGCGAGATGGGCCGGGCCGCACGCCGTAGCGTTCCCTCTCGGCCGGCCCGCTCCGGACGACCAGCAGATTCCGCTGGTGGGGAAGGAGGGACTTGAACCCTCACGCCTTGCGGCACATGATCCTAAGTCATGCCTGTCTGCCAGTTCCAGCACTTCCCCGTAAAGCGGATTATAACCGCCGCAAGGCAAAGCCCAAAGACCCCCGACCGCCGCCGAAGCGGCGCAAGCGGAAGAGAGAGGAGCACGATGGACCTGGGAACGATCCAACCCGTCGACATCGATCAACAAGTCCAGCAGGCCTACCTCGACTATGCCATGAGCGTCATCGTGGCGCGCGCCCTGCCCGACGCGCGGGACGGACTCAAGCCCGTCCAGCGGCGGATCCTGTATGCCATGCACGACATGAATATGCACCCGGGCGGAGACTTCAAGAAGTCGGCGCGCATCGTCGGCGAGGTTCTCGGCAAATACCACCCCCACGGGGATCTGGCGGTCTATGAGGCCATGGCCCGGATGGCGCAGAATTTCTCGCTGCGCTACCCCCTGGTCGAGGGCCAGGGCAACTTTGGATCCGTGGACGGGGATGAGCCGGCCGCCATGCGATACACCGAGGCGCGGCTGGCCAGCCTCGCGGCCTCGCTGCTCGCGGACATTGAGAAAGAGACCGTCCCCTTCAGCCCCAACTTCGACGGCACGCTGCGCGAGCCGGAAGTCCTGCCCTCCGCGGCCCCCAACCTCCTGATCAACGGGGCCACGGGCATTGCGGTGGGCATGGCGACCTCCGTCCCGCCGCACAACCTGGGCGAGGTGTGCGAGGCCCTGATCTTCATGCTCCGCTCGTGGACGCGGACCAGGGAGATCACCACCCAGGAGCTGCTCCGGTTTATCCAGGGGCCGGATTTTCCCACCGGCGGGCTGATCCTCGACCGGCCCGGGCAGGAGGAGGGGCTTTCGGCCGCGTACGGCTCGGGGCGAGGCAAGATCACCGTGCGCGCCCGGGCGCACTGGGAGGAGGGCGGGAAGGGGCGGGGGCGAATCGTGGTCACGGAACTGCCCTACCAGGTGAACAAGTCCGCGCTGCTGGAGAGGATCGCGCAGCTCGCGCGCGAGGGCGCGCTGGCAGGGATCGCCGATCTGCGCGATGAGTCGGACCGGCAGGGAATGCGGATCGTTATCGAGCTGACCCGCTCCTCGGACGCGGAAGGCGTGCTGAAAAAGCTCTACCGGCACACCCCGATGGAGACCACGTTCAGCATCATCCTCTTGGCCCTGGTCCAGGGCGAACCCCGGCTGCTCACGCTCAAGCAGGCCCTGCGGGTGTTCCTCGACCACCGGCTGGAGGTCATCCAGAAGAGGAGCGCGTTCGATCTGTCGCGGGCCCGCGAGAGAATGGTGATCCTCCAGGGCCTGCGCGTCGCCCTCAAGAACCTGGAGGAAGTCGTGCGCCTGATCCGCAGCGCGCCCACGGCTCTGGAAGCGAGGGAGCGCCTGCAGAAGCGCTACCGGCTGACCGTGGTCCAGGCCGAGGCCATTCTCGACACGCCTCTGCGCCGGCTGGCGGCGCTGGAGCGCGAGAAGATCGAGCAGGAATACAAGGAGAAGGTCGCCCTGATGGAGTCGCTGGAGCGCCTCCTGGGCTCGCCCAAGCTGCAGCGCGAGACGTTGATCGAGGAGCTCAAGCAGCTGCAGCAGCGCTTCGGGGACCCGCGCCGCACGGCCATCCTGGCCGACGGGGAGAAGCTCCGCAGCCTGTCCCTGGCCGCGCCGGCCGCCCGCGCCCGGGAGATGGTCTGGGTCACCCTGACCGAATCCGGCCTGCTCTCACGCGGGGGCTCATCCCGCCAGCCGCTCGAGCTCCCTCAGGCGCCGCTCCAGGCGGCGCTGCGGGCCGGCAGGGGGGACACCCTGTGCCTGCTCACGGAGGATGGGAGGCTGGCCGCGCTTCCCGTCGAAGCGGTGCCGGAGGGGGAAACCCGCGCCTCGGGTCTGCACTTCTCGGCCCTCTGCGGCCTGGAAGAGGCGAGCAAAGTGGCGACCATGGCGGCCGTGCCGCCTCCCTCGAAAGGACGCGAGGGATACCTCACGCTGGTCACCCGGCGGGGGATGGTGAAGCGGCTGCGCCTGCAGGATCTCCCGCGGCCCTCGGCGCCGGTGGCGTCGGTGATCAAGATCGGGAAGGAAGATTCCCTGGGGTGGGCGTGGGTGACGGACGGCGGGCAGGAGCTGGTGCTCGTGACCCAGGCGGGCATGAGCATCCGCTTCCGCGAGGACGCGGTCCGGCCCATGGGCCTCCCGGCGGCCGGGGTGGCGGCGATCCGGCTGGGGGGAGCGGGCGACCGGATGGCCTGGGCCGGGGCGGTTCCGCCGCGCGGGGATCTGCTCCTCATGGGGGAAGACGGCCGCGCGAAGCGCGTGGCGATTTCGGAGTTCCCGCGGCAGGCGCGCAACGGCGTGGGGACGAAGGCGTGGAAGAGCGAGGCCGGAGGCCGCCTGGTGGGCGCCGCGGCCGGGCTGGCCGAGACGCGGATCCTGGTCGGACTGCGCGGGGCCGCCGCACAGACCGTGCGGCTCGGAGACTTCCCGCGCCGCAAGCGGACGGCGGAGCCAACCCGTCCCGCCGCGCTCAAGGGGCGCAAGGTCACCGCGCTGATCGCGCTGGACAGCCCGGTTCCGGGTGCGGGCGAGAAGCACCGCGCTCCTTCTGGCTCCGGAGGGAAGTCGAAAAAGGCCGGGCCGTCCCGGGCGCGGAAAACGAAGCGCCCGGCGGAGGCCAAGGCCTCGGGCCGGGCGAGAGGCTGAAAGACGCCCGCAGCGTCTCAGGAGGAGGAGAGAGTAAAGAAGCTGTAGTGGTACTGGATCAAACCGGCCCGCAGCGCGATGGTGTCGTTCCCGTCCGTAACCTGGCCCGCGGTGCTGGTCGCCGTCCAGTTGAACTGGCGGTAGTTGCTGTCCCCGCTGCGGGAGGTCACCGTGAACGCGCCGCTGGGGAGCGAGTTGGTCAGGAAGTCCTGGTACCAGGCCGTGATCGAGGTCGTGCCCACGATCGTGCTGTCGGCCGTGGTCTGGGCGGCGTTGCTCTGGTAGAGCGCCAGGATGGTCGCGACGTCGTGCGAGTTCCAGGCCGCGACCAGGCGGTCGACCATGTCCGTGGGGGCGGGAGCCGCGCCCCACTTGAAGTTCGCGATGGTGTTCCACCAGGAAATGTATGCGGACTGCCGCGCGTAGTCCCAGGCGAAGAAGTTCGCCCCGGTGAGTTTCAGCGTCTCGGCCTCCTGGAGAAAGGCGGTCAGATCCGCGGTCGTCGGCTTCCACTTGCCGTTGGGATAGCAGGGGCCGGTGGGAAAGACCGGGAGCGAGGGCTTGAGGGCCGTCAGCTCCTTGACCGACTCCTGCAGCTGGGCCGCGGGATCGTGCGCATCTTCCCAGTAGACCTGGGGCATGTTGAAATTGCACTTGGCCAGAAAGGTGCTCCAGGGGAAAGTCTTGTGGACGTTCGGGTAGCGGAAAGAGCTCAGCGCGATGGGAGTATTGGGAAGGCCGGCGCGCAGCGCCTTTACGTAGGTGGCCGCCGGGGTCGCCATGCCGCTCTTCTCGAACTCGCTCTCCGCGTCGATCACGTAGCCGTCCAGCCCGAGCGCCTTGGTGCGGCTGACGGCGATCTTGGCCTCGCCCGCGGGATTGATGCCGTAGATGTAGTGCCAGCCCCAGGGACTGACCCCGCGGGCGCGCAGCTCGGAGACCACGGGGGGCAGGAGGTCATGGCCCTTGGCGTCGATGTTGTAGGCGTAGGGACCGTCCGCAATCTTCAGGAGGACGTGCGACAGGCCGGCGGACGCGGCCGCCGAGGCGATCTTGGAGGCGCTTCCGCCGTCGCAGTTCGGGATCTGCCAAATGAAGAAACCCTTCCCAACCAGCGCCATTTCGGCCTCCGCCAAGGAAAAAGAACCCCAGAGAGCCCGGGCACGTGTCGCGCGGGAGGGACCTGCCGGTCCCGCCTCTCCAGGGGCTCTGGACTGGAAAGTGCAACCTGCGTGCCAGCCCCGCTCGTGAGCCCCTACCCGACGGCAAAACCCGGCCTGGGCGCGGAAGGCCGGGAACTGGCCGTTTCGCCAGGGTATACTTGGGCTGTCGCCTGGAAGCGTCCATGAAACTGGAAACTCTCCTCGAATGCCTGCCGGATCTTCTCCCTTCGGAGAGGGAGATGATCGAGCGGGCCTACGCCGTTGCCGAGCGCGCCCACCAGGGTCAGTTCCGCGTCTCGGGCGAGCCCTACGTCCAGCACTGCCTGGCGGTGGCAAAGATCCTGGCCGATTTTGGCGTCCCCGCTACGACCATTGCCGCGGGGCTCCTGCACGACACGGTCGAAGACGGCGGGGTGACGCTGAAGGAGATTGAGGCCCAGTTCGGAAAAGAGGTCGCCCAGCAAGTGGACGGGGTCACCAAGCTGACCCATCTCCCCAGGGTTTCGGAGGGGGACGGCCGGAAGGCGGAAGTCCTGGAAGCTCCCCGCCGGAAGGACATGGATGTCGAGAGCCTGCGAAAGATTTTCCTGGCCATGGGGGATGACGTGCGCGTCGTCATCATCAAGCTGGCGGACCGCCTTCACAACATGCGGACGCTCAGCCACCTCGAGCCGGACCGCCGGGTGCGCATCGCCCAGGAGACGCTGGAGATCTTCGCTCCCCTCGCCAACCGGCTCGGCATGTGGCAGATGAAGGGGGAGCTGGAGGATCTCGCCTTCCGTTACGTCAACCCGGAGGTGTACAAGGAGATTGCCGGAAAGCTGGATGAGCGCCGGGCCGACCGCGAGGCCAAGATGGAGGAGATCGTCCGGCGCCTCAAGGAGCTGCTGGCCGAGGCGGGACTAACGGCTGAGGTCACGGGGCGCCCCAAGCACATCTACTCGATCTACCGCAAGATGCTCCGCAAGGGGGTGGCGTTCGAGTCGGTCCACGATGTCCGCGCAGTGCGCATCATCGTCCCGGACATCCCCAGCTGCTATGTGAGCCTGGGCGTCATCCACAACCACTGGTCCCCCCTGCCGGGCGAGTTTGACGACTACGTTGCCTCGCCCAAGGACAACTTCTACCAGTCCCTGCACACCGCCGTGGTCTACGACGACGGCAAGACCATCGAGGTCCAGATCCGCACCCCGGAGATGCACCAGAACGCCGACCTGGGAATCGCCGCCCACTGGCGGTACAAGGAAGGGGGGCGGCGGGACGAATCCTTCGAGCGCAGGATCCTGTGGCTGCGCAGCCTCATGGACTGGCGCCAGGAAGTCCAGGACGCGGGCGAGTTCGTCGATGCGCTCAAGTCCGATGTCTTCCAGGACCGCGTGTATGCCTTCACCCCCAAGGGCGATGTGATCGACCTGCCCGCCGGCTCTACCGCCATCGACTTCGCTTACCACGTCCACACCGAGATCGGCAATCGCTGCCGGGGAGCCCGCATCAACGGCAAGCTCGTTGCCCTGGACTACCGGCTGAGGACGGGCGATCAGGTCGAGATCGTCACCACCCGCAGCGGAGGGCCGAGCCGCGACTGGCTCAACCCGGACCTGAGGCTGGTGCGCTCGCAGCGCGCGCTCAGCAAGATCCGCCAGTGGTTCAAGCGGCAGGATCAGGACCAGCGCATTTCCGAAGGACGGGAGATCGTCGAACGCGAGCTGCGGCGTCTGGGCGTGGAGGGCGTCACGCTGGAAAGCCTGGGCAAGAGCCTGGGGTACGGCAGCCTGAACGAGTTCCTGGCGGCGGTCGGGTCGGGAGACATCACCGCCGCCCGCATCGTGGCCAAGATCCTGGAGACGGAGGCCGGGGCCCTGGAGGAATTTCCGGCCCTCACGCTCCCCTCCGAGGTCACCACCCCCGACGTGAACATCACCGGACTCCGGGGAATGCTGACCTCCATGGCCCGCTGCTGCAAGCCGGTCCCGGGGGACCCGATCGTCGGCTATGTCACCCGCGGCCGCGGGGCCACCATCCACCGCACGGACTGCCCCAACATCCTGCGCGTCCGCGACAAGGAGCGGCTGGTCCGCGTCTCCTGGGGGCGCCCGGCGCGGACCTACCCGGTGGCCGTGCGGGTCACCGCCTACGACCGGGAGGGGCTGCTCCGGGATGTGTCCACGGTCGTTGGGGAAGAGCACATCAACCTGAGCAATGTGGTCTCCTCGATCAAGGCCCACCTGGCCATGATCGACCTGGTCATGGAGGTCACGGACCTGGGCCAGCTGAGCCGGGTCCTCAACCGCGTCGAGGCCTTGCCCAATGTCATGGAAGCCCGGCGGGTGCGGGCCGGCTGAGCGGCCTCCATTCCTTCCTTTCCTTCAGCCTGAGGCGAAGAAACCATGGACCCCCTGCTGAGCGTGGAAGCGGCGCGCGAACGCGTGCTCAAGGAATTCACCAGCCTGCCGGCCGAGACGGTCGGCTTGCGGGAGGCCCTGGGCAGGGTGCTGGCGGGGGACCTGGCGGCACGCCAGGACCTGCCTCCTTTCTCCAACTCCTCGATGGACGGATATGCGCTGCGGGCCGGGGAGATCCGCGGCGCCTCGGCCCGGAACCCCATCCGGCTCCGGGTGGTGCTGGAAGTGCCGGCGGGCACCTCGCCGGCCGCCCCGCTGCCGCCGGGCGCAGCGGCCCGGGTGATGACCGGGGCGCCCATCCCTGCGGGAGCCGACTGCGTCGTCCCCATGGAGCAAACCGATCTGGGCTCCAGCCCCGCGGCCCTTCCCTCAGAAATCGGAATCCTGACCGCGATCCCGGCGGGCGCGAACGTTCGGCCCGCCGGGTTCGACCTCCGGGCGGGAGAAACGGTTCTCTCGCGCGGGGCCCGGCTGCGGCCGCAGGAGATCGCCCTGCTGGCCAGCCTGGGGGAAAGCTCGATCGCGGTCACCCGGCGGCCCAGGATCGCCGTCGTCTCCACCGGAAGCGAGCTGGTCCCTGTGGGGCGCTCGCTGCGGCCGGGGGAAATCTTCGAAAGCAACTCCTGGATGCTGGGGGGCCTGGTCAGCGAGCTGGGGGCCCAGCCGATCCTGCTGGACATTGCGCCGGATGATCCGGCGGAGGTCGGGCTGAGATTCGACACCGCGGTGGAGCGGGGCGCCGATCTGATCCTTTCCTCCGCGGGCGTGTCCGTCGGAGAGTACGACTACGTGCGGCCGGTCGTTGAAAAGAGAGGGCGCCTGTCGTTCTGGAGGGTGAACCTTCGTCCCGGGAGGCCCTTGGCCTTCGGGCGCTACCGGGGCGTCCCCCTCCTGGGTCTGCCGGGGAATCCGGTTTCCTCGTTCGTCACCTTCGAACTGTTCGCCCGGCCCGCGATCGCCGCCCTGCTCGGAAGTGTCCCCCGGCCGAGGCCCCGGGTCACCGCGCGCCTGGACCAGGACCTCGATTCGGACGGGAGGGAATCCTATCTGCGCGCGCAAGCTCAGTGGGATTCCGGCCAGTGGAAGGTCGGGCTCAGCGGAAGCCAGGAGTCCTCCGCGCTGTCGGCGCTCTCCCGCGCCAATTCCCTAATTCGCCTGCCCGCCGGAACCACGCATGTTCCCGGCGGATCGCCCGTGGAAGTGTGGCTGCTGGAAGACTAGCCGAAGGCGGCGCGGCTGCGCCCGGGAGCAGGAGAAAAGCGGTCTGAATTCCTCGCGCCAAGGGTTCCGCCCTCGGCGCCGCCGCAGGCGAAACATGTGCCTTGACAAATCCATCGGGCATGATATGTTTTTACTCGTGAAACCGGTTACACGGCAGCCGAAAACGGAGGATTTAAGGAGGCGCAATGCCTAGGATCCGCTGTCGCTACCTCGACTGCGTATTCCTCGAGGAGGGATACTGCGGCGCGGCTGCCACCGAACTCGACCCGGACGCCGGCTGCCTGACCTATTCGCAGACGGAGGAAGCCGAAGCCCCGCAGGAATGGCAGGGAGAAGAGGTGGGCGAGGAATGGGAGGACGAGGAGGAGGGCTTCGAGGTCGAGGAGGAGGAAGAAGAAGAAGAGGCCTGGGACGAAGATGAGGAGGAGGAAACCTAGCCCGGACCTTTTGGAACCGGGGACGGAACCCGATCCGCAGTCTTCATCTCAGGCGAGCGCAGGCTCGCCTCATTTTTTGGCGTGCCCGGCCGGGCCCTCTTCCTCACCCGGGCGGCTCGGCCGCCCCTCGGCGCGGCATCGTGGCCAGACGCCAGAGGATCCTGAGGGTGGATCCGTAGCGGATCACGACGCCGTGCCTGCGGTTCTCGAGGATCCGGCGCGCCAGAGTGGAAGCCACCGCCTCGACGGGGGAAGCGATGGCCCGCAGGATCCGCTGGTCCCTGCGCCACGCCTCTTCCTTGCCCCGGTACTGGTCCCGGATGAGGTCGGTGAGCACCATTCCCGGCCGGATCATGCCGAAGAGGATGTTCGTTCCCCGCAGCTCCGCGGCGAGACATTCGTTGAAGTAGTGCAGGCCGTACTTGCTGGCGCCGTAGAAGGTCAGCCCGCGCTGTTTCCGGCCGTCGCTCCCCAGCCCCTCGAAGTTGTACAGGCTCCCATGCCCCTGCGCGAGCATCCCACGCACCGCAACCCCTGACCCGTAGATCGCTCCCAGCAGGTTAGTCTCGATCACCGCCCGGATCTGGTCCGCGGGCTGCTCCCAGATCTTCGTCTGCGGGTGGCCCGCGCCGGCGTTGTTGATCCAGAGGTCCACCTCGCCGAAGCGGGCGGCGGCATGATCCCAGAGCGCCTGAAGGTCCTGCGGCCGGCGGACATCGCAGGTCCAGCCGGCGAATTGATCCGCAGAGGCGCGGGCGGCAAGCTCGGCGGTGGCCCGCTCCACCGCCTCGGCCGTCCGCCCGCTCAGCACGACCGTGGCTCCCCGGCGGGCCAGCTCGCCGGCCAGCGCATGGCCGATCCCGCGCGTGCTTCCCGTCACGACAACAACCGGATGGGATGGCATCAAATGTCCTTTCCTCGCTTGGCAGGGTTCCTCACCGATTCCCCCGCGGTCTGCCCCGCGGGCGCGCACCCAACGATATCCGCCGGCCGAGCGAATTGCGCCGGGAGGGGCAAATTAAAGGCGGAAATGCCCTGAGCGATTTGAAGAGGCTAAACAAACGGATCCGTCCGCCTCCGGCGGATCTTGGAACTCCGCATGCGGCTCAGGATGGAGCGGGCGGACCGGAGGCTTCCCGTCGGCCGCAGCCGCCGGGGGTTCAGGGCAGATGGTCCTCGATCCTCCAGCTCGGGGCGTTGTCTACCGCTACCGAGTCGGCCCCGACCAGCGCAATCCAGCTCACGCCGGGGTGAAGCGGGAACGCCCCGTTTGGTCCGAAGAACTGCAGCGGGCGGTTGTTCGCGACCACGCGCCAGTAGCCGTCCCATTCCTGCCCGTCGCGGAAGAACATCGCCTGGCCGACGCCGTCCAGGGCGATGTCATACATCTCCGTGGCCTTGGGCTGGACGACGTGCCGGTCGAACGGCACCAAGACGACAATCAGGTTCGAGACCGACAGCTGCTGCCCGGTCAGCCGGTCCGTGAGCGGGGCCATCCCTCCGCTGTCCGTTTCGGACCAGCGGAAATACTTGTCGGTGGAGGGGTCAAAGCGCCACTCGGCCCGCGCCTGGTCCGTCAGGAAGCGGACCAGGACATCCGTGGCCGGCTCTCCGCCCGCCGGGGTAGTCGGGCTGAAGGCCATCCCTCCCAGATCGGGAGTGAGGTTGGAGATCCCGTCCGCCACCGCGGCCTTGCGCAAGGCGGCCGTGTTCCCATACAGGCTGTTGATGTGCAAAGCCTGGGAAGGGTCCCGGCAGAGAGCCGGGCAGGGAGCACGGGTGGGGCTTTCCATCAGGCTCATCGGAAGGGTAGCCCGCAGGGACAGCAGGTCCACCACGCGCGAGTCGGCGCCGTTGAAGACGAGGATCGATTGGTACATCTTCTCCAGGAGCCCATCGACGATCCGCCCGGAACGGATCGGGCCGACCTTGCTCACGTCCTGGCTGAGGTAGAGGGCGTGGAAGCGGGTCTCGCCGTCCTCCTGATAGAACTCGAAAAGCAGATCGGCGTAGCTCAGGCCGGCCTGCGGCCGGGCGGTCCGGGGATAGTTAGAAACCTTGACCGCCACCATCCTGCGCTGCAGCACGCTCCGGTCCGACACGGGCAGCCCGGTGAGCGGATCGATCGCCTGAGGCGGGGCGGGGGAAGGGGCGGCGCTGGGGGACGGCGCAGGTGAGGCGAAGGCCGACGGAGCCGGAGCGGCCGACGGCGAGGCTGCCGCTTGCGGGAGGGCCTGCGCTGGGGCGGTGGCGCTCTCCGGATTCGCCCCCGCCGCGGCGGCGGGGATCGGGATCTTTTCGCAGCCCTGCGACCCTAGCAGGAGGACGGCGGCCAGCAGGGCGGCCCATCTTGCCAGCGGCTGAGGGTCAGGGGTCTGATTTCTGTACCTGGGCACGCCGATACTTTCCATTTCTTGCGCACGCCCGGCGGGCGGGTCATGGGAACCGCATGGTGAATCGCCACAGCCTCGCCGAAGGGACGGTGAGGGAGGTCTTGCCGATCACCTCGATCCAGGTGCGGCCCGGCTTGAGCGCAAAGGGCTGGCCGCCCGCCCCGAAGAACTGCAAAGGCTGGGTCCCGCCGGCCCGCTTCCAGGTTCCCGGGACGGCCAGACCATCCCGGAAGAAAACCGCATGGCCGCTGCCGCTCAGGTTGATGTCCCACAGTTCCGCCGTTGTGGTCGCCCCGACAAAGTAGCTGAAGGGGACGTAGAGGACGAGGACATTGGCAACCGCCAGCTGCTGACCGGTTGTGCGGTCGGCCAGGGGGACCAGGGCTCCGGCGTCGCTCTCGGAGGAGCGCAGGTAGCTTCCGCTGCCGGGATCGTACTGCCACTGGGCCAGCGCGGCGGATGAGAATTCAACCCAGGCTCCCTGGGCCGCGCTCGCTGCGGTGGGCGCCGCCGGGTCGAACCTCATCCCGTTCAGGTTCGGCCGCCCGTTTTCCATGCCGACCTTCTGGGCGAACTGGTCCAGGGCGGGGGTGTTGCCGAAAACGCTGTTCACGCTGATTTTTTCGTTCGGGTCGCGGCAGATCGCGGGGCAGCCTGCGGGGAATTCGTTGATCGCATCCACCTGGGCGGCATAGATCTGGTCCCAGATTTCCTGATAAGCCTCGGCATGAACGAGGATCGCGTCATACAGGGGCGCAATCCTTATCCCCTCCAGCCGCGCCGAGCGGATGGGCCCGACCTGGTCCGCGGACTGTCCATAATAGAGAGCCAGGAAGCGGCTGCTGCCGGCTTCGGTGTATGCCTCAAACACCAGGTCGGCTTGCGAGAGACCCGCCTGCGGCCGGGCCGTCCGCGGGAAGTTGGAGACCACGATGGCCAGCGGCCGGAGGTCGAGCTGTTGCGGGTTTTGGACCGCGAGGCCGGTGAGCGGATCCACATTCTGGGGGAAGCTCCCGGGACCCATGGGGTAGCCTGGGGTGGGTGCGGCGGTGGGCGAGGCCGGCGGGCTGGTCGGGGGGATCACGGTCGGGGCCGGGGTGGCAGAGGCGGCCGCAACGGACGCCGTCGGCGAGGCGCGGACCGGGCTCGCGAGCGCCGCAGAGGACGACGGCGGACTGACCGCTTCGGGGGTCGGGGCGCAGGCAGAGCCTGCGAGCAACAGCGCCGGGATCAGGGTGAGAAGCGCAGGCCGGGCTCCATGTCGGTGCATGATGGCTTTTCCTCTTGCCCCAGGGAGAATCACCCTTCGCGTCTGCCTGCGGTCCGGGTCTTCTTCCTGGCCCCCCTTCTCAAGGACCCCGGAGCCTCCCCGGAGGACGTGGGCACGTTGGCTTTCCAGAGGAACCATGCGGGGACGGTTCAAGAAAGCAAAATCATAATAACCCGGAATGCGGAGGTCAAGGTCGAAGATTCACTTGCCTATCATGTTGGCCGGGAGGCGGGGTTCTCATCCTTGAAAAGGTAGCGAAGGGAAGCCTCACGGGGGGGTTGGTCCCTGACCACATCGCAGGGTGAAGGGACTTGCTTGGAACCCCTGGGCGGCGCAGGGAGCCCGAAGCGCAGGAGGCGTGCGCGCCGGACCCGCAGGTGTTCTCCGTCACCCTGGCGCCGATCGTCCCGGGCGGCCAACCTCTCCGCGGGCGTCCATTCCGACCTCTGCGCAGCGGCAGGTTCCCGCCTAGGTGAAATCGTTTCGCCGGACGGCCTGCCGTTGCCATGGGACGGACAGGGGCCCCGGGAGCAAACCATGCAACCAGAAAGCTCGCCGGAGAACCAGGCCGGCTTGAGGCCTTGCGGCGCCGTGCGGAGAAGGATTCCCGAGGGAAGACTGGAGAACGGTCACGGACGTCGTTGGTCTGTGCATCTTGATTGCGCGCCTTGCGAGCCGTGGGCTCCCCACCCGATCTCAGGGTATGATGAAGGGCAGGCGCTTACCGAAGCTGGGACTCACTCGGTGCCGTTGATTCCAAGGAGGGCCCAATGAAGACATCCCGGCGCGTCGATTGGATTTTTGTGCCCGCGGCAACCGCGGCCGTGCTGTTGTTGGGCTGGTGCTGCACCGCTTCAGGACAACAGGCTACCCTCGTTGCGGCATCTGTCAATGCCACATTGACCGCTCAGCCTCCGCAGGGGTTGCCGGCGGCGCCCACGGTACCCGCGGGTCCGACGGCCGCGGCCACCTTCCTGTCGACACCGCAGGCCGCGGCGGGCGGGAATCAGGCGCAGGGCTCGTCCGTCCAGGGGTATGCCGTGGCAACCGAAGCGATTAATTGGAAGCGCACCAAGTACGATCCCTTGACCACGAATCTCTTTGGTTGGTGTGAGAATTCCAAACCCATCGTGGGGTCAGACGGGGGCACCTCCAGGTTCTTCTTCAATCAGGGCGTGTACGAAGTGAGCTATACGACGGGAGATACCGGCGCCAGCAGGTGGTGTGCGCCCTATGGTACCTACTACGATTTCAGCGCCTCGATCAAAACCTTGCTGCTCGATGCCGATTCGAGCGGATATTATGGGCTGGTATTCCGAGTCTATCAGCAGTCGTACAGCAGCCTCATTGGGTTCTGGCTTTCCCCGAGCGGCCAATATTACGTCGGCGCCTTCGACGAGCACGGAAACTACGTCAGCTTGCAAGACTTGACGGACGCCTCAGGGCTTCTCCCCAATGGCCAGTGGAACAAGTTGACGGTGGACGCAGAGGGTTCGGTCTTCACCTTCTTCGTTAATGATGTCTTCCAGACGCAACTGACCTACAATTCCGGTTCGGCGGCCCACGGCAGCATTGGGGTGAGTGTCGGCGTGAACAGTCCTCACCGAAGTATTGATGTTCAATTCAGTGACTATGAGGTCCGGGAGCCGTGACGGGAAAGCCCAGTCGCTTGTTCTCGCCGGCCGCTTGAGGGAACTTCAGGCGCTTGCCTTGGACGGAGAGCGGACCCGGGGGTAAGGCCGCGAGGTCCCTCATGGGCACAGGGGCCGCTCGGGAAGGTACACCCGGCGATCCGAGGAGGAATTCCGCCCGGTCAAGACCGAAAGAGCTGGACATGCGAGCCGAGGCTGGCGGGGTCCCGTGAATGCGGACCCCGCTTTCGTGTGCGGCGGCTGGCCCCTCAAGGTGTCCGAGGAGAGAGCGACCGTTGCGATCGGCAAATTGGGTTGTCGAAAGGGGAATGGCGATCTTCGGCGGGGGCCGGCTTTCTCGGGTTCCCGGGCTCAGGCGGCCGCGCGCTAGCCGCCGGACGAGCACAAGTTCTCGGTCACCTTGTCCAGGCAGTTCCACAGGCGAGTGGACAGCCCGAGCCCCTCGTGACCCGCCCGGATGGTTTGCAGCAGGTACTTCTTGTTCACCACCGTCACTCCGCGGATCGGCCTGCCGCGAGGCACAAAGGCATTCGTAAATACCAGGATCGGGGTGACCCAGGGGGTCAGTCCGATGACCTTGGCCAGCTCTTCCCTCAGCCAGTAGGTGTTCCGCAGGGTTTGGGCGAAGAAGTCCTTCTCGGGCGGCCTGCGGTTGATCCGCAGGCGGTCGCCGTCGAATTCGACTTTTCCGTGATGCGACTTGGTTTCAATCAGGAAGGGGCCGCTCCGCCTTCCGAACACGAGATGATCGATGTTGCCGTAGGGGGAACGGACATCGTGCAGGACATAGAAGTCCTCGCCGAGGGTTTCGAGCAGGCGCCCCACTTCTTCCTCCGCCTGCGCCCCTCGGGCGGCCCGCCCCCCGGCCGCAAGCGTCCGGCCGATCCTGCGGTCGGCCAGGTCGGGAACGAGGCAGAGCAGGATCAGGAGCACCAGACTTGCGGCGCCTCCCAGACGCAGGGCGTACGCCTCCTGGATGACCAGGCCCAGGGCGAGCAGGATCGCGACGGCGAGGATGCTGGCGAGCAGCGCCCAGCGGTATCGGTTCTGCGTCATCTCGCGGGTTGATTGGCCTGCGGTTCCATGCGCGTGTGTCATCGCTTCCGCCCCTCCTGGCCCCCGGTGAGCCGGCCGACCTCGGTGCCAGCGGTCCTCCAACCCTTGTTAACCCCATTCGAGAGATCTCGCTATGCCCTCGCGGATCTCTTCGCTGTTCTTACGTCAGATTGTATGGGAAGCCAGGACGGGTTTGGACGAAAGGCAAGGGGCGCAACCATTTCACCAGGATCCAGGAGGAGTGCCGCAAGCATCCCCGGTCGCGTGGGATTCCCGGGCGTTTTCTCTCCCGGGGAGAGGGCGCATCCGAGGGAAGGGGGGCGTTGCAGGGGAGGACCGCCACTGGTTCAGCGAAAATGCCAGAAGTTGGAGGCCGCGATCGATCCGGTAGCGGACGGTCGAATAGGGGACGACGCAGACCTGGGGGATGATCGCCTGCCAGAACTGGTCGAATCGAACTTCCAGGAGGGGCTCGGAAGCGAGCGCGTCCCCGTCCGCGACGACCAGCGCGAGATACTGCCGGTTGGCAAGCAGAACCCCGGTCTGCCCCGGGTTGCCGGGGGGCCGCTTCCCTTTCCGTAAGGGGTAGAAGTAGCCGACCTCCAGGGCGAAAAACAGGTCCCACTCCCTCTTGAAGCGCGGGTTCATGGCCAGGGGGTAGAGGCGGGTCCGCCACAGCCAGGCCAGCTCTTCCGCAATCGAAAAACGCTCGCGCGAGGCCAGCAGGGGCTGGATCCGCCGCAGGCTTTCCCGGACGGTTTCTTCCTGGACCGGATCGATCGTCTCTGAGTGTCCTGGTTTCGCGATGGTGCGAACGATCTGCGAGAGCCATTTCCACTCCACGAGATCCATCTTTCCTCCTTTGGGGGAATACCGGGCCGGAGGGGCCCGGCGCAAACCTGCAAGAATCCCCGCCCGGCGCTGGGCGGGAGGCAAGAAGGTCGCGGGAAGTTCGTCAGTTTTTCGCAACCACGGCCGGCCGAATGCACGTACGATCGGACCGGAGAAAATGGGAAGCCTGATCCAGCGCGCAGTCGGCCGCTCGAGCGGCCGCACGGGAGAGCCTAGCATGGCGGGTCAATCGAAGCAGGCCGGAAAGGACTCCTGGTGGCCCCTGGGGAATGGCCACTCGAGCCCAGCCCTCTGCGCGTTCCGTCCAGGGAGAAGGACAGATGAATCAGAGCCGGGTCACGATGGCGGATCGAATTTGCGGCGGGGAGCCATCCCTGCGAGGTCTTGCCTCCGCTGGGGCGGCTGCTGGGTCAAGGCAGGCCGCGGGTCAAGCGGAGGGCGTTCTCCTCTCGCTTCCGATGAGAGGACCTCCAAGGCGCCTCGGCCTTTCTGGAACGCGGCCATCCACCACGAGCTGCGCGGCACAAGATGAAAACGGAGCGCCGGGCCGCCGCCCTCTCTTCGCGTTCCATTCCGCCCGCAGGCGGTCCTTGGGCCGTGCCCGGAACTTCGGGACGGCGGGTTCCAATGGGTGTGGATCGGTCTTCTCCTCGGGAGAGACCGAACAACGTCCGAGGGCAGATAAACGTCAGCGGGTCTTGGAATTCCGACACGCGGCAGTCCCAGCGCTTGGGCTGCCAACCGGGAAAGGAGGCCTTATGCCATTGCGGTACCAGGGATGATGGTCTGGGAACGGGCGTGACGCGGGACGGGTGCCGCAGCGAGGAGGGGATTTCGGCCGCCACCTCCTCTCGTGGGCCCCAAGCCAAGCGGCCAACCTCGATCGATTGGAGGATCCCATGGATTCCGGGATTGAAGCGAACCAGGCTTTCTTAAAGGGGTCATCCGTCGCAACGGAGCGCCCAGCAGAAGTGGAGGGGCGGAGCGCCGGGCGTTCCGCCCAGTTCCCCGCCCGGGACCCCAGGCGGGCGAGGATCCCCTCCCGGAAAAAGAAAGGGAGCCTGGGGTATCAAATGCAGAAGGTGCTGCAGAGGATATTTCATCCGGGACACCGGCGGTTCCATGACAAGCGTCACCACCGGACGAACGTGATCCGAGGGATTGGAACGATGCGCCTGACGGTGGAGACCTCCTATATGTTTGCCCGCTACGTCCGGGCCCGCTGGCCGGAAGTTCACGACTTGGAGCAGGTGGTCCCCGCCATGGCCCACTCCTTCATGAGAGACCTGGCCGCCCGGGGCAGCAGCGGCACCTGGATCAGCACCGGCGCGACCACCCTGAGGAAACTGGACGCGGCCTGCCGCAAGGCGGGTGTCTTTCCCTCGGATGCCCCGCCCCTCCTGCCGTACGGCTGGGACGAGGGAAATCCGCTGGCCCCGAAGCGGCAACGCCGGGGGGCGTACACCGAGGATCAGGCCCGATCCATTGTCGAGGCCGTGTCGGCCAAGTCCTGGCAGGTCGGCCGGGTGCTGGAACTCATGCGCGTCGCCGGGCTGCGGATTTCCGAAGCGGCCTATCTTCGCGGAAGCGATGTGGACCCGGAAAACCTGACCATCAGCCTGCAGGGTGCCGTGAACCATACCAAGGGCGGCAGGCCGCGGCAGATCCACTTGCCTGCCGAGCACCGCGAGTTCCTGGCGGACATGCGGCAGCAGGGGCTTGCAAGTCCGGACGGCCATCTCTTCTCTGGTCGAAGAACTCTGTCGAGGCGCGCCCAGTACAGGCTTTCGGCCGCGTGCCGGCGGCTCGGGATCGAATGTCGGGGGACCCACGGCCTCCGCAAGACCTATGCCAACTGCGAGTACCAGCGGGAGAGGCTGGCCGGATCCGCGAGAGGGGAGGCGATGCGGATCGTTTCCCGGCAACTCGGCCACAGCCGGGTCCGCATCGTGCGGCAGTACTACCTTGATCCGAGGATGGTCGAGGCCGAGAGGCTCGGCGCATCCGAACCACCTCAGGCCCGAGTGACCCCGGGCTCTCCAGGGAACTGCCTCCCTGAGCCCAAGGGTCCGCAGGGGGCGCCGGACGAGGCGGGCAGGCCAGGCCCCGCGGGTCAATAGAGGAAGGGCACGAGTTTCCAGGTGTGGAGCCGGTAGTCCGCGTATTCCTTGCCCAGACGCTCCAGGAGCATGGCTTCCTCCGCCTCGATCCGGTGGTAGTACACCAGCCCCAGGACCGCCAGGACCAGGAGAATCGCGGCCCAGTTGGCGGCGGCCAGTCCGGCGCCGGCCCACATCACGATTGTCCCCAGATATCCGGGGTGGCGGATGAGACGGTAGGGACCTCGTTGAACGAGCGCGTGATCCTCGAGCACGCGGAGCGTGCGGGTATAGAACCGGCCCAGGGTCAGGTTGGCCCAGACCCGTAGCGCGATGCCGCACAGGACGAGGACCACGCCCGGCCAGGACGCCCAGGCCGTGGAGATGCGGCCGACGGACCGCAGGTTGAGAAGCGGGGCCGCGAGCAGGCATAGGATCGCAAAGGCGTAGGCCGCGCCGAGGAGCTCGGTGCTGCGCCGGTCGGCCGTGCCCGGCTCGCGAGCTTGCGCTTCGCTCCCTTGCCGAAAGCGCCCCTCCCCGATCGAGAAGAGAGCAACAAGAAGGTAGGCCAGGATCGTCGTGAGCATTTGGGGTCCGTGGACCGAAAGGTATTCTCCGAAGGCAACGAGGAACATTATAGGGCGCTTTTTCGCGGCCCCTGGAACTGGCCGTCGCCGGCCACTCTTTCCAGGAGTGCAGCAGCGCGGGGCGCGCCTCCGCGCCCGGGGTCCCTCCCTTACCCGGGGGAGGCCGACCCCGAAAACCTCGGTATCCGCTTCCCTCGCTTATACTTGCGGTCATATTCCCGGCACCCACTAGATCCCGGTAAAGGCAAGGTTGTCCAGGCAGAGCGCGCCCGGCAACGAACGCGCGTGCGAAGCTGGCCTGCGGCCTGAGGCTGCCTCGGGGCACAGGAACAATCGCCTGATGAATCTGTTCCGACCGCTCGGGCACCGCCCATTTGCGCTGTTGTGGAGCGGCCAGGCGACCTCCCGCCTGGGGGACAGTCTGTATCGGATTGCGCTGGCGTGGTGGGTCTTGGAGAAAACCGGCTCGGCGACGGCGATGGGGGCGGTGCTGGTCTTCTCGTCCGTTCCGATGCTGATCTTCCTGCTCTTGGGCGGGGTCGCAACCGACCGCCTCCCGCGCCTGAGGGTCATGTTCGCCTCGGACACGCTCAGCGGCCTCGTTGTGGCGGCCGTCGCCATCCTGGCGTTTTCCGGGCAACTCCAGGTCTGGCACATCTACCTGGCGAGCATCACGTTCGGTATGGTGAGGGCTTTTTTCCTTCCGGCGTACACCGCCACCATCCCGGAAATCACACCAAGAGAGATCCTCCCCAGCGCCAATTCCCTGACCAGCCTGAGCCAGTCAGCGGCCGGTGTCATCGGGCCCGCCGTAGGCGCGGCGATCGTCGCCCTGAGCGGCACGGCGCTTGCGTTTGGACTGGATGCCCTCTCGTTCTTCATCTCTGCCGGCTGCGTTCTGCCCATCCTGTGGACGAATCCCGCCTTCAACCTGGCTCCCAGAGCGTCGGCCGCCGAGGGAGGGACGCCTCCCGCGGGGGGCCGAAAAGGGCTGCGATCGGTGGTTGATGAATTCCTGGAGGGATTCAAGACCGTCATGGGTTCCCCGTGGCTGTGGGTCAGCATCGCGATCTTCAGCCTGATCAACGTCACGCTGGACGGCCCGCAGGGCGTATCTCTGCCTTTCCTGGTCAAGGAGCACCTCCATGCCGGCGTGGGCACCCTGGGTCTTTTCGCTTCGATGAGCTCGGCAGGGTTTGCCGTTGGGGCGCTATGGCTTGGCAGTCTGGCCAGGATCCGGCGGCGAGGCCTGCTTCTCTACCTTGGAATTCTGCTCGCGGGTGTCTCGCTGGCGGTTTTCGGTTTATCTGTTTTTGTCCCCTTCCTGGCCGCGGCGGCCTTCCTCGGCGGTTTGTTCATTTCCGTGGGCAGCCTGATCTGGACGAACTCCCTGCAGGAACTTGTCCCGCGTCAGCTGCTGGGCCGCGTGTCCTCCATCGACGCGCTCGGCTCCTTCGTCCTGCTGCCGATCGGCTATGGGATCGTGGGATGGGCGACGGACCGGATCGGCGCGCCGTCCGTGTTCGTCCTGGGCGGCGTGGCGACCTTCACGCTCGCCCTGCTGGCCTTGTTGCACCCCGCGATCCGAGGGCTGGACTGAGAGGCGCGGCGAGCTCACCGCTTTGTTCGGACTCCGGGTTGCGCGGGGCATAGATTCCTGTCGCCTCCGGGGTTCCCTGGCCCTGCCAAGGGCAAGCCGGGCGCAGGAGAGATGTCGATCCGGAGACCGGGGAGGTCGTCTTCCCCGGTCTCCTTCTGCCTGGCCTACGGCATCAATCCTCGTTCCCGCAGGCTGACGAAGCTGCCCTGGCCCAGAATCAAATGGTCCACGAGGCAGACATCCATGAGCTTTGCTGCCTGACCTATCGACCTTGTGACACTCACGTCCTCGGGGCTCGGAGACGGATCCCCGGAGGGGTGGTTGTGGCATAGAAGCATCCCCGAGGCGTTCGCGCGCACGGCCGGCCTCACCACCTCTGCCGTGCGAACCAAAGAGGTGTTGATCGACCCGTGGTAGATCATGACGGGTTCGCCGATGACCCGGTTGCGGCTGTCCAGCAGAACGACGTAAAGGCACTCCTGCTCTTTGCCCGCCAGGAGGGGCGTCAGCAGCGACGCGGCCGCAGAGGGTGAAGAAATCGAAGGGCGATCCTCCAACCTGCCGGTGAGCCTTCGGCCCAGCTCGATCGCGGCCAGGATCCTGCAGGCCGCGCTCTGCCCGATCCCTCGGACCTCGCGCAGTTCCTGCGCCGTGAGCGAAGGGAGAGCCGACTTGTATCGGGAAAGGAGGGCGGTCGAAACCTCCACAGAGCGGGGCCCTCCGATCACGGCCGCCAGAAGCTCAACCATGTTACAGGCTTCCTTGTTGTTGGCGATCCGGTACAGGGGCTGGTCTCGAAGGGGAAGCGTCGAACCCACTGCGGTTTGCCTCCCCTGGCGTATTTCACCCGATCCCTCGGAAGGAATCTCTTTTCCTTTTCTTAGGTTATCCATGTGATCCTCCGTGTGTGCTGCCGGTCCTATTCATTCGGCTTGTACCCCTGCGCGGCCCAACGGGCCCGATCGGCCCGCATATCCACTTGGGCTCTGTCGAGATCTTCGAAAGTGACGCCGGGGTAGCGGGGTATGCCGCCGCTGCGCGGGGCAGGGGGAAGGACATACCGCCGTCCGGCCGTGCCTTCTTTCAGAACCGTCGCCCGCCACTGCCAGAAATGGAGGGAACGTGTGAGTTGACACCACCATCCCCTGGTGGCGCGGGTGTCCAGGGCATGCGCGGGCTCGACAGGTGCGCCGCACAGAGGGCATGCTGGAGGCACCTGGGCCGGGACACACTCACGCCGGACAAGACCGCCCACTGTTGCCAGTGCTCCGGGGGAGCGGGGAAGGGCAACCGTCCGATTCCTTGGGAGCCGCACGGGCGGTGAGTTCAAGGAGACTTCACCGCCGCGCGACAAGAGATGTGCTTGGTTGACAGCGGGTTCGCCGAAAGACCGTGTCGTTCTGGTCATGATGGATCCTCCTTCTTGAATGTCTGGGACCAGCAAAGCGGGGCAGGGTTGGGGAGGTCGCCGCGCAAGCGGGAGGGTCGGACTTCCCTCTTCCGGTAGGGATGGGGCGAGGGGAGAGCCCTCGGCCGCCTCGCCCCCAGGAAAGAGCCGCCGCCGGTGACACGCGGCCGCGCGGGAGAGAACTCGCGAGCTGACGGCTTCCAAGATCAGGAGAGCGTGTTGCTCATTTGGTGGCTTTGGTGCGGGGAGTCGGTTTCGTGGAACTACAGTGGGACGGGTTCGCCCATGCGGGAAGGACCACCACTTGGAGGTTGAGGGGAAATCGGTCTTGCTGGTCCACTCGCCTGAGGACTTCGGGCATCACCTCCCTTTTGTTCTCGGCCGTCTCCTCCGGCTTGATCGCCGGAAGCAGACATCAAGGCGTCCCCTGCGAGTCCGGCGGGCTTGGCTTCCGTGAATGCGGCCTTCGCAGGTCCCTGCGCGCCCGCCGGAAGGCATTGGCCCTGGTTTGGCGCTGGCCTTCCTGCGCCCGGGGACCGCGTCGCCCCGCCGGGGCCTGAGATCTCTCCGGGCGGCGGGATCACCTCTTCCTCAGGACTTCTGGTGTGCAGCTCGCGAGGGGCGGCGGGCAAAGCCCACGGCGGCAAGCGTGGGGTGTCGGCAAGCGACTTCCGCTTGGGGTCGTACGCGACCCACACCTTGGGCAGCCGATAGAGGTAGCGGCCGATGCCCCAAAGCACGGCCGCGCGCTTGAGTCCGTCCGAGAGCGTGCCCTTGCGGGCCTTCCCCTCGTCATCGCGGCGCCCGATGGGATCGCTGCCTCCCGATTCTTTTTCGTCTTCGTACTGCGCCTTGCCGACGAACCCGCTGTCCCACTTCCAGACCCAGCCTCCGGTCGCCGGGTCCCGGATCCCGATCCCGGTCACAAGCTGGTCGCCCAGGACCTGGTGGACCACCTGCCAGCCCAGAGGCCCGACGACCTCATCCAGCCGGCCGGCGACCTCTCGCGCGTCGAGATAGGCGACCGCCAGAGCGCGGTTAGCCTGGAAACTCACCTTTTGCGGCTTCCAGTGAACGGCTTCCGCCGGGAAAGGGGCGCCCAGAAGTTTCATCAAGGCGGCGCCGGGCGGGCCGGCGTTCCAGTTCTCGCTTTCGTGGTGATCGCACTTCGGGAAGCTCTGGGAGGCGAGGCGCAGCGCCTCCAGGTGCTTGCAGCGGATGCGCAGGGGGGCGCAGCGGCGGAGGAAGTCCTCGCAGTCGCATGCGTCCGGCCCGAGGTGATGGGCTTCACCTTCCGCGTCAAGGGCCAGCCATCCCTGCCCCCGATCCGGCTGGAAGCGGATCTGGCCGCCCGCAAGCAGGTTCAGGGCACGCTCGGTGCGGATCCGCTGCTGCTCCAGGACCGCGCCCTCACTCATTGCCCAGGCCTCTTTGCTAGGGTGCGTTCTTCGTTCTTCCATATTCCTCCTCTCTTTCTTGAGTACGGATCCGGATTGCCTCCTGACGTTATTCCCTCCGACTTCTGACGTTTGGAGCCAGCTGACGTCACGCCCTGCAGATCGCAAGGCGCAAGACGACAATGGAATAAGCCCTCGAAAGGAGGGTTGAAAATGGCATTCGGAACAGGAAAACCAGGTAGGGCAAGAATTCGGGAAGGCAGGAGGGAACAGGGTGCCGTGAGGCTTGGCGCCCAGAGAGTTCTGCCGTGGATTGGACGGGAAGCCGAGACATACCCGGCATGGCCGGAGTCACCGGCGGCCAAAGCGGGCCGGAGAATCCAAACCGGCAGAGTCCGGCAAGGTGGACGGCTGGGTCGGACAGGACCGGATCCTTCAGGCGTGTGGGGATTGGGCAAGCTTACGTGGGGAAGATCTGCGCAGGACCGGCGATCTCGAGCGAGGAAGAAGCGTGGAAAGGTCCGGGGAAGCAGTGCGGAGCGTGTGGGCAGCTCGCACGGTCTGGGCAGGCGCCGCCGGCCGTGCGAGCCTTGTTCGTGTTGGTGCCGCGTGTTATGCCCCTGCGGGCCGCGTCCTGCTTTTCGGCGGGCGCGGCGGGAGGGGGTTTGGAAAAGATCAGAAGCGCCGGGACCGTCCCCCAGGGAGCCCGATGGCCCGGCCGGGACTTCTCACTTCTGGTTTCCGCGCTTCTTCTCAAGCAGGACGATGCGCTCCGCGACGATCTCGGTCGCCACCCGGGTCCGGCGAAGGGCCCGCGCGTCGTAATCATCCAGGAGCTTGAGCCGGGGACCTTTCGCTTCCCGGACGAACTCTGCCAGGGTTTCCTCGTAATCCCGGCTTTGCACGAAACCGTGGACCCGAACCGTGTCCTCCACCTCGAGCGAGACGGGGCCGCCCAAGGAGCCTTTGGGGATGCGGAACGTCATGAAGTCTGCGGCATCCTTTTCCTCGCTCCTGAGTTTGGGCGGCAGCCCCGGGTCACGGTAGGAGGCGATGCGGTAGAAGCCGTCGCCAGCGAACGTCCACGCGCGGATGACGAGTCCCTCGACAACAACGGTGTTGATCATGTGGGTATCCCCTTTGAGAAAAAGAAAAGCCGGCACAAGAACTTGCGCGCCAGCTGACGTTTGTGTTGCCCAGGAAACTTCTAACGTTTGGTCTTACCGAGGAGGATTATATGGGACGAGGAAGCGGAGTCAACTGGGCCCATGGCCCAGAATTCCGAATCACGGAAAGACCCATGGGCCCCCTGGGAATCCAGGGGGGATCATGGGGTGGGAGCCATATGCACACCGGCGCGCACAGCGTGAGAGATCAGACTGGGTGGGCACACGGGATGGGCACATGGGGTGCCGTAGGCCTCCAGGGTTGATCCGACGCCCCCAGGCGTCCCCGCGGGGCGCAAAGGGAGAGCGCATGAGCGCCTCCTCAGGTCTCGTTGGCTGAAGGAAGGTGCAGGGCCCCCCAGATGCCATGCTGGAAAAGAGCCGGAACCCGCTTTGTCCTCTTGCTCTCTCTTCGCTTCCTCGCTCCTGCGCGCACCTGTACCTGAAAGAATGGAAGGGCCTCGCAGCGGCTCCACTTTCCCTCCCCTGGCATATACTCAACCGGACCGCTGCGAGCCGACTCTCGAACCTGACGGAAAGGGCAAAGGACATGACGGAAGCCGCAATGACAAGACCGGTGAGCTTTGCCTGTCCCAAATGCAAGCGTTCCCTGCGCTCCGCGGAGAACACCCTCAACTGCGGCGAGTGCGGGCGGACGTATCCCATCCTCGGCGGGATCCCCGACTTTCTTTCGGGAGACTTGCAAGCCAATTTGGCCCCCGTCCATGGCGGAACTTCCAGCACGACGACGATAGGACGCATGGCCAGGCAGATGGACTTCTTTGCGCCGATTTACGAATCCCGGCTTTTCGTTTCCCTCCTTCTCGGACTGTCCGGCGTTCGTGGGGATCGATACGGCTTCACGGGCAGGATCGCAAGTTTCCATTCCCAGACCCTGATGGGGATCGCCGGGTCAGTGCTCGATGTAGCCTGCGGCCCCGCCACGTATAGCCGGCGAATCGCCTCCCCATCCAGGGAGGTGTACGGCATCGACATCTCCCTGGGAATGCTCCGCCAGGGCAGGGCCTACATCGAGCGGGACAAGCTGCAGGGGGTATGCCTCGCCCGGGCCCGCGTGGAGGAGCTTCCGTTTGAGAACGCGGTCTTCGCTGGAGCCGTCTGTTCCGGTTCCCTCCACCTCTTCGCCGATACGGTCCTTTCCCTGCGGGAAATCGCGCGGACCCTGAAAGCGGGTGCGCCCCTGTCCGTCCAGACCTTTGTCGCAGGCAAGACGGTGATCAATCGGTTTGTCCAGGGACACTCCTTGGTCCACACTTTCCAGCTCGATGAGTTGCGGCAAGACCTGGCCGAGGCCGGTTTTGAGGGGTTCCAGCCGGAATTGGACGGCATCGTTCTCACTTTTCGGGCGCGCAAGGCCCCGCCGCCCACCTGAACCCTTTGCCCGGGCGAGGACGGCATGCCGGCGGTCGGCCCTGCTCGAGGCCGCGGCCCGAGTCGATGGTCGTCCTGGGCATGACGCTCGGTGGGAGCCTGTTCCATGCGGGACGCGGCGGGATTCGGTTGGCCGCCCATGGGGCAAAGCAAGAAGCGGCTTCTTGCGCGATCCAAACCTCGATGGGTGGAGGGGCCGATGTGTTGCGGCGCATGAGATGTCTGGGGGTCATCGAAGGGTCGGCGCATCGGCGAATTCGGATCTCTGAGCTCGGGCCCGGCTTTCGATTGGCGGCGTGAAAGGTACGCAAAGGCGTGGCGACCATGCGCGTCGGGATTATTACGATCGGCTCCTGGGGCGATATCCAGCCCTATATTGCCCTCGGAAAGGGATTCCAACGGGCGGGCTATGAGGTGCGCCTGTTCACCCACGGGGCCTATGGCAGCGCCGTGCGCCGGGAAGGGTTGGATTTTCTTGACCTTGGGGTGGATCCACAGACCGTCATGGAAGGAGTCATGCGGGAGACGAGGCTGGGGGAGCGGCCGAACCGGATCCCCTTCGCCCGGCAGATCACGTTCATGCGGGAGGCCTTGCGCGAGGCACAGCCGCTTCTGAAGGAAGGGGCTGAGCGCTGTTGGCAAGCCGCCCAGGATATTGATGCCCTGTTCTTCAATCCAATCGGAATCTACGTGGCGGTTCCTTTCGCGCAGAGGCGGAAGATCCCGAGCTTTGCCGCCTATGTGCAGCCGATCTCCCCGACCCGGGAATTTGCGAGCGTTCTTTTCCCTCCTGCCCCAGGCTGGCTGTCTCCTGTGAGACCCGTCTACAATCGGCTGTCGGCCTCCTGCGTTGAGTGGTTCCGCTGGCCGATCTACCGGGGGTCGATCGGAAAGGCGGTCCAGGCCGTGTTGGGCACGCCGCTGCGCTCCCCGATTGCCCCGATGCGGCGCGAGCGGTCTCCGATCTTTTACGGCTTCAGTGCGCATTTCCTGCCGCGTCCCTCGGACTGGCCTGATTTCTGCCACGTCACGGGCTACTGGTTTCTCGACACACCAGGAGACTGGGAACCGCCCGCCGATCTTCGGGCCTTCCTGCAGGCTGGACCCCCGCCGGTATATGTCGGCTTCGGCAGCATGAGAAGCTCCGATCCCCTGAAGCTGACGGCGGCGGTAATCCAGGCGCTCGAACGCTGCGGGCAGCGCGGTATCCTGCTCAGCGGATGGGGGGCGATTGCGCAGATGCCGCTGCCGGACACGGTCCTGACGATAGATGCGGTTCCGCACGACTGGCTCTTTCCCCGCGTGGCGGCCGTGGTGCACCACGGCGGTTCCGGGACCACGGCGGCCGGGCTGCGGGCGGGTGTTCCCTCGCTCATCGTTCCCTTTATCGGCGATCAATCCTTTTGGGGTTGGGAAGTCCATGAGCGTGGTCTCGGCCCTCGACCGCTGGACCCCAATACGCTGGAGGCCGAGGGATTGGCTCAGGCGATCGGCAGCATGATCACGGATCAGGACATGAGGCAACGGGCGGCCAGGGTGGGAGAACAAATCCGGTCCGAGGACGGGGTTGGGAATGTCATTCGTCTCTTCGAGCAATCTGTCCGAAGCTCACCAGGGTAAGCCGCCTTTTTCCTCCTCGACCGATCCGATTACCCGTTACGCAGGAGGGTGATCCCGGAATGAGAAAACCACGGGTCAGCCGGACGGCCAAGGGCACGGCCGGGCTGCGGGCGATCGAATCGCTAAAACCGGCGGGCGAGAGGATTTGCTTTGACCCCCTGGCTCGGAGTTTCATCGACACCTGGTTCTACGCCCAGGTGAAGCTTAGCGCCAGGTTCGGCGACTGGTCGACACGCGGCGGCTCGACTTTCGTCGTTTGCCGCACCCGGTTCATCGATGACTATCTCCAGGAATGTCTGGAAACAGGAACCGCCCAAGTGGTGATCCTGGGGGCCGGATTGGACTCCCGGGCGTACCGGCCCCCGTTGCTGGGCGGGGCAGTCAAGACCTTTGAGGTCGACCACCCGGCCACTCAGGCGGCCAAGATGGAACGCGTGCAGGCGGTGCTTGGCAATCTCCCTGCCAGCGTGATCTATGTTCCCGTGGATTTAAACTCGGAGACGCTGGACAAGCTCCTGGCGAGCGGCTTTGACCGGTCCGCCAAGACCCTCTTTATCTGGGAGGGGGTGACGCTCTACCTGCAGGGAGAAACGATCGACGCTGCTCTGGCGTGGGTTCGCGAGAATGCCTGTCCCGGCAGCGTCATCATCTTTGATTATCAGGACACCTCCACGCTGGGCCGGCGCAATCTCGCGTATGTCCTTCTGAATCGTCTAAGCGCAGAAGAGCGCGTTTTCGGGATTGAGAAAGGGAAGATCGGCCCTTTTCTCCAGCGGAGAGGCTTTACCCATATGGTGAATGCGGATGCGGACGAGATCAACCGGCTTTACTGCACGGGGGCGAATGCCCACCGGAGAGCGGCGGCTTACTACTCCATTGTCCATGCCGAAGTCGGGGTCGTGAAGGGGCAGGGGGAGGCGGGATCGCTTCCGTGAAGGGCGCTGGATGTCGTTCTTCAGAAAGCCCGCGTGCGGGCTAAGGATCTCCTCGGGCATCTTGCGAGGAACCCTCTAAGTGGGAGGGACTGGAGAAGTCAAGTGGAGCGCTTTCGATTTGATTCAGACGTGGGTCAAAGGATTGAGACCTTCGGAAGTGCCAATTTTGTTCTATCGCATATACTCAAGATTACTTCAGAGAGCTACGTCCATTGCGTCCACCTCGGACCCCAGGGAAAAATCGGGCGCCACCAGACGCCGGCGCGCCAGCTATTCTTGGTTGTCCAAGGCGCAGGGCTGGTGTGCGGCGAGGGAATGGACTGCCTCCCTGTCCGGCTCGGCGATGCGGTGCTTTGGGAGAAAGATGAACAGCACGAGGCGAGCACCGACTCAGGGCTGGTTGCGATAATAATTGAAGGCGAAACTCTCGATCCGGCGGCGCGCATGGTCTCGGCGAGATGACGCTTGTCCCGCCGGATCACCGGCTTTCCGAGCGGAGGTTCGAGTCGTTCGGGGTGTGTATAATCACATCCTGCGTGGAGAGGGAGAATGAAAAGAATACCCTTGGTTTTCGCGACGATCTCTGTGTTGATGTTGGCTTGCAATCTGTCCTCGACCGTCCCGGGGTCGCAAGGTTCGGCGGCGACCAGCACCGCGCGCCTTCCGCCGGCGGCCAGTACTGCCCCCCTTCCCCAGGGGACGAATACCGTGCCCGTTCCGGCGGCGACCGTCGCTCCGACCGCGCCGGCGCCGAACGTTACCTGCAGTGAACTGTCTTTCTACCTGGACCCGAAGCTGGCCTCCAGCGACACCTGCACAACCGTTCCGGCCAGCCCGAGCGGTATCATGGTCTATCCGCAGTATACGGAAGTAAGCCTGACCGGTTATGTCCTCCCCAACGAAACCCAGGAGGAGATTGATGTCTTCTCGGTCCAGGCCTGGAAGCAGATTTCGCCTAACGGGATCAGCTCCTTCCTATCCCAGATCCAGGCGCTGGTGGCTGGGGGAACGCCGGGTGACACCCTGCCGTATCTGTTGACCCCGCCAGCCGCCCAGGTGATCCATGCCAAGTACCGGGTTCTCAATGTGCCCAGCGGGAGCGGCATCCGTTACCTTACGGCCTATTTCCAGAATCAAGTCCCCATCGACCGCCACGACCTGTTCTACACTTATCAGGGAGTGACCCAGGACGGTCAGTTCGTGATTGCCGTCAGACTCCCGGTCCTCGACCCGATCCTGCCTGCCGACAATAATCTGCCCAGCGGCCAGACCACGCAGCAGTTCGATCAAAACTGGCCAACCTACATTGCGGCTACGAAGTTGAAGGTAGACGCCCAGAAGGAGCAAGGCTTCCTCCCCAGCCTTGCCGTGCTGGATTCCCTGGTCAGCAGTATCCGTGTTCAGCCGTAAGCCATCCGACCTGTGTGACGATCGTCCCTTGGGCTCCTGTCGACCTCCAGGCCTCGGCCTCGGCGCGGTATCTTGTTCCCGCCCCAGGGGCTGATCGAACCGGAAAGCACGATGCGGCTTGTGGGGGAGGGCTTCTGACCCGATGATCCTGCCGAGTTGGAACGACTCCGCGAGGACCTTCTGAGCTTGGAAAGTTATCATCTTGTCTATCCGCGAGGCGGTGGACAGCACCTGAGGAACCGTGCAGAAAGGGGATGCCTGTTATGGCCAGAGAGGAGGCGCGAATTCTTGTCATCGGGGCCGGAGTCAACGGCTCGATCTGCGCTGTGGGGTTGCACAAGGCGGGCATTGACGTTACGGTCCTCGCGCGCGGAAAGCGATACGAGGAAATCCGGGAGCAGGGGATCATCATCGAGGATGTCTTCCGGAAGACGCGAACGGTCACGCAGGTGCCGGTCAAGGACGAGCTGCGCCCGGAGGATGTCTACGACTACATCCTGGTGGTCGTGCGGAAGAACCAGGTTTCGGACCTGCTCCCAACCCTGGCTGAGAACCGGACCCGCAACGTCGTCTTCATGGTGAACAACCCCTCGGGCCCCCAGGAGTGGATCCGCGCCCTGGGCCAGGAACGGGTTCTGGAGGGATTCGTATTCGGCGCCGGGAGGCGCGAAGGGAGCGTCATCCGCGGGATCACGGACCTGGGGACATCCTCCAACCTGGCAGGCCGTTTGGCGGCGACCCCGTTTGGGGAAGTCGACGGCGCGGTCACACCGCGGCTGACGCGGCTCGTCCGCATTCTCCGCCAGGCGGGTTTTGCCGCAACGGTCTCCACCCGGATCTCGGATTACCTCGCGACTCACGCGGCACTGGTCGCGGCGCTTGCGGAGTACGTGATGGCGCGCGGCTACGATCGCGAATCGCTCGCCCGCTATACCCGGGCCGATTACTACCTGCTGGTCGATGCGATGCGCGAAGTGCTGGACGTGCTGCGGGCCGACGGGATCCGCGTCACCCCTTCCAGCACGGCCGTGATCCAGGTCATCCCCCGATGGATTCTGGTCCCGGCCATCCGGGCCATGCTTCCTTCCCGGTTCATGGAAGTCGGAGGGATGTATCACCTGTCCCAGGCGCCGGATGAAATGATCCAGCTGGCCAAGGAGCTCGGAACGCTGGTTGAAAGATCCGGCCTTTCTGTCCCCGCGCTCCGCAAGGTGCTGAGAATGGACCCAGTGCCGGAGAAGACTTCGTAACTCGTTCGCTTCTTTCCGGGCCGTGTCGTTTGGTTCGGCCTCTTCGCCCCACCTCGCCCCTGCTTCCGCCTCCCGGGACATTTCGAACCCTTCCGAGGAAGGCACTGAAAGCTGTGGGCTGGGGGCTCGAAGGGCAGACACCTCGCACGGGCCTGCAAGCCGCTTGAGCCAGGCCCGGACTCCGGCGCTGTCTCCAGGGTTCTGAAGTGGACACCCATTCCAGCCTCCGCCTTTTCGGGCCTGGGGTCCCATCTCTTAAATGAAGAGCTCCAGCGGCGCGGTGAACGGAAGTAGAATAGAAAAACGGAGTAAGATTTCGGTCTTCATGAGCTTGCAGGAAAGGACGATTGGAAAATGGCCGTGCCCATACCGGATTCCGCCAAAGATCTCCTGGAACGCCCCATTCTGTGCGCCCTCAGCACCATTAATCCTGATGGACAACCTCACACGGTTCCTGTCTGGTGCGATTTTGACGGGACCCATGTGCGGGTCAACTGTCCGGCGTCCAGCAAGAAAGCCCACAATATGAAGGTGGGCAGCAAGGTGACGACTCTCGTGTTGGATCCGCAGGATGGTTCGCATTGGATCGAAGTCATGGGCCATATCGTCGAGGTCCGGGACGAGGCTCACGGCGCCCGCGATCACATCAACCGCCTGTCCCAAAAATACACGGGAAATCCGGTCTATCCGGGGTTTGGCGGCCAGAGCAACGTGAATCGCAAGATGTATGTGATCGAGCCGGATGTCGTGCATGGAAGGTGATTGCGGACACCCGTTTCGGTCATTCCGCAGAGGGACCGGCGGAACCGAGGATGTGTCGATCGTCCCTGCGGAGGTAGCTCAGGGGCAAAGGCACGCGAACTCGAAGTGGTTGGCCCCGGATGGTTGACAATCGCGCGGGGCGGTGTAGAATGAACGCGTAGGAAATCCGCCAGAAGGGGGATGCGGATGTCGAACAGGGGGAGTCTCGGAAACGTCCGCGGCCGTTGGATCAGCGGCCCGCGGCGTTTTTGTTTCTCCGCAAGGCCTCGCGAAGGTCGCCCCTAACTGTCCGTCGCGGCCGGTTCCTGACGCAAACGGATCCTCCCGAAAACATAAGGCTCGCGCCTCCGCTCCTGACTCCGGCGCGGCTCCCTCCCCCAGGGTTGCGCCGATTGGCGGGTCCGGTCGAGCCTTAGGGCAGTGCCGCCTCCGCACGGGAGGCGGGAGGGGGGATCCATGGCTCGAAACAATCTTGTCTTCGTGGTGGGGGACATCACTTCCGACATGTACTACGACACCTTCCAGCTGGACGGCAAGGCGGTGCCGTTTCTCCGAATGCATCTCATGGTGGACGGGACAGACGGAGCGAGCTCGGTATTCGGGCTGCGCATCGTGGTCTATGGAACGCTGGCGGAGCTGACCTACGGCTACGTCCAGAAAGGGAGCCGGATCGCCGTGATCGGACACATTCAACGGCGGACCCACGAGGGCGAGAATGTCTTTGAGGTGGTAGCGAACGAGGTGCAGTTCATCAAGCGAATCGACTGGGAAGAGGGAGATCTCGTCCGGAAGGATCTTGTGCAGAGAGGGAAGCTGCGGCCCACGCACCAGGACCTGGAGACAGCCGCCGGGGGCGCGAAGCAAGGCAGCGCCCCGCAAGACGGGCGGGAGCCGTGAGCGCGTCTCGGACCGTGGTGATCCATCCCGTGCTGCTGGGAATCCTGGGAGCCGTCATCGTCCTGGTCCTGGGAGCGGGTTCGACCCCGCACGACAGCCAGGGGCGGCCGCTGCTGCTGCTCCCCCAGATGAGATCCGTCGAGGATTACCAAAGGGCCGCGCAAGGATGGGCGAGCCAGCTTGAAGTTCTCGACGGCGGGCTCGGCGGCCTGCTGCAGGCGAATTCCGCGGATATCCTGGCCGAGTCGGGCCAGGCAGAGCAGGAGCTGGAGCGTTCGGCCATGATCGCGCAGGCCATCGAGGGACGCGATCCGCCCCCCGCGCTGGCGGGCCTGGCCGCCGAGCTCGGCCAGACCGCCCAGGCCTATCAGGAGGCAGCGGGCGCTGCGGCCCAGGCCGTCAGCATTCCCGACGGGGGGCACCTCCGGACCGCGCAGAGTGCCCTGGGGAAGGCACGCGAGGATCTGGAAGATCTGGAGAAGAACCCATGGCTGACGAGCGAGCCGTAAGGCAGGCGCTGGACCGTTCCTCCGAAGCGATCCGCGTGGGCCAGCTGCAGAGTCTTCTGCGCGTTGAGGTTGAACTGCACGAGGAGGCCGAGCGCGAGTCGCGCGCCGTGAAGCTGGAGCTCATACGCCTTCTGGAAACGGTGGCCCCGGATCAGGCCGAGGCGGACCTCTCCGCCGGGCCGTCCGTGGAGACCCTCTCGGCCAAGGAATTGATTTCGATCCTTCAATCCCGGCTGATTGCCTCTGGGGCCAAAGGCGATCGCCTGGCGGACGGACCGCGCGAGACGGCGGCGGGTGTCCGAAGCAAGGATTACCAGGCTCTCCGCAACGAGCTGGGGACGACGAAGGAAAAACTCACCGCCTCCCAGTCCACGGCCGAGAGGCTTCAGCGCGACCTGGATGCCTCCAGGGAGCAAAACAAGTTTCTCATCGAAGAGAGAAAGCGGCTGCTGGAAAAGGTTGCCCCCCTTGAGGGCCCGCCCAAGGAGGGGATGGACGAGGGCGCGGCCCCCCCAGCCACTTTTCCAGCCGAGGCAGGGAAGGAGGAGCCCCAAGAGACCGAGTTCGCTCGGGCCATGCCGCGCTGGCTCAGCGAGTGGCAGGACGAGGAAACGTTCGAAACCGACAAGCGGCTTCTGCTCCTCCTTGGGGAGACCGGCCTGTCGAGGAGGCCGGCCGTGGAGGTCGCTCTAGCGCGCGAGCTCGGGATCAAGCAGACCACCCGCACGATACGATCTCGGATTGGGCGGCTTCAGGACGAGGGTCTGGTGGAGATTCTCCGCCCCTGGAAGGAGCCGAGCCTGCCCATCTGCTCGCATCTCCCCGATCTGGTGAAACTGTCCGAGAAGGGGCGCCAGGCTTTCTCGGCGCTTGCCGGTCACGCGGCGAAGGCCGCAGATCTTGAAGTCCTGGCCGCCAAGTACTCCAGCCCCGAGAAAGCTTTGCTGGTTCTTGTGGCAGCGGACATGCTCTCCGCGAATGGATATGCCAAGGTGGAGTATGCCGACGCGAATGTGCCGGCGCCCGCCGACCTGGTGGCCGAAGACCGAGACAGGCAGGCCATTTCGGTCGCTGTCGTGCGGGACGATCCCGGTGATGGCCGCCCCGGCAGAGGGGAAGGGAGGTGGCCCATTCTCCATGAGCTCACCCGGGGAAACCTGTATGTCATCTGCGACAGCCGCGCCTGCATGTACAGGACCCGGAACCAGATCAACTATGTGCTCGGGACCCGCCCGGTCTCCATCCACCTGACGAACCTGTCCGATCTACAGGCCGGAAAGAGAGGGGAGGGGAAAACGATCTGGCTGGAGTCCAAGAGTAGGCCCATGCCTGAGGCAGCTCCGTAGGGTGATCGAGTCGAGGCGGAAACCGTTCTGGTTCTCTGAGGGTCCCGGATCTTCACCCGGGCCGCTCTGTTGCCGATCCTGCGAAAGGAAAACCTTCTGTTCCTGAGGGTTGAGAGCAGCACCGCGCCGGAGGGTCAGGAGATCCTCACGGCAGAGGCACGCATCGTCTCGGTACAGAACGGGGGGGCCTGCCGCTCCTTGGCTGGAAGAGCGGCACCTCGTATGGTAGCATGTAGGCGTTTGTTCCCAGGATCCGTCCCACCTTCGAGGTTCTACTGATGGCCAAAGGCCTATCCAAATCTACCGTCTTGCGGTTCGTCCTGATCATCGGCATCGTCAATTTGTTTGCCGATATGACCTACGAGGGGGCCCGCAGCGTCAACGGTCCCTTCCTCGGCATTCTCGGGGCGAGCGCGGCGGCTGTCGGAACGGTCGCGGGGTTCGGCGAGCTGGTCGGCTACGCCCTGCGTTCCGTCATGGGGTATCTTGCGGATAAGACGCACCGCTATTGGGTGATGGTCTTCGTCGGGTACGCCATCAACATGCTGGCCGTTCCGGCCCTGGCGCTGGCCGGCAGCTGGCCGCTGGCGGCGGCGCTGATGATCGCGGAGCGGACAGGCCGCGCGATCCGGAAGCCGTCCGTGGAGACGATGCTGTCGTACACCGGCCGCAAGATGGGCCTCGGCTGGGTCTTCGGGCTCAACGAGGCGTTGGACCAGGCGGGGGCGACCATTGGGCCGCTGGTGGTGGCCCTGGTGCTGTATCTCAAAGGGGGATACCGCGAGGGTTATGCGGTGCTGCTCGTCCCGGCGCTCCTGTGCCTGGGGACCGTGGCGTTCGCACGGTTCTCCTATCCCCGCCCGCAGGAATTGGAAACCAAAGCGCCCACCCCGCTGCAGACGAGCGGGTTCTCCCGCGCTTATTGGCTCCTGGTCGCGGCCGGGGCCTTGATCGCCGTCGGTTTCGCCGACTTTTCGCTCATTGCGTTTCACTTCCAGAAGGTCGGCAGTGTTTCCCCAGATCTCATCCCTGTCCTCTATGCCGTCGCCATGGCCACGGGGGCGGTGGCGGCCCTGGTGACCGGCCGGCTGTTCGACCGGCTCGGGATCTCCACGGTCCTGACGGCGTTTTTCCTCTCCGCCTTCTTCGCTCCCTTCGTGTTTCTCGGGGGGTTCTGGCTTGCCCTGCTTGGCATGGTGCTGTGGGGAATCGGGATCGGAGGGCAGGACACGCTCCTCAAGGCGCTGGTGGCGGGAGTGGCGCCGGCCGACAAGAGGAGCACGGCCTTCGGCGTCTTCGACACGGGGTTCGGGATTGCGTGGTTTCTGGGCAGCGCCACCATGGGTTTCCTCTATGCCGTGTCCCTCCCCGCGCTGATCGCCTTTTCCGTCGTGTTTCAGCTGGCCTCCCTCCCAGTATTTGTTCTGGCCAGAAGACGGTCCTGACGGTTCGGCGGCCCGGCGGATCCGAAGGGCCTTTTTCCCGCCGAAACTCGGCTGACAAACCATCAGGACGTTCAGGCTGGCAAGAGGGCTGACCATCGAGCAGGAGGTAGAGAGAAAACCCATCCGGGCTGGTCCAGTACCAAGGCACCCCTGGTCCGTGGCTCCGGTTGGATAGACCGCCAGCCATAGATCAAGAAATCCAAGATCCTGCCATCCCCTATGAAGGGGCTCATGGGGCGGGGGCCATGTGCCCACCCCATGTGCCCACCCAAGTCGCAAAAAGCAACGAATCGGGCATTGACACCGGCCGAGGAGGGTTGTAGGCTCAGGATCAGAAAGCGGGCGTCTGCCGAATAGGGTCGCCCGGACGGGCTTCGGCGCAGGATCTGTCGAGCCCGATACGTTGGATGTAGATTGCGACCACACGTTTCCGGATCCCCGGATGGGCCGGACGGTGGTCGCGTTTTGTTTTCCGGGAAGCCGCGCTCGGAAGGGGGACATGGAACTCACGTTCAGCAAACGGGCTCTGTTCGCCGGTCTGGCCGGTCTTTTCATTCTCGCCGGCGCGGCCATCTTGATCCGCCGGATCCAGACTGGCCCTTCACGGCTCGATCGGACGGCTCCGCATCCCTCGCCAACGGCAGTGCCTTCGCCGCATTCTCCCGATCTCCTGACCGACGACGCGGCGGGTGAAGTCGTGCGCGAGACCGTTGTCGCGTATTTTTCGATTGATCCTGAGGACGAGGCCGCCTGGGCTCAGGCGATGACTAAGGTGGCCGCTGATCCGGAGACGGTCGAGATTCTGGAGAGCTCCCTCTGGCCCGAGATGTCCAAATCGAGGGTCAGGTCAAGCCCTTCGCAGGTTGCCGTCCGCAGGGTGCTCACAGGATACGACACGCTGGCCCGGCGGAGCTGGCAGGTCTGGGGAGCGCAGGTTTCCGGTCTGTCAAGCTGGCCCGCGCCAGCGCCTGAGCCGATCGGGCCCTTCGCGATTCCGTGGTCCAGGGGAGGCGAGGTGTCGCTGTATGTCACCGTGTTCAAACAGGAAGGCCAGTGGAGGTTCGGCCTGTTCCCGGTTGACGATCTTGTGAAGGAGCAGCTTGAGCCCAGCGCGGCCAAGGGGCCCCAAGACCAGGCGGAGCCATGAAGAGACTCTTGATCCTCGCGGCGCTGGCGTTGAGCTTGATCCCGAGGACAGCCCTCGCAGACGGCGGGACGGGCGTGGATGCCGGACAGGTCTGGCTACCGGACGGGACCATCCGCTGGGACAACCTGACCTATCTCGGACTGGTCCAGGAGCCGGTGAGCGGGATTCCTCTTGTGCCCAGTGCCACCTTTGAACGGTACGAGACGCCGACCGGGGACCTGGTTCTCCTCCCGTCCCCTCTCACGCTCATGGCGATGTACGCCTACCCGGAAAAGTTCCAGGGGATGCAGGGCGGGTACGGGTGGAGCAACTCGGTAGGCGCGGGCTACGGCGAACTTCTGAACGAGCTCCTCAACCGTAGCAGCGAAGACCTAAATCTTGGAGACCTCGCCCAGTTTGCCGGCTCGTATGCGAGTGAGCGTCAGTTCTACCAGGATCTGCTCTCCTTCCAGGGGCCGGCCTGGACCCTCGGCCTGTACACCACCCTCGAGGTCTTCCAGCACATGATGACTCAGTGGACCGAGCACGGGTACCTCTTGTATGCGTTCGCCATCCTGCTCTATCCCTCCTCAGCCTGCGCGAGTCTTCCGGGAGGCTGCCCGGCGGAGGCCGCACCGTCTCCGCGCCAGGGATGCCGCCCCTCGACCATCAGCCAGGCTGCTCCGAAGCTCACGATCGAGCGTGCCGCCCCGAACTATCCGCTGGTTGTCGGACAGGATCCGGACAGGCGCGGCGCCGACATACAGGTTCAGGTCGGGATCCCGCCGGTGATCTTCACTTGGTACGAGCTGGTGCCGGTCTACCAGACCGAATGCCGGGGAGCAGGAGCGGGGCAGCAGGGCGAGTGCAGGACCAACCCGTCGGCGACTTACCTGAACGGTGTTTGGGAAAGGGTGCATGTCCGGGATGACTGCCGCCAGCACGTGGCGGTGTATCCCGAACCGGTCATGGACCTGGCAGCCTGGGCAAACCTGACCGATGCCTCCAGGGAGTGGATCCTGAACACGCTCTCGCAGCGCTACTATGACGCCTACCTGCATCATCCAGAGTTCTTCCTGATCCCGCAGATGGCCGGCTGGTCCGGGGGATGTCGATCGGGGACGTGCACCGCTTCATCGCTTGTCCCGGCCGTCCCCCTTGCGGACCCGGGAACGTTTGACCTGCTGCTCGAGGTGCAGACGGCCGGGACGCCGGTCACCCTCCCCCGGACGTTATATGGGCACGGCCAGTTGAAGGTGTATCTGGCGGAGGTCACGCTTGGGGATCCAGGGGCACTTTCGGCCCCTCAGGGTGCACCCTGAGACCGGAGTGTCTCATGACCCAGCTTGATGCGATCAGCGCGTTCCTTTGTTCACTCCCGATCTACTTCATTAACGGATGGCTGGTGATCCTGTATGCCCTTCTGGATCACCTGGCGGAGGCGGCCAGCCTGGTGGCGGGCGCCCTGATCATCGCGATCCCGGACGCGGAGGTGCAGCGCAGAGCAGGGTTCCGTCCGCGCCGGCAGGACTGGGACGGGACGCCGCCGGTCCCGCGCACCGCTCAGGCCATGACGGCGCTGGTCCTGCTCCTGTGGCTTTGCGCCCAGTGGCAGATGGGGGTTCCGGTCCCGTGGATCGGCGCGGCCATGTGGATTGCCGGCCTCGCCTGCATCCTGGCGCTCCCGGCCCAGCGGTTCAACCTGCTGTGGTACGTGAAGGGCGGGCTGGCGATGTACGCCCTGGCCGTGATCGGGAGCAGGCTGTATCTGGCGTACGCCATTCAATCAAACCCGAGTGATTGGGCGGCGATGATCGGATCGCAGGAGGCGGCGGCGACGATCGTCGCGGGGACGGAGAGCAGCGTCACGACGATTGTTCTCTGGGCACTGTGGCTGGTGATCCCGCTGGGCTACTTCTCGATGCTTTTCCAGCAGGCGTTTGCGAATCCGATGAGCCTGATCAGCCCCTGGCAGGGAGCGCAGGATCTGCTCCGGCACCTGCGTTCGCCGGGCAGCGATTAGGCAGAGGGGAGGGGGGAGGGTTGGCCAAGTTGACGTTCACGGGCTTCCAGGGCAGGGCGGCACACATGGGCGAAGGAGTGCTTTCTCCTGCGCCTTCATGTGCTGTCCTGAAACCAATCGTTCAGATTGCGCTTCGGAGCAACGGGACGCGTTGGTTCCAGGAAGCACATACGTCAGGTGGAGCGTCCAACGCCAGCGGTCAATCCACCATACGCCGCCTCCGGGGTCGGCACCCCGGGGGCACTTACGTCCCCTCGGGGGGCACCCTCGGCCCCTCAGGGGGCACTGACGGGCCCACAGGGGGCATTGATGGCCCCTCAGGGGGCACTTTCGGCGCCATAGGAGGCAACCTGCCATCGAGAAGAGATGGCCTGGGCCCTTCTTGGGCCAACGACGGAGGCGAACATGTTTTCCACGAACGGGTACTTGCGGTTTCCCATACACGCCCTTCCGCCGCTGATGCTCGGGCTGGCCGCGGCAATGATCGTGGTTTCTGCGGTCTCCGGGCTCGGGATCGCGCTGATCCGTGGAGTCGCGGCCGTCTACCTGGTCACGGGGACGCGCATGCCTCCTCCATTAAAGAGGTGGCACCGCGCGCTGACGCGGGTGCGGCGGCATATCCATTCCGGCGAGTGGCGCGATACCGACTAGCGGGCCTTCCGTGCAAAGGACTGACGCACCCCGGGATGAACATCTGGGGCAAGCGCCCCGGAAGAAACATCCCCGGAACACGCTTCTGGGGTTCCCCCGGAACCAGCACCTGGGGTTCCTGAGGCAGGTCCCGGGTGCGTGCACGGCGCGCCCGGCAACACGTCGGGGCGCAATTCTCCGACGACATCATAGTCACAGCCCGGCAAGGGCTTTGGAAAAGTCCTGAGGGGGACCTAGATGGCGGCTGCGGTTGAACTCCTTCGCAATGCGATGGACCTGGCTCCAAGATGGCTGAGACCGAGCCGGGTCGAAGTCCCCCTGGACCTGCAAATCGAAGAGGCAGGCCTCGTGTCCGTCCCCGGATCGGACGCGCTCGATTACTTGTGGTTCCGCCTGCGCGAGGGGGAGGGTCACCGCGATATCCCCGGTTTCCGCGTCACCCGGCTTCTGCAGCTCAAGTTCATCCCTCTGGAGGCGCGGGCCGACCCGGGCCTATTGCAGAAGATGCGCACGGCACTCCGGGCGCTGTATGGTTCGCGGGTGGAGTTCCTGTATCTTGCGGCGGGGATGTTCAGCGACCCTCCGCTGGGGATTGTCCAGTGCTACGGCGCCTCGGTGTCTCGACCGTCGCTGGACGAGGCCTGCGCCCGGTCCGACTTGAGCCTGCGGGCGCTGCAGGCGGCGCTGGCCGGGGCCTACCGCCAGGTCCGGCTGGAGCCGCTGAACCTGCGGATGGCTGGATGGATCTCGGAGGCAATGCAGCAGATGCCGCACGCGGTGCTGGCGATCGGGCATCCCGACCCGAGGGAGACTGCGCGGAGTGGGAGCGGGATGCTCTCCCGCAATCCGCTACTGGAAGGCGGTCTCACCCAGCAGCAATACACGCTGCAGCAGAACGAGATCCTCTTCCGGGGAATGAGCGAGCTGGAGGAAGAATTCCTGTTCCTCATCCTGACCTCCCCCATCCGCTTCCCGGATATCACTGAGATGCTGACGGGCCTGGCGGAGGAAGCCTCGACCTGGGCCTCGCTCCAGCAAGGATCGCGCGGCGCCTCGTTTGGCGTGAGTCTTCCGGCGCTGCTGACCGGCGCGATGGCACAGAGCGCGGCGCTTGGGTACGGCCAGAGCCAGGCGACCGGAGTGGCGACCGGGAATGCGCATTCTGTCGGTTCGGCCCAAACCGAAGGGGAGGCGCACACGGTCGGTCACGCGGAGACAAGCGGCTGGACGCACTCGGCGACCAGCGCGGCCGCGGCCACCCAGGGGACGGCGCACACCGTGTCGGAGGGGTCCATCGAGACGGAGTCGGCGGGGGTGAGCGCCGGCATCACCGGAGGCATCAAACCTGAGGGGATCGGGGTGGATGCGAGCCTGGGCGTCTTTTCCTCACAGGCGCACTCCGCGATGCACTCGACGGCGGATACGGTGTCAGCCGCTCACACCGAGAGCCACGCGGTGACGGACGGGACGTTCGGATCCACGACCGTATCCACGGCCGACACGACGAGCCATTCCGATACTCAGTCACAGGCCGACACGCACTCCAAAGTGGACAGCCAATCGCAGGGCACCGGGACTTCCCAATTTCTCTCGCGCGGGGTGACCTCGGCGCTGGCGGTGGGAATTGCGCCGTCCCTGGCGGTGCACAACACCTTCGAGTGGCAGTTCGACCCGGCGGTCCTGGTCACGCAGGTCCTGCGGACGCAGGAAGCGCTCCTGGACACGGCCAGCAAGGAAGGCGCCTTCTACGCCGATGTGTACGGCCTGGCCAGAACCGAGCGGGGGAAGCGCGCCCTCATGGGCCTCATCCCGCAGGCCTTCCACGGGACGGAGGAAGTGGTCACCGGGGTGCAGACCAGGGATCTGAGCCCGGCCGAGAACGCCTACATCGCCCTGCACGCGCGGTCGTTCACGCCTTCGACCCGGATCGCGACCGTGCCCGAGATCCTGTCCGGATACATGGACAGCACGATCCTTACCCTTCTGCAGCTGGCGACATACACGGCGCCGGGGACCTTTGAGCAGGGTCCTGCCCTGACGGTCCAGGAAGCGACACCGGATTTCGCCTTCATGCCCGAGATGCCGGGGGAGGTGGTGCTGGGCAAGCAGTGGAGCGCGGAGAAGGGGAAGCTGACCGACACTCTCCTTCGTCTCTCGCGGGAGCGGCACTTCCACTGCGCCTTTGCGGGCGACACCGGATTTGGAAAGACGGTAGCGGCCGAGCGCCTGGCCTTTGAGACCACGCTGAAGTGGCACTACCGCACGGTCGTCCTGGACTTCGGCCAGGGCTGGAGGAAGGCGCTGCATTGGCCGGGGCTGGCGGGCCGGGTGGACATCCGCCAGCTGTATCCGGGCGCCCCGCGGCCGCTGCGCTGGAACATCCTGCAAGTCCCGCGGCGCATGGACCCGGGGCGCTACCGCTCGATGCTCGCGGAGCTCTTTGCGAATGCCGGCCGCATGGGGCCTCGGCAATTGGGCTTCCTGAGGCGGGCGCTGACGCGGGTATACAAGGCGCAGGGCGTGCTCACGCACGACCCGGAGACGGCGGCGGACGAGTCCTGGGGCTATGTGCGCGACAACCCGGAGGTGCTGGCCATTGAGGAAAGCCGGAGCCTTAGCGCTGGTCCCGCCAGGGACGTGCAGGCCGGAGGGGTCCAGGCTCCGGGGAGAGTGCGGATCGGGCAGTCCCTGGCAGAGCTGGGCCAGGCTGATCTGCAGGCGCTCGCGATCCGGCGCAGCCAGTCTGCGGACGTGACTCGGCTGGTCGAGGAGCTTCGCAGGCTGTATGAGGAAGTGGCGCGGCAGAAGGACCAGAGCAGCCGCACCGCGATCGAGGGGCTGCTCCTGCGGGTGGATCAGTTTGCCGAGGGACAGATGGCGCGGCTGTATGGGCCGGGTCCGGACACGGTGCCGATTGAGAACCTGGGTCTCCTGGGAGGGGAGGACGATCCCTGGGGGGTAGTGGTGATTGAGGGGGGCGCGGAGATGGACGAATACCCGAAGGCCGCGCTGCTCGCGCTCCTGGCCAGCGTCCTGTATTTCGATGCGGTCGCCCGGCGGCGCGAATCCCTCGCCGGCCGTCGGTTCCCTCCCATGCAGGTCTTCTTTGAGGAGGCCGCCAAGGTCCTGCGGGGCGTTTCGGGGGCCGCCTCGACCGACAACGGTCCCGCGCTCACGGCCTCCCAGCCGGTGGCCGAGATCTTCCAGACCATGTGGCGGGAAGGGCGCAAGTACGACATCTTCCTTCACGTCATCACCCAGACGGTGAGCGAGCTTCCGGCCGGGATCCTGGCCTCATGCAACAACGGATTCTTCGTGCAGACCAAGAACCCGAACGACCGTGACCTGGTGATGGCGCACATCGGCCGCAGCGAGCGCGGGGTGGTGAACACGGAATACAAGCGCTACCTGGCCCGGATTCCCAAGGGATACGCGATCACGAAGCTCGGATACAGCGAGGACGTGATCGACATCGAGCCCATGCTGGTGCACCCGCTGAGGGTTCCGGGAAGCGAGCCCTCGGACGCGGAGATCCACGACCGGCTGGGCTGAAGGGCAAGGGGAGGGGGGATATGTTTGGCAGACGCAATCTATGGATCCCGATCGTCCTGGCGGTGGCCACGGTGTTCCTGGTGGTCCTGCTGTTGAACGGTGTGATCCGGCCGGTGACGGTCGTGGTCGCGAAAGTGGCCATTGCCCCGGGCACGCCCCTGACCTCGGACTTGGTCGATGTGCGCTCCATCCCCGCTGAGGCGAAGCCCGCCGACGCGTACGACCAGGCCAGCGAGGTGATTGGCAAGGTCGTCGCCGTGGGCAGAGCGCCGGGTGACTTTATCACCGCCTCGGTCCTGGGCGACCAGGCGCAGGCAGGACTGCCTCAGGAACTGCCTGCGGGGGACGTGGCGGTGGCTGTCCATGTCGACATGGCCAGCGGGGTGGCCGGGCTCCTGCGCACAGGGCAGACCGTCACCGTGATCGGGATCCTCGCGCCCGATGCGCTGGGCAACCTGCAGACGACCCAAGCGGTTTCCGTCTCGCCGCCGAGCCTCCAGCCCGCCAACAGCCCAGGAGCCACAGGGGTCCCCGCCGCAAAGGCGGCGACACCCGCCTCGACCCCGCAGCCGACGCCGGAGCCGCCGACCGCGCCGCTGATTCGCATCGCCATCGAGGGGGTCAAGGTGATCATGGTCCCGCAGAGCTTCCGCTATGAGGAGCTGCCGGCCGGGAGTAGCGAGGATCAGCTTTTTGCCAGTGCCCGGACGACCCTGGCGTCGCAGGAGAGCAGCGTGGTGGTGCTCGACGTCCCGGAGGCACCGGTCCAATTGGTCCCGGGCCTTGAGGTCAACCCTCCCTGCCTGCTTGCGGCGCTGGACAAGTACGGCGCCATCGACCTGGCGCTTGAGCCCGCCTCGGGGTTGAAGGTCGGCCAGATCCTGACCCTGAACCTCGCCGATCTATACAAGGCGATGAACGACGGCAACTGACGCCTGCCGAGAGAGGAGAAAGAGGGGGAGGACATGTCAGGAGAAGATCTTCCCAAGGTGGGCGTGATGCTCGCCGGGCCTGGGAGCGACCTGGTCCTGGCTTCCATGCAGCCGCCGTTCCTGCAGGACCCGCGCTTCGCGATCCGGGCCGTGGCGACCAGCTTTGAAGAGCTGCAGGTCAAGCTCTCCCAGATGAGGCCTGAAGTGCTGGTGATCCAGGCGGACGTCGCGCCGGGACCCGATCCTCTGATCGAGGTCCTATCACGGCTGCAGGCATGGAACGGGGCGGCGATCGTCATCCTGTGTCCATCCTGGCGGGAGTTCCAAGGCGCGCTGGAGAAGGTCGCCAGTACCGGAAGGGTATTTCTCGACCCGGTGAACTGGGCCGAGATGGCGCACGCCGCATACAGTGTGGCGATTACCCAGCGCGCCAGGCTCGCCGCCGCGGCGCCGCTGCAGCAGGCCTACTTCTCCCGCCAGGCCGGTGCCATCACCGGAACCAGGGTTGTGGCTTTCCTGTCGGCTTGCTCTGGGGCGGGGCGTTCGACGATTGCGGAGAACCTGGCCTATGAGCTGGCCGTGCGCTGTAACGCCAAGACGCTCCTGGCCTCATTCGACCTTCCTCCTTCGGCCGTCTCCCACCTCAAGCTCCACTATGAGCCCAGCGCCCAGGCGTTCCTGGCCCGGGCGGCCGAAGGACTCGACGGCTGCCTGCAAATGAGGGAAGGACTCGAGGTCCTGGTCGCCCCGGAGAACACCTCCGACTACCTCAAGTCGGCAAAGGATTCCGAGACGGACATGAGTGCCCCCAACTCGATCTACTCGCTGGTGATGGCGACCTGGACCCGAAACTGCGCTGCAATCCTCCTCGACCTTCCTGGCGGGGAGGGGGCCTGGACGCTTCAACCGCTTTCGGCCGCAAACAGCATTGTGCTTATCGCGCGGCCGACGCTGGCGGATATGGCCGCGACCGCCCACATCCTGCTTCTTCTTCTCGAACGTCTGGCAACCAAGCTTAGGGCCCCGCGTGAGGCCATCTACCTCGTGCTCAACCAGGTAAGCGAGAAATCAGGGATGACCGCTCACGGCTGGCACGAGAACCTCGCGCGGGCGGTCCCTTGGACCCCTCCGATCGCCGCGGTAATCCCCTTCGACCCCGCGGTCGTCGCGGCCCAGGACCGGCAGGTCCCTCCGGTCACCTGCGCGGAGGGGTTTGCCAGGGGGATCCGGATCTTAGTCGGCGCGTTGTTTCCCGGCCTGGCTCAGGTGGCAGAAGGGGAGCGGCGCACCACGGTATTCCGCATGCCCGGGATTCGGGTACGGATCGGAAAGGATTAGCGGATGGGAGAGGAGCAGGATGCGCGTGGAGGGAGGATGTCGAATCTGCCGGGGGGCAACGACCGCCGCGGGTTGCTTGAGATGATGGAGATCCCTCGGTTGGAAATCGAAGGGAGCGGGAAGGAGCTGTCCGGTATCGCGGACGAGGTGATCGACCGAATCAATCACGAGTTCCCAGCGGAAGTGCTGCGGCGGCCTTCCAAGGAAGAGCGGCAGAAAGTCGCGGAGCGGATCGCCGTCCTTGTCCGGCAACAGGCGCTTGCGCGGAAGGTCTCGCTAAGCGGGCACACCATCCAAACGATTACCGACGAGTTGGAGCGCAGGCTGCTGGGATTGGGGTTCCTGGACCTGCTCCTGCCTCCGGCGCGGACGGACCTGACCGAGATCGCGGTCTACTCGAGCGGTCTGGTTCAGGTCATGCGCAAAGGGCAGGTGCGCTGGGAGACGGTCGATCTCTCGCCCTCCGAGGCTGAGATCTGGAGGACCCTCGACCGGATCCTGGGGCCGCAAAACAAAGTCCTCAATGAAGCGAACCCATCCGTGAACGCCCGGCTTCCGGGCTCGGAGAGCAACCCGGGAGGCGGCCGGGTGAAGGCGCTCCATCCTGTCATTGCGCCGCCCGGCAGGAACCCGGCGGTCAATATCCGGCTCTTCGAGCAAGAGCCGGTGCGTCCGGAATGGATTCTCCGGAAGGGGATGGCATCCGTCGAGATCATGGACTTCCTGGCCGAGGAGATCCAGGGCGGGGAGAAGATCCTGATCACAGGCGGAACCAGGACAGGCAAGACGACCCTGCTTTCGGCTCTCTGCAACTACCTTCCGGAAGGCTGGCGCATCGTGAAGATTGAGGAGCCCCAGGAGATCTGGGTCGACCGCCCGACCGTGCAGACACTGGAAGCGCGCCCGGCCGCGGTGGGGACCGAGGTCAGGCCATATACCCTGGCGGATGGGGTCGACGACGCGCTGCGCCTCAGCCCCGACTACCTAATCGTTGGGGAGGTCAGAGATGGGCGCGCGGCGCTGGCGCTCTTCCGGGCACTGATGACCGGGCACAGCGGGAGCTGCACCTTCCACGCGGACACGCCTCAGGAGGCGCTGCAGCGGCTGGCCACGGTCATGGGCGCGGACGCGGGAGTGGGCAGAGCCGACGCGATGGGGATGATCGGCTCCGCGATCGATCTGATCGTGCAACTCGGGATTCGAAACGAGGTCCGGCGCGTGGTCTCTGTGGCCGGTGTTGCTCAGCATCCGCGGCAGATCGATCCGGTGCTCGTTCCTCTGTTCCGATTCCGCGCAGGCTCGCCCCCAAGTGATCCACATTGGGACGAGTTACCAGAGGAACCCCAGATGTTGGTTCTCCCGGATGGGCCGTCCGGGATTCTCCCGGAGGGATCCGAACCCCAGGCGCGGGTTCCGGGGCGGGACGGGGCGGAGGACGACGGTGCAGGACGGAAGAGGATGCAGGCAGCGGAGGCATGGCGGGCCGGACTGACTGAGGAGGGCCACCAGTGACGCTTCTCATCGCGCTTCTTGCGGGAGCGCTTGTCTTCGTGCTCTTCTCGCCGCCTTGGGAGGGGCGCAGGACCTATGCCCGGCGCGTGGAGGAGATGTTCTCGCTGGAGACGAGTCAGAGGCTGAGCGAGACCAATCCCCGCTCGTTGGATTACCGGCTGATGGCAGGAGGCGTCCCGCTGCGCCCGGTCACGTTCCGGCTTTGTACCATCGCGCTTGGGGTCGCGGCGTGCGCCCTGGTGTGGATCTTCCTTCCGGGGGTGCCGGCGGTTGCGGTCGGGGTCGTCTGCTTCTATGCGCCGCATGCCTGGCTCGCGGACCGCGTTCGAGGCCGGGGGCGCACGATCGACCGCCTTCTGCCCCTCGCGATCAGCCGCATCACGGCAGGCATCCTTGCCGGCGGATCCGTCGTTGATCTTCTGGCGCAGGTTGCAAGCTCGCTGGCTTCGGAGGGGGCCAACCCGCTCGCGCCGGAGCTCGAGCTGGCCGCGAAGGAGATGCGCTCGGGGGACCGGACGGAGGCGCTCCGGCGCCTAGCCGAACGGTCGCCCTCGGTGTCATTGGGAAACCTGGCTCAGCTCCTCAATTCGTATCTGGATGTGGGCGGGTCTTCGTATGGAGCGAGCCTGGCGGAGGCGGGAGCACGGATGCAGGAGATCCTGACGGCGCGAGGACGAGCCCAGGCCAAGGCGGGAGATGCGGTCGTCACTGCCCGCATCATCCCGGCGGCGCTTCTGCTCGTGCTCCTGTACCTCTCGCGCGACCCGCTGATGCACGCGGCGATGAGCGCGCTCCCCGTGCAGGTCGTCATTGGCGCGGCGATTGCGCTCATGGCGGGGGGGTATCTGGTGATGCGCTCGATGGTCCTGGAGGCCGCATGACAACCCTGATTGTCCTGATCGGGGTGTGTGCTGGGCTCCTGGTCGCGGTCCTGCTCCTGGAGATCTTCCCGCCGGAGCTTCGCGGAAAGGCAGCTCGATCGATCCAGGAGTCATTCCAGCAGGCAGAGGAGCGCCCAAACGGGGTTCGGGGAGCGGCCGCCGCGATTGAAAAGCCCGTGTCGAAATGGACACCGGCGTGGCTCCTTCAGAGGATGCGCCGCGACCTGTATTGGGCCCAGCTGGGCGGAGCCTGGCGCGACTGGACACCGGGTCAGGTGCTCTCCCTGCGGATCCTCGCGGCTGGCGCGCTTGGAATCCTCGGGCTGATCGTGTTTGGAGACTTCCTGCTGGGAGCGCTGACGGCGTTTCTGGGCTGGGAGGCGCCTGGGATGCTGGTCTCGCGGGCCGGGCGTGGGCACAAGCGGCGCTTCCAGGAAGAGTTCCCGGAGTACGTCCAGCTCCTTGCGGCTCAGTCGGCCTCGGGGATCTCGCTGGAGGAGGCGCTGTCCCGGACATCAGGGTCCGTAGGCGCGGTGCCCAGCTGGATCGCGAGGGTGGTCCGCGCCTCGCAGGGTCGCAGCCTGTTCGACCAGCTGGAGAAAGAGGCGCGCGAGACAGGACTCCCTGAGCTCGTGAGTTTCGCGATCCAGCTCGAGTACGTCACGCACGGGGTGTCGCAGCAGGACCTGCTCGGGAAGCTCGCGCGGTCGATCGCGAGCGAATATCTGGGGCAGGCGGAGAGCCGAGCGGAAAGGGTCGGAGCCGAGCTGGTCGTGCCCATGGTCGTGTTCTATTTCCTCCCCTTTGTGCTGACGATCCTGGCGATCATCGGCTGGCCGATTTTGGAAAGTTTGGGAGGGTCGTAGGGCAAAGGGAGGGCGAGAAAGGTGCTCGGCTCTGAGGGAAGGAAAAGCCGATTGTGAAACGTTTAGGGAGATGCTCAGGTCGGGAGGCGGCATTGCTGGATTTCCTCGCAAACAGTAAGGATGCCTGGCTGGGGGGTGGAGCTTTGATGCACGAATGCGCAAAAGTGGGTGTAGATCTTTGGTCTGGCGTTGATCCTCAGAGGCCTCGCCAGTCTCTGAGGTCGACCGAGGGTCAGGGGCTGTGACCCTCGCAGGATAGGCCGGCAGACTCGGGCCGCGTGAGGGCGACCGGGCGCGGAAGGGGGGATTATGAAGGGATCATTCGGTCGATCGGTTCGGGCGCTGCTGGCCTGCGCGATCGCCCTGCTGGCGGGCGGAGTTCTGGTCCGCCAGCAGGCCGCCTGCGCGGGGTGCCAGCCGGGCAACTTCACCTATGACGACCCGGTCGGATGCGACTCGAGCTGCCATGTCATCTACTCAGGAAAGCTGACGGGGACATGCAACGGTGACTGCGAGGCGAGCGTCCTGCAGGGGAGCTGCTCAGGGACGAAGGGAAGTTGCACATTCCATCGCAACTACGTGAAAAAGAGTTGCGGAGGCGCGCCCGCGCCGCCGCCTGCCCCCACCGGGGGGCCTGCTCCAACCAACACGGCTGCGCCCATGCTGACCAATACACTCGCCCCTATGCCTACCTCGGCCCCGACGGACACGGCTGAGGCGACCTCAACCCCTGTCCCGACAGTCACCAGCCCGCCGGCGCCGACAGGCACGTCTGGTCCGACGGATACCGCGGTTGCGGAAGCGACCTCGACAATACCTCCGACGGATACGTCGATCCCCAGCCCACCTTCAACGGACACGCCTCAACCCACAGCTCCTCCGGCGGACACTCCGCTGCCGACCCCAAGCCCGACGGATACCCCTAAGCCAACCGCGACATCCACCAGCACACCCTTGCCCACGCCAACGCCTTTACCTCCCGTATTGACGAGCGAGGTGACGTGCAACCTGCCGGGTGATGGAGGCTGGTGCCGCGGGGGAGCGGACCTGCATCTTGAGGCGAGTGATCCACAAGGCCTTGGGGTTGCCATCCAGGGGGAGTTGAATGGGAGTCCCTTTCAGTGCGAGGCGACCTGCTCGCTGGATCTCCCGGAGGGGCAGGGGACGGCAAGCTTCGAGGCCGTATCGGACAGCGGGAGAACGGCCTCGGGAACCGCGACCTGGCAACTTGACAGCGTTCCTCCGGTGATCGTTTCGCAGCTCCAAGGGGGGACACTCGGGAATAACGGGTGGTACACCGCCGGCCCCGTTGACCTCGCGTGTACCGCGACAGATGTGACCTCGGGCGTCGCTGTCATCCAATACAGCGTGGACGGCGGGCTCTGGGGCGACGCGGCCATTGCGCAGGCTGACGGGCCGCACACGCTTGAGTGCCTGGCAACCGACGGGGCTGGAAACACGTCCCAGGCTCAGAAGGAGGTGAAGATCGACAGCAGTCCGCCAACAACCGTTTTCGATGTCACTCCCAATACCTGGCTGGCAGGGACCGTGACCATCAGCGGAAGGACGGTAGGTGCCGTTTCCGGGCTGGCCGATGTCGACTTTGCTCTGGACAGCACTTCCGACTGGATCTCGTTGGGGAGCGCGAGCGGATGGACTTATTCCTGGGACACGCGAGGTTCATCTGATGGTGGGCACAGGCTCTATGCCCGGGGTGAGGATGTGGCTGGCAATGTGGAGACCCCTCAATCTGTACAGGTGCGCGTAGACAATACTCCGCCTCAGATCTCACTCCAGTCCTCTTGGGTTCTGGGTCAGGCCGGGAAGTTCAGCGCGGAGGACAGCGGGGTCGGGATTGGGAACGTGAAAGCGGTGTTCTCAGGAAATGGGATCGATCCCCGCGAGGTGGACTACACCCAGGCGCCAGGGGAGATCGCCTGGGACGGGATTGACGGGAGTGGGGGGCATGTTGGGAACGGAACGTACCAGGTAGTCGTCACCGCCTGCGATCTCTTGCAGAATTGCGCCACGGCTCAGGCCCAGATCTTGGATCCGGCGCCGCCGCCTCCCAACCCGACAAGGCCTCGTCCTTATCCGACACTGACTGCCACGCCTACGCCCACCTCGACGCCGATGCCCACTTTAGCGGCGACGCCAACCGGGGCGACCATGGTCGCGCTGTCGGCACGTCCGGCCAGGCCCGCGGGGGTCGTCCGGTCCGGGCAGACCGCTGCAGCAAAGGTGGCGGTCAAAGCACTGCCCAGCCCGCCTGAGCACTGGATCATCTGGCCATTTGTGGGGATGCTGGGTCTGATCACGGCGGTGGGAACGGCCTATGCAGTGGACGGCCGTCCCAAGGAATTGCGCGCGCTCCGCAGGTCGCTTGAGCTGATTTTTCTAACGAACTTTGAGAACCAATTCGAGGCCATCACAAAGGGGGAAAGATGATCATTCTGGAAATCTCGCTTGCAATTGCCATCCTCGCCGGCGTGATTCTCTTTGGCGGCGTCATCGCCCTGGGCAACGAGCGCCAGCGGCGTGAGCTGGAGTCCATACGAAAAGAGGCCCAGGCCTGGGCGCTGGGCGACCTGAAGGTCAGGCGGCTGGTGCTGGAAGAGACGGTCCATGTCGACGACCCACACGCCTGGTTGAACCGCCTTGCCGAGAAAGTCCTCGGTTTTGATCCCGAGCTGGAGGCGATCCTGGCGACTGAGAATCCCGACGCGATCGTGACCAGGGCGAAGGACGGACGGCTGATGGCCTTCTCGCCGCTTTCCCCGTCGATGCTTCGCAGTATCAAACAGAATGGATCCGGTGCAAGAAAGGGGTTCTTTGGAAATGGCCATTTTCGCTTTGCCAGCCGGCTCTTGGACATGGCCAGAAGGCATCCGTCGGTTGTTTCAGAACTCGGGAGGTCCAAGGCGATTGAGCTGAGCCTACTTGAGGTTGGGACCTCTTTTGACATTGAGGCCAGGAAAGTGTGGGAGATGGTGACCGGGAAGCGAACTCTTTCCGACCGCTGGTGGCTGTATGTCGGCAAGAGGGGGCAGCCTGTTCCGGCGTAAGGGGGGAGCGTGCCCCTATTGAACGTCGAGATAATTCCATGGTCGGGGGAATTGCTGCTCATCCTTTGGCTGACTGCCTGCGTTATCTGGGATGTCAGGACCAGGACCGTGCCGGGCTGGCTCACTGTGTTCCCGCTCCTCGGAGCCGCGCTTGCTCGTCTTTTCCAGGGTATGTGGAGTGCGCCAGTCCTGGTCGCAGGGCTGATCTTGGCGTCAGATCTGCCCCGGCGTCTCCGAATCCCGGCAGCAGGTGTGCTGGTCCTTGTTCTCGTGGCGATGACGTCGATGGCAGACACGGGGATCCTTGTTGCGCTCCTGGGGGTTTGGCTTCTCTGGGAACTCTCTCTAATGGGCGGGGCGGACGCCAAGATCCTGATGGTCCTTGTGCTGATCCTGGGAGATGGGTACGTGGTATTCCCAATCGCGATCGCTGGGGCGGTGCTGGCCGTTGTCGCGGGCATCCGAAAGAAAAGGACGATCGCGTATGCCGCGGCGATTGCCCTGGGAACGCTTTTCTATCAACTCTTAGTCCTTTTACATCCGGAGGGGGTCATCATGAAACGCTTTCTATCTGATAGCCGGGCCCTTGAATCCACGGAGGTGGCGCTCCTCATCGCAGCGGTGGTCCTCGTCGCCTATGCCGCCTACCAGGTCCTGGGCCAGAAGATCGCCGACGTCGTCATGGAGATCGCAGGGAAGTTCTGAGGAAGGGCCCATCGTCCTGAAAGAGCGGAGACGGGGCTAGGTAAGTAGCACCCATCGACAGTGCTTCACTACTGTTGGGGAGGAGTGGAGATGAGATGGAGGTTCCTCAGATCCAAGAGTGGGATTGAGACTCTCGAGGCAGCCACAACGGCACCCATTGCAATTCTGATGGTGCTGGCGGCCGTGAACCTAGGCATGGCCGTCTATGGTCAGCAGGCCGTGGAGGCGGCGGCAACCTACGGTGCCCGGATGGGCAGCGTCGCCCAAGAGTGCGCTGCCTGCTTCGCGGTGACGGATGCAAGGACGGCCATCGAGGCCGCGAAGATTGTGGAGAACCCGCAGGTCGAGGTGCTTGCGCCTGGCGGCACGGCGGGAAGCATCCTTGAGATTCGGGTCAGCGGGCAGATCCCCAACTTCATGGGTCCCCTGGCGGCCATCTTTCCGGGGCTTCCGACGGGGCCATTCAGCGTCTCGGCCCAGGCCACCTTCAGGCAAGAGGGATGGTAAGCGTGAGGCGCCGGTGGCGAGTGCCCGGTTACTCGATGGTCTTCTGGGCCTGCTTCATTGCGCTGGTCCTGTTGCCGCTCCTAGCGCTCGCGATCGAGGTGGGGCGGTATTCGTTCGCCAGGGCGGAAGTGGCCAAAGCAGCAGATGCCGCGGCACTTGCCGCTGCCATCGAAATCGATCGCTCAGTGTTCAGAGAGACAGGCCTGGTGGTTGTCACCCCGCAGGCTTGGGCAGAGGCTCAGGCCTATGCAAGCCTGAACACGGGGTACCTGTCGTCACTGGGTGTCCATGCCATGGTGACGGGGATTGAGGTGGACAACGGGAACCGGACGGTGGAGGTGGTTGTGTCAGCGAACCTCGAGCGGCTGTTTCCCTCAATTATCCCGAACATCATGGTCTCAGAGGTTGGCCTTGCCAGTGTCAGGGCAGAAACACTGGCACGATGACCGAGGGAGACCAAACATGAATGGACGACTCCGCCATAGCATTTGAGGTTGCCCTGCGTTCATACTGAATGCCGGTCATATGTCGGTTCACTATCGTCCGTTCTAGAATTCGGGAAGGTTTTCTAGATTGTCGGATGCAATCTTGTCTCGATCTGTGCGAATGTAGTTCACGCCGTTGATTGTAACGGTGCCGACTTCCCGCCCTTTGCGCCACTTGCCGCTCCCGTCGCTCATGATGGTGATGAAAGTCTTCCCTGTCTGTATCTCTGTCACTACTTTGGTCCGTTGCCATTCCTGAGGGCTGCCTAACGTGTCACCTTTGTCCTCGCGAACCTCAACCTTGACTATATGTGTTCTCTTTTCGTTGTACTGTACTTTGGATATGCAATAGTCAGCCCACTTTTCCATCTTCCCTCCCCCGAGTCGGGTGGTCCTTCCTAATCGGCAAGTCAAATGGAGCTCAGGCGAGAGCGCTCTCTTACTCTTGATTGAGTGCCTGCCAGTGAAAACTTGTGCCGACAGAAAGGCCGCGCCGCCAGGAGACGCGCGATAGGCCTCAGATGGTCAACCTCTTTGAACCCTCATGCGTTTGACACTCCCACTTGGCCTCGCGACGCCCCTGGAGCACGCAACTTGAATGTCATCGATCCAAACATCACCAGGAGCCGTCTATGCCCTCATCATTTCTTGTTGTTGCTGTGGATGTTCGTGATCCATTGCTTCGTCATGATGACGAACCTTACATCCTAGTGATGCCTGCATGTTTAATCCAGGAAACCTTAGCGGGCTCTGGCAACGTTGAGTGCAAGCAATTCCCCGAGAATCTCTTGATCCGTAATGTCGGACGGCCATCCATACGCCGCGAAAACAACTTTATCTAGTTTGCCGTGAGCTAACTGAAGCCATGTTGGGGACTCATTGTATAGGTTCGTTAGTGTTCGCTCATTGAGGTCGCTTTCACTGGTGCCGGAGGGACGAAGCCACCGCTCTCGCTGTTGCAACAAGTCCCTCGCCGCCTCTTCGATGGCTTGGACTCGAACGTCTTCTTTCGGCTCTCCTCCTAAGGGCCAGGGAAAAGGGAAGGTCTCGAAAGTGGTCGTCGGCGTATAGCGGAAGCCGCTTTCGGCCTCTCTCAGTTGAGTCCCGGTCGCGAGAGCCCACAGTTGGTGAGCCTTCGATTGCATGACGCCAAAGAAGTAATCGTCCTCTCGAGCAAAGACAAGTGTTCCTTGGTTGCAGAGGACTTCCGGCTTCACCCAAACAAACAATCTGTGCTTCGACACCCCTGGCGTGGCCAGAAAGCGAGACTTGCCCGTCAAAGCCCCCCGCATCCCGGGGCGAGGCTCCGCGAACCTCCACCATTTGTCTCTGTAACTCTTCCGCCTGTTCTTCTTGCGAATTGGATAAACCGTTCGCTTGAGATACTCAAAAGGCAGCTCGTATTTTGATGCTTCTTCAATCCCCATTAGCCCAAAATCGATGGTCCACATGTTCCGAGACGCCTGGACCAAGTCAACTGCGCTTGCCACCGGTCGGACAACATCTGAGTTTGGACGCCCATTTGTATTGGCTGGGGCGGAAATCAATTGTCTCGCGAGCTTTGCCGAAATGTCAAAGGGACCCTTCGCGGAGGGACCCATAAAACAACAACTGCTATTCTCGCTGAGCCTTTTCGCGATTGTTAGGTCCAATGACGTTGTCAAATCGGGGTTGATGGTTTCGACTGTTTTTCCATCCAGAATATGGGTCTTTTCTTTCCCGTCGTCAAACCCGACCATTGAGACGTGAACAGCTGCTCCATCAAGAACCCATTCTCGGTCGGATACGGCCCAGAAAATGCCTCCGGTTTCAATTATGCGCCTCAGGACCTCACGATTTGCCCCGCCGCGAATTCCCTGGGTAGCCAGAAGGCCGGCTCGCTTCGCCTTACCCGAAGCGATCATTTGGCGCGCCTTCTCGAACCAGTAGCAGCACAAGTCGCTGAAGTTGGGGATACGGTCTCGATATATGGCAAAAAGCGATTCGACATACGTGTCTCCCAACTCCGCTCTAATCCTGGCACCCCCGAGAAACGGGGGATTCCCCACTATTACATCGCACGTCGGCCATTCGGGCTCAGAGGAATGCCCCTGTGAATCGAGGGTGAGAATCGCGTCTTTGAGCAGAATGTTGTTCAGCGGCTTCAAGATGGGTTCTGCCGGAAATCCGAAGCCATTCTCGCGAAGCCACTGAATATACCCGATCCACACCGTGGCTTGCGCTAGCTCGTGGGCATATTCGCTCGTCTCAATTCCATGCAGTTGCGCCGGATTGACAGAAGGGAAGAACCGCCCGATCCCGAGGTCGCCCGACAGCGTAATTATCTCCTTTTGCAGGTCAAGGAGAAGCCTCAGGGCAAGGTAGAGGAAGTTCCCGCTCCCACAAGCAGGATCAAGAACACTGACCTTACCAATCTCGTCTGAGAATCGTAGGAGGAGCTCCTTGAGCTTTCCATTTATCCTTGCTCGTTGAGTGCTCGATACGCCAGTTCGTTTCTGCGCTAGCGCAATCGCCTCACTTCGAATAGTCGTCCACCTTGCCCTCAATGGGGACATGAGGACAGGTTCAAGGATCAGGAGAATGTCCTCCTTGCTTGTGTAGTGGGCTCCTAGTTGGGACCGCTTGTTGGGATCGAGGCTTCTTTCGAAGAGGGTCCCGAATATTGCGGGCTCGATGTTTGACCAGTCCAGGGTAGATGCTTGATACAAGATGTCAATTGCCTCGCTGTCCATTTGGACGAAAGACTCATCTTCGAAAAGCCCTCCATCGAACCTAAATATCACGTCGACGCCAAAAGGACCGCCCTTCGACATTGCACCAAACAGTTGTTGCAATTGAGAAGCGAAAAGCTTGGAATTCGTGCGACCAACCTCGACCATTCTCGTGAAAAGAGTCCTTGGAAGGAGCCCGGCATCCTCAGCAAAAAGACAGAATAGGACTCGGATCAGGAAATGAGCAGCCTTGGAAGATTCTATGCCCCACTTCCTGAGCAGGTCGGCGAGACGGGCGAACCTTGCCGCAGCTTCGCTCGTGACTTCGGCGGTGGAGACACTGCTTCGAAGCGCCTCTGGCTCGAAGAATGCCGCCCTGAGTGTGGATAGCTTCTCTGGGGTAAGCAAATCTTCTAAGATTATCTTGTATTCCAGCCTCGCCGTGTTGGTGAAATTGGTGCGGATAATGATCTGGTCCATGTCGGAGACGATCAAGAGGGGGGGATTTAGCAAGGAGTCCCGATACTGGAGGAGCTGGTCATACGCGGCTTCGAGGTTAGCATGCTTGCCCTTGTATTCCCACGCGAAAAAGCCTCGCTTCCATACATCTGCCCAACCGTGGCCGCCCGAGTGCTTGTCAGCACCTGCCTCGAAAAGATAATTCTGACCGGTTGGGTCACCGGCGACGGGCGTTGGGTGGCCAATCAGATTGCAAACGTCGATGAAATGTTCTTGGGAGCCGCTTCGCTCCTTAACGTCGGCCCGGCGCCACTTTGAAACAAAATCCTGAGGGGTTAGCAAAGGGAGCAAGGCTTTATTCCTTGGTCAAGGAAATTGCCCATGGAGTATACATTCCGCGGTCGGAGGGAACAAATTGCGCCCTCTGAAAGAAGTTGGCCGGGCACCGGCAGGGCGCTCCGGCCTGGGGCTCAGCTGTGCCACTCGGTCGGACCTGCGACATTTCCTTCTTCACTTTGGACAAAAGCCACCGCCTTTCCCCGGGGATCCTCAGGGCGACAGCGGACTGAACCCCTGCTTCGCCCCTCTGGGAATCTCTTGCCCTCGGACGTTGGCAGAGTGCGGTTCCTGGCGCAGCCTCCGGATCGCCAAAAGTCGATGGCGGCACTATTCGACCCACGTGGCGCTCCCCAACGAGCTGCCAACGAGATTCGGGGATCTTTGCGCCATTTCTTGGGGCATGCAACTTGCCCCACAGGCAACTTCCCCTTTGCGCCCGAGCCAACCTGTGGTACACTAATACTGCCTGGGGACGAAATTCGGCTGCATGCCGTGTGATTATCTCGCTTCGCCGAGAGGATCCTATATCCCCGGTATGCCTAATTGAAAGCCGCCAATGTGAGCGGCTTTTTTTTTGTGTAAAACACCCCGTACGGCGTTTGCCGCGTGTCATCGATATCGTGCACGACACCAAATCTCGGCCAAAGGAACATCAGGTACCGCTCCTCCCGCTTCTCATAGAACCTCTGCAAGGCCCAGAGAAAGTAATCCACCGCCTGCAGTCCGGCATCACCTCGTGTTAGCCTTGCGCTGACATTGATTTGTGCCTCCCGATCAATGCCCCATCGTACCGAGAACCGGTCTTTCGCGGCCTGCAAGGCATGTTGCAGCGACGCAGTTCTGTCGCTGTTCCCTCGCCTGGAGAAATTGATGTAGTACGAGTCCTTCTTGTGCAAAATGCTGTCGAACAGTTGGCGGACCATGTAGTCGTACAATTCGTTCGGGTTGTATCTGTAAGAAGGATCGTTCTGGTTCCGCCTGAGCACGTATTCCACTACCTCGCGCTTGTCGCGGACCTCCGCCATGAACTTGATGTCCAAGGTTCGTAATAGGCTAAAAACCTGCCATCGTACTTCCGGTGCATCGTCCGTTGCATGAAAGACGACAGCAGTCTTTTTTTCCTCTGGCTGCATCGACAAAACGTTATGCAAATAGGAATCCGCGAGCAGTTCGGTCCGCAGCTCCTCCAACTGGCGGGACAGTCCCGGTGGGTCGGCCACGTCGAGGACCCCCAGGAAGAAGTATCGGGAGCATCCCTCCGTTCCGACTATTACTCTGCCCTTCGCGTCGAAAAGAGTCCCGTCTCCAGCTTCATCGACATAGTAGTAGCAGACCGAAGTGTCATGCACCCTTGGCACCTTCCGGTGAAGACGAGATTGTGGGATCGCTCCCGAGGGTTCGCGCTGTTGTTCTGCCTCCCCTCGGGAGACTAAGAAGTTTATATCCAGCCAGCGATGCGTGCAACGGCTGTGACATGATTTAGCATTCTGGGTTTTGGCCGCGAACAACGCGCCGGACTATCGCCCCGGTCGCCTAGTTTCGCAAGCGCCATCTGGCCGCGTTGGTCGGCTTGTTCGTGTTGGCGTTGCGGTTTTTGCAAGCTCCAGGTTTGGTGAAACAGGGCATGTGGCCCTGGATGGGACAAACGGCAGATGTGAGCGGTGAGACGGCCACCCCGCTTGGCCTTTGACAATTCCCGCCAGAGCGGAGGCCTGGCTGCAACGCCAAGATGTTGGCAGACCCCACAAAGAGAGATGAGGACGCTTTTGGAACCTGTGGGGGCCGTTGTGAGCCGCCACCTGAAGGGATGGATCACGAAGAGTCAGTCTACGAGTTGAGGACCCAGGTTGCAATGAGCTGCAAGGCGAAGCCGAGGAAGATGAGAATGAGAGCGAGGCGCGAGAGCACCTGATGTTGGTTCCGGAGCTCGCGGACCTCTTTGTCATGCTGGGCAACAGTCTTTCCGTTATCCAGGACAGTAGCGTCCTGGAGACTAAGTCCGACGCCCTCTTCGAGGCTGGGTTGGGGCGGACCGTAGAAGAAAAGAAGCCCTACCCCGATCATGTTGAGAAGGAGGCCTATTGTGTTGAAAATCTGGTTGGGCACTTGCCCCTCCTTGGCGTCCACCGGTCCGAAAAAGAGCCCGATGGCGGTTCCATACGCGCTTTGAACGGTGCCGCGCGGCGTGGCGAATGCAGTTCCCAATCAGTGACGAACGACACAGGTGGCAGGCCGAAGATCCCCGCGCGGCGGAAGTAGTATCGCGACGAGTGACCCTCCAAGAAGCATGTCGGAGGCGAGAGCGGGAAGGGCGAGGATTTGGGCAGGCTTGTCAGCCAGGGTAAGATGGTCGTTATGACCCTCGAGACGAGCTCGGCTCTAATGGACCTTGAGGTGTGCCTATGAGTCGCAAGAACGCCGATCTGTGAAATTACGCGGAAGATTCATCTAGACTTCCCGCCTCCATAGGAGTTTTCCTTTAGTTTGTGTCCCAATCAGGAAAATGTAACCAATAAATCTCCCCGTGCAATCCCGGCCTTTCAAGAGGGCCGGAGCAACTCCGTGATTTGCATATCGTCCTCGCTTGTCGTCGAACCAGATCCAGGAAGCATCGTTTGACGGAATCATCCAACACCTGTCTTGTGTGAGAACAGGACCTGCTCAGACGCCCTGAGAGGCTATTTCCCTGCCTAAGCTGCGAGGACTCTCCCCAGAAAGGTCAAGAGGCTGGCCGTTGTTGACAGCACATACATGGCGATGTTCCGATCCGAGACAAAAGGCCCTGGCTTCGTTTCAGCGCTGAGAAGCGACCAGAGTGCATTGAGTTGAGTCTCTACGAAATGCACTTTTGTTTCAGAGGCAACTCTCGGTTGAAGCTGCTGTGTGCAAAAAGCCTCGACTCGGTTTGGAAATGTGGCGGGTTGACCCTGCAACTCGAGGGGGATGGTGCTCACAAATGCATTGATTGCGTTTCGGCAGTTGACCAGAGCCCCGGAGGAATTATCTCGTTGGAACTCCCCTTGTGCTTCGGCGAATTCCTTGATTGCTTCGGCAAATTGGGGCTGGAATTGAGGCGCGGAAGGGACACTAATCTCCAGAAGGTACTTGGTCATGTATCCGAGAGCGGGAAGAATATGGTCGACCCAGTGTGAGCGAGGGATTGACAGCGAACACCGACCCGAAGCATAGTCGATGTCCTTGAAGATCCCATCGCCCTCGGACTTTATCACGATCATCGCCTGGAGGTAAAGGGTCAGTTCAAGGTCCTTTCCTCCACGTGCCTCCTCCACTCTGGCCAATTGCTGCTGCGTCAGAGGTAGGCGCAATAACATTTGGGATTGGAGCGGGTTGACGATTAGGCGTGTGCTGCTTATGAGCTTGTCGACGGGCAAGGGGATGTTGCCAACGTTTCCGAGAAAAAGCTGGGCGGTAATTTCAATAGGCAGCAGAAAGAGGCCTTCGAGTGGCGATTGGGAACCGACGCTCATTGGTAGGCACAAGTGCGGTGAGTAAAACCCGCCTTCCCCAAGAACGTTGATCGTCTCAAGAGAGGCATTGAGAACCCTCCATCCCTCTTTGCCCTTCATCGCTTTGCTGATGCTGGTCGAGTCGAGTCCAAATTCTGGCACAAATGCCTCCTGGACCCCGAGTGCAACAAAGTGCTAGCGGACGAAGGCATTCCTGGGGAATCGCTCACAATGAGCCGCACGCTTACGGATCGGCACCCTGGGGTCATCGAGGGGCGCCCAGCGGCGTCATTGCTACAGCACTATTGTAGTCTACTTTGAACTCGGATGCTGCGCCACACCTCATGAAATGAGGCGGCCTAGGATGTACTGTTGATACAGCCTGGCCGGCTGTAGCGGCTGGCGTCGGTCTCGGCGCGGAGGGCTCTGATTCCCGTCCGAACAGAATGCGTTGGGGGGTCAACGAAGTATCTTGATAGTCAAGCGAATGACGCAAGGTAGATACTCTTCATTACGGGCATCCCTCCCTACAGTCGAGGGGGAGGAAAGTTGGTCGTGGCTACTACCTAGCCATCCCAACTTCGCCTCGTGGACGTGGCCTCGTACCTTCGGGAAGGGGTCTGGAGGGGCAAACTAAATTGAGGCACCGTTTTTGTTCGCGATGGAACCAGTCAAATTTGGTGGTTGCAGAGAGCCTGTTGGCAACAATCGGAGGTCATGGGCTGCCCATTTGCCAACTCCATTTGGCCGAAGGGGCTCTCCCTTGGTATCCTACAACCTCCAATTGTCCACCGGGCTGGCCCTGCGATGCGCGTCGGCGACGTCCGACTGCGCGATCCGGGCGTAGTTGCGGACCATGTCCAGGCTCCCGTGACCCAGAATCTGCTGGAGCGTGAAGACATCGCCGCCGGACCGCAGGTAGGTAATCGCGAACGTGTGACGGAACTTGTGGGGGAATGCGTTTGACACCCCGGCCCGCTTCCCGATGCCCTCGATCACGTGCAAAAGCGCGTTCGGCCGCATTAGGCGGTTGCCGCTCACAAGGAATAGGGGCGCATCCGGGTCACGCCCGTCCTCCCGTCTCGACAAGTAATTCCAGAGGGCCCGCCGGGCGGACTTGCCCAGATAAACCGTCCTGCCCTTGCCTCCCTTTGCTCCCCCCGGCACGCCGTTCTTGATCTCCACTCTCCCGGTCTTCAGGTCCAGGTCGCCTACCTTGAGGGCACACAGCTCAGAAGCCCGGACCCCGGTGTCAAGCAATAGGAGCAAGATGGCCACGTCGCGACCGGATGTGGAGCGGCGCATAACGAAAGCGCGGCGCAAGACCGTGTTGGCTTCGCGCTTGTACATGCAGGCCTTGAGCATGCGCTCCACTTCCTCGCGCGAGAACTCGGGAACCTGACTCCTGGGGAAGCGCGGGGTCGGGATATCCCTCATCGGGTAGGGGATCCGCAGTTCGCGCTCCGCCCACTTGAAAAAGGACGAGAAAGACGTCCACACGTTCCGTAGAGTCTTCGGAGAGAGGGGGTAATCTTTCCCGCCGAAGCGATGAGGGGTGTAGTCGGTGCGCAGCCAGGCGAGGTACGCACTGACGTCCTGCCCGGAGACCTTGCTGATGTCCCGGTCGCCGGTACGTTCGACCCACTTGGTCAGGTCGAAAGTATAGGATTCAATAGTTCTTGAACTGAGGCCTTCCGCAAGCTTGGAATTCAGGAAGCCGACGATTGCCTGGCTGAGGGGGAGCGAACCCGACGGACGGAGATAACTCGACGAGACCGACGGACTCCAGTTCATGGCTGTATCCTCCAATCATTTGAGGTATCAGCCACTAGAATCCAGCGGGTTTTGAAAAGAACCATGGCCCGACGGTCCATGGTTCTCTCTAGGTAGCGGGGGCTGGACTCGAACCAGCGACCTCCGGGTTATGAGCCCGGCGAGGCTAGATGTCGATAGTGCCTCGCCTGCCGTCGATGATTATCGCGTTTCATCCCGGCAACAATGGGATCCGGAAAAAAGTAACTGAGATTCAAATCCCTCATCCACTTGCTAATGAAACACCGGCTTAACTAGCCCGACCATGGCGGATGGGTTCGGATTGAAATGCAAGGGAGGCGGGACGCTATGATCAAGACCGGAGCCAAGCGTCAAGCCCGTGATCCTCGTGCTCCGCAAGCAAGTCCTCCGTCAGGAATTTCACGTACCTGGACGTCATGCTAGGGTCCGAGTGGCCCATGAGCCTCTGAAGGGTGATCAGGTCCATGCCCTGGCGGAGGGACTGCCGGGCGAAGGTGCGCCGCAGGATATGCGGGGGTCACCAGGATCCCGGAGCGGCTTGACAGCCGCGGGAAGACGGACCGTAACCCGGGGCGGGTCATCCTCTTGCCGAATACTATTACGAACAACGGAGTATCACTTTGAAAGCAGGAAAGGCTTCGCCGGTAGGCGAGCAGGGCTCGCCGGGTGGTCGCCCCAAGGGGGGTTACTCTCGCCTTGCCTCCCTTTCCCCGGCGGACGAGCACCGCGCCGGTTGAGAAGTCGACGTCCCCCCAGTTCAAATTAAGTACTTCTCCCCTGCGAATCCTTGCTTGGGAAGCCAGCATCCACCCCCGTGCACGTGCTTCCGCATTTCAAAGGCCTACAGCGTCTAGTTGCCCGCCGGGCTGGCCTTGCGGTGCGCCTGAGCCACATCCGAATGTGCGATTCCGGCGTAATGGAGGACTATGTCCAGGCTGCCGTGCCCCAGGATCTGTTCAAGGGTGAACAGGTCGCCTCCTGAACGCCGGCAGCCAATGGCGAATGTGGGCCGCAGCTTGCGGGGGTAGACATTGGGCACGTCGGCCTTCTTCTAGATGCTCCTCACCAGTTGCAGCAATGTGCAGGGTCTCATCCTGTGAGTGCCTGGCGCCAGGAAGAGCGGAGTATCAGGCTTTTACCCGCCGTCTCGGCTCGAAAGATAGCGCCAAACGGCCTGACGGTCGGCCTCGCCGAGATAGACGGGCAGCCCCTTGCCACCCTGAACCCCATGCTTGACCTCCACCTGGCCGCTCTCGAGGTCGACATCCCCAAACCTTGAGCGATCGAGACTCCGAAGCGCGAAGGCGTCTGGATTGAGGACCGGTTTAATTGTCCTTCTCAGGAAGGGGGCTTCCTTTGGCCAAGCTCTTGCTCAGGTTCGAGAAAACGCGCCGCTCGCAGTTACATCCTGGCCCTCGGGGCAGCAGTCACATCACGCAGACGGTCACCTCACGGTGGGTCACAGGGCTTCGAGATACCTCAGGAACGGCCTCATCGCCTTGAAGGTCAGCAACGTTTCCCTCAGGAGTCGGGACGAGCTCACCTCTTTGTCCGATAAGGGATGCGAAACGGTGACACTCTTGAGCCGCAGGAGGTCCAGTTGGGGGTGATCCTTGGCGTAGCCGCGCGGGGCTGTCTTGAGTTTCTCACCCTGCACCTCGCCGAAATAATCGCGGAAGGCCTTCCCGCGCAAGATCTTCAGAAGTGGGCCGGGGTTGCGATCAACGGAGGCCCGCCAGGCTTCAATTTGCCGAGGCTCAGCTTCATGCAGGCCGCCCCCCAGCATTGAGCGGTTGCCCGGTTCGATATGGACGTAGTACCCCAGTTGCCGTGTCCTGCGTCCGCCCGGAGCGATGTAGGCGCTAAGGTATGGCTTGTAAGGGGTCTTGTCTTTGGAAAACCGCAGGTCCCGGTAAAGCCGAAAGATGCAGTCTTTCGGCGTGACACTTGCCAGAGGTTCCGTGGCGGAGAGCCTGTGGATCAATTCGGCCACATAAACCTCGAAACAGGCATAGGCTTCCTCGAAATCCACTCGGTTGGCCTGGAACCATTCGCGGTTATTGTTGGTCCTGAGCCCCTTGAGGAACCTTAGCACAGGTCGCAGGTCAATTGCTTCTCTCATTTTCAATGGCCTCCCTATGTGGGTCCTTCTTCGCGTAGAGCAGGTTGTGGCCCCAGTGGATTGCCTCTGCAAGACCGCCAGGCGAATTATCTCTCATTATCAAGGGCCGGTTCCGTCCGACCCTCCGGAAGGAGAGGAGTAGGCCCACGGGGCTGCCCGTGAGGGGGAAGCGCACAGTCACCGCCCAGGCAAAGGCATGCTCCCGCCAGGGTGGCCCTGGCAACCAGGTCTTCCAGGTTGGCATAGAGACGAACCAGCTCTTGGCTGGCGGCGGAAATGCCGAGGGCCGAGGGCAAGGGGCGCCGCAATGTGACCTTTTCTCTCTGGGACCCCGAAACTCTCATCGTCAACAAGCCCCACGGGGGGCTACATTGCCCCACGCTATCCACGCTGCAGGAGCTGGGATGCCGCTTCCCAGCTCAGCAGTGGTCGCAGAACCTGAGCTTGGGTCCACCACCACGAAGAAAGGGACAGCTCGAGAGGCCGCCCACTACTTTGTGCAAGTCCCTTCCAGGCCCGAACCACCCGAAGTGTCCGCCAGCGCCTGCCTTCTTGTGATCTTGCCTGGCAGCGGAAGGCTGAATGCCGTTCTCAAAGAGGTTTGCGGCTCCGAGAGTCCTCTTGTGGTTGCCAGGTTCCCGATCGGCCCGGGGGGATGCGTGGATGCTGTAGGTTGGAAGGTGCCCAGACAGGTTTAGATGGCGCTCAGGGAAGAGGCAAGGATCCTTCACGGGCGGAGGGGGTCGAGAAAGGTCCATTTCCCGGCAGCTCTCGGCAGGTGGAGATTTGAGTCTGCGGCTCCTTGCCCCCGCATGCAGTCCATCGGACCGCTCCTCACCGGGGTAGGAAGATCCCGCGTGTGGTGAGACTCCTGGCCCGCCGGGACCCTTCGCGGCGAAAGGCCAATCCGGCGACCAGCAGGGCTCCAAGGGCAAGCAGCGCGTTCCCTTGCAGGACAACGCCCAATCCAATCCGATCGGCAAGCAGGCCGCTGAAGTACACGCCCACCGCCCCCGCGGTGAACATGGAACCCAGCGCGATCCCCGAGGCGAGCCCGATCCGGCCGGGGAGCGACTTCTGAGCCATGGTGACCAGGATGCTATGGGGGGCCCCATTGAAGGCCCCCGCGAGAGCAATTAATCCCAAAAGGGCGAGGCCGCGGGCGAGGGGAAAGAAATAAAGAGGGGCCACGCTAAGGGCCAGGGAGGTAACGATGGTCTTGCGGTTTCCCCATCGGTCCCCCAGCACTCCCCCGACCAGGCCTCCCAAGAGCCCCCCGGCCATGAACATGCCGGTGATCAAACCATACGAGGTTGTGGAGTACCCCAAGTCCATATAAAACTTTGGGATAAAGGTCTGGGCGGCCAGTTGGGCCCAGTACCTCAGGGAGGCGATCGACAGGAGGAGTATGAGGCCTCCCCAACGCACCTCCTTGAGAAACAAACGGCCTTGGCCCTGCGGGAGTGGAGCTCTCCCTGAGGTCCCGGTTTTCTCCCAGCCTGACCTCACGATCGCCAGGGCGGCAACCGCAAATCCTATGGCCGAGAAGGCAAGGACGCCAGGAAGTCCCAATTGGTCAATCAGGAAGCCTCCCAATGCTGGCCCGATCACGGTTCCTCCTGCCCCAAAGAAGAAGAACAGGGCGGCCGCGGTCGTTGCGCTACCCGCCAGGTAGCGGCTCCCATCCTCAGCGGCTTTGGCTGCTCCGGAGGGATGAAAGGCAGCGGAGCCCACCGCTGCAGCGACAAGCACAACCAGAACCCAGCGTCCCGGGACCCATGGCACCAGGGAAAAGAAAAACGCAATCCAGAGCAGCCCCGCTGCCGATGTCCATCGGTGTCCGAAACGATCCGAGATCCATCCGAAGATTGGCTGGGGGAGGGCCGAGGCCATCGCACTCAAGGTTGAGACCAGCCCAATCCCAGCGTTGGCCAGTCCCAGAGGGGCGCTGAGAAAGGCCAGAAGGATAGGGGTGAGGCCGCTCAGGTTGTCGACCGCGAAGTGGGCCAGGGAAATGTAGATAAAGGGCAGGCGCCGGAAGAGCTGCATGCGAAACGGCTCGCGATTAGTCTGGCTTCTCCTATTGAGCGCAACATTCTACCCTGTTGAAGGGGAAATGCGCTTATTCTTTGGCAGGCCGGAGGGCTCAAGGTGGGACGCGGGGGGGTTCTTCGGCAGCACAAAGGCCTGTTTCGAGTGCCCAGGTCGTCTGGGGAGCGGAGTGGTGCGGACCGAATGAACTTTTCGCTCCGCAGGTCCTCGGGCGGGATCTTGACCCGTTCTGGCAACGAATCGCCGCAGTAGGAGAGTTGACCTTCTCGTCTGAAAAGACTGCTATCCTGCGGACCACCCCCAGTGGGGGCAGGAGTGCACTCGCTTCATGGTCCTGCCGGGCGTCAGGCCGCGCTTCGCGAGAAGCTGCTCATGCCCTCGCGGTTTGGAGCCCTTCCCATCGGCATCCGAGTGCGCGGTCAGGCTTGCCTGTGACTTGCCGTCAGGCGGGTGTCCAGGGCGGTCCTGTTTGCCTCTTGGGAGAGGCTGAGAACGGGTTCGCAAAACCCCATGCAGTTCGACCCGTCACTTTGCTCACCAGAACAAATCCCAATCGTGAACGAGTATTCGGCCGCGGCAAGGATCATGAAGAACCGTGGATCCTGAGCCTTGGCTACCTCTTGACCTGCGGTCCGTTCGTCCAGGCTTTTCCATTATCAGGTCGCTTTCACCAGACGGTCGATCACGTTGCTAACCACGCGAACTGCTCGGTCGTACTCGCTCAAGGGAAGGTTCTCGCCCAGCGTGTGGTCCAGGGAGGAGTCGCCGGGGCCATATGCGAGAGCCGGGCAGCCCCAGGCCGGGGCGACGAAGTTGAGATCGGCCGTACCGGACTTCACGACAAAACGCGGCTCGCCGCCCTCGGCGCGGATCGCCCTGAGGAATTCGGAGACCAGGCGATTGTCCTTCCCACCGCGAAAGGCAGGGATCGCAAAGCCCTCCGAGTCGAATTCCACGGGTCGGCCGGTGAACAGAGTTTGTACGGACTCGTACCAGCTGGAGGGAGGAAAGTCAAGCGGCAGGCGCGCCCAAACCTGAAGGGAACCCCATTCGGTGGAATCGTCTTCCCCCGAGCTCACTGCTCTCAGCGCGACCTGAAGCTGATCAAAGGCCCGTTCCCTTCCCTTATTGAACTCGGCGGTCCAGGTGCTCAGGCTAGCCCAAAGGGCGACCGCCTCTTCGCTGGCCGTGGGGAGCCCAGAGGCCGAGTGGGCAGGGGGACGTCGGACCGTGATCCTTGCCCTGGCGAACCCCTTATACCCCACCGTGATCCGATCCCAGAAGCTTGGTTCCCCAATGACGGCATACTCCGGGTGGTACTGGCCCGCCGCGAACCGCGCGCCGCGCGAGTCGCCCTCCTCCTCGACGGCGCCGATCACGACAATCCGCCAGCCCTGGCAGGCTCCCACGGCAGATGCCGCGTCGACGAACGCAGCCAAGGCCCCCTTGGCATCCACGCTGCCGCGCCCATAGAGCTTCCCGTCTTCCAAGTGGACCGGGATGCGGCCGGAGACCGTGTCGATGTGGCCCAAGAGGACGATTTCCCGGGGTCCATCTCCCAGCACGCCGACGGCGTTTCCGGCCGGATCGAGGAAGGCACGCGTGAACCCCAGCGACAGCATGCGTTGGACGAGCCAGGCTGCCGCCTCGGCTTCCTGCCCGGTGGGGCTGTACCGCTCCAGCAATCCGACGAGGGTTTCCGGTGGCTGCAACTTATTGCCTTCAATCGGTGAGCGATTCGATTCCGAGGAGCTCATGCGATCGAGGTTCCTTCTCCCGCGAGCGCGCGGGAAACCGGGTGATCGACCCTCCCGTCCGCGAGGAGGACCCGGCCCACTCCTCCTCGAAGGGCCTCCTCGGCCCCCAGGATCTTCTTCTTCATTCTTCCCTGTGCCATCTCAAGCGCCTCCGGTAGCTGGTCGCGCGGGAGAGAGGAAATGAGCGTTCCCTCGTCGGGAAATTTCCGCAGGAGACCCGGGGCGGCCGTCAGAAGGACGAGGGTTTCCGCCTTGAGGGCCGCGGCAACGGCGGCCGCCGCGCGATCAGCATCGACGTTGAGGAGGACCCCCTCCGGGGAGATGGCCAGGGGCGCGATGACGGGGGTGTATCCCGCGCCAAGCAGTTGCCCCAGGAGGTTGGCGTTGACCTCCTGGATCGTCCCGGTGTGGTCGCCGTGCAGCAGAAGGACCTTTCCCCCTTCGAGGGAGCGGACCGACTCTTTTCGGCGGGCGACGATCAGGCGGCCATCCGCCCCCGAAAGGCCGAGCGCGTTGATCCCCCGGCGCTGCAGGCTCTCCACCAGGACGGAATTGAGCCTGCCCGCAATCACCATGGCGAAGATCTCGAGCGTTTCGCGGTCGGTGAAGCGGCTTTCGTACCCCGAGGGCGAGGTGACGAAGCGGGGAGGGTGTCCCAGGGCCTCGGCCACGCGGTTCGTTTCCCCCGAGCCCCCGTGAACGAGAACTACGCGGGTGTTCCCGCGGACCACTTCCGCGAGATCCTCGCAGGCGGCCTCCCAGCGGACCCCGGGCGCTCCCCCAAGCTTCACCACGAGATCCGCGGCCGATTCCTTCTCTCCCATGGGTTCCTTGCCTCCCAGGCTTTCAGGCCGGGTGCAGGCCGGGGAACTCCAGCCCGGCTTCCTCCGGCAGCCCACACATCAGGTTCAGGCACTGCACCGCCGTCCCCGCGGCTCCCTTCATTAGATTATCAATGGCGCAGAGGGCAACGACCCGGCTGTTCCCCTCTTCGGTGGCAAACCCGACGTCGGCGAAATTGCTCCCGGCCAGGATCTTGGGATCGGGGACGCGGTGGACCCCTGACTTTTCCTTGACGATGCGGACGAAGGGTTCGGACGTGGCCCAGGCGCGGTAGTGCCGCCACAGGTCCTTCTCGGCCAGGCCGGGCTTGAGGAAAGCGTGACCCGCGGCCAGGACCCCGCGCACCATATCCACCGAGGTGACGGTCAGATGCAAATCGGGCAGCCTCAGCGCCTGGATCACCTCGGCCGTGTGGCGGTGGCCCGTGGGGGCGTAGGTCCGAACGACGCCGCTGCGCTCGGGGTGATGGGACCCGGGGTTGGGCTCGGCGCCGCCCTCGGAGGACCCAGCCTTGACGTCCAGGATCACCGGCCTGGAGAGGTCGAGCAAGTCCGCCCTCACTAGCGGTAGGAGGGCCAGGATCGAGGCCGTCGCATTGCAGCCGACCCCGCTGACGTAGTTTGCCTTGCGGATCTCTTCCCGGCAGAGCTCGGGAAGGCCGTAGGTGAAACGCTCCAGCCAGGCGGGCGCCTCGTGCTCGTGGTGGTACCACTGGCGATACAGGTCCGGATCCCGCAGGCGGAAATCCGCGGAAAGATCGATGATCCTGGGCGCGAGCTTGGAGAAAACGTCAATCTTTTTCTGCGGTTCCCCATGCGGCAGGGCCAGGAAGAGGACGTCGCAGGGTTCGAGGCTCTCCGCGGGGACAAAGCGCAGCTCGGTCTTCTTGCGCAGGTTGGGGTGGAGCGAGTGGACATACAGCCCCGCATTCCGTTCCGAGGTTGCCTGAGCGACCTCGACCTGGGGATGGAAGAGCAGGATCCGCAGGAGTTCCCCGCCGGTGTACCCAGAGGCACCCACAATGCTTACCCGGATCACCTGAGCCTCCATTTTGCCAATTCGAAATCGGCGCAAGCCTCTCCGGTCCATCCGTCTGAGGGGCGCAGACATGTGACCGGGCCTAAATGCCCTCGCTACGTCCGGCGTCAGGGCCGCGCCATCCCCGGAAGAGCATCCCGACTCACTTGTTGGTCTCAGCTCATCCCGGCCCTCAAACAGGGAAGGGGGCTGGCCCGCGGTAGCGTCCAGCGGCGAATTCCCCCGAATCCATCTCTTCCGGAATTCTCAGCCGACCAGCGAGCCGCAGACGGCGCTGGTGAACTCCTCTGTCCCGGCAGTGCCTCCTAGGTCCGGAGTGCAGATGCCCGCCTCCAGTGTGGCCTCAACCGCGCTGCGCAGCCTCCTTGCAGAGCTTGACTCCCCGAGATGCTCCAGGAGCATGGCCCCAGACAGCATTGCCCCGACCGGATCAGCAATTCCCTTGCCCGCAATGTCCAGCCCGGCGCCGTGGACCGGCTCAAAGAGCGGCGTTCCTTCCCCCAGGTTGGCTGAGGGGGCCACCCCCAGGCCCCCAATAAGGCCGGAGGCTTCGTCGGAAAGGATGTCTCCGAACAAGTTGGTGGTGACCAGAACGTCGAATGTCTGCGGGGCCTGCAGGATGCGCAGGGCGGCTGTATCCACCAGAAGCTCCCGGACCAGGAGCCCGGGGTATTCGCGGGCGACTTCCAGGACACACTGCCGGAACAAGCCGTCGCTGACCCGGAGGACGTTGGCCTTGTGCACGACCGTAAGGCTCGGGGGAGTGGCACGGCCCGAAGCCCGCAGCATTGCCTGCTGGCAAGCCACCCGGGCAATTCGGCTGCTGGCGCCCCGAGTGATCACGCGCTCCGCGATCGCCGTCTCTCCTTCCCGCCGCTCCCGCCCGCTGTATAGCCCCTCACTGTTCTCCCGGACGATCAGGAAATCGATCCCGGGCCGCGAGACGGGTCCGGGCAGCGACTTTACAGGCCTCAGGTTGGCATAGAGATTCAACTTGCGGCGCAGGTCCAGGATCGGGCTCGAGTATCCCGCCACCTCCCCGGAGGGAGAGGCACAGGCCCCGAAAAGGACCGCGTCGGCTCGCCGCGCGCGCTCGAGCGTTTCCGATGGCAATGCTTCCCCGCAGGCTTGAAAGCAGGCAAACCCAGCAGGAGCTTCTTCAAACTGAAGGTCCAGCCCCAAGGAGCCCAAAACCCGGGCAGCGGCGGGGATGACCTCCGGCCCAATTCCATCTCCGGGGATCAGCAGCACGCGCGCCAATTAGGACCTCGACCCCTGACCAGATGGACCCCTGCCGGCTTCACCGGGCCTGAGAAACGGGATCAGCCCGCCGGCCTTCAGCAGGGCCTGAATGTTCTCTGGGAAAGGGGGGAAGGAGAACCGGCCGCCCGGGAGCTCGACCCAGCCGCCCGCGATGTCAAGCAAGACCCAATCGCCGGAACGAGCCGCCTCGGCCGCCCCCGGGCAAATGATGGTCGGAAGCCCCCGGTTGATGGCGTTGCGATAGAAGATGCGCGCAAAAGAAACGGCAACGACCGCCGCCACCCCTTTGGTCTTCAGGGCGGCGGCCGCCTGCTCCCGGGAACTCCCGCAACCGAAGTTGCGCCCGGCGATTACCACATCGCCGCGCTGGACCTCGTGGGCAAAGCGCGGGTCCAGGTCTTCCATGGCATGTGCCGCGATCTCATGGGGATCCCGCAGGGTGTATGTGTACTTTCCAGGGAAGATCAGGTCGGTATTGATGTGGTCCCCATACTTCCATACTCGCGAAGCCCCGGGCGGAGCCCCCGCCAAATCCCCTGCGGGAGCAGGCCCGGGATCTCGAGGCATTGCGCTGGCAGAGGGCCGGTGGCCCTCCCCGCTCGCGGGGCTAGTGACGTGCCAAAGGGGCCCTGCGCTTGAGGGAACTGAGCGGCTTAGCGGATGGGTCCTTTTCGATTCCGAGAGGATTTCGGCGGGGTGGGCGATCCTCCCCGCCACCGCGCTGGCCGCAACGACAGCAGGGGAGGCAAGGTAGATCTCGGCATCCGGCTGGCCCATCCGGCCACGGAAGTTGCGGTTGGCCGAGGAGATCACGACTTCCCCGGGGCCCGGAACCCCGAAATGGTTGCCCATACAGGGACCGCATCCGGGGACCCCGATCACGGCTCCGGCTTCCAGAAGCGTCTGGAGGATCCCAAGATGGAGCGCTTGTTCGAGGATCTCCCGGGAGGCAGGGATCACCAGCAGCCGGGTGCTCGGGCTTACGCGCCGCCCCCGGAGCACTTCCGCCGCAGAGGCCAAGTCCTCCAGCCGCCCGTTGGTGCAGGTTCCAATGAAGGCCATGTCCACCCTCTGCCCGGCCAGCTCTGCCAGGGGATGCACGTTGTCCACATCCGGCGGGCACGCTACCATCGGCTGCAGGGCGCAGAGGTCCAGGGATTGCTCCGTTTCATAGATGGCGCCTGCGCCCGGATACATGGCGGATCGTTCAATCTCCTCGCGGAGCAGGGCGCAGGCCCTCCCCAGGTCCTGTGCGTCATACTGGCAGATCCGGTGAGCGGCCCGGTCCGCCAGGTAGTCGAAGACGGGTTCGTCCGGGGGCAGATAGGCGTTCTTGACCCCGGTTTCGGCCATCACGTTGGGGAGGACCATCCGGCTTTCCAGGCTCAGATTCATTAGGCCATCACCGCTGAACTCAAGCGATGAGTAAACGGCTCCATCGGCTCCCAGATCCCCAACGATGGCCAACGCCAGGTCCTTGCTGGTCACTCCCAGGGGGAGCTGCCCCGTGAGCGTCACGCGCTGGGACTCGGGTACCCGCAGCCAAAGCTCGCCCGTGAGCCACAGGGCGGCGACCTCGCTTCGGCCGACCCCGCAGCCGAAGGCGCCCAGCCATCCGAAATGGGTCGTGTGGCTGTCGGCACCCAGGATCACCTGCCCGGGCCAGATAAGCGCCTCCTCGGAGAGGACCTGATGGCAAATGCCTCGGCCGACCTCGAAAAAGTGTTGGATCCCCTGGTCGCGGACGAAGGCGCGGATCTCCGTGTGGTTCCGGGCATGCTGCGCCGTGGGAGGAGGGACGGCGTGGTCGAGGGTGATGCAGAGCCGATCCGGTTCGACGACCCTGGCTCCCCCCAGCTCCTGGTAGAAGATCTCGGCAATCGCCGCCGTGTTGTCGTGCGAGAGGATCCGGTCCGGCCGAACCTGGACGATCTCCCCGGCGCGCGCCGAGGCCCGGCTTGCCGCCCGGGCCAGGGCCTTTTCGGCGAACGTTCGGGCGGCCGTCGTCATCGAACGTGCTCTTTCACCGCGGGCTCGGGCTGGGTGTCCAGTCGCTGGACGATCCTGGAACGCGCCTCCTCCGGCAGGAGCAGTTGCGCCAGATGGAAATCCTCGTTCGCCAGACGCAGCAGGAGCTCCGCCGGAGAGAGGTCGTCATTCAGCTGGTAGATGCACTCTTTGAAGCGGGCCGTGATCTGGCGGGCGGTCTGCTCGTCAACCTCAAAATAATGGATCTCGTGCAGGAAATAGTGGACCACGTTCCAGCCCGAGAAGGGCCCTAGAAGGATGTCCCGTTCGCTCACCCCAAAGAGTTCGAGCGGGTGGGCTTCATACGTGCTGGCATCATTGAGGACAGCCCCCTGGTGGACGCCGGCGGTATGGGTTCGGTTGGTCAGGCTGATGGGCTCTTTGGGAGGAACCAGGGTGCGCAGTTTGTCGGCGGCCAGGACGTTGATCGGGTAGGAGCCGCGCAGATGGTATCCCTCCAGGCGGTCATAGTCCTGCTCCACGAATAGGTTGAAGAGCAGGGCGGTTGTGGAGGTGATTCCCGACCGCTCCCCAATGCCCAGAAGCGTGGTGTCCACGTACTGGGCTCCGGCGCGCACGGCCTCCAGGGCATTGGCCGCCGAAAGGCCACGGTCATCGTGGAAGTGGATCTCCAGGGCCTTCGTGGGGTACCGCTCCCGAAGGCTCTGCACCAGCAGGTAGGCCAGGCTGGGGCTCGCAGTTCCGACGCTGTCGGGAACTCCTAGCCGGTCGACGTATTCCGCCAGCGCATCGTAGACCCGGAAAAGGTCTTCGCGGCGCGTCCGAAAAGCGTCCTCCGCGCTGAACCGAAGGATCAGCTGGGGGTGGTTGCGACGCAGGTCCTCCAGCAGCGTCCGGGCCCGCCGCACGACCTCCTCCAGGCTCTGGCCGTGGTTATACAGGCAGGCCTGGGGCGAAGTTCCCATGTACAGGTTCAGCCCGTCAAACCCGGCCTCGATCGCCCCCTCCACGTCGCGCGGGTGACAGCGGACGTGCGCCAGGAGGAAGGTGTATCCCTTCTGGGTGACCAGGTCCGTGCGCGCCTCGCGCAGGGCCTCAAGGTCCTCCGCCTCCTGACCGCTGACCACCGGGGCAAAGAGTTCGACGAACTTCACCCCGTAGAGGATCAGCGCCCGCAGGAGTTCAACCTTGTCCGCCCGGTTCAGGAAGTACTTGTGGTGGTCGTGAAGAAGGGAGGTCTGCTGGCCCTCGCGCAAGGTGCAGTCGATGATTTCCAAAGGGCGAGGGGCGAAATGATGATAGGGGTCGTCCGACTCGATGTTCATTCTGCAACGCCCGCCGTGGCGCGCACGGGCTCCGCCAGAACCGCGCCCACGGCATCCACCACGCGGTCCAGCTGCTCCTGGCTGATAACCAGGGGGGGAAGGAAGCGCAGCACGTTCAGCCCGGCGTTCAGCGCAAGGACCCCATGATCCATGAGCCCGGAAAGGTACGGAGCCACCTTGGTTCGCAGCTCGACCCCGACCAGGAGGCCCAGCCCGCGCACCTCGCGGATCTGGGGGGAGGGCAGTTCGCGCAGCCGGGCCATCAGGTAGGCTCCGCTCTCCGCGGCCCGGCCGGGCAGGTTAAGCCGCTCCATCTCCGCCAGTGCGGCCAGCGAGGCGGCGCAGGACAGCGGATTGCCTCCGAAGGTCGACCCGTGCACGTGCCCGGGAAGGAGGCCGACGCGTTCGCCGATCAGGAGCGCGCCCATCGGCACCCCGCCGGCAATGGACTTGGCGACGCAAAGCAGGTCGGGCTGCAGCCCCTGATGCTGGAAGGCAAACATCTTCCCCGTGCGGCCGAAACCCGTTTGTACCTCGTCCACGATCAGCAGGGCGCCGCGCTCGCGGCACAATGCCTGGGCACCGCCCAGGAATTCGGGCGTTCCCAGGTACACGCCGCCTTCCCCCTGGACGACCTCCAGGATGACCGCTGCGGTCTGATCGGTGACCGCCTGGCCCAGGGCTTCGAGATTGTTGTATGGGACGTGGCGGAAGCCCGGCACGAGAGGCAGGAACGGATCGCGGTAGGCCTTGTTCCAGGTCGCCGACAGCGCGCCCATGGTCCGGCCGTGGAACCCGCGCATCGCCGCCACGATCTCGGTGCGGCGGGTGGCTAGTCGCGCAAATTTGAACGCGGACTCGACGGCTTCGGTCCCCGAGTTGCACAGGTACACGCGCGGCAACCCGGCCAGCTCGCACAGCCGGGCCATCAGCTTGGCCCGCTGGGGGTTGTGCAGGATCTCCGGGCAGGAGACCAGGTCGCGGGCCTGCGCCGCCAGCGCCGCCGCGACCGCCTCGTTTCCGTGGCCCAGGTTGGCCGCTCCCTGGCCCCCGACGCAGTCCACGAATTCCCGTCCGGAATCGTCCCAGAGCAGCGCGCCCTCCCCCCGCACGATCATCACTCCCCGTTTGGTATACACCCCGCAGGAATGGGCGTCTTCCAGTGCGAAAAAGTCGGTCACTGTCCCTCCCGCCGAACGACCTTAAGGTACATGGGTTACCCCCGGGAATTCCTCCGGCCGTTTTTCACCCGCCATTTCGCCTATCGGAGCATGGGCATGTGTGGGCTTTCTTCGGATCAGCTGCCCCGCGCCAGCGAGGCCATCCGGCTCGCTTTGCCCAGGCTTGCTCTCCCAGGGCCTTGCTTTGACAAGGAAGGTTCTCAACTTTGGACGCCGATTGCCGCCGAGGGCTGGGGCATTCGTTCCAGGTCCGCGGCTGGCGCCTGGGAAGCCCCTCCTTGCTTCCCCACTTCGACGGCGAAGTCCACCAGCAGGCCCGCGAGGTCCACCCCCGTGACGGGGACTGTGGTATGGAACTCCATGGTGTGGTTGATTTCATCGACCAGATAGCCGCGCTTGGGATCCTCGAACACATCAATCGCCAGCGCCCCGCCGCCCACCGCGCGGGCGGCCGCCCGGCAGAGCCGCTCCAGATCCTTGTTCACGGGGCAGACTTCACCCTGCCCGCCGCGGGCCGTGTTGGTGATCCAGTGAGGGGAGTTGCGGAAGATCGCGGTGACCGTGCGGTCGCCGATCACAAAGGCCCGGATGTCCCGGCCGGGTTTGGGGATGAATTCCTGGATGTAGTAGATGTTGTGCTGGTAGGAGCCCAGGGTCTCCTTGTGCTCAAGGATTGCCTCCGCGGCATCGCGGTCGTTGATCTTGGAAAGCAGGCGCCCCCAGGATCCGACGACCGGCTTGAGGACAACCGGATAGCCGAACTCCTCGATCGCCTGGAGGGCGGACTCCGGCGTAAAGGCGATGCGCACGTGGGGCTGTGGAATCCCGGCCCGCGCAAGGGCCGCCGAGGTGGCCAGCTTGTCGCCGCAAACCGCGGAAACCGCAGCCGAATTTACCGTGGGGACCCCCAGGGCATTCAGGGCCTGCGCCGCATACAGGCCACGCCCGAACGCGATGCTTCGAATCAGGACGACGTCGAATCGCTTCCACTCATTGGTCCCTGGGTCCAGGTCGAAGGTAGCCACCCCATCGTCCAGCCGTTCATAATTAAGCTGGCGAGCCTCCAGGGCAGCCATCAGCCACTTTTCTTCCACCCGCAGGCGCGACATGAGCAGCCCAATTCTCACCGTGTCCTCCTATTTGGCCCCCGAGCGCCCGCCCGGGGACGGGAGGCCGCCCGGCCGGATCTCCGGGCGATCCGTCAAGATCCCAGCGCGGCTGGCCGAAAGTCGCGGGGCCGCCGCTACTCTCCCCAGTCCTCCTCCTCGCGAGGAGCCAGGGCCACCGCCAGGGGCTCGAGGGCGCGAACCTCCAGCTCGGCCCCGCAATCGGGACACACGAGGATTTCCCCCAGCTGGAGGGGATCTATTGCCTTCACTTCGGCTTCACACTCAGGGCATACGGCGCTCACGGTTCTCTCCATTTATCTTTTGGCCAGGGCGCTCCGGACCTGATCCCCGCATCTTCTGCGTGTCAGCCAGCCTCCCCGGCCATCGTGCGGGGCCGATAGGTCCCGCTCCAGGAAAAACGCTATCCGATCGGTCTCCCCTCCGATGGCTCGGGCCGGGAGTTCTTAAAAGAAGAGCGCCCTCCAAATTCCGGGAGGGCACTCATGAACCTAGCTCGTGCTAATCCTCGTCTGCCTTATCCCCCTAGTCCAGGCAAGCGGGCCCGTCCCGGCTGGTGCGCAACAGCTGGTGTACGGTTTGCGCCGCCTGATAGCAAGAGGTCGAAAGCCATCCCTTACCTCGCTTCCCCTTTATTGTGCGTCAATATAGCACATGAATCGCGTCTGTCAATAGGCAATTTGCAGTTGGAGGGCAAGTGGGGAGGGGCCAGATATGGGGGTCAGCTCCAGCTGACTCCAGCGACCAGTCAACCGGAGCCTGCAAGCTCACCGCGCCGGGAGCGGACGCGCAAGTTGGCCAACGGATGCCCAGGGGCGATCCATGATCTGCGCCACGAGCAGAGCCAGGGCTCGAGGCGATGATCCGCAGGTTCTGCGGCCAAGATCCAACGTCACATGCGGGTGCGCTTGGCTGTTATTCGTGGGATTGGGGGGCGCATAAGCTTCTGAAGGGTGATAAGCTGCACAATCATCGGATCCGGTCCGGCGGCTCAAATTGGGAGGGATCGACCTCGGCTTCGATACCTTCACGTGCTGGCGAACCTGAAGAGGACGGGATGGATTGGCAGACCAAGCAAATTGAGGCTGTCAGTCTATGGACCCTCGAGGACCTGCCTGGGCTGACCATCTCACATTTGCTCAGCTAACGGCATGAGCATTTGGAGGCTTATCCAGTGCCTTTGGGGCGCGGATGACGATGCGGAACTGGCTCACCTCAGGAAAACTAATCACTGCGATCGGGGCCTGGCTCCTCCTTTCGACCACCGCCGTTGTGGCAATCGCGTTGATTGGCGCGAGGCCGCGCACCCGGGCGGAAATCCTGATGGGAGGAGGTCTAGTCCTCCTCTGGGTATTCTGTGGGGGCTTTCTGATGCGGTTGGCCCGCGATCGGATCCGCGAAGTTGTTGCGGCCATCCGGCTGGACTGGCGGGTCAAGTTCGTGCTTTTCGCCACTTTGCTCGCATTGATCGAGGAGGCGATTGCTACCGGCATGACCAACTTGGCCCCGCTCTTTGGGGTCCCGGTGGGGGCCGCCTATATCACCGCCTCGGCGAACTACCTCAAGGTGATTGGTCTGCACAGCGTGGTGGTCTTCGTTCCCATGTTCATCGGCTGGGCTTTCCTGCTCGGCCGGCTGGATTTTTCTCCCAACGCGGTGTTTCTCCTCTTTGGCCTCACCGGGGTGACGTCGGAAGCAAGCTTGAGCGGCTGGCAGGCATTCGCCGAGATTGGCATGTGGATCTTCATCTACGGATTGATGGTGTACCTGCCGGCATACTGCATTCCTGGGGAGCGAGCCGCGAGCCGGCCGCGCTGGTGGCAGTATGGAATCGCGGTTTTTGTCCCGGTGCTGTTTGCGATACCGGTCGCTGTGGTCATTGGAATCCTCCACCCGGCGCGAGTCGATTTTCCGCCAATTCCTCCTGGGACCTGACGCACGGAATTCTCGGCGGACTCCCCATCGGTCGAGGCGCAAGAGCGAGAGGGGCCCGACCGGCTCCGGGCGAAGCACGGCCAGGGGAAAGATTAGCTGACCTCGAAGGAGTTGTGGCGGGCTAAGCGCTGGCATCCTGGAGTGGGGGGAAAGGGCCGAGTCTCCACCAGATTGGCCAGAGATTACCTGACGTGGATTGAAGCAACATCGCTTGTTCGCTCAACGGCCTCTTTATTGAGAAAAGTAACGAACAAGAGTGCCGGATACTCGTTGTGTTGGAGGGTCTCCGGAGGACATCCCTGCGACGGCTGGGATTTTCGGGTCTTGCTATACTCCCGCGATGGGCGGCCGTGTCGTCGTTGTGGCTCCCATGGGGTGCCCCCGCCTCGCGCGGAGTCGGGATGCGTTTGACGACCGTTGAGCAGGGAGCCGCCTGGCGATGGGATGCACTCCTCTGCTCCCGTGCCTGTAGGGCAGAGGACATCATCGTCGTGACGGCTTGAGCGGGTGAAAGCGAGACCTCTTCGTTGCGCGTCTCAGGAGAACAATGGGCAGGGATCTGCGATTAGTGGCGTTTTCGATGCTGCTCTGGGGTTCTGGCGAGGGGCTGTTCCTCTATTTTCAACCGGTCTATCTTCAGCAACTGGGTGCCACGCCTCTTCAGATCGGAGTCATTCTCGGAGTATCAGCCATAGTGCTGATGGGGGTGCACATCCCTGCCGGCATGCTGGCAGACCGGATCGGACGGAAGGAAACGATCCTGATGTCGTCCATCATTGGGATCCTGGCTGCCTGGGGGATGTTTGCCGCAAGGTCCGTCTTGCCTTACGCTTGCGCAATGGCCGTGTATTCCGCCACGGCTCTCATTCTCGCGCCTTTATCAAGCTATGCGTCCGCGGCCAGAGGGGATTGGACCATCTCAAGGGCCTTGACCAGCATTTGGGCCGCATACACCGCTGGGGCAGTTGCCGGTCCGGTTGTGGGGGGCCTTTTGGCGCAGTCTCTGGGCTTGCGAGTCCTGTATGGGATTGGCGGGTCGATCTTCGTCTTTTCGACCGTTCTGGTGGGGCTGGTGAAGCGACAACCCGTTGAGCCAACGCGGAGCGGCGATAGTTCCTTTGCGCTCCTGCGCGACCGATCCATATGGCGCTATCTAGTGCTTTTCTTCTTCGCCATGCTTGCCATGTACCTGGGCGTCCCTTTGACCCCGATCTACCTTCACGCTGTCCGCAGCATCCGCATTTCGCTGCTTGGAGTATTCGGCTCCCTGTCCTACCTCGGCACTGTCGCGACCAGCCTTGTTCTGGGTAGGCTATCTCCCCGCCGATCCTTCGTCATCGCCGAGGGCATGGTGGCCGCTTCGGCGTTTCTCCTGTGGCAAGGCCGGGCGGTTCCTTTGCTGGGAACCGGTTCACTCCTGGTCGGGGCCGTTCGGACTGCCCACTTCCTGGTGGCCCCGCAAATCGATGAGATCGTCCCCCGCGGGCAGATGGGATTGGCATTTGGTGCCGCAGAAACCGCTGTGTATGCAGGAGTTGCCGTCGCCTCCCCGGTGGCGGGCCTGCTGTATGGGGTGGGGCCGGGATTGCCGCTTCTTTTGAGCGGCTGTCTGACGGTCGTGGTATTGGCGGCGACAGCTTTTGCCAGGCCAGGCCATCCCTTGGCTGAGGGGGCTGCATCACCGAAGGCAGGGTAGTGTCAGCCTCGGGTCCAGCGTGCCGCAGAGGAAGGATTCCCAGTCGGCCTGGATCGGGCGGAGCCCAGCGGTTCTAAAGCTGGTCCCGGGCAACCGGAACAGTCATCTCTTCGCTGTCATCGGTTGGCCGGTTGACCTGGATCCCCCCATCGGGCTATTTAGGGCCAATAGGTTACTCATCCGGATAGTATTGGCCAGACCTGTGGGAGAGGAAAAGGGACAGCCCCCAAGCATCTTGGAAATCACCAGGGCAAGTCGCCTTCCGAGCGTCGTTTCTCGCCCGCGACGATCCCTCGCGGCGCGTCCGCATGAGAGCGGGTAGGAGCCAGAACCGAGAACACGTCGGCTCCCTCTTTGCCTGCGACACGCTCTCAACGGCGACCGCCCGGAAGAGATGGATCCTTCCAGGTGAGCGTGCCTCGAATGCCTGCCGAGGTTGGATCAGGAAGGGAAGGCGCGCGGTTGGAAAGATCCTCTGCCGACTGAGGCTTAGAACTCTGTCGGGAACCACTCAATTTCTCTGCCGATCACCTGCGAACGACCCACCCTGGCCTCGTCGCCGGTAGGCAGCAGCCAGGCCGCCGGAGGAGGTCTCTCGATACAGGGAGGGCAGGTTGTTTCCGGTTTCCCACATGACCGCTACTACTTCATCGAAGGGGACCAGGTGAATTCCATCCGTGAACAAGGCGTAGTCGGCGCAGTTAATTGCGCGGTTGGCCCCGAAAGCATTGCGTTCGATGCAGGGAATTTGAACCAGCCCGCCGACAGGATCACAGGTCAGCCCCAGGTGATGCTCGAGGGCCATGGAGGCGGAATACTCGATCTGGCGGATCGTGCCGCCCATCAGTTGCGTGGCGGCGGCCGCCGCCATCGAGCACGCTGCGCCGACCTCGCCCTGACAGCCGACCTGGGCGCCCGAAATGGATGCATTCTGCTTGATCAGATTGCCGATCAACCCGGCGGTAGCCAGGGAATGAAGAAGTATGTCCTCGGGACACTGCAGAGTCTCGCGAAGATATCGCAGGACGGACGGCAATACGCCGCAGGAGCCGCAGGTCGGGGCGGTGACCACCTGTCCGCCGGCTGCATTTTCCTCGGAGGCGGCCAGGGCATAGGCGGATAAAAGCCCTTGCCGCTTGGAATGGTCCTGGGCATTCATGGCCTTAAGGTAAAACCCGCGGGCCTTGCGGGGCATCCCCAGATCGCCTGGCAGTGCGCCTTCCGCGGTCAGCCCCCGGTCGATCGTCTCCTCCATCGCCTGGTGGATCTCCTTCAAGAAAGGCCAGATCTCGGGCCCTTCGCGTTTCTCCACATATCGCCAGAAGACCTGGCCGCGTTCCTCGCAGTGCTCCAGGATGTCAGCGAGGGTATCCAGGTCATACACAGATTGCCCTTGTTGTGCCGTGCCATCGCCGATGGCCCCGCCTCCCAGGCTGTAGACCTGCCAGGGAGGGGATACCTCCGCATCCGCGAAAATCGCCTCGAATTGCATGCCGTTGGGATGAAGCGGAAGAAGCTCATTCGGCTTCCAAATGATCTCCACGGGTGTGGGGGACAGCGCCTCGTTAACAGCGACATCGGTCAAATGACCCTTGCCGATTGCTGCCAGACTTCCAAAAAGGACGACGCGGTATTTCGCTGCCGCGGGAAAACGCGCTTTGAATATCTGCGCGGCCTTGCGGGGCCCCATCGTGTGGCTGCTTGAAGGGCCATATCCAATTCGGTAAAGCTCTCGTATCGATTCCAATCGCTGCTCCTCTTGAAAACAGTATTCTGCCCGGCCAGTTGGGGATCGCCAAGGCGTCTCGCATGCGTACTCGAGGATCCATGCTATCACAAGTTGAATCGGCTTCCGAGAAGGTTTCCGAAAAGGGCAACAACTCCAGAATGGAGAGAGGCATCCCCGGGGTGCCTGCCTCCCGACGGGAGGCTGAGATTGCCTTCCGGCCAATGGTCCTTGTGTCGATCGCTCGAGCCAGACAACTGTCACTTGCCAGCTCTCCCTGCCCCCAGTGAAGGCGGTTTCGGAGGAGAGCAAGGCAACCTTCACTAAGGCTGGGGGCGTTCTTGAGTCCAGCGACGCGGGGATTCATAGAAGAAGCCGCCGATTGCAGCCCTCACCAGCGTCGATCAGATGGGCCTGGGTCTCCTTGCGGGGTGAGGCCCGGTCCTTGGGAGGGGGAGTGCAGCTGACTGGCCGACTCGATCCTTCACCCGGGATGACCCGCGGCCGTAGCGTTGTAAAAGGAAAGCCTCGTCCGGAGGATCGGCCACTGGCAGCGGCCTGGCTCTCCCCGCATCAGCCCGGGTCCGAAGATTGGGACGCTGGAGGTGTGCGCGCGGATCCTGGTCAGCCCTCTCTGACCATGATCGGCAGCTTGCAGCCGACCGGAACGCAGTGCCAGGAACTGCCGCGCCAATTGGATCCCCCGTCGGACTCGCTGGCCTTGGGGGAGCAAGCACGGTGCTGTGGCACCCCGTAACTTTTCCCATCGCGCAGCCGTCGCCCATGATGGCCGTAGAGGTTGTGCCTTTGGCCACTTTCCTAGGGACTGCGGCGCATGCCGGCCCGCCTTCATGAACTTGTTGCGGGTCTTCAAGCGAGCCACGGAGCGCCGGGGCCTCACTCCGATCGGAGGATGTGGGCGTGTTGGCGGGATAGGTTCGACGAGTTTCCTGGTCGACACTTACGAGAAGTTTGTCGGGCCAAAATCCTGCCCCTGGACATTCAGTCCGGGAACATCTTCCCGGGATTGAGAATGGTCATAGGGTCGAGCGCGCCCTTGATTCTGCGCTGCAGGCTGAAGGACAGGGTGCCCAGGGCACGAGCGAGAAAGTGGCGTTTCAGCAAGCCGCTGCTTTGCCCGCGCGACACGCTCCCGCCGACGGGGAGGCCGATGCCGAAAGGAAATTCTCCGGCATTTAGGGACAGGGAGGCGCAGGGACGTGGGAGTTCGGGGCTCTTGAGGAAACCTGATTTCGGTTCAGGCCCCCGGGGGTGCCAGCCGAGCCCGCTGCCGGGCTTCCAACCGTGCCCGGGCTGGGACGCTGCTTCTGCCTACTTGGGAGTATCGGCGCGGCTGTGCGCCGAGCGTGAAGCTAAAGAAGAATCCGGGAGGAGGGAGAGGGCGCGCTTGGCGGCCCGGTTGGTGGGATCCAGGAGCAGTGCGTGGATGAGCGCCTGCCGCTTGTCGCGGACGGCTGGCTCGACCTCGGACAGCCAAAGCCAGGCCTGAACATCGGATGGGTCGCTCTCGAGCAGGGCAAAAAGGAGCTTTCGCGCCTCTGCGGACCGGCCTTGGGTCACCATGTCCTGCAAGGTAATAAGCGTGGACGGATCCAATTTCGCCTCGCTTGAGGGGACGCAAGATATTGGTTGTTCTCATTGTACGGAACACAGCAGTGTGGTGGTCAATGTTGAGAAGTTGCAACCGATCTGCAAGCCCCAGGAGCGCAGGGCAGCTTCGAGGTTGGGTTTTGCCTCGTGGGGGAATTCTCGGGCCGCAGAGCAGGTCCGGGATGCGCAGGCCCTGCAACCCGGCGCGCGGACAGGCTATGGGCAGGGTATTTGCCAGGGCGCAACCGCTGGATCACCCGGCATCAGCAGACGCTCTAGCCGGGACCACCAAGGGTCTGAGATTGCATCGGCGGGCGCTTGCCAGCAAGAATTCCTGCGGACGGAGCCAGGCTGTGAGGGAACGTGTGCTTGGGGCGCGCGCCGAACCCCCTTCCATTCCAAACCATCGAGAATTGCAACCGGCCCGCGCCTTAGGGGGTCGGGCTGGCGGCCGGGGTGCTGGTCGGGTAGGGCGTCACCGCGCCCGGCGCGCAGATGTCGGGCGGGCTGGTAAGTAGCGGAGAGGTCGCCACGTCGGAACTCACGCTTGGCACCCCGCCCGTTCCCCACCAGTTGTTCGCTGCGGTTACCACCCCATCAATGTCCGCCCCCGAGCCGGCGGTCGGCTCTGTGGACTTGTTGTTCATCAGGCAGCTGTTCGTCACGGACCCCTTGCCGCCGGCCACGATTCCCCCGCCGACCTCCGCTACATTGCCGGCAATCACGCTGTGGCTGATGGTCAGGACGACGGAGGATGGATCATCGTCCGACGGTTGGACGAAAATGGCGCCGGCAATGGACTCGGGTGCCTGATTGTCAACCACGTAGCTGTCCTGGATCGTGACCAAAACATGTTCCCCGCCGATCGCCAGGCCGTTGATGCCTCCGCCGCCGTGGGGGGTGGCGGAGACTTCGGTTGCGACATTCCCTGAGAACACGCTGCCGTCAAGGACATTGACCGTGCCGCCCTCGTCGTAGAGGCCAGCCCCTTCTGCGGCGTTGTTTCCTTGAATGAGGCTGTGATCGATCGTCACCTGGCCCCCCTGGGCGTAAATGCCCCCGCCCAGAGTCCCATCCTTGTCCGTGCCGACGTTCTTGATGATTTGGCTGTCCTTCAGGTGGAGCTCGCCCGGATGCGTGCTTCCGCCCTCGAAGTAGAACCCGATTCCCGAATAGTCAATTCCCGCGCCCTCGGTGGAGGCTTGATTACCCTCGATGATGCTGTCGTTGATGTCCAGCTCGCCTCCGGAATGGATGGCTCCGCCCGAGGCGGAGGAGTTTCCGGTCAGGACGACGTGATTGAGGGTCACCCGGCCGAATTCCAGGTCAATAGCGCCCCCGCTCAGGAGGGGATTGTAGGTGGTGTCGCCGCCGGTCATGGTCAGGTCATCGAGGGTCAGGTCGGCCTGGGCCGTGGCCTGAAAGATCGCGAACGGCGTGGAACTCTTCCGCTGGATCGTCGATCCGTTTCCGAGGATCGTGACCGTCGTGTAGATCACCGGGAACCCGCCGGGATCGAACCCGAGCCGGCCGCCGGCCCCGGCCAAGGGCGGAGAGCTGGTATCCGGATCAGAAAGGGTATACGTCCCTTTGGGCAGATAGATCGTGGTGCTGCCACCGGAAACAACACACCCATCCTCGTTCTGCTGGGTCTGCGCCGCCCAGATGGCTTCACCGAGCGAACAATTGCCGTTCTGCTTGAAGGGATAGACATTCTGGTCAAAGGTGTTGACCACGATCGCGTTTGCCGGCACCGCGGGGGTCGCGGTTGCGGTGGGCTGCGCCGGCGCGGTGGGAGCCGCGGTGGTTGCCGGCGGCCGCGTGGCGGTCCGTTCGTCGCTTGCCGTCAGCGGGCTGCCCGAGATCGTTTCCGCCGGAGCTGGGAACGAAGCCTTGACAGGAGCGGAAGTCTCCGCGGGCGGAATCGCACTCGTTGGACTGCAGCTCGCGATTGCCAGGGCGATAGCCGTTACGGCGCACAAACGCATGAACATCCCTCCTTCCCGCTGTCCCATTCACGGCGAAATGGATGAAGTCAAGATCGGGCTGCCGGATCCGGTCGAGCAGGAAAACCACGCCGCGCCTCGTCCGGCCCACGTCGGGATACGATGGCCGTTCCCCCAGTAGCCGGCACGGCTCGTAAGCGCCCAGAATCCCCTCTACTTTCGGCGTCCGGTTGAGGAGGCATCAGAGTCAATTATTTGGAAATGGCCCGGGCAAGACGGGCCTGCGAGCAAAGAAACAGGACCTCATCTATTCAGGTTCTCCTCCGCACGTGATGGTTCTGGGGAGGATCCAGGCAGCAGAGGAGCAATTGTCCGGTCGATCGGTGACCCTCTTGGAGATTCCCTTCGGAATCCCGATGGTGATGGGTGGCCCTCTCATGTTCTTGGGACCCGCCTGCCTGTCACGAGGCGCGCGATCTGAGATTCCAGAGACGCACAACCGGTTGCCTTGATCACCGATATTAGTCTCTCAAAACCTATCTGTCAAGTGCGATCCGCATTATCCTAAATATGTGGATGCAATCATCGTACGCGGGAATCGAAAGCCGAGGAGTTACCAATAACATCGCGGCTCGCCCAGGTGCCAACTTCTGGGGGTGCGAGGATGTGTGGACAAGCAGCATCAGCAGAGAAGGAGTGGGTCCATGCGCTTTGCGGCGCGAAGGGGAGTGAGGTCAGTTCCCAGAAGAGGTCGACTAGCGGAGAGGAACCGCGGCTCGGGTTTCGAGGAATCTGTCGCCTTCGGCCTTTCTCCTGATTCCTGTTACCATCCTGCCGTTCATTCACCAAGGATCAACCAGATTCCTTGCTGGAGCGGCCTCTCTGGCGAACGGTCAAGGACGCCAGAACTGGACCATGGCTTGGGACCCGATCCGATTTGGAGTTTCGGGTTCTGTTTACCTTCAGTTAATGGAAATGTTGTCTGATGGTGGAAGAACACGGCCAGGATGGAGTCTGAAAAGCGCGATGAGCAGGGTATTGCTCGTAGATGATGACCCTCACATTCGGGAACTGGCAAGCCTTTTCTTGCGCAAAGAGGGTTTTGAAGTGTTTGAGGCCGCGGACGGGGCTGAGGCCCTTTCCCAGCTCGACAAAGGCCAAGCGGACCTGTTCATCATTGACGTCATGATGCCCAATCTGGACGGCTGGGAGCTATGCCGCGAGCTGCGCGCGTCCTACGACCTTCCAATTCTGATGCTGACGGCCAAGGGAGAGACCAGCCAGAAACTGAAGGGCTTCCAGCTGGGCGCCGATGATTATCTGGTTAAGCCTTTCGAGCCCTTGGAACTGGTGGCTCGGGTAAAAGCCCTTCTCAAGCGCTATCGAATCGCCACCTCGCAAACCATCCAGATCGGGGAATTGTTGATGGATCACAAGACCTTCGAAGTGACGGTGCACGGTGAGAGGGTCAATCTTCCGCTCAAAGAGTTTGAGCTATTGTTCAAACTGGCCAGCTACCCAGGACGCACCTTTTCCCGCGAGCAGCTGATTGGGGATATTTGGGGCGAGGGTTTTCGAGGCAATGACCGCACACTGGACGTGCACATCAACCGCCTCCGGGACCGTTTCCCGGAGGAGCGGCATTCGTTCAAGATCACCACGGTTCGGGGGCTGGGCTACCGCTTGGAGGTGTCCGGATGAACAGGATGGGCCCAAGACTGCTCCGTACCGCCCCGGCCATTCTCGTGCTGGCCCTGATCATCGGCATGTTTGCGCTCAGCTTCTTTCTGACAGCCGACCTGTATAGGATCATTCACCTGAATCTCCCCGCCTGGCTGACCCAGGTCATCAACTCGCTCTTGGGGCTCTTGGTCGCAGGTCTGATCATCAGTTTTTCTGGGTGGTTTGCCCGGTCCAGAGGCTGGATATCGTGGGGGAATATGTTCGGACCGATCATTGAGGCTCTGGAAAGAATCGGGGCCGGGGATTTCAGCGTCAAGCTGGATGACCGCTACCGGGATCACCAGATTGTCGGCGAGCTGGCTAGCACCGTGAACAGGATGGCCCTGGACCTGGACCAGATGGAGAGCCTGCGCCAGGAGTTCGTTTCCAATGTGTCGCATGAAATCCAGTCGCCGCTGACCTCGATTCGCGGATTTGCCAGGGCTTTGGAGGATGATCGCCTGGGTGCGGAAGAACGTCATCATTATCTGAGCATCATCGAGGAGGAAAGCACACGGTTGTCGCGGTTGACCGAGGGCTTGCTCAGGCTGGCTTCGCTGGAGTCGGATCGGGCGCGGATTGCGCCGAGCCCCTACTCTCTGGACCGGCAGATTCGGGATCTCATCCTGGCCTGCGAGCCTCAATGGAGGGAGAAGGAGATTGAGCTGGGCGTGACCCTGGAGGAGGTCGAAATCACCGCCGACGAAGATCTGCTGAGCGAGGTATGGACCAACTTCATCCACAACAGCATCAAGTTCACTCCGCGGGGGGGCAAGGTCCGCGTCGACCTGCGCCGGCGCGACCGCCAGATCGAATTCAAGATAACCGACACCGGAATTGGCATCTCGGAGGAGGATCAGAGAAGGGTCTTCGAACGTTTCTTTAAGGCCGATAAATCGCGGACGGCCTCCAACGGCGGCAGCGGGCTGGGTCTCGCCATTGCCGAGAAGATTGTAGAAATGCATCAAGGGAGGATCGAGCTCATGAGCAAATTGGGAGAGGGGACGACTTTCACCGTCCTCCTGCCCTTGGTGGCGAAAGATGGGGCGGGCCGGGTAGCCGGGCTGCCCTCAGGATGAGGTGATCCCAGTGAAGATGATCGAAGTGGAGAAACTTTCTCGGCTTTTTGGCGGGGTGACCGCCGTCGATGGGATCAGTTTCGAGGTCGAGTCTGGGGAGATCTTCGGGTTCGTTGGCCCAAACGGCGCGGGGAAGTCGACAACCATCAACATGTTGTGCACCCTGCTCAAGCCGAGCGGGGGCCGCGCCCGCATTGACGGGCAGGACATCGTCGTGCGGCGCGACGGGATCCGGCAGTCGATCGGCCTCGTGTTCCAGGACCCGACGCTGGACGAGCGCTTGACGGCACGGCAGAACCTGCAGTTCACCGCCAGACTCTATGATCTGCCGGGTAAGGTCGTCGAGGCTCGCTCGAAAGAGCTGCTGGAAATGGTCGCCCTCTCCGAGCAAATCGACCGGCCCGTCAAGACGTTTTCGGGCGGAATGAAGAGGCGCCTGGAAATCGTTCTCGGACTCCTCCATCATCCCAAGGTGCTGTTCCTGGACGAGCCCACGATCGGGCTCGACCCCCAGACCCGCCGGCAGATCTGGGACTACGTCGTCCACATGCGCGCCGCCGAGGGGCTTACCGTTTTTCTCACGACCCACTACATGGACGAGACCGAGATCTGCGACCTGATCGCCATCATCGATTACGGGCGCATCGTTGCCTGCGACACGCCGGACAGGCTCAAAGCGTCGATCGGAGGCGATGTCGTGACGTTACGGACCGGCGACGATGCGGTCGCAGCCGCCGTGCTGCAGGGGCGTGGGCTGGATGTCGAACGCAATGGGGACGGCGTTCGGGTTCGCGTCGAGCGCGGAGACGAGTTCATCCCGCAGGCCGTGCGGCTGCTGGACGCCGACGGGCGCACGGCGGTCCGGGGCGTAAGTCTGAAACGTCCGACGCTCGACGACGTTTTTCTGCAGCTGACGGGCCGCGCCATCCGGGATGAGGGAGCCGGCGCGGATGAGCAGATGCGGTCGAGAAGGATGCAGCACAGAAGGAGGCAAGCCTGATGAATTGGAGACGCTCGATCCGCGGGGCGTATGCTATCTGGTTGCGGGACGTCCTGGCCCTGGTGCAGGACCGAGCCCGGCTCATCGGCACGTTTGTGGGGAATGTGGTCATGCTGGTGGCGCTCGGGTTCGGGTTGGGAGGGGCTATTGGGAATATTGGCGGAACAGCGACGGCGGTGGGCGTGCCCTACATCCAGTTCCTTTTTCCGACGATGCTTTGCTTGACGGGCGTGATGTCAGCCGTGCAGTCGACGATGTCGATTGTGTGGGACCGCGAGTTTGGGCTGATGCGCAAGGTGCTGGTCGCGCCGCTGTCGCGGACGTCGGTGGCTTTGGGGAAGGTGGGCGGGGGTGTAACGGTGGCGGTGATCCAGGGATTGATTTTGATGCTGGCGATCCCTCTGCTTTCCATTCGTGTCGGCTTCGTTCAGGTCCTCGCCATCGTGGCCCTGCTGATACTGGTCTCAGCCGTGGTGACGGCCCTGGGCATTCTGGTCGCGGCTCGGCAGACCTCGATGCAGGGGTTTCAGGTCATCAGTTTGTTCGTCATTTTGCCGTTGATGCTTCTCAGCTTTGGAACGGCACTGCCGATATCGGGGGGGCTGGAGGGGCGCGTGCTGCGAGTCCTGTCTGAGGTCAACCCGGTGGGGTACGGCGTGGATGCCGTCCGGCAGATTGTGCTATCCGGTCGGCTCGCCGCCTCGCTCACTTTGCACCCTCCTGCGGTCGATGCGGCCATCCTGCTGGGGTTCTTCGTGCTCTTCCTTGTGCCTGGGGTTCTGCTGTTCGGGAAGCAGGACTAGGCATCGACGGGAAGGTTGCGACCCAACGAGGAAATCTCTTGCCGAACCGGTTGCAGCGTGGGGATTCTGGGATCCTGCTTCCACGCTCGTAGAGGTTGAGTCAAGCCAAGAACAACCGAAGCCAGATGAGGCCGAGCAGTTCTCACACGGGCATTTGGTCTGGCCCTGGGGTTCAGGCGGTGGGGATGGGTCTGGCAGGGGGGCTGACGGGGGAACGTGGACAGCCAGGCGGGGCGGAGATTCTGTGCATCTTGCTGCGGTTGAACCCGGAGGGGGGACGGGGCTGGCGCAAGTGGCGCATGGTCCGAACCTTGCTGCTCGCAGACAGCCAACTAATCTGTTCAAAATCGAGGTGGAAAAGGCAGAGAATGCGGCTGGGACAAAACCTTGTTGAGGCGCTGGAAAGTCTGACAGCGAGCAAACCGTGGTCGGCGCAGACGATGCTGGGGATCGTGATCGGGGTGGCGGCGGTCGGCGTGTCGTCCCTCGAGAGATCGCCCGGGAACGGTGAGATCAGATCCGTGAGGACCCTGAGTAGGGGGGGACGCTTTGGCCAGCGGACAGGTCTCGCGCGAGCGCGACGGCGCCCAGGACCCCGGATCTCTTTCCCAGACCGGGGGAAACGATGTAGCGGTCAATGTGCGCGAGCAGCTGCATCGAGTGGATATATCCGCCGAGGATTTTCGGCACCTCCTCATGAACTCTCTGGATCAGGCCCTCGTGACGCATCACTCCCCCGCCCAGGATGATGGCGCGGGGCGAGAGGCAGCAGATCAGGTTCGCGATTCCCAGAGCAATGTAATGGGCTTCCAGCTCCCAGGCCGGGTGGTCCGCGTCCAGGGACTCTGGTTCCTTCCCCCAGCGCCGCGCGATGGCAGGCCCAGAAGCCAGTCCCTCAAAGCAGTCGCGGTGGAAGGGGCAGCAGCCGGGAAAGGGATCGACCTCCCGATCGTGGGGGATGCGCATGTGTCCGGCTTCCGGGTGGATGAGGCCGTGCATAAGCTGCCCCTCGTAGACCCCGCCGGCGCCGATCCCTGTACCGACCGTGAGGTAGACTACCGGGTCCCTTCCCTGCGCCGCGCCCCAGCGCTGCTCGGCCAGGGCCGAGGCATTCACGTCGGTGTCCACGGCCGCCGGAACCCCCAGCGCTTCGGACAATCTTCCTGGGAGGTTCGTATTCGCCCATCCGGCTTTGGGCGTCGTCGTGATCCAGCCGAAGGTCGGCGAATTCTTGTCCAGGTCCAGCGGGCCGAAGGAGGCGACCCCGATGGCGTTCAGGCCTTCCCGGCGGATTTGGGGTTGGAAGAAGGCGATGACCCGGCCGATGGTTTCTGCAGGGTCGGTCGTGGGCAGTTCGATTTCACGGCGGATATCGTCCGGCCCGCTGGCGATAATGCAGACGAACTTGGTTCCTCCGGCTTCCACTCCACCGACCAGGCCCATGGGGGTATTCCTCCAGTCTTCTTGGCTTGAGATTCCGTTCCGCTCGCTCAATCCCTAGGTCGGCCTATAAGAGGGCGGGGGCCCCCGTGTCCAGCATAACCTCTCCCAGTTCAAAGAGCTCCTTGCGGCTGGAATGGCGGGAGGGGACGCTGCGGGAGTGCGGCAGGGAGGTGACCGCGACTTCAATCGGCTCCGGATTTCGGCCGGAGTTCGAAATCACGAAGATAGTCTCGCCGGCCCTGAAAGGGATTCCCTTCAACAGGATCGCGCCCATGCCTTCCAGCCGCTCGGCACGGCCCCACAACGGGTCGATGATCTCCACGACCGGATACAACCCGTCGGCCCGCGCCTGGACCTCATGGGGCAGAAGCTGGGAATGACCGCTGCCGAAGGTGTAGGCCAGCTTCCCTTCCAGAATCGTATCGCCGGACAAGGCCGCAGCGCGGCCTTCGTCGAGCGCCTCCGGGTTCGCGAGCAACTGCGTGGACGGGTCTCGGCCCCGGCGCCGCCGCTCGGGCCTCGACGGCCTGAGCAGGGTTGTTCCTGCAGCGGCACGGTGATCCGGGTCCGGAAACCCCGGATCCCCATCGCAAGTGCCACGCCTGGATCGGCCTGGCGCCAGGTGTCCTAGCCGATCCAAGCTTGCAGAGGCAGCTGATTTTGGCCCGAATACCGGCTAGACCGGATAGTTCTTGGCGAGCCAATCGCGGACCGCTTCGGGGCCCTCCATGTCGAGAAGGGCCGGAGCCATTCGCTGGGTTTCCTCCAGGCTCAGGCCCCGCAGGATTTGCTTGACCTGCGGGATGACGGTAGGGTTCATGCTGAGCTCGTCCAGCCCAAGGCCAAGCAGGAGCGGGGTGGCGAGGGGCTCCCCTGCGATTTCGCCGCACATTCCCGCCCATTTCCCCTCGCGGTGAGCCGCCTGGACAACCTGCCGCACGAGTCTGAGAACCGAGGGCTGGAAGGCGTCCGCCAGGCTGGAGACGGAGGAGCTTGTGCGGTCCGCCGCTAGCGTGTACTGGCTGAGGTCATTCGTGCCGATGGAGAAGAAGTCGACCTCGGCCGCGAGCTGGTCCGCCATGACCGCAGCCGCGGGGATCTCCACCATAATGCCCACCTCAAGCTTCTCGGCGATCGCCGCTCCCTCCGCCGCCAGCTCCGCCCGGCATTCTTCGAGGACTCTCCGGCCGGCGCGGACTTCGGCCACGGTGGCCACCATTGGGAACATGAGCCTGAGATGGCCCCTGGCCCCAGCCCGCAAGACGGCTCGCAGCTGCGGTTTGAAAAGCTCGGGCTTGGCCAGACAGAGACGGATCGCGCGCAGACCCAGGAACGGGTTCATTTCCCCGGGCATGTCCAGGTAGGGCAGTTGCTTGTCCCCCCCGACGTCCAGGGTGCGCAGGATCACCGGCAGGGGATCGAAGGTGTCCAGGATGGCGCGATAGGCCTGGTACTGCTCCTCTTCGTCGGGCATGCTGGTCCTCTCCAGGTAGAGGAACTCCGTGCGCAGCAGTCCGACTCCCTCGGCGCCAGCCTCCAGGGCCGTTGCGGCGGAGGCGACATTGCCGATGTTGGCGGCCACTTCCACGCGATGGCCGTCGCGGGTTGTAGCAGGATCCCTCGCCCGCTTCCTGGCCTCATGGGCTTTCGAGTCCAGCCTCGAGGCCTGGGCGCGCTTGGCCGCCGAGATTTCCTCCTCCGGCTCAACGGTCAGCGTCCCTTCGCTACCATCCAGTAACAGCGGGCAAAGGTCGGGCAGGTCCAGGATTCCCGGCCCGATCCCGACAACGGCGGGTAACCCCAGCTGGCGGGCGAGGATGGCCACATGCGCGGTGGGCCCTCCCTCAACCGTGCAAAATCCCAAGACCATCGACTTGTCCAGCGAGACAGTGTCGGAGGGGGTCAGGTCCCTGGCCAGGAGAATCGAAGGCCGGTCCAGCCCCTGGGTGGGTGAGCGCGGCACGTTGAGCAGGATGCGAACGATCCGCATGCCGACGTCGCGAACATCCGCGGCTCGCGCCCGGAGGTATTCGTCTTCCATCCCTTCGAGCAGCTGGGCATACCTTTCGGTCTCCTCTGCCACCGCGCCCTCGGCCTTGAGTCCTTCGGCGTGGATCTTGTTCTCGATCCCCGCCAGGTAGTCGGGGTCCTCCAGCATCATGGCGTGGGCCTCGAAGATCGAGGCCGTTTGGCGGTCAGTTTCCTTTTGGGCTTTTTCGAGGACCGCAGTCAGCTCCTGCCGGGCCTCCTTTAAGGCGGCTTCCAGCCCTTTCATTTCGGCGGAAGGGTCATGGGCCTGTTCCCGCCGGACGTGCACTTCGGACACCTTGAATTGAAAGGCCGGCCCGATGGCGATTCCGGCGGAGGCGGGAGTGCCGCGCATCACCTTCATGAGCTCTCTCCGAAGTTGGATTCGACCAGCTGGCGCAGGTCGGACAACGCCTGCTCCGCATCCTCTCCCTCCGCCTGCACGGTCACGACGGCCCCTTGGGTCGCTCCCAGGGTCAGAACGCCCAAAATGCTCTTTGCATTGGCCTGGCGGTCCCCGTGGATGACCTTGATGAGGGAATGGAACTTGTTGGCCGTCTGCACAAACAGCGCCGCGGGGCGGGCGTGCAAGCCGGCTTTGTGTATGACGGTGAGGACGATTTCCGGCATCCAAGACTCCTTGGTCCGGCCGGTGAAAGGCCGTGGTGTGGGGTGCCTCTCATGATATTACGTTTCCGGCGGGGCCCTGCCGCCGCGGAAGAAGGGGTCGGCCTGGAGAATCGTGCTCAGAGAGGTCCGGGGTCCGGCTTCATACAGCGGCGCCTTGTGGAAATCCTCCTGAGGGCCCCGCCTCTTCTGGCATCCTATGGCGTCCCCCTTCCAGCGATTTCCCAGCCGCCGTCCCATCGGTGCCCGGCTGGCGTTTCCAAAGACCACATTCCATATTGAGATCAGAAGGGTTGCTGGCAACCCTCACTGGACCACTATGGGAAAGCTCTGCGCCACGCCATTGGCCATGATCGTGACGGTGCCTGTGCCCGGCCGGGTGCTTATGCCTATCCTCCAGGTCCAGGTGCAGACCCCGTTTGCATCGGCGGTTTCGGGGACCAATCCCTCGGCCGTGCTCCGGTTCCCGGACGGCGTTGTGTACTGGATGGAACAAGCCGCCCCTGCCGCTGTCTGGATTGCCGCCGAGGCGCTCGCGCCCCGCAGTACGGGCGAGCTCAGGAGGTCAAGCCTGAATCCGGTTCCTGAGGCCGTGGGCTCAGCCAGGGTTGGCTCAGCGGGCTGAGTACTTGAGGAGGCGGGAGCAAATTGGGGCAGGGGGTTGATGGCGCCGGGCAATGTCTCGTACACGGCCAGCCAGTTCGCTGCGATTTCCTCCTGGGCTTGGACCAGCGTGATCGCGCCGTCGCAGACCTGGTCGTGCAGGAAGTCCTCGACCTGGTCCTTCTCGTGGAAACCCGGTTTGGGTTCGGCGGCCTCGGGCCAAAGGTTGGAAGGGTCGTTGGAACCGCCGATTTCCAGGGGCACGAGATGGTCGACTTCATACTCGCCGGAGGCGTGCATGAAGATGCCGCATTCGGCGTAGACCTCCTCTTTCTCAATTTCCGTAACATCGCGGACGCTTGAGCTATATCCGGACGTGCACACCTGTTCCCTGGTGGCACCCGGAAAGACGTCGCCGGGGGTGCAGGCCGGATCCGGCAACGCGCCCAAGACCACACACCCGGAAGTCTTCGTCTGATCCCCCCAACCTGGGCTGGGAGTTGAAGAAAGGACCAATGCAAACGGTGTCTCGCTGGGCAGTGGATTGGTGGCAGGCTGCGCTGTGACCGTGGACGGAAGGGATGGAAAGGCAGTTGACACAGCCGTCTCGGCTGCGGGCGATATCGTCGAAGGATTGGCTGTCGCCACCGTCGGGGCGCAAGCGGTCAGCGCGGCCAACGGCAAGAGGGTCAACCGCAGGAACCGTTTCAACATTGATACTCCGATGGTCCCGGGCCCGCTGCTCCGGGCATGGGTACACCTGAATTCAGCCCGTGAGAATCGCGAAGCCTGCCCCGGGCGCGCAAACCGAGCGCGGGGGGCCTGATCCGTGCGGGTAGCCGGCCTGATGGTGGAATTGCCTTTTCCCCCTCTGGATTGCGGAGCCGGTCCGCTGGCGGACCTGCGGAGTGAGACCGGCCATTCTCGCCCCGACGCGCGGACTTGGGGGGATGCGTTGCCTGCGCCGCGAAATGAATCCCCGCTCTGCAAAGAACGGCCCGACGGGGTGTATACGTTCCCAAAGAGGAAGCATCTTGGGAAAGCGTGACCATGGGGATTCGAAAAAGCCCGCTGCAGCAGGAGGGCCGGCAAGCCGGCTCCCCGTGCAAGGAAAAGGCGCTTGCCCCGAGGGGGGCGCCCCGCGATCATTCTGCAACCTCGGTTCTGTTTCAAAGCACCGGACCGATGGATGCTCAGGACGCCTCTAGCGCAGGATCTCGCGGGCGATCACCAGTCGCTGGATCTGGTTCGTTCCTTCGAAGATCTGCTGGAGTTTGGCATCCCGCATGTACTTTTCCACCGGGTAGTCCTTCATATAACCGTATCCGCCCAGAATCTGAACGGCATCGACGGTCACCTGCATCGCGATGTCCCCCGCAAAGCATTTTGCCGATGCCGATTCCCTGGTATTCCGCTGCCCATGATCGTGCAGCCAGGCGGCGTGCCAGCATAGCAGACGAGCCGCATCGACCTTCATTGACATGTCTGCCAGCATGAATTGGATGGCTTCTTGAGCGGCAATCGCATCGCCGAACTGTTTCCGCTCCTTGGAATAGGCAGCCGCCGCCTCAAAAGCGGCGCGGGCGATGCCCACCGCCGCCGCTCCCACGCCTGCCCGGGATTCATCCAGCGTCATCATGGAGATTTTGAAACCGTCTCGCCCTTGGCCCAGTCGATAGCGGGCCGGGACGCGGACATTGTCAAAGGTGACTTCCCGCGTGTCGGTTGCTCGCTGGCCCATCTTGTCCTCTTTCTTGCCGCGGACGATCCCGGGAGTATCCGCGGGGACCATGAAGGCCGAGATCGCGCGGTGCCCCTGCTGAGGATCCTCCGTGGCAAATACGGAGTAGAGGCCGGCCACGCCCCCGTTGGTGATGAAATGCTTGGTGCCCTTGATGAGGTAGTCATCCCCCTCGCGGCGCGCCGTAGTACGCATCGAGGCCACGTCCGACCCGGCTTCCGGTTCGGTGAGGCAGAAGGCAGCCAAGTTCGGTCCCGAGCAATGCTTTGTCAGCAGCTCCTCTTTCAGCGCTTCGCTCCCTGCGATGAGAAACGGCGTCAGCCCGAGAATGTTCCCGCCCAGGCAGGCAGCCACTCCGCCGCAGGCCGCCCCCAGCTCCTCGGCGAACAAGCACCCTTCGAGCGACCCCAGGCCTGCCCCGCCGTATTTCTCGGGGACGGCATAATGAAGCAGGCCGAGCTTGTAGTACTTCTCCACGATTTCGGGCGAGTGCCGCTGTTCCTCATCCAGTTGGCGTGCGACCGGCGCAATCTCCTTCTGGGCGAACTCGTGCACCAGCTTGCAGAGCGATTTCTGTTCCTCGGTCAAGGTGAAATCGATCATGCAATCCTCCTTCTCAGCATCGTGAAAGCATGAGCATCATTGGAGACTGACGCTCCGCTGCGGATCGATCTCTGGCCCCTGTCAAGCCCGGACGCGGACTTCCAGTTGTGTCTTTGGTCGTTTTCCTTCCATGACCAAGCCAAGACAGAGGGAGCCTTCAGGCGCCGCGGGGGGCTTGGTTCGCGCACGGCGCTGATTCATGCCTGAGGATTCTGGCCCTCTTTCTTGGGGTACTCGTAGAAGCCCTTGCCAACTTTCCGGCCCCACTCTCCGCGCGCGTACTTCTCAACGACGGTGGGGGAGGGGCGGTCCGCGGGCTCGCCCGTCTCCCGGAATCGTTCCATTCCGATGTCGTACGCCAGATCGATCCCGGTGAGATCCATCAGCCGGAAGGGTCCCAGGGGATGGCCCAATCCATTCTCCACCGCCAGGTCAATATCCTCGTAGGATGCAATGCCCATCTCGAACAGGCTGAACGCTTCTTTGTTGATGGCTGTGATGATCCGGTTGACAAGGAACCCGTAGATTTCTCTCCTGAGCAGAACGGGGATTTTCCCCATTCTCCTGGCAACGTCCATGACCGTCGCTGCTGTCGTTTCGGATACGTGCTCTCCTTGAACGATTTCGACCAGCTTCATGACCAGGGCGGGGTTGAAGAAATGCATGTTGACCACCTGCCCAGGGCGGGGTTGAAGAAATGCATGTTGACCACCTGCCCAGGGCGGTTTGTGGCTCCCGCGATTTGGGAGCTGACAATGAACGAACTGTTCGTTGCCAGGATCGCGTGAGGAGGGCTGAACCGGTCCAGCTGGGCGAAGACCTCGCGCTTCAGTTCCAGTTTCTCGAAAACGGCTTCGATTACAAGATCCGCGCCGGCAGCTGCATTTTCCAAGGCTGGCACAAATGCCAGGTTCCCACGCGCTTGCCCTGCCTGGGCCTCGGTCAGTCGGCCTTTCGTGACGCGCCCCGCCAGATACGTCTCTGCGAACTGATCGGCCTGCTGAAGCGCTTCTTGCCTGGTGTCCGTGCATTTCACTTTGAATCCGGCGATCGCGGCGCACAGGGCAATCTGGTGCCCCATGTTGCCGGCCCCAACCACGCAAATGGATTCAACGTTTGCCATGACGCTTCCCTCCTTGCTCTCTTGTCCTTCGGGTGCGGGTATGATCCAGCCTTCGGACGATGCCCAGCCTTCGTCCACGGTGGGGCCGCTGACCTTGAATCAATTGGGCCTTTTCTTGGCTGCGCAGACCCGGGCCCTATTCTACGGATGATAGTGGTCTTGAGCAATCCGGCTGGACCATATCCTGCCAGGCCCTTTGGCTCCAATCCTCGGGCCCGACCATGGCGGCAACACGCTAGGCACCGTGGCATCACATTCTTCCGCCTCAATTGGGCTTGGCCGCAAGCGATCCCCCATGCTGGAGAGCCGATCCTTCAAGTGCCTTGGGCTCCCTGAGAGGTGGCCCATTTCTCCCGGATCACCGCCTTTTTCGTGGGAGCGGACCGTCAGTGCAACGAAGCGAGGGCCGAGGGTGGAGATCCTCAGCCTCGGCCGCGTGAGAGCGGCATTCATTGCCTCTCGATTCCTGGCTGCAGGAAAAGGAAACCGGTGTTGGGGATCTGAGGCATGGGGATGGAGTTCGCGCAGAGAAGTGGTTCAGATGACACAAGGGGACATAGGGAAGCCCTCCGGGAGAAGGGGCATTAGCCGAGAGGGGTTCCCCCTGACCTTTGCCAGCAAAGAGCCTCAGTCCGTTGCCAGCCCCGGGAACTGGTCTGCCCTCCTGTTGCATTTTGGGAGCGCTTGGTCGCTTTGATCGGCCGGGTGCTCACGTCCTGGACATCGCTGAACCCGGCCTTCTGCAGCATTTCTTTGTACTCGTGGAAGTCATACGTTGCCCCTCCCTCGGAAACCCGCGATGAACCTCGGGCCCGGGGTCGTGGGGTCGGGATACTCGCGCCGGATGGCGTTGATCAGCAGGCTTCCCCTCTGTGCGAGAGCGTCATACCCCTTGCGGAACAGCCGGGTATTCTGGCCCGGGCTGAAGAAGTGCGTGATGTCGCCGATGTAGGTGGGTTTGTCGGGAAGCAGATAGCTCTGCGCCTCAGGAACGAGGCGGTACTGATCGCCGTCCCTTGCCAGCAGCTTCTTGGCGATTAGATCATCCAGCATTCACGTTCCAAGGGGATCCCATTGATGGGAAGAGGCGATTCTGTCGGCGGTCGTCTCTCCGGCCGCCACCTTGGCCCAAACCTGAAGCCCCAGGGCGACGCGGAGGATCGCGACCTCGACGAGATGCACGTCGATCCGGTCCAGGATATCGGGAGCGGGCAGGGCAGGGGATTGGTTCTTCTGCCGGTCCATCTTGGGCCTCCTCGGTCTTTGGGGGCGCTCCTGGCTCCATGCCCGGGCCACCCCCGTATCGAAGTCCCGGGAATGGGTCCTTTGCGGGACGCATCGCGAGGAGGTGTCCGAGGCCGCGGGCCAGGCCGCTTGGGGGGTAAGGACAATTGAACTCATTCTCCGGCAACTTGTCAGGAAAGACAAACCCCCTTTTCTTGGCAGCCCGTTGAGCAAGGTTCGCCGGATTGTCCCGGCCGAATAGCGGACTTGAGACAGTTGCCCGGAGATCCATAAAGCCAGAGCATCAAGAGGCTTGGGAACGAGGCGGGTGCCGGGCGGAAACTAGTCGAGCCGGAGAGTGGCCTCCTTCTTGATGAATGGACCGAAAACGCGGCTGGCCAGGTCGAACGCTTGAGTTGGGTCCAGCGGCTGGACGGGATGAACCATCAAATGCATGGGGAGTGGCGGCACATGGTCCCCCACGTACTGGCGGTAGTGGATCCCGCGCAGGACCCGCGCCCCGAGCCGTCGGTAGAAGTCTATCCGCCTCTCTGCCAACCCGCGGGCCTCCGAGGTAGCTGCCAGATCGGGGATCTCAACTTCAAGAAAAAGGGCCCGGCAGGAAGGATCGAGACTTTCCACGATCTCCCGATAGAACCAAGAGCCATAACCCTGGGCTCGCTCTCCGTCGACGATGGCCAGGTACCACAGGAGGGCCGCGGTGTGCTGCTGAAAGTCTTGGTGAGCTGCCATGCCGGTGAGATGACCGGCTGAGTCCACGGCCGCCAGGAGATGGACGCCTCTTTGGGCTGCTCGCGGACCTTCGTTTAGGACGGCCAGAAAGGTCGAAACCAGGGCCTTTTCGGAGGGCGGAAAGGAGAGCTCATATAAATCGAGCCACGGGAAAAGCAGGCTGTCGTCGATCCTCGTGATTTCGTGGATCTCGAGGTTTTCTACGGGCACGTCGCTCCTCTTGCCGTTCGCCGCAGAACGAGATGGGCCGTGACGTGAAGCCCGGGGCCGGAGCTCCGATGGGCAGCGGGCAGGCTCGGCGCCAAGTCCTGCCTGTGGGGCGGGGGAGAGGTCTCCGGGCAATCGATTCCGCGGGGCACATACCGTTCTCGGAATCAGGATTGGTTCTTGCCAAACCGGTCGTAGCAGCCCTGCGTCAAGTCCGCCTTCTGACTGATCAGGATGTTCTTCTGAATCTTGTCGCTGGCGCTCTTCGGAAACTCCCTCACGTATTCGATGTAGCGCGGCACTTTGAACTTGGCGATCCTCTCCAGGCAGAAGGAGACAATCTCCTCCGGCGGGATCTTTTGCGGGGTCTCTCCCGCTGGCGGGAGGATGTAGGCCTTCACCTCCTCGCCTCGCACCTCGTCCGGCACCGGCACCACGGCGGCTTCCGCGATCTTAGGGTGGCTCATCAGCACCTGCTCGACCTCGATGGCGGAGATATTGTCGCCCATCCGCCGAATCATGTCTTTCTTGCGGCTGACGAAATAGTAGTTGCCTTTCTCATCCTGGCGGAACAGGTCGCCCGTTCGGAAGTACTCGCCCAGGAACGACTTGGCGTTTTCCTGCGGCTTCTTGTAATACCCCTGGAAGATCCCCTGCCCCTTGACCAGCAGTTCTCCCATCTGTCCCCGGAGGACATCCTTGCCGGTGTTGTCGACGATCCGGAGCTCGCGGAAAGCCGGGGGCTTGCCAACGGACCCGGACCCCACCATGTGCGTGTCCTCCAAGGGCACCTGGGTGCCGACTCCGATTTCGGTCATCCCGTACACCTCGCGCGCGGTCAGGTGGAAGCGGTCCTCGAACTCCTTGTGCAGCGCCGGCGGGAAGGCGCTGAGCAGCGCGAACTTCAGATGCAGGTTCTTCGTGTCGATCGCATCGGCCAGGTGGAGCATCTCGGGAAACGCCCACGAGGCTGTAATGGGGTACTGCTGGATGCAGCGCGCCAGATTCTCCGGGGAGATCTTGTCGACCAGCACGATGCCGCAACCCGAGTAGAGGCCCATCAGCAGCTCCCATTGCGGGTCCATGTAGTAGAACGGGCTTAAGGTGAGGAATACATCCTCCGGCGTCATCGTCTGCGCAGCATACTTACCCAACACAAGCCAGTACTCATGTGTCGTGATCGCCGCCTTGGGGAAGCCTGTGGTCCCGGAGGTGTACTGCAGGTTCATCAGATCCTCCAGGGCCGGGGGCCGCAGGCTCAGCTGGGCAGGCATTTTTGCGGCGGATAGCCGCAGGTCAATCTCGCCCGCCCCTTCTCCCGCCCCGATCCGGAACACCTTTTGGATCTTGTGGTTCTCGGGTGGAACCTTGCGGAAGATCGGAAGGTAGTCGCTGTGGATCACCAGAGCCGTGGAATCTGAGTCGCCGAGGATATATCCCAGGTCCCGGACCTGATATCGGTTGTTGACCGGCACCATCACGGCCCCGAGCTTGGCCAGGGCCAGCCAGGTGAGCGGAAACTCCGAGCAGTTCGGGAGCATCACGCTCACGTGGGTGCCGCGTTCGACCCCCGCCTGCTTGAGGGCGTTGGCAAACTGGTTGACCTGTGCGTTCAGGTCTGCGAAGCTGTAGGTCACTCCCTCCTGGTCGACGGTGAGGAACTTCCGGGCGCCAAACCGGGCGGCGGCGGCTTCCACCACGGTGCCGATATTCGCTTCCAGATCCATCCTTGCCATGTCTCCATCCCTCCACGTCCGGCTGGGGCCGGGCCGGCTCGCCAGGATTCAGGGTTGCGGCTATCCCAGGTTGAAAAGCCGCAGGGCGTTCTGATACAGCCATTTCTCCTTCACGGACTCCTTCAGCGGCAGGGCCCTCATTTCCTCGACAATCTGGCGGATCGGAAGGCCCAAATCGCCCGCGCCCGAGGCGAAGACGATCTGGTCTTGAAGCAGGGTGTTGCCAAACTGCATCAGCATCTCCCACCCGGAGCCGGGCGTGGCGAGATGTTTTGGGCGGTTCGAGCTGGTATCGATGTACACGTTCCGGTGCCGGCGCGCCACCCCGACCAGGTCTGGGACCCAGGGCCAGCCGCCGCAATCCGCCACGATCCTGAGGTCCGGGAACGCCATGGCCACCGCATCCACATGCTTCGGGTGGGCGATGTCCATCGGCAGCTCCGTGTTGTAGTTCATCGCCGTGTAGATGAATACCGGGATCCCAAGCTCCGCGGCCTTGGCATACAGGGGAAAGAAGAGCGGATCGTCCGCCCTGATCTTCCAGTCAAATGGCGAAGCGTAGAACGCGACCATCCCGAGCGCTCGAATCGCCCGCTCGAGTTCCCGTACGGCCTTCATCCCGTCGAAGGGGTTGAGGAGCGCCCTCCCCTTGAATCGCCGGGGCCAGCGGCGCACGAATGCCGCCGTCTTGTCGAGATCGTCCGTGTCCACCAGGCCCCATTCGATCTCCGCTTCATCCAGCTCGTGAACGAACGCCTCGGGAGAGACGGTGAGCATCTGCGCCACGGAATCGAGGAACGAGAGGAACTCCGCCTCGCTGAGCGCCTGTCGCTTGGCGTCGATCTCTTCCAGCGTGGTCCCCAGCGCTGCGGCCCAGCGCGGCCCGAAGATGCGCCGGTAATTGGCGACCCCCCGGGCTTCTTTCTCGAGGAAGATCCTTCGGATCTTTTTCGCAATGTCCTCTGTGGAGGCCGGTGGCTCGAGCCTCAGGTCAATCACCTTTCCCACAATGGCCTCCTCTTCATAGCGGACCAACCCCGAATCCGATGTACAGCCCAAGGAAAGCTCCCATCACGAGAATCCAGAACAGCGAGAAGATCCAGTCGGCCCGGGTCATTTTCAGCTGGTGGTGAAGGGTGAACCGGCTCGTCCCGTAGGCCCGGGATTCAACGGCCCGCGTGGTGTAGTCCGAGAGGCGCACGGTCTCCGTCAGGACCGGAATGGTGACCGGCAGAAACTGGCGGGCCATGTTCACCGGGTTGCCGAAGGTCAGCTCCCAGCCGCGCAGTCTCTGGGCGGCGATCACGGTCGAGAGTTTCTTGAAAATGTATGGAAAGAAGCGGTAGGCCACCATCACAATAAAGACCAGCTTTGCAGGCAGGTGGGCCTTGCTGAGCAGATATACCAGGTCATTCGGCCGCGTGCTGTACATGAACACCGCGATCATCAGCACCATGGTGATGCTCCGCAGCGTCTGTCCGGCCGTGTACATCAGCCCCCCGATGGTGACCGCCATCGGCCCCAGAAAGAAATGCTCTCCGGCAATTTGCCACAGACTCACGCCCACCAGCCCCGGGTAGCGGGTAAAGACCCCTGGTCGCGCCAGCCAAAGGCTGGTAATGAAGTAGCCGATCAGTCCCAGTAGCACGACATAACCAAACGGCTTGGACCAGCTTCGCCAGGGCAGCTTCCCCAGGAGGAAAAACGGCAGGTTGATCAGGAACAGGACGAGCAGCGGCAGCGGATCAAAGTAGATCGAGAGGATGATGCCCATGGCGATGACCCACACCGCCTTGGAGGCCGGGTGCAGGCGGTGGAGCAGCGTGCTGCGTTGGGTGTAAACGAAAAGGGCCATGGCGATTACATCGCTCTTGCAATCAGGTCCGCCAGGTCCGCTGGGGTGCGCAGCGGGGGCAAGTGGCTCCACCCCAGCAGGGCGGCCAGACGGTAAATGTCGGGGGGCGAGAGCGAGGCCTCCTCGAGGATCGGCAGCTCTGAGAACACCTTGGTGGGCGGGCCCTCGATCAGGACGTTTCCGGCATGCATGACCACGACCCGCCGGGCGAACTGCGCCACCAGGTCCATCTCGTGGGTAATGAAAATCACCGTGGTCCCGGAATCGACCAGTTCCTCCAGCACTCGCATGATTTCCAGCGACTCGAGCCGGTCCAGCCCCGTGGTCGGCTCATCTACCACTAAGACCGCGGGCTGCATGGCCACAAGCGAAGCGATGGCAATCTTGGTTCTGAGGCCGCGCCGCAGGCTCTTGGGCGGCGCCTCGACATCGTCTTGGAGCCCGAAGCGCGCCAGCACCGACTCCAGGCGGCGCTTGCGCTCCTCCTCCCCGATCCCCAGGTTCTTCAAGCCGTACTCGATCTCTTCCCGCACGGACTCCTGAAAGAGCTGGTCGTCGGGATTCTGGAAGACATAGTTCACATGCCGGATCAGCTCGCGCAGCGGTGTGTTCCGCACGTCAAGTCCGTCCACCAGCACCCGGCCCTCCCGGTTCGTCGGCTGCAGGATGCCGACCAGATGATGGGCCAGAGTGGACTTGCCCGATCCATTCTGCCCGACGATGGCGGTGAACTCCCCCCGCTCGAATTGCACATCGATGGATTTCAACGCGGCAAGCCCGTCCCCGTAAACGTGCTCGAGGCGTTGAACCTTGACAATCGTGTCTTCCTTTGGAGGGGTGGGAGGAACTCGGATCTCCGGCGAGGCGCCGTTTGGGTGAAGTTTCCAGCGCAGCGCCTCAGCGGCCTCTTGAAAAGTAAGCGGCAGCGCCTGCTCCCAGAGGCCCCGCTGGCGCAGTTCCCAGAAGACCTCCATCGTCGGCGGCAGCTTGACGCCCACCTGCAGCAGGGTCCCCACATCGCCGAAGACCTGCTCCGGCGTGCCGTTCTTGATCACGCGCCCCTCATCAAAAAGCAGCACCCTGTCCGCGAGGTCGATCACCAGCTCGGGATTCTGTTCGACTACAAGGATCGTGGACCGGGTTTCTGCGGCCAGCGACTTGAGGATGGAAATGATTCGGGCACGCCCGAGGGGATCAAGCATCGAGGTGGGTTCATCCAGGGCCAGGATCTCCGGCCGCATCGCCAGCGTTCCGGCCATCGCCAGGCTCTGCATTTCTCCCCCGGAGAGCGTGAAAGGGTTGCGGTCCTCAAAGCCGAGCAGCCGCGTGTACTGGAGCGCCTGACGGACGCTCGCGCGAATTTCTTCCGGCCTCAGGCCCAAATTGGATGGGCCAAAGGCCACGTCGTCCTCGACGGTCAGGGAGACGATTTGGGTGTCCGGATCCTCGAACACCATGCCCACTTCGCGCGAGAGTTCCGCGACACTCGCCGCCTTGGTGCTTCGCCCCTTGATGAGGACCTCGCCAGTCAGGTTACCGGGGATCTGGTGCGGGATCAGCCCGTTGAGCAATTGCAGGAAGGTGGACTTGCCTGCGCCGGTGGGTCCGGTGATGACAACAAACTCGCCGGCGGAGATGTCCAAGGAGACATCCTGCAGGGCCGGCCGGTCAGACTGCCAGTAGGTGAAAGAAACGTTACGAAGTTTGACGGTCAAGGGTCGCTGCCGCCTTTAGGTCTTGCCCGCCTGCGGTCTTGCCGCCTTTCCCCAGCGGGTCCGGTTCATGGCCTCCAAGGCGCCGACAGCGATCAGGGTGATGACAGCCAGGACGATCAACCCGCCGATCAGATATTGAAAAGCGTAGGGGAGGACAACCGCGGCCCCCAGGTAGCCGACAGACTCGCCCACGATCAGCACGTACCAGACCACGAACAGGCCCAGCAACATGAGGCCGTAGCCCCGGCTCCGCTTTGCGGCCGACTGGACATCGCGTATCCACTGGAAGTAGACGATGCTGGACAACGCCACCACGACCGCATCCGAACTCATCCAAAGCGGCATGGTCAGCAGCGGGTCCGAATAGCCCCCGACGATCAGCGTGCTCAGGATGTAGCCGACCCACCCGCCGAGCAACCCTTCCGGAAGCCCGAAGTACATGGCTGCGAAAACCGGAGGCACGGTGCGGATCGACCAGCCGAGCACGGGGATCTTAACGAAGGCGAAGACGATGGTCGCTGCGGCGATCAGCGCGATCCGCACAATGCGCTGGTTGGAGAAGACTTCGACCTTCTGTCCCTCCTGATACCAGGGCAGAAGCCAAGTTTTGTTTTCCGTGAAGTAAGCCCACATCATGATGATCAGCCCGGCGTACAAGAGGTTGAAGACGTAATCCAGCACAATGCGGCCGGGAGCCCGAGGCACGCCGGAGTTCAGAGGAGTGAAGAGGCCAATGATGTACAGGGCCAAGCCGAGGACGGCCAGGGCCGCCCCCGCCTGCATCAAGTGAGAGGTTCGAAACAGGGTCGCAAGTCGTTTGAACATTCCGTGGCCTCCTCTGGGTGTGGATTTCGGACTTGCTGGTCGGAATTGCTCATGAAAGGATACATCAGGCCCGGTCAGGAAGCAATTGCGAAGTAGAGCGGACTGACCAGTTCCCTGGAAGGCGAGAGAAATCAGGTGGGAACCATCCCTCCTGTCCTGTTTCAGGAGGGATGGCATTCAGTTTGAGGAATGGTTCGCCCAGGGGACACTTCGGGCTGGCTGGGATGCTCGAGCGGGCCCAGGTGGCAGGAGTCAGGCTGACCATTGATACTCAGCCCAACCGCGGGACGACGATCCGTCTCCTCATCCATGGATGCCTCGGATGAAAGTCATGATCTGCGAGGATCAGGCCAACGTCCGCGAAGGCCTGGAGCGGCTCCTCAAGCTGGAGCAGGACATGGAGATCGTGGGATTGGCGCAGGACGGAGCCGAGGCGGTCGAGTTGGTTCCCAAGACCTCACCGGATGTCATCTTAATGGACTTGAAGATGCCCGTCATGAACGGCGTGGTTACGACGCGGCGGATCGACGCGGAATATCCTGCGATGAGGGTCCTGGTCCTGACCCCCTTTGGCGACAGCGAAGGGGTCTTTGATGCTATTCGGGCTGGGGCGTCGGGGTATTTATTGAAGGACACCCCTCGGGAGAAGATGGTTGAAACCGTCCGGGGGACCATGATGGGGAAGTCCTATGTGGATCCGCCCGGGGCCGGAAAACTGCTGGATCAGGTGGCGAGCTAGCAAGAACAACCTGAGACCATGATTGCGGAGAAGCTGACCGTGAGCGAAGTGGATGTGCTGAGGCTCATTGCGCGTGGGTTTTCTAATTCAGATATTGCTGAACGGCTCCATCTCTCCGAGGACACGGTGCGGAGTCACGTCAGCTCGATCTTGTCGGAACTAGATGTCTCCGACCGTACCCCGGCAGTGATTATCGACATCCGGCATGGTCTGGAAGGGCAGGGACCTGCCCTTCCCCGGGAACCCAACGTACGGCACATCTCACAAGTTGCCCATTCAAGAGCCAGAAGGCAAGCCCGCGCCTACTTGGCACGTCCCTGGCGGTCATCCGTGATGAGGGGCTGAGCGTGCCTGTCGCGCTCTGCCCCTAGTGGTCAGGAGCCGCTGTATTCAGATACACAGCTCTGGGTAGCTATTGTTGGAGCAGATCGCGAGGCCGTCTCGTGAATTTCGAAGGCAAGCCATCCGTCCAGTTCCTGAAGATGTGACGGGGAACGGTGGCGCAGGAGGTCTGGGCCCTCGTTGGCAATCACTACCGACTCGAGAGGCGGCCCTTTGCCCATCCCTCCGTGTTCCCCTTTTGGTCGGATGACGTAGAATGGAAGGCGTTAGAGCAGATGGGGCTCATTTGCGGGCTTAAGGCGAGAGGGCTTGCGGCAAGGGGGCGCTCCCTTGTCACAAGGGGTAATTGGGGGGGGCGGGACGGGTGGGTGTGGCTCAGGTCACAGCAGGCGGGAATCTCCTTCTGCGCCTCGCGGGGAGGAGGCTGTCAAGCGAATGCGTCCACGGGTGCCGCTGGCCAGTCGCCAGGAGGGGATGACGGAATTGTCCCGCGCGAACGGGACCTCAGGCCTGGGCTCAGACGATAGACGAGAAGTCGTGTCGGGTAAGGACCGACATTGGCTCGGTGAATTGGTATCGCGGTCGATGCTTCATTCCTCGTGGAGGGTGCGGGAAGAGCCGCTCAATGGGAGTTTCAACAGCAGGCCGCGAGACCAGTTCTTCAACCGGATACACCTGAACCGGTTGCGGGAACCGACGTGCTGACCTAGGGGTAAAGGTTCGAACGCAATCGCGGGTCGTTGCAAAGGCAGATTGTAGACCGCTGTCCCTTTGCAAACCCGTGCCGCACTTCTGATGGGACCGGCGCTCGCCGCGCCAGCGACTTTCGGACAAACCTGGACAATTTTCCGGAAACCCGGGGTAGCTCAACAACCAAATGGCCATTTCCCAATTGCACAGTGAGATCCTCGAGCAACCCGTCGCTCTGCAGCGCCTGCTGGATGCGGAGACCACCCATGTCCACAAGCTGGCGGAGATCATACGGAAACGCTCTCCGCGCTATCTGATGCTGGCGGCGCGCGGCTCGTCGGATAACGCCGCTCGCTACGGTCAATATCTTTTTGGCGCTCACAACCATCTGGCTGTGGGCCTGGCCACGCCTTCGCTGTTCACTCTCTACCAATCCCCGCCCGATCTGAAAGAAGCTCTGGTGCTGGCCGTATCTCAATCGGGCCAGTCCCCGGATATCTGCGCCGTGGTCGAGAAGGGCCGCGAGCAGGGAGCGCTGACGGTTGCGGTGACCAATGATCCCTCCTCCCCGCTGGCCGCTTTGGCGGAGCACAACATCAACTTGAACGCCGGCCCAGAACGCAGTATCGCCGCCACAAAGACATACACCGCTTCCCTTCTGGCCTTGGCGATGCTCTCTGCCGCGCTTTCCGGAGAGGCCGGGGAACAGCGGGCGCTCCGGGGGCTGCCGGCCCTGGTCGAAGAAACTCTCGGCCAGGCAGAGGAGATCGTCTCGGCCGCAGCCGCCTACCGCCGGGCGAAGGGGTGCGTGGTGCTGGGGCGCGGGTACAACTACGCCACGGCCTTTGAGATTGCCCTGAAACTAAAAGAACTGACCTATCTCCTGGCCGAACCATACTCGACGGCCGACTTCATGCACGGCCCGGTGGCGCTGGTCCAGGATGGATTTCTGGTTGTGGCGGTTGTGGCCGATGGCCGGCCCGCGGAGGAATTGACCAATTTCCTTGGGGAGCTCAAGCGGCGCCGGGCACAGTTGGTCGTTGTCTCCCCCTTGGCCGCGGCCCTCTCGCTAGGCGACACCCGAGTCGCCCTGCCCGCGGGCATCCCCGAATGGCTCTCGCCCGTCGTGGCCGTGACTCCCGGGCAGCTGTTCGCCCTGGGCCTGTCCCAGGCCCGTGGCATTGACCCGGACCAGCCGCGCGGGCTGCACAAGGTCACCCTCACCAGCTGAAATGTCTGCCGTGCCCTGAAGCGCTGCCAATGGGGTATTCCCAGCCTCGATTGCTTCCGTCTCTCGGCAAGAACCGAGCAGATTCTCTGTGAGGTGAAGAATCCCTTTTCGTATGAGCACGTCGCCCTCATGGGCTTGATCAGCAATCTGGCCTCCCAAGCCTGAAACTCCAAGGGCTCATTGCCCGATCAAGATACCCGGTTCCTGCCCCAGACCGTCTTCCACCTCGCATCCAGTTTCTGCGCTGGACGGTGGTAGGAGAGGGAGTTAACGCCTCCGCATGAACGCGCCGCTGGGGATTCTGGGCCCAGTTTGTGGGGAAGAAGCGGGGTTTCCTGTCAGATGGATGCGGTTGGAACCTAGTCCTCAGAAGGGACCGGCAAGCATCAAGTAGTTGCCCAGGATTCTTGCCTTGTCAAGTCCTCTGGAGAAGCAGTCCGCGAGTCGAGCCCGCGTTTGGAGGATCCGCCGGATCCATCCGTCGGGCGCTTGTCGGTTTTCATGTTCGGGAACCTAGTAATGACCCTGCGCCGGGCTGGCGGTGTGAGGAATCGAGTCCCATCGGGACCGTTGCTGAGGTCCGGATGGCGCCAATCACGAGCTTTCCGGCCAAGCAGCAACTGGAATCTTGCAAGCATCGGTTCATACAGGTCTGCAGGGGATGGCCGGAATCCTTGGCAAGGCCAATGCAGGAGAGTGTCGAATTAGAGGCTGGTGGGTTTTCCTCAGCCCGCTTGCCGTCTTCTCCCTGCCGAGGACTGGGAAGGGGAGATCTTGATTGCGTTGAAACAACAGGACAGAGTCACACGTACGCCAAAGCGACCACCTCGAGGACATGCATGACCCTGGTCTTGCTCTTCGTTTCCCGAACGCCCTTCAGCAGCTGCACTATGCAGCCTGTGTTCGCGGTCGCCAAGACATCCGGCGCAAGGTCGCGGACATGCTGCATCTTGCGGCGCAGCAAGGTCTCCGCCTCCGCCACGTGAGTCAGGTTGTATGTTCCCGCACTGCCGCAGCACCACGTCGACTCCGGCAGTTCCAGAAGTTGCACCCCGGGCACGCATCCTAGCAGGAGCCTCGGCTGGTCCCGTATCCCTTGGGCATGGACAAGATGGCAGGGTTCGTCATAGGCCACCTTCATTTCAACCTGCTGGGGGACGCCGCGGAGCGGCAACACCGAGGCAAGCAGTTCGGTGGCGTCGCGGACCTTGGCGGCAAACTTGCCTGCTCGGTCCCGATAGCCGGGATCCGCTTCGAGCAGTTGGCCGTATTCCTTGAGCTGTGCGCTGCAACCTGCCGCGTCGGACACGATGTAGTCCACGCCGGCCGCCTCAAAGACCTCGATATTGCGCCGAGCCAGCTGGCGTGCAAGGTTCATCTCGCCAAGGTGCCCCGGGAGAGCCCCGCAACAGACCTGTTCCTGCGGGGCCACAACCTCAAAACCATTCAGTGAAAGCAGTCTGGCCGTGGTTACGGGAACGTTCGCCAGCAGGCTGTTTTCCAGACAACCGGTCAGTAAGCCCACCTTTCCTCGGATAGGGGGGACGGCGGCAATTCCACTAGCGAGCTGCTTCTGAGCTGAAGAGCGCGGAACCATAGGTAACAGACGTTCCCAGCCACCTATGGGACCCGGGAGAAGCCGGCACAAATTCAGCCTTTGCAGGCCCACGGCTTGGTATACGCGCAGCAGGGGGGCCAGGCGGTCGGTGAGATTCGGATTGCCCGCCGAGGAGCGAATCAGCCACGCCCTCAGACTGGCCACAAGGGGGGACCGCGTGGATTTGCTCGCCTCCTCGCCTTGCTCTCGGGCGCGCTCCAGCAGGCTTCCATAGGGAACACCCGCGGGACAAGCCGTTTGACAGGCGAGGCACCCCAAGCAGAGACTCATGGCGCTCACGAATCCCTCACCCAAGCCCAGACGCCCTTCGCTGACCGCTCTCATTAGGGCAAGACGCCCGCGCGGGGAGGCCTTTTCATCCCGGTAAATGGAAAAGGTCGGACAGGTGGGCAAGCACAGTCCACAGCGCATGCAGTGGAAAAGCTCGTCGTAGCTCGGCGCTTCGAGTCCGGGAATGTACCCCCGCATTACGGGCGAGTGGGCCAGGGAGGTCATTACAGCTCCAAGACCTTGCCCGGATTGAGGACATTCTTTGGGTCCAGCGCGCGCTTTATTGACTTCATGGTCTCGATCCCCACCGCGCCGACTTTGCGGGGCAAGACATGCCGCTTCTTCAGGCCCACGCCGTGTTCGCCAGTGATAGTGCCTCCCAGTTCAATCGCGGCCGAGAAGATCTCGTCAAACGCCGCCTCAACCCGGGCCAACTCCTCGGCGTCGCGGGCATCCGTCATCCCGGTCGGATGAAGATTGCCATCGCCAGCGTGACCGAACAGGGCGATCTCGACCCGATGACGTTCCGCGATCTCACGGACCCGCCGGATCATGGTGGGGATCTTGTCGCGCGGGACGGTCACGTCCTCCAGGATGGTGGTCGGTTTTCTCCTGGCCAGAGCTGAAAGGGTCGCCCGGCGGGCGGTCTTAAGGCTTTCCCCTTCCGCCTGGTCCCGGGCGATCTGGGTACGCTGGCCGCCGTATCTCCCGCAAATTCGCGAGATGCTTCTGATCTCCTCGTCGAGGCCGGCCTCGGGGCCGTCCACTTCAATGAGGAGCATGGCGGCGGCGTCTGTCGCCAGGCCCAGATGAGCAAACTCCTCGATGCTCTGCAGGCAGATTCTGTCCAGGAGCTCGAGCGTGACCGGAATGATCTTGGCCTGGATGATGTCTGCCACCACCTGAGCTGGCGAGTCGATCTCGCTGAAGTAGGCAATCATGGTTCGCTGGGACTCGGGAGGAGGCAGCAGGCGCAGGCCGATCTGGGTGATGATGCCGAGGGTTCCCTCGGACCCCACGAACAATGAGGTCAGGTTGTACCCGGCGACGTCCTTCTTGCATTCGCTCCCGGTGTTGAGAATATCCCCAGAGGCCAGGACGAGCTGCAGCCCCGTCACATAGTCGCCGGTGACCCCGTATTTGAGTCCGCGCAGGCCGCCCGCGTTGGTTGACACGTTGCCCCCCAGGGTTGAAATCGCCAGGCTCCCGGGATCCGGAGGATAGAAAAGTCCCACCGCCTCCGCCGCCGAGGCGAATTCTGCCGTGAGCACGCCCGGCTCCGCTCGGGCGGTGAGATTCCCCGCATTGAAGCCAAGGATCCGGTTGAGGCGGCTGGTCCCGATGACGACGGCTCCCTGCATTGGAGCTGACCCGCCGCTCAGGCTGGTCCCAGACCCTCTGGGCACCACGGGAATCCCACGGTCGCCGGCCAGGCGCACCAATGCAGAGACCTCGCTTGTGGAGCCCGGAAACACGACGGCCAGGGGAGGTTGGTCGCGAGAAGGGGCAGAGGCGTCATACCCGTAGACGACCAGGTCCTCGGGAGAGCAATGCACGTTCGGCGGGCCGACGACTGAGCGCAGCGCTTCGAAGATAGTCGAAGTGTTCTTCGTGTTCATGTGGGTACTCTTTCTCGAGGTCCTGGCATCCTCAGCGCAGGAGTTGCCCAGCTCCCGGTCGGCGGGACCGTCTCTGAAATGGACGCTTTTTGGGCAAATTGTGGCGGGTTGGCGCACCGCTCCCAGACTGAGGGGAGGATACCCCAAGGGGTGCGATCGGCGTGCCAGCGGAAACGCACGAGTGCCGCGTGCGCCCGGCCGCTATTTCTCCGCAGATTGCCTGAAGGTCAAGCGTCCCCAAGACTAGTTCCATACGAACTAGCAACCCATACTGCCGTCCTGTCAAGGCAAGCCCGTCGCCGCCACTCCGGAGTGGCGCGTCCTTGCACGGCAGAATACGACACAAAGAGTGGAGTTCAAGGGCCTGCTCTTGCCCCAGGGGATGAATGTCATTGACAGCCCAAACTACCAGTGCTAGATTGTACATAATTCTGAATATTGATTCAACCCCTGGTGGACTGGTGGCAAGGGAGTTCTCTTTCCCGCTTGTTTCGCGGCAAGGCATCGCGGCGGTCAAGCTCGCCGGAGTCCTGGCAACGCAGCAGCCTGGCGATCGCCTGCAGCCTGTTCGAGAGTACGCGCAGAAGTTCGGCGCCGGGGTCGGCACCATGCATGGGGCGCTTGCGTACCTGGAGCGGAGCGGAGCGGTCAAGCTTGACCGGCGGGGGCACCTTGGCACGTTCATCCGCGAAATCAACTATCCGCTGCTCTGGCGCCTTTCGGGTCAGAACTACATTCTGGGCGGCATGCCGCTGCCGTATTCGCGAAGGCTGGAGGGCCTTGCAACCGGCCTCCACGAGGCCTTCGAGCAGGCTGGTATGGCCCTGAACCTGGTCTACAGCCGCGGCGCCCTGAACCGGCTTCAGGCCCTCTCGATGGAGAAACTGGATTTTGTCGTCTTGTCACGATTTGCCTGCCGCAATGCCCGTCAGCGTGGCATGGCCATCGAAGAAGTACTCAGCCTGGGTGTGGGGGCGTACGTGGGCCAGCACATCATTCTCCTGGCCGATCACGACCGAGAGGGAATCGAGGCAGGGATGAGGGTCGGAATCGACACCGCCTCCATTGACCAGGTCCTGCTGGCCAAGGAAGCCTGCCTCGGTAAGGATGTGAAGTACGTCGAAATCAGCTACATGAACCTGATGGAGGCCATGGAAAAGGGACAGATCGATGCCACCATTTGGAACGGGGATGATTTCTACGCCTCGTATCGGCCCTTCAAGGCTCTGCCGCTGGTTCCGTCCAACGCGACGGACCATTCCCAGGAAGACACGGAAGCGGTGATCGTCGTAGGGCAGGGGAATCTTCTCGTTCTTCCCACCCTGCGTTCCATTATCAACAAGGAATTCGTGTGCGAGATCCAAAGACAGGTGATGGACAATGAGCGCATGCCCACCTACTGACCCGCCGGCGGCCTGGAGCTAGCGCTTGGCGCCCCCTTTCGATCTCGACCTGGTCCTTCGTAATGGAACCCTGTATGACGGGAGCGGGGCCGAGCCGAGAGACGGAGATGTGGGGGTAAGGGGGGACCGGATTGCGGCCATCGGGAAACTTGAGGGGCGCGGGCAGCTGGAGATCGATGCGGCAGGGCTGGCGGTGGCGCCTGGCTTTATCAATATGCTGAGCTGGGCCAACGAGTCGCTGATTGCGGACGGTCGATCCCAGAGCGACATCCGCCAGGGAGTAACCCTCGAAGTCCTGGGCGAAGGGATTTCGATGGGGCCGCTCAGCGAGGCGCTAAGACAGGAGAGGGCCAGGGAGCAGGGCGACATCCGGTACGACATTGGCTGGACTACGCTGGGCGAATACCTTGATGATCTGGCCGGGCGGGGGATTTCTCCCAATGTCGGTTCCTTCGTCGGCGCAACGACCATCCGCGTCCATGTCCTGGGGCATGCCGATCGTCCGCCGAATCTCGAGGAACTGGGCCGGATGCGGCGGCTGGTGAGCCAGGCGATGCAGGAGGGCGCGCTTGGGATTTCCTCCGCGTTGGGTTATGTCCCCGGCTGCTATGCCACGACAGAGGAGCTGGTCTCGCTGGCCCAGGTCGCAGCCGAATATGGCGGGCTGTACCTTTCGCATCTCCGTAGCGAAGGCCCACAGCTTCTGGAAGCGGTCGACGAGCTCATTGCGATCGCCGCTCGAGCCGCCATCGGGGCGGAAATCTACCACTTGAAGGCCTCGGGCAAGCAGAACTGGCCCAAGCTCGGTCCGGCCATCGAAAAGATCACGGCTGCACGAGAACAGGGGCTTCGGGTTTCCGCGAACATGTACCCCTACAGCGCCCTCTCGACCAGTTTCGAGGCGGCGATGCCTCCCTGGGTGCAGGAAGGCGGGATCGATGCCTGGGTCGAGCGACTCCGGGATCCGGACCTTCGGGCCCGTGTGAGGCGGGAAGTTTCCCATCCCGGCAATGGCTGGGACAACACTTACCTAGCAGCCGGATCCCCGGAGAACATCATCGCCGTGGGTTTCAAGAACCGGGAGTTGAAGCCGCTGAGTGGAAAGACGCTTGCGGAAATATCGGCGTTGCGCGGGACAACGCCCGAGGAAACGATGATGGATCTCGTGGTCGAAGATCACAGCGGTCTGGAGGTGGTTTTCAAAACCGTTTCGGAAGACAACCTGCGCCAGGAAATCAGGATGCCCTGGATCAGTTTTGGATCGGACAGCCCCTCCCTGGCTCCCGAAGGGGTTTTCCTGCAGTCGAGTATCCATCCCCGGGCCTACGGGACCTTCGCGCGCCTGCTCGGCAGATTCGTCCGCGAGGAGGGGCTGATCCCGCTCCGCGAAGCGGTCCAGCGGCTTTCTTCGCTCCCGGCCGGGAACCTTCACCTTGATCGCCGCGGCTTGCTCGCGCCGGGCTATTTCGCCGACATCGTGGTCTTCGATCCTGAAACGATCCAGGATCATGCAACCTTCGACGATCCGCACCGGTATTCGACCGGGGTTCACCACGTTGTGGTGAATGGGCAGCTGGTATTGCGGGACGGGGAACACACGGGCGCCCTCCCTGGGCGGGTAGTCCGAGGACCAGGGCGCAGGCGGAGCGAGGCGGTTGCCTGACAGGGGACCGCGCGAACGACCACAGGGAACGGCGGTCCGGATCATGGGGTCATGAACGCAGCGATTCTGGAGCAAGCCCGGGAGCTCGAGCCGCGGCTGGTTGAAATCCGCCAGACGATCCACCGCCATCCGGAGCTGGGTTTTGCTGAGCACCGGACAGCCGCTCTTGTGGCCGAGACGCTGAACTCGCTGGGCATCGAGGTGCGGGCCGGGGTGGGCAGGACCGGAGTCGTTGGACAAGTGGGCCGTGGGGTTCCCGTGGTTGTCCTGCGGGCGGACATGGATGCGCTGCCCATTCAGGAACAGAATTCCGTCGAGTACGCCTCCGAGGTCCCGGGGGTTATGCACGCCTGCGGCCACGACGTCCACACCGCGTGCCTTCTGGGCGCGGCGATGCTCCTGAAGGATTCGCATCCGGACGGCCGCGTGCGCTTTCTTTTCCAGCCCTCTGAGGAGGGGATGGACGAGGAGGGCAAGAGCGGAGCGACGCGCATGATCGAGGACCGTGCGCTCGATGATGCGGAAGCCGTATTCGCCACGCACGTGGACACCCAGTACGAGTCGGGGACGGTGGCGTGCTCGCCCGGCTACGTGATGGCATCGCTGGACAATTTCCGGATTGTCATTCTCGGGCGCGGGGCGCACGGCGCCCAGGCCCACCTGGGGATCGACGCGATCCTCCTGGCGTCGCAGGTGGTGAGCGCACTGCACACGATTGTCTCGCGTCGAATACCGGCCCTGGACAGCGCCGTGATCTCCGTCGGCACGATCCAGGGTGGAACCAAAGAGAACATTCTGGCCACGGAAGTGGAGCTGCGCGGCACGGTTCGGAGTTTCGATCCTCATGTGCGCGAGACTGTCTTCGAGGAGATCCGCCGGGCCTGCGGGATCGCCAGGGTCCTGGGAGGAGACTATCAGCTCACTCTGCAGGAGGGCTATCCAGCCCTCCGGAACGACCTAAATCTGGCGGTCTTTGCCCATGATGTCGCCGCCCAGTTGGTCGGCGAGGGGGCGACCCGGGAGCTCAAGCCGGAAATGGGGTCGGAGGATTTCAGTTTCTACACCCGGAAGGCCCCCGGATGCTACTTGGTGCTCGGCGCCCGGCCGCCCGGTCAGCCCATGAGGCCTCTCCATCAAGCGGGATTCGACGTTGACGAATCGATCTTGCCCCTGGGAGCAGCCCTGATGGCGGAGCTTGCCCGGCGCTATTTGGAAGAGCGGCCGCTGAAGAAAGGCTGAAGAGGTCAGGGGTCGCGGAGACGAATCATGGCGTTTGAGGAGCGCTTCGACCTGCTGGTCGAGAGCGGACAGGCCAACGAGCAATCCGTGGCGGCCACGAAGAAAGCCCTCCAAATGGTCGAGCGGCACTATGGAATTCGGGTCACGGAGGAATTGGGCGCCTCCCTGGTGAACCACATGGCCACCACACTCAAGCGGCTGATGGAGGGCAAAACGCTGACCGGGCTGCCGGATTCGGCCTGGGAAGAACTGAGCCATTTCCCCGAGGAGTGCGCGCTCGCGGCATCCATTGTTTCCGAGGTGGAAAGAGCTCTGAACTTGTCGGTGGATCATGACGAGATGGGCTTTATCGCGGTCCATCTCTGCAAGATCCGGATCGAATCGCAGCCTAAGGGTGGCGCGTAGGGATTTGGCGATGCCTTACCTCATGACGGTCCGCGGCCCGGTGAGCCCGATGGAGGTGGGAATTACAGCCTGCCATGAGCATCTCATCGCCGATTCGACATCGGATCGATCCGACCCGGACACCCGGCTGGACGAGCCGGAAACCGTCCTGGAGGACCTGCGGTCCTTCAAGCAAGCCGGCGGAGACGCCATCGTCGAAGTCACCACCATCGACATGGGCCGGAACGTGGAACGCCTGAAAGAGCTCTCCGAGGCCAGCGGCGTGCGAATCATCGCTTCGACCGGGTTCTACAAGGGGAACTACTCGCCTGGCGGCAAGGCCGGGGTTCGGTCCTGGGATTTCCTTCCCCAGCGGCTTCGGAAGGCCAGTGTCCCCGAGCTTTCCCAGGTATTCATCCGCGAAGTCCGCGAGGGCGTGGCCGGAACCGGCATTTGGCCTGGGGTGATTGGCGAGATCGGGACCAGTTACAACGAGATTCTGGAAGAGGAAGAAAGAGTCTTTCGGGCGGCGGCCCGAGCCAACCACGAGACGGGGGTGCCGATCTCGACTCACGCGACGCTGGGAACGATGGGACGGCAGCAGATCCAGATCCTCAAGGAAGAGGGAGCCGACCTGAGCCACGTCGTTCTCAGCCACATGGATCTGATCTCTGACACGGGATATCACCTCGAGCTCGCCCGGCAAGGCGCCTACCTGGGATTTGATACCGCCGGGAAGGAGCGCTACCAGGCGGACGCCACACGGGTTGAGCTGATCCGCCGGCTGGTCCAGGAAGGGTTTGAGGACCAGATCGTGATCAGCTGCGACATCGGCCGGCGCTCTCAGATGACCCGCCATGGGGGACGCGGGTACGGCTTCCTCCTCGATCGGTACGTGCCCCGGCTGAAGGCGGCGGGCATCGGTGATGTTGCGATCCGGAAATTCTTGATCGATAACCCCCGTCGGCTCTTTGCCTTTTCGGCCCCGCGGCCCGGCGAGGATCGCGGAGGGGAAGAGAAACCACTGCGGCCAGGTGCAACCCAATGATCCGAATTGACGTCAGCGGCCTTGCGTGCAAGGAGATCGAGGAAAAGATCAAGGAAGTGGGGGGAGACCAGGTGGAGGTGCGTATTGTCGCCGACATCGTCGGGGCCAGGGAGGTGGCTCAGGGCAGGGCGGACTATTTCTTTGGAGCTTGCGCCACCGGCGGGGGAGGGGCGCTCTCGATGGCGATTGCCATCCTAGGATACGGCCGCTGCTACGCGGTGAGCACCCCAGGAAAGCTGCCCAAGGAGGCGGACGTCCAGGAGGCATTGCGCAGAGGGAAGAAGGCGTTCGGGTTCACGTGCGATCATGTGGATACCGCCGTGGCCCTCATCATGAAGGCCATTCTCGCGCAGGATCTACAGGCGAGCTGAGGGGAGGCGTCCGATTGCAGGCACAAAGGCACGCGAGAGTGATTGTGGCGTCAGGAAAGTGAAGGGACCCTGTTGATTTGGACAAGGATCCTCCTGGTGGCGTTTGCGGGCGGGCTGGGGGCGGGGCTGGCCAATGCAGGAATTGTCTTCTTTCACGACGCCATCCGCTCAACCATGCCCGAGTTCGCGCAAGGGCGGATGCCGCACCGCGAATACGCCTCGCTGGCCCTGGGATCAAGTCTCGGACTGCTCATCGGTTTTGGCATTCCCTTCTCCCTGGTGTCTTCGGCGATCCTGGCTCATGGTCTCTGGCTGGGAACCGACGCGCTGGGCACCTGGTTCCCCGGACCGCTCGGTCGGCTCCACGGATTCTCCTGGAAAAGGTACTTGGGCCTGGCGGGCTCAATCCTTTGCGGGGCGCTCTACGGGGGGCTATTGGTTGCGGCTCTTTTCGTTGTGAGCGAGATTGTGGCCCGCCTGCCGGTGAACTTCTTCGAGCATATGGGGAGCTTAGGCCAGCTCGCCGTCTTCACTCTCGCGGGGATCCCGGCGCTGACCATTGCCTATCAGTACGGCGTCCGGCACGGAGTAATTGCTTTTGTGATCACCCTGGCGGCCCGACAGGTCGCCAGTGCGCTCGGCCGGGGAAGCCCGGATACCTGGGGGTTCCTCGTCGGGATGCTGGTGCTGGCCTTCTACGTCATCCGGGAAGCGCGGGTGGAAGCGCCGCCCGCCGAAACCTTTGCGATTTCCGAAGACCCGGTCCGGAGGATCCGCCGCAATCTCCCCTGGATCGCCGTAGTGGGCGCGACGTACGGGCTGGTTTCAAACCTGGGGGTGATCATGGAGGGTCCCCAGGCGCTGCTGGCTTTGGCCTCCGGGGACCGAATGGCCGCCGCGAGCTACACCCTCGCCCGCGCGCTTTCGCTCATGCCGATGCGCGCCATGTCCATGCTGGCCACGGGGGCATTCACCATGGAAAACCTCGGCCTTGCGCCGACGGCCGGGCTGCTTTCCCCGACCCCGCTGGTCGCGGCGATCGCCGGAGCGGTGGTCATGACCCTGGAAACGCTCAGCCTGGTGGGGGTGGCAAGACTTTTCCGGCGCTTCCCCTGCCTCTTGCAAGTCGCCAACAACATGCGGACGGCGATGACGCGACTGTTGGAGCTGGCCTGCCTGGTCGGCGGGCTGATTGCGGCGAATGGCATGCTGCCCGGGTTCGGGCTTCTGGCCGTTGCCGGATTCTATTGTCTGAATGAAGCGGCAGGGACGCCCGTGATTCGCGTGGCCGTCGGTCCCATTGCGATCCTTCTGCTTGGGGTCGCGCTCAACCTAGCGAGCCTCTGGCATTAGCCATGAAAACCTATCCTCTTGAGCAGCTTGATCTGGAAGGCGCAAAGAGACTTCAGTTCCGCCTGGTGGAAGTGATCGCGCGCCATTTCGACGGCGACTCGATTCTGCAGGCGGGGGACTACGGCCTGTGGCCGGACACGGGGCGCCCCCATTTCACGGCGCGCGTCGAGGCCGTTCTCGCGGAGTTCTTCGAATCGGAAGATGCGTGCCTGGTCCGGGGGGCGGGTACCGGCGCCCTGCGCTCAGTCCTGATGGCGGCGCTGAAGCCTGGAGAACGGCTGGTCGTCCATCAGGCGCCGATGTATGCCACGACGTTGGTGACAGTCCAGGCGATGGGGCTGGAGCTGGTGCCCATCGATTTCAATAACCTGGCCGCGTTGAAGGCCTGGACGCCCGGCCGAGCTTCCTTTGCTTTGGTGCAGCATGCCCGCCAGAGGATGGACGATTCGTACAACCTGGCTGAGGTTCTTCAGGAGCTGAAATCGAGGGATCCGTCTCTCTTCGTGATCGTGGACGACAACTACACCGCTCTGCGTGTTCCCCGAATCGGCGTTCAGCTGGGGTCCGCGGTATCCGCGTTTTCCCTGTTCAAGCTGCTCGGCCCGGAGGGCCTGGGGGTCGTCCTGGGGAGCCGGGAATTCGTGGGCCGGCTTCACCAACAAAACTACTCTGGGGGGACCCAGGTTCAGGGGGTGGAGGCCATGGAAGCCATGCGGGCGCTGGCCCTTGCGCCGGTTGAGATGGCCCTTCAGGGAGAGGTCGTCGACCAGGTTGCCGCGCGGTTGAACTCGGGGGAAGTCCCGGGGGTGGTGCACGCCTACATCGCCAACGCCCAGTCGCGAGTCGTCCTGGTCGAGCTGGAGAACCCCTGGGCACAGAAGATCCTCCGCAAGAGTGTGTCGTACGGGGCCGCCGGCCACCCGGTGGGGGCCGAATCTCGCTACGAAGTCTCGCCGCTCTTCTACCGCGTGTCTGGTTCTTTCCGGGCAGAGAACCCAGCGCTGTTCGACAAGATGATTCGGATCAACCCGATGCGTGCGGGTTCCGACCTGATCATGGAGATCCTTGCACGATCCATCCAAGCTTGCCAGGAGTCCTGAATTGTTCTTGGACACTCTGATCGCCCGTAATCCGCACCTGATCCATTCGGCGCTTTGCCTGCATCGCGAGGGAAGGATTCCGCCGAATACCTTCGTGATCGATATAGACACCGTGGCGGAGAACGCTGCGTTGCTCGGCCGTGCCGCCAAGGAGAGCGGGCTGCGTTTCTATTTCACGACCAAGCAGATCGGATTCAATCCTCTGATCGCGGCACGCGTGTCCCAGGCTGGAATCCCGAAAGCGATTGCCATCGATTTTCGCGAAGCGTCGGTGCTTTCCCAACATCACATTGCCATTGGGCATCTGGGCCACTTGGTGCAGCTCCCGGTGCAGAGCATAGCCCCCGCTCTGGAAATGGAACCGGAGGTTATCACCGTCTTCGGCCTCGAAAAGGCCCGACAGATTTCCCAGGCGGCGTTTCGCGCCGGCAAGGAGGCCGGGCTCCTGCTGCGGGTTGTTTCTGAAGGAGACTTCTTTTACCCGGGTCAGGAGGGCGGCATTGGATTGGATACTCTGGCCGAAGAGGCCGCCGCGATCCGGCGGTTGCCGAATGTGCGCATTGCCGGTGTGACCTCATACCCCTGCCTTCAGTTCGACGAGGAGGACCATGCGTTAAAGCCGACGCAGAACTTCTCCACCATTCTTCGCGCGGCGGAGGTCCTGCGGCGGAAAGTGGGCGTACGGGTCGAGCAAATCAACGCGCCCGGAAACACCTGCGTGGGCTCCGTTCCTATTCTTGCGCAGATGGGAGCCACGCATGGAGAACCGGGTCACGCCCTGACAGGGACCACCTATCTGCACACCAACATGCAGGAGCCGGAGGCGCCCGCCCTCATTTACATCAGCGAAGTCTCCCACGTGAATGGGGACAGGGCGTACTTCTTCGGAGGATTGACGCATCGGCGAGCCAAGATCCTGCACGGGTTGGTCGGCTCGGGGCCGGAGGACATGACCAAGACCTCGGTGCAGGCCCCCGAAGCGAGCGCCATTGATTACTACCTCTCCTTATCTTTGCCCGACCATCACCCGGTCCGGGTCGGAGACAGCGTCGTGCTTGCTCCGCGCGCACAAGTTTTCGTCAGCCGTTCCTATGTGGCCGTGGTCCAGGGGATTGCAAAGGGAGAGCCGGAGCTGCTGGGACTATACGATGCCGGAGGCCGGCCCGTGGAAAGCCCTGGGGAGCGGGTATGAAGGCGGTCCTCGTCGTCATTGATGGACTGGGCATCGGGGAGATGCCAGACGTTGCCAGCGCGAGGCCTCAGGATCGAGGGGCCAACACGCTCGCGAGCATCGTCCGCAGGGCGGGCCCTCTCCCCCTGGGAACCCTGAGATTGTTGGGGCTGGGAGAGATTGCGCCGCTGGGCCCATCGGCAGCCCCTGCGTGCGGCGCACTGGCGAGCTACGGCCGCAGCCAGCTGGCCCATCCCGGCGCTGACAGCTATTTGGGCCATCAGGAGATTGTGGGCACCATACCGGAAGCGCCCGTAAGAACCCTGGTGAGTCAAGTGGCAGACCTGCTCGAGAAGGGGCTCGTTTCCTCGGGCCACACGGTCCGGCGGCCCCGGACCGGGAAGGGCCTTCTGATCGTCGATGAGGCGCTCGCGATTGGGGACAATCTCGAGGCAGATCCGGGGATGAACATCAACGTGACGGTGGCTACCGACCGCATCCGTTTTGAGGAAGCGTTGAAAGTGGGGCGGATGGTTCGCGAATGCGTGACGGTCAGCCGGGTGATCGTCTTTGGCGGCCCCGGGATCGGAGTCAAGGAAATCCTCCAGCATGTGCAGGAGCGGCCGAACGGCCAGATCGGTGTGGATAGCCCTTCACTGGGGGTCTACAACGAGAACTTGCAGGTTACTCACATGGGCTATGGCGTTGATCCCGAGCGTCAGGCGCCCTCCCTTCTCGTACACCAAGGCGTTGAGGTGGTCCTCATCGGAAAGATGGCTGATCTCATCACCTGTCCCGGCGCGAAGAGGGATCCTGCCGTCCCGACTCCGCAGGTCATGCAGTCCGTCCTGGATTCCTGCCTCAGCGCCCAGGATGCTTTTATTGCGGCGACGGTCCAGGAGACCGACCTGGCGGCTCATGAAGGGGACGCCCTCAGGATGGCCCATGTTCTGGAGCAGGTCGATGAAGGCCTGAGGACGCTGCTTTCCGAAATCAGAACGGAGGATGTTCTGGTAATTTGCGCGGACCACGGGAACGACCCCGCGGTCAACGTGGGCCTTCACACGCGCGAGGAAACGCCGCTTCTGATCTATCAGAAGGGCCAGACCGGCAGGTCGCTCGGCGTGCGGAAGACCCTGGCCGATATCGGGGCCACGGTCACCCACTTGTTTGGTGCGCCCTCCACGCAGGACGGATCCATCATCGAGTTTCGGAGGAGCGAATGAAGTTCGAGATGCTTGCGCCAGAAGAATTGGAAAGAATCCATGCGGCTTCCGCACACATCCTTGCGACGGGCGGGGTGCGCTTTCGAGGCAAGAAGGCACTGCGTATCCTCGCCGATGCGGGAGCCCGGGTCGATTTCGAGAAGGAGCGGGTCCGGATCCCCGAGAGCCTGCTGGAAAAGCTCTTGAGCCGCATGACCAATCATTTCCGCCTGTGGAAACGAGGGAGCGGCGAGCTCATCGATTTGCAGGATGGCACGATCCGCGGCCATAACGTGGGCGGGTGCGTCCGAATCTTCGATTTCCAAGAGGGGCAAAGCCGCAATGCCAGCCAGGCGGATCTTGAACGGATGACGACATTACTTGATGGACTGGAGAACATTCACGTCGTCCGCCCGGTGGTCTATCCGCAGGAATTCCCCTCCAACATGTGGGACATCTATACCGCCGGGACGATCCTGCGCTTTACGGACAAGCCGTATGGGATCACAGCCTACAGTCTGGAAAACCTGGCCTACATTCTTGAGCTGGCCGGTGTCATGGCCGGAGGGCTGGCGAATCTCATCGCCAGGCCGTTCATCTGGGGAAGCATCTGCCCGGATAGCCCCCTCTCCTATCCGGAAGCCACGTCCGACATCCTGGTCCGGTACGCGGAGGTCGGGTTGCCGGTGGCGATTGCGCCCTGTCCGATCGCCGGCGCCTCCAGTCCGGTGACGTTGGCCGGGACGCTGGTGCAGCTGAACGCCGAGTTCCTGGCAGGGGCCGCTCTGGTTCAGGTCATCCGCCCCGGGCTTCCAGTGAAGTACACGGGTCGGCCGATGCCGATGAACATGCGCACCGGGACTGCTACCTTTGGTTCCATTGAGATGGGGATGATGTCCGCGGGTCTGGTCCAACTGTCCAAGCGTTACAACGTCTGCTCCGATTCCTATGGATTGGGGACGCGCTCGAAATGCCTGGACGAACAGGCAGCTTATGAAAAGGCGCTGAACGGGGTTCTGGTCGGGTTGGCTGGAGCGGACTTGGTTGCGGCTGCCGGTCTCCTGGAGGACGCGCTGACTTCCAGTGCCGAACAGCTGGTCATCGACAACGAGATCCTGGGAATGATCTTCCGGGCCGCCCGCGGGGTCGAGGTCACTGAGGACCATCTGGCCGTTGAAACCATCCTGGGGATGGGGGCGGAAGACAGCTACCTGGACAATCCGCACACGCTCAGCCACATGCGCCAGGAGTATTCGCAGCTCAGGTTGGTTGGTCAGGCCGGGTCGGCGCCGAAAGCTCAGGGCGTCCTGGAGGCGGCCCGGGACCGGGCCGAGGCCATCCTGAAGTCCCCTCGGGCGATGAATCTTCCCGAACCGGTTGTCCAGGAAATCCAGCACATCGTCGATCGCGCATCTCAGCATCTGGGCAAGGCGTAGGGGCCGAACGTGGCGAAGGAGGGAAGGGCAGGGACATGCCGAGCGCGGCACAAGTGACTCTGGCCAGGTCAAGAGGTAGGAACACATGGATTGCTAGCCGTGAGAAACATGCGCACGCCAAGGAGAAAATATCATGAAGCCCAGCAAGTTACTTCCTAGTGCCATGCTCGTAGGCGCCATTTTGTTGGCCGCTTGCGCGCCTGCCTCTACACCGTCGCCGGTCGTTGTCAAGCAGACCGTTGAGGTGCAAGAGACTGTTCAGGTTCCCGTGACCCCGACGCCGATGCCCACCCTTACTCCTAAAAGAGGAGGAACTCTAATTGCGGCATGGGCGACCGATGCACAAGGAATTGATCCCCAGAAGGCGACGAACTTCGACGCATTCCGCCTAATTGAGCTGACCTATGACACACTCACCGCAGTTGACAAGGATCTGAATGTCATTCCGGACCTGGGTCAAAGCTGGGAGTGGTCATCGGACGGCCTGACACTCACGATGCATCTGCAACACAACGTCAAGTTCCACAGTGGCAACCCGCTTACCTCGGCAGATGTCAAGTTCACATTTGAGCGCATTCAAGATCCAAAAACAGCTGCCGCTAATAGTTCGTACTTCACGTCAATTTCATCAATTGACACACCGGATCCCTATACCGTCGTCTTCCATCTGAGTCAGCCGGATGTTTCTATCCTAACAGCGATGACAGATCCAAACTCAGCGATCGTTGATTCCAAAGCGGTGGAATCGGGCGTGGACCCGGGAAAGACGGATGTGGGTTCAGGCCCATTCACGATCTCGAACTGGACCCCCAATGAAGAGCTGGATCTCGTAGCCAACAAGAACTACTGGATTCAGGGCGAGCCCTATCTGGACGGAATTGACTTCCGAACTATCCCAGACGAAATGTCGATCCTAGCTGGGTTGCGCGCCAAGCAAATCGACTGGGCCATCCTCACAAACCCCCAAGTTGCCATTGCAGCCGGATCGGCCACAAGCACTATAGTGATGGATCGTACCCCGGACATAAACTTCCACGTGCTGCAACTGAATCTCGATCGTCCCTATTTCAAGGACGTCCGAGTCCGCCAAGCGATTTCGTGCGCCCTCGATCGCCAGCAGATCATCGATACGGCCTCGCTGGGTGAAGGCCAGGTGATTGGTCCCGTGACATCACCCGCCTACGCGACTCCGTTGACCCAACTCCCCTGCTACACTCAGGACCTGAACAAGGCCAAAGAGCTGTTGGCCGAGGCGGGCTATCCCAACGGTAAAGGTCTGAAGTTCTCTATCTTGTTCACGGACGATGAAATGCCGACCAGCGGCGACGAAGCGACCAACGTTTCGGCGCAGCTGCAGAAGATCGGCATCCAGACGACCCTGGATCAGACGGAACTGGGTGTTTTTGTGGACCGATGGTTTAAGGTGGACTTTGACATGTGCGTGACGCAAAACGGCGGCTATCCGGACCCAGACGTAGAGCTCTATCGGTGGTGGTATAGCACAGGAAATCTCCAGAGTGTAACGAAGTACAGCACGCCCGAGATCGATGCGGAGCTGACGGCGGCGCGCGAAATGACTGACTTCCAGAAACGGAAGGCTATATATGGTCAAATCTCGCAGCAGCTTGTCACAGCATCGCCGTGGGTTTGGACCTATGTCGGGTACCTCTATCGTGTTATGCAGCCGTACGTGGAAGGCTACATCCCCCTCTCTACGGGGTCTGACATGTACCTGCGTCAAACATGGTTGAATAAGTAGGATGCTCTGGGGGGTAGCGGTTGGTAGTCCATATGTAGATTACCGACCGCTACCCTCCAGTCGAGAACTACGTGAAGGCCCCTCTATTGTCGAATTGCGGTCCTTATTTGCCCTCACAGAGTTTCATTGCCACCAAACATTCTACCTAGTTGGTGGATTTGGGCGGGGTGGTAGAAACGGGTTGTGGATTTTGCTGATAAGGGGGGGTGGCTAGCCTTCGCAAGTTTTTGGCGTGTTGGGAAGGGGGTTTGGGTTGTATGAATGAGA
>JBEKXU010000002.1:0-175636 GCA_049511715.1 Anaerolineales bacterium
CCAACAATGCCCTCAGCTGTGTGGATCAACCCGCCCGAATCGGGCGAGAAAGCGAGGTCCGACACCCAAAAGCTACAGTAAATTCCCGTTTCGGGTGTCCAGAACCCATTGACACATTCCGTTGTTGGGGAACACCCAATTGCCGAGATGCCTTCAAACATTTGGAGCACCATAGAAGAATCCGCCAAGGTGAGTAGGCTTGTCCTTCTTTGCCAAGGGGCTCTCGCCTTTCATCATGTGGTTTACACTGCAGATGCCAACCCTTGCCTTTTCATTCTCCCTCAAATGTGGTTTTCCGTTCTGGAAAGGACCTTCCCGCTTGGTAGCGGACGACGTAATGACGGATTAGAAACTTATGGGGGTAGGCTTCTTGCGTCTGTGAAATCTTCCTCCTGCTGACCAGACTTACCCAAGTTGACTCGCTTGACATTTTTTCCCAGCCCCTCGTTTGCGTGAAATTGCGAGCAGGTCGAGGCAGAACGCCGAAACACGAACCATGTCTGAGACCGTGACTTGGCCATGGCCCAGACCAATGATGGGCGCCTACCGAGGGTGTTACGCGTAATAGGTGAGAATATGCGGGAATGTCTACCGATCGACATCGGGCACCACAACACGCCACAGAGGCTGGTTGCCAGATTGAACCCGCTGTTGCAGGGGCACAGTGTCCCCGATTTCAGATGCTGGAACTAGGGTCCGTAGTGCATGGGCACGGAAACAAACGAGTTGCTGTGCTTCAGTAGGGTTGCGATGCTGGACATTTGGACGGGTAGCCCCGCGGATAACCTCTTGGGCGAAACGTTCAACGGCCGGCCTTAGGAAGAGCTGCTGGAGCTAGACTTCTCAGCAGTCTCGCTGAGCGGAAGGTGATGGGAAGAGAATACCGTGTGAACAAGAACCACAACCGCCCGCGCATCCCCCTCGGCTGCCCCACGCCAGCGAAGTTCCCGCGAGGCCGGGAACTCGGAGGAGGGACAGCCACCAACATCGCCTCGCTCAAGGTGAATAGGTTGGTGGTCGCCTTCCGACTCGCCAATACTGGTGCTACCTGGGGCCACTTGATATGGCTCTACCTGATGGCGAGATAGGACGCTCAGGACAGAACCGATGCAAGCTGAACAAAAGTTCACCTAGCTTCGGGGTCAATCCTCGGCCATCGCCAACTCCAGCGAGGACTCCCACGGAGGCAGGCTCAGGCCGAAGGTGAGAGCGAAGCGACCACAGTCTAGCGCAGAGAAGAGCGGCCTCCGAGCGGATGTTGGGAACTCAGACGTGCGAGCGGGCAACACTTGCTTCACCACCTGCTCTCTCTGGCGACAGTCCAGCTTCAGAATAGACCTGGCCCACTGGAATCGGCTTGCAGAACCGCTGCCCGCCAGATGATACAGGCCCCTATGCTCTTGAAGGCAGTCGATACCGCGAGTAAGGGCTTGGGCCGTCACCTCGGCTAGCAGTCGGGCCCAGGTTGGACTGGCCACCTGATCGCTGACCACGCGCAGGATCTCCTGCTCGCGCGCCCATCGTAAGACCTTGTTCACGAAGCTGTCCCCGCGCAGGCTGTACACCCAGCTCGTTCGCAGGATGAGGTAGGTGCCGGCCAAGGTGCAAATCGCCTCCTCGCCAGCCAACTTGGTCCGGCCATACACATTCAGCGGATTGGGCGAGTCGGTCTCGACATAGGGTTGTCTTTTCTCGCCATCGAAGACGTAGTCCGTCGAGAAGTGCACCAAACAAGCACCGAGCGCCCTGGCTTCCTCGGCGAGAACGCCCGGCGCAATCCCATTGACCGCCATGGCCAGTTCCGGCTCGCTCTCCGCCCTATCGACCGCTGTGTAGGCCGCGGCATTGACGATGATTTCGGGTCGGAGCTCGCGCACCAGGCGTCTGACCCCGTCCGCATCAGCCAGATCGACCTCGGGGAAGTCCACCGCCTTGACGGTGCCTAACGGTGCAAGCGTGTGCTCCAGCTCCCAGCCGAGCTGGCCATTCTTCCCGAAGAGCAGGATTCGCCTGCAGACCGCATTTTGGCTCGTTTCTGCCAATTGATTGTTCCTCCTCCACCAATAATCCCATCACCCTGCCATCGGCCGCCTCGAGCCGTAATTGGCCTTCAGCCAAGCTTGGTACTCCTCTTGCTCGTGGATGGCAGACAGCCAGCCGCCATTCTCCAAGTACCATTTGACAGTGTTCTCCAGGCCCTCCACGAAGGAATGTCGGGCCTGCCATCCCAACTCGCGCCGTATCTTGGTCGTGTCCATGGCGTATCGCCTGTCATGGCCGGGCCGATCGGCCACGAACTGGATCAGAGACTCGTAGGGACGATGGCGCGAAGAGGGCAAGAGGCGGTCGAGGATCGCGCAGATTTGGCGGATGACATTGAGGTTAGTCGGCTGGGTATTGCCGCCGATGTGGTAGGTCTCACCGACGAGGCCGTGTTGAAGCACGGTCCACAACGCCTCGCAATGGTCCTCCACATACAGCCAGTCGCGAATTTGACCTCCGTCGCCGTAGACAGGCAGCGGCTTTCCTTCCCGCGCCGAAAGGATCATGAGCGGGATCAGTTTTTCGGGGAACTGATAGGGTCCAAAATTATTGGAGCAGTTCGTAATGAGGATGGGGAGCCTGTAGCTGCGTCCGTAGGCTCGGACAAGATGATCGCTGGCCGCCTTGGAAGCGGCGTAAGGCGAGTTGGGCGCGTAGCGGGTGGTTTCCGTGAATGGCGGGTCTCCCGGCCCAAGCGATCCATACACCTCGTCGGTGGAGATGTGGTGGAACCGTACATGGAAACTGGATCCGCCAAGAGTGGTTCCCCACACCGCCCGGGCAGCTTCGAGTAGCGAGAACGTTCCCTCAATGTTCGTGTGAACAAAGAGAGCCGGCCCCAGGATCGAACGGTCGACGTGTGATTCTGCCGCGAAGTGGACAATCGCGTCGATTTCGTACTGGCGGAGCAAGTCGACTACCAGGTTCTGATCGCAGATATCCCCATGGACGAAGACGTGTCGCTCAGGATCTGGAAGATCTCGCAGGTTCGCGGGATTGCCGGCATAAGTAAGCGCGTCCAAGTTGACGATCCGCACCGCTGGCTGGTTACGGAGGACGAACCGGATGAAATTGCAACCGATAAACCCTGCGCCCCCTGTCACTAGAAGATTCTGCATGGCCACCCCGCTCCGATTGTGGTCACCTGACATTGGCTCAGTTGAACGCATCCGCTTCGGCCAGGGTTGCACCATGTGCGTCCTTGTCGGATAGGAGAGGCCTTCCCCCGTCTTGGATTGGCCACTCGATCCCCACCGCCGGGTCGTTCCAGCGGAGTGTTCTCTCCCACTCCGGCGCATAGTAATCGGTCGTTTTGTACAGGACCTCTGCCCAATCACTGGTCACGTAAAACCCGTGGGCGAAGCCTCGCGGGATCCACACTTGCTGCTGCTCTTTGGACGACATGCAAAATCCAACCCACCGACCAAAGGTGGAGGATGAACGCCTGAGATCTACGGCCACGTCGAACACCTCACCGACAAGGACCCGAACAAGCTTCCCCTGGGGCTGTCGGATCTGGTAGTGCAGGCCCCGCAGCGTCCCCCGACGCGATCCAGACTGATTGTCCTGGACGAAGTTCGGCTCGATGCCTGCCGCGGCAAATTCCCGCGCTTGGTACGCCTCCATGAAGAAACCGCGCTCGTCGGTGTACGACTTCGGTTTGACGATCAGGATTTCAGGAATTGCGGCCTTCTCAACCTGGAAGGGCATGCTATGGACCTCGAGGTGCGGAACGCAGTCGTCGGGATGTTTCGGCGGACCTCTCAACTACCGCCCACGACCGCCTAAGGGGCGGGCCGATGACCTGAGCATAGCCCTCGCAGATGGGTCCCTGCGATTGACCGAGGGATGTCCGACGGCTTCAGGTAGTGAGCGTCATCTCCCCTCACCCCCAAGCTGGGGGCGGGAGGCGTGATCTTGACCGCCTCCGATGGAAAATTGCTGGCGTGGACTCTTGCCATGGGTCGGATCACGGTTTGCGCGCTTCCTCCAGCACTTCCATCAATTGCGCCTTGTAATTGCTCTCGGCCATGCCTGCGACGAGATCCTTCAACCGCATATTGTCGATAAACCCCATTCGATAAGCGATCTCTTCTGGGGAGGAAATGATCAATCCTTGTCGCTCTTGGACCGTCTGGACGAAACTGGCCGCCTGGAGAAGGGCCTGCTGGGTACCGGCATCCAGCCACGCGACGCCGCGGCCTAGCACCCTCACCTTCAGCTTCCTCTTCTCCAAGTATACACGGTTGAGGTCCGTGATTTCCAGTTCACCGCGCGCGGATGGCTGAAGACCCTTGGCAATCCGCACGGCGTCCCGATCATAGAAGTAGATCCCCGGAACTGCGAAGTGTGACCGGGGCTGACGGGGTTTCTCTTCAATGCTCAGCGCGAGGCCGTCTGCGTCAAACTCGACCACACCGTAACGGGCAGGGTCGCCTACGTGGTAGGCGAAGATGATCGCGCCCTCGGTCAGGCTGGCGGCCTCCCGCAAGTGACCGCGTAGACCCTGTCCGAAGAAGATGTTGTCACCCAGGATCAGGCAGGTGGGTTCGCCGCCGACGAAGTCGCGGCCGACGAGGAAAGCATCAGCCAGGCCGCGCGGGCGCGGTTGCTCGCAGTACTCGAATCGCAGCCCCCATTGGCTCCCATCCCCGAGGAGGCGGCGGAATGCAGGTAGATTCTCCGGGGTGCTGACGACCAGGATCTCGCGGATGCCGGCGAGCATGAGCATCGACAACGGATAGTACACCATCGGTTTATCGTACACAGGGAGGAGTTGCTTGCTGACCCCGATCGTCAAAGGATGCAGCCGCGTCCCGTAGCCTCCAGCGAGGATGATTCCTTTCATGGCTTGCTAAGCCTCCGTTTTGTTCCGGGAGTTTGGGATTCAGTCCTGAACCAAGTATAGGCCCAGTGCCGGCAGTCTGACGGCTTTCCTCCCCGACTTCTTCGATAGACGGAGTCCACCGGCGGTCCGTGTTAGCCTGTCTCCCGGCCTCCCTCATATAGGTTCCGATAGATCGTGAAAAGCTCACAAATGTCCTGGATGTAGGTGCGCGTCTGGCTGTAGCGACAACCTCCAGGAAGAGGTCCGGATCGTTCGGTGCCAGCGCCTCCCGCTGGCAGGCATTGCCCGGACCGTCGTTATAGGCGGCCAGGCCCACGTAGGGATTGCCCCCAGTTGGTCCCGCTACTGCCCCAGATAGGCTGCCCCGGTCTGGACACTGGTCACCGTAGGCCCCAGGTCCGCCTCGGTAAAGTCCGTCAGGCCGAGCTTGGCCGCAACCTCCTCGCCGGTGCAAGGGATGATCTGCATCAGTCCGTATGCGGCGGCGCTGGAGCTGGTGATCGCCCCCAAGAGCGATTCCTGCCGGACCGCGGGGATAAACAGCAGCGGGTCAAGCTGGATCCTCTTTGTGCCGTGGCAGACCAAGGCAGGCTGCACCACGAAGGCACGCCGATCTTCGCGCGGCACTGACGCATCTCACGGCCGCCGTCGGGGGCCGCCAACAGGGACACGTCGGGATGAGGAGGTGGCCATCCGGATCTTATAGAATGCGACCCATTGGGACCATCTGCGGCTGAGGCCACAGAGCCAATGCGCTGGGGGCATCCGCGTGAGCGTGGTGAGGCGGCTCCAGAGCCCTGCGATTAGATCCCCCGCACGCAGGCCGCGTCCTGCGAGTGTATGATCCGGACCTGCCCCTACGCTCAACCCGGGGGGCGAATCCCCCTTGGCCGCCTCTGCGACTGGCGTCGAATCCCATTCGCAAAGCACGCTCTCGATTTGGCGCCGCCAAGTGCTCTGTGCTGACTCCAGCGAGTATCTCTCCTTAACATCCCGGAATGCTTCGTCCTGGATCCTCTCCCGCAGGCGCTTATCCTCAACTAGGCGCAGTATCGCATCGTGCCAAGCCCCGGGAACGTCGCGGACTATCAATCCGTTGACCTCATGCTTGATGCAGTCAGTGTAGACATCGACATCGGAGTAGATGCCGGCGATACGGCATGCGCCATACTCCCGGTACTTGTTGTTGGTCTTGGAGCGATGGAAGTCATCATTCAGAAGAGGGGCCAGGCCGATGTCATAGCCCCAGCGGGAGAACTTACGCAGGAACTGGTCATAGTCAGGGATGAAGTCGAAAAAGCGAACCTGAGGATGATGGATGAGCTCGGGTACGCGACAACCCCAGAAATGCGCCTCGATTTTGGGGCACCGCCTGTCCAGAAAGCGGATCAGGTCACCGAGGAATAGTTGTGCAAGCGCGTCCTTTTGCCGGCTGGTTGCATACACGATTCTTGTGAGTTCCGAGGCCGATCGAGGATGGGGCTTCGTCAGGTTGCTGGAATCCACTGAGCCTGCGACAACTTCGACGCGAGGGTTGATTCGACGCACTTTGCCTGCAAGTGTGTTGGAGAAGACCGTCACCAGGCGTGCTCCGGCAATGTATTCCAACAGTTGTTGACGAACTTGTGGGTCGTTATGGTAAGCGGCGGTTTCTGAACTCGGGGGAAGGCCGAGAAGGTCATCATCGAGAACGTAGATGTATGGCTTTCCGGCCGACTTTACCGCATCCAGTACCCTTCGGCGTTGAGGCTCACAGTTCCTGCAAAAGACAACGAGGTCCGCTCGGGCGATGTCACCCGAAGGAGCTGACGACTCCAGCCTAACGTCCAACGTGAGATGTCCCAATTGGTGCATGCCGAGGAGCGGCTTCACAACGGCAATCATGGTGGATGGAATGAGCGCTGGCAGGATCGCCAACACTCGCGGTTTCGCTGAGGTGGGTAATGCTCTACTGGAGTGAGCGTTCATGCTTCGAAGATGTACCCACAGAAAGCACGACGTTGAAGGGGGCCCAGGCCGAAGAGGCGGTACTTGCGCCACTCGAACAGGCGGACAGGCAAATCGCAATCGCGAGCAAAGATCCGAAGCCAGAAGCGGCCGGAGTCTGTATTCTGGATCGGCGCAAAGTCGAATTGCACAGGTTGTGTCGTGTCGACTCCTCGTACGGTCCTAGAAACTTGCAGGATGATCTCATCCCATGGTGACACGATTTCGATGCCGATTTCTCCCCTCGAGGGCGGGGGGTCAGCGGCTGTAGCCAGGAGAATCCCCCGCAATCCAGGGCGTCGAGGGTCAAGCGGGTAGCTTGCGAACGGTAAGTCGTTGAGATTGCTGCCAACTTGCAGGAGGTAACCTTGCAGGTTCCTTGTGAAGAGGTAGCTATCGTCCCTCAGGCGCAGGAATTGAGGGGCCACCTGCTGCCTGAGGTCCCCGCGGAATCGAAGGCGGTCGAGAACTCGTAAAATCTTCCGCCGCTTCAAGCCATCAAGCTCGAGCGCCATGGAGTGCACCGCGCGCTGCGATCGGACAAGCTCACTGGCCTGGGCTTCGAGCTCGCTGATGCGAGCGCGAGCTTGGACAAGGTCACCGGCCTGGGTTTCGAGCTCGCTGAGGCGGGCGCGAGCCTGGACAAGCTCACTGGCCTGGGTTTCGAGCTCGCCGAGGCAGGCGCGAGCCTGGACAAGCTCACTGGCCTGGACTTCGAGCTCGCTGATGCGAGCGCGAGCTTGGACAAGTTCACTGGCCTGGGCTTCGAGCTTCTCTGTCAGGCGGCGGATTTCAATGTAAGGCGACTCGTAGTAGTCCGTTTGGCTGGCGATTTCCTGCATTTCTGCCTCATCCATTGGGTGCTTTGCGACAATCAGATGGTAGACTATCTGGTCGCACACATCCAGGTATTTCTTCCTGGCTGTCCGTTGCTCGTGCTCGAGCAGGTCGCGGTACTCGGGGAAGTAGAAGAACTCCATCCGCACGCAGCGCAGGTCCATTCTAGGTGGGCTGTTGTCGGTCGTGGCGAGCCCCCAATCCGATGCATGAGGATGCTCAAACTCGGCTCGGGGAACCAGACTCCATCGAGAGTCGGTCCAGAAGCGAGGGGTGTGCTCGTTGAAGACCTGATGGTGGTAGGGATTCGCGAGGTTGAGGGCCTGGTGGGAGTAGGGGGCCACGATGCACACCTGCCCTCGATCCCTGCTAACACGGTGCACCTCCGAAATAGTGCCAATCGCGTCTTGGGCGTGCTCCAAGGAGTGGGATGCATAAACCAGGTCAATCGAGCCGGTCTTAAAGGGGAGAGGATCATCCAGGTCGGCTATGACATCTACCCCGCGCAAGGGTGTCCTGTCCACTCCGATGAAGCCAGGTGACTTGACCGCTCCACACCCAAGATCGAGGCGCGTCACCGGGAGCGGCCGCGGCATCACTTCACGGAAGAGATGCCGCCTCTCGTCGAGAGCATCAACGAGGCCCCGGGAGTCGCGCTGTCCCCAGAACGACCGCAAGTAGTCCTGGCCTGCGTGCCCGCCGATGGATAATGCGCAATTCCGGCAGAATTCGATCTTGTCTCGTTGGTCCATCCTGAGCGCATGGCGTATCAGTGACATCTTCGTGTTGTTGAGCAATTCATTTAGGCTCTGGCGAGTCACATTCCCAACGTTGAATCGCTCGTTGTAGACGGCGCAACAGGGCTGAGCCCACCCGTTGACTGTGATGTAAAGGGAATCCATTTCGACAAACGAGCAACCGCCATAGACCCGCTCGGGCTTTCGTCCCGCTAGACGCAGATCGTCATTGCCGCTGTAGTCATGCATGTCGCGGACTTCGACGCCCACGCCGAGAGGGAAGAACAGGTCGTTCAGCCGGGCAATCGCCTGATCTCGCCGCGGGAAGGAGAGGCCCTTTATTTCACCTTCTCTCGGGAGGATCGTCGCAGTGGAAAGAACCAAGTCTGGGCGCTCCCGCTTGGCTTGCTTTGAGAAGGCGCGGATGTTCTCAAGGACGTTGTCATAGTGCGCGCCTCGCAGCCTCTCGAAACTCTGCTTGTCGCCGAAGCCATCAAAGGAGAACACCAGCTTCTTAATGACGGGTACCTTCAGAATGGCCCTTGCCTTATCGCCGCGCAGCAACGAGCCATTGGTGTGCTGGATGACATGCGCCTTCCTAATGACCGCCGACCCAGCAAGAACTTCTAGGCATTCGCGAAAACGTGGATGCGCGAGTGGTTCTCCAAAGTGGAAGAGGTAGACGGTCTCTGTGGATGGGTGTGCTTCGATTTGTTGGGCAATGGTCGACAGCAAGTCGAGGCTGATGAACGAGAAGCGTCTGGCTTCTTCGCCTATGTGGCTTGTCACGGGGCACATCTCACACTCAAAGTTGCAGCCCCGAACAAGCTCGATTCCTATGGTGCTTGGGAGGAAAGATGGCGACTTCATCTGTCAACACGACTAGGCCGCTGCCTCGCAGTGTGTTCGGCGTGAACGTGATGTGTGCTCCATCAACTGATGAGAACCAAGTGCCAAATCTCCTTCCTTAACATCTCGTCTTCATCCGCGCGGGCGGGCCGTAGACACCTCCAGCCATTTGCCTTTGGCCACCGCGGCCAGGGAACATCATCCTGTCGGCGATTGGGGACCAGGGTGCCGAAGGCTCTTGCCCACCGCCTGGGGTGTGTTCGAGTCAGGACGATGAGCCTGCATTCCCAGCACATTGTGTACCGGTGGTGTCCGGGGTTACCTGCGCACGAAGAAGGATTCATTCTGAGTAGAGCATTCACCACTCAAGCCAGTCATGCGAATTGCCGGAGACTTAGCATTCTGAGCGGACGGCAAAGCAGGTTGGCTGACGCCCCGGATTGGCGGCGAGCTAGGCGAGTGTCAGGTCCTGGGTTCGCGAGGCTGAAGAGTCCCTTGTGTCGCCTGTTCGAAGAATTGGCCATCGGTGCAAATCCGGAACTGACCCAGTCATTGTCGCTTGCTCCCGGCAAGTGAATTCGGACCTCCCTAAGCATAGCGGAATCAGCTGCGAACACCTGATGTCTGAGCACTGCCATCGCGGGTTACGTGTAGGTTGTGACCATGACGTCGAGTCCTGCCCAATACTTCCTTCTTAGCCTTAATACGATACCACAGGTGGTCGCGCAAGCGTGCCAAGTTCGCGGCAGGGTGCAGATAGTCAGGGATCGAGCGCTTGGGTTGAAGCCCTTGCTGGATCGGTAGCCCAGGCTTTGACAAGGCTCAGTGCGTCTGACCCCCGTTTCCCGTGTAAGTCAGGCAAGGCGAAACGCGAGGTTGTAGATCTGAAACAAGTCGAACTGCCGATGCCTGGGTCGAAAACCTGCGGGGCTATATGTAGCACATTTCGTCGATTGAAGGCAAGATCACCACAGGGAACCCCGTTCTAGGAGCCAGTGGTGAATCGGACTTTGATGAACTTGGAGACAAGGAGTTGGAATGCAAGGGCATTGACGCACTCAACCGCGACTTCGTCGTTGCCGAGCTGGACTGCCGCACATCCCTTGGCCTCGTGAGGCGTGTTCCCCCGCACACTTAGGGCACACACCGAGCCCAGGGCGCCGCCCCATTGAAAAGGATCACCGAGCAGGTTTCTTTTGATCATGGACTCTGCAAGCCAGTCCCAGGAGAATCTGGCCTCAAGTCCCTTCTCTGTGTTCTCAATAGTCGGTTTGCAGAAACTCGCCTCTTTTCTTGGCATTGGCTTCTCAGCCGATTGGGGCGACCGACTTGGAATCCCGCCCGGACCAAATCCAGGCCGCCATCTGGCATCGGCCGCCCGTGCATTCTCAGGCCACCTTACTCGTGGGCAGACAGGCTCGGGTACCCGGTTTGATCAAGGCATCAACCCACAGCCCATTGGTTGCAACAGCGACTTGCTCGACCTTCGGCGAGATGGTATCAGGTGCACCCAACTACTTACGGAGAAGGACGCCGGCTTCTATCAGCAGATCCTGGCGTCCACCTGCGGAGAAATACTCTTCGTGTTGTCGCACCATGTGCCAAGCCCAGGCGGGCAGGGCGTCCCTTGCCCTCGCAATGCCGGTTCGGAGCACAACCTCCGTCTTCAGAGTGAATGGATATTCGTCGTTGATCAATGAGTAGATCTGTAGGTTTGAGAATCCTAGATCTCGAGCGTGGTGCTCGAAGTACTCTCGACTGAAGAGCCACTTGTCCTCAAGAGCCGAGTACATTTCACTGGACTTGTCCGTCCCCTTCCGGAGGTCATATTCTTGAATCATGCCCGCCAGAAAGGTGCGCACATCTGGCTCGATATCCTTCGCTCGCGGATCCGAGAGCATTCTCGCCCAGACAATCCGCAGAAGAATGCTCCCAGTCTCAAACGGCTCAAAGAATAGTGCGACCCCCCCTTTGCGGAGGATGCGCGCCGCAGCAGCAAGCGTTCGATCTGGGGAATAGAGGTGGTGAAGGATTGCGCCGCCAACAACGAGATCCATACTCCCTTCATCCAGATCAAGCTCTTCCGCATTCATTTGGACGAGAGTCACCCGCTCAGCGGCGTCCGCCGACAGGCTTCCCGCGAGGAGCATAAGAAGCTCAACACTCAAGTCACAGGCAATGACCCGGGCATTCGGGAACAGCCTGCATAGGGGAATCACGGTGTTGCCGGCCCCGCATCCGAGGTCGAGGATGTCTACTGGCGCTCCCCATTCAGTCCACCCTGCTCTTGTGCCGAGGGCATCCCTCAACAACGCCTCAAAGTGCGCCACGTTCTGGTAGCGCCTCGCGTATTCTGTAGCGTCCTGCCGGAAACCCCTATGAATGTACTTGCTCACCATGTCGGCAGAGAAACCTTCCTCCACAAAGATTCCTCGCAGCGAGGAATCCTTGCTCACCTCTCCGAGGTCTACCAACTTCCGCTTGAACATCAAGGTACTTGCCTTCCGCGCCATGCCTTCACCCAGAGTTGTGGGGCACTCAGCACAGACTTTCAGTGGAACGAAGCCGGGCGATCCCCGCCTAAATCCTGTACCGAAGATGACAGTAGAGCTGATTACCTCGAAGGGCTATCCCGAGACGCCGAAGCATTCGCCAGTACCGGGCCTCCAATGCGTTATCCTCCCTGATAACCACGACATGCCGCCTCATGGGTCTCGCTTGGCTGAATGACAAAAGGAACTCAATGCCCCTGGAGTTCGAAATTGGTGGGAAGTCGAATCTAAGCCATATATCCCCCATGGCGCTCAAGAGGTCAACTGTGCTCTGTCGCAGAAGGACCTTTCTTTGCGAGAACAGCTGGAGCGTCAGCGCGCCAGCCGTTGGCCCTCGCAGTACTGAGGCAAGCACATCAATGCCTGCCCAGTTGTTTCCTTGCGGAGAGACCCGATACGTGACACCGCCCCCAACTCGGGCGTAGCCCCGAGGTGGACGGGCCATGTCAGAAGCCTCCTGAGCGCTGTCCGGCGTTTCTTCAGGAGATCTCCTCGCGACCCCAGGCTTCGGGCCTCCGGCCGACAAGTACAAGTCATACATCTCCCCTATCAACTTGGATGTCCGGCTGTATCCACTAAAGTCGCTCACCGCACTTAGGACAAGCCCTGGGAATGCGCGAGAGGCCGCCTCCTCAGAGTAGCAGCGCATTGCACGCTCATATCCTCGCTCACCCATCACTTGCGCCTTGTCGGGATTGTTAAGCAACCGCGCCATTCGGTCGGCCAGTGCTGGCGCATCACCCGGGTCAACAAGGAATCCCGTTTCGCCCTCTACGACAATTTCCTCGGGTCCCCCAGCTTTGCACGCAATAACAGGCAACCTGCGAGCCATGCCCTCAATCAACGTCATGCCGAAGGGTTCGATGAAGGAGGGGTTGATAACGCAGAATGAGCTATCATACATGGTTCGAATGGCTGTTGTTCGACCCTTAAAGCGCACGATGTCACGAAGGCCGAGGTTCGACGCCATCTCGACCATTTCTTCTTTGTGGGTTCCTTCGCCGAAGAGATGGACCTCAAAGTCGGAGCCTTTGTCTCTTAGGATGGCCGTTGCGCGAAGAAGCGTAGCATGCCCTTTGTGATGATCGAAAGTATTCGCACACACAAAGATCTTCCTGCCCCCGCCGGGGGACTCAATTGGCGGCGCAGCTTCCACTTGAGTCCAATTAGGGAGAACGTGAACCCGGTCACGGCTGACCATCCCCTCCAGCCAGCGCCCTGTCCATTGCGACGGACACACGACAACGCGCGCGAGCTCAAGCAGCAGGCGATCATGAAGTAGCCGATGCGTTGCGTTTCCATTAGGGATAAGGTATGAGTCAAGTACGCCGTGGACCCACAGGAGAAACGGCAAATCCAATTCCAGGGCCACTAGTCCAGGAACAATGCTGGTCAAGGTATTGACGACAAGCACGTCTGCATTAGTTCCCAGGAGGAGATCATGCAAGGTCAAGCGCGCGGCGTTCGCGCTTTCTGGGTACTCAGGATCGTCCTGTTCGCCGTAAACGTACCATGGGCATTGCGGTGCCAGCTCGTATCTTAAACTTTCGGCTCTTGCCTCTTGTGCAAGCTCGCCTATGCCCGGGATGAACAGGATCGGTTCAATGCCCGGCACGCGTCGCAGTAGCAAGGCAAGATTCAGCAACATGCGCTCAGCGCCCGCAGTGTACGTCGAGTGAGAGAGCAAGGCGACCGTGAGAGGCAGATGGGATTCCATTCGGCGCGGCTTCACTGTGTTGACGACCGGCGGACCACACTCAAGATTGCATGGACAAAAGCGGGAGCTACTACGGCTGTCTCGTACCTTGACAACACGTCTTGCTGAGCTGTGGCCGCGATACGCTTTCTGAGACTCGGGCTTTCGATCAAAGAGAGGATAGCGGTCTGCCAGTCCTGAACGGACTCGTTGTCAACCAGGAGTCCGTTTTCCCGGTCTCTCACCACATCCGTGTAGGGAGGCACCCTGCTGTACACCCCTGCCGCACCGACAACGGCATACTCCAAATACTTGTTAGGGCATTTGGATTGTGTGGTCCTGCAGGCCTCGAGTGGTGCGACAAGGACGTCTGGAGCCAAGCTCCCGAGCGTGGCAGCATATTCTTCGTAGGGCAAGTAGGGAAACACGGTAGCTGAGCCTCCGAATACGGAGATGGTTTGCTGCGGTATCGACCCAAACAGAAGCACCTTCACCTGGTGAGGCTGGGTGTGAGTGATATCGTTCATTGCCCGGAATGCAGCGTCTGTGTACCTTGGCGAGCCCACGTATCCGATGATGACCCCCTGGTTGGCCACGCGCCATTGGGACAGTGCTTCTACCTCATCCTTGAGCCTCGTGCGAGTCAGAGGTGCCAGGAAATCGCGGCTCCTTACATTTGGCGGAAGCTCGATTACTTGTCGCGCAAAGCGCCGCACATCCTCGGCAAGTGTTCGGTTGTAGACGATAACCGCATCGCACTCCCGAAGGCAGGTGGTAAACAATCGAATTGAAGGTGATCCGGGCGCAAACATCTCGCCGTACTGTTGAGGCCAGTCCTTTCCCACGGAGAACCAATTGTCATCGATCATGTAGAGCGTAGGTATCAAGCGCTGCTTGCAGTACTCAATCACCCGCAAGACATGTTCATCGCGACCTCTAGAAATGACCACAGCGTCCACTCCAATCAGGTCATGTTCCGGGACGGTGAGCCAATCCAAGAGTGGCACGTAGGTGAATAGCCCGGTGATCTCCAGTTGAGAGAAGTAGTTGTAGAAGCATAGGTGATTGTGTGTGTTCTCCCACGGGCCACCTATCACTGCCAGTTTGCAGGCTTGTAGAGTGGAACGTGGAATGTCTTTTCCCGGGTTCCTCCACCCTAGGCGAGATACTCGACGCCGCTCAGTTGGAGGCAGATCCATCTGGAAAGCATCGGTGATCATGTCTTCGTTTCCACTGACACCAGCGCTTCGCGCAAGTCGAACCCTGAAGCTGTGGGCTAAGTACCGGGGCACATGGAAATCCTCGGCCAAGGGCAGCGTGTCGATCGTCCACCATTGCTGACCGATTTCGCCCTCAGCGAGGTAGGCGCGGCACCCCTGGAGAATCGATGCGTGGAAAAATCCCACGTCGAATGACCGTTGAAGGATTGGCGAAGTACTGAAGCCCCCCGTACGGAGGAAAGAACGCCGATTAATGACTGCCTGGCACAGTGGAAACAGCGCGTAGCACGAAAGGAAGTACTCAAGGAGGTTGTCTGCAATCAGCCCTGGGTCGAGGCGAAGCCGAGCAGTCATCTCATCTGACAAGTAGGCGAGCCAATCCAGCCGCTGGCCAACGAGTTGCCCTGCTGCATCTGCCATGACTTTGGAGTCTGGCGTGCAGCCAGGCCACAAAAACACTATGCAATCCCCGGCTGCCTTTTGAGCCCCTTCATTGAACAGCCGCGCCAAGCCTCCGCCTCCTGCTGCAGCGACTGCCACATCCGCATGCGCGAATCGTAGCCCAAGGCTTTGCATTAGTGGGGTTGCACGCCAGTGATCAGAATCGAATCCAATCACAAGCTCTGCCTTTAGGTCTGGAACGACCTTCTCAAGGCGGTTGATCGTTGCTGCAAGACCACCTTCAACCCGTCCGTACTCCCCTGCCACAGCCAGGACTATCGTTAGCTTCGGCATTTGAGAATACGTCCACCCAGGAAGCTCGCCGAAAAGTAGATTTGCGAGCAAGCCCATGGCTTGTCATTGCAGGTGATGACAGGAGAGCTTGGCGCTCGGGAAGCGATCCCCTTCGCTCGGAATGTCGGAAGCGGATTACGTATACCTCGATCTCGTTGGGCGGGACTCTTTCTATGGCTTTGTGGCCACGGAGCGAGGGACCCTCTTTTGGAGCGAGGACTTGGGTTGCCTATGTCCGGACCCATGCGCTCAGGACGGGTTGTCCGGGCAATGGCCGAAACAGCTTTGCGCCGTCGCCTTTGGCGATAGCCCTCCCCAGGCCCGCGGGTCTGGGGCAGACTGCTAGGGGCCGATTGCCGGGTGCCAGACGAAGAAGCCAAGACCGGAGCCCACTTCGACACGCACTGGAGGGTGGTGTTGGGCATCGAGCTGGACCAGCGCCCTTTCACAACACTCTCCGGGAGTTCCTCGCGAAGAGCATGTTGCAGCTGTTTTGAGCCCAACTCATCCTGCACGATTGGGTGCGTGCGGTCATTCAACGCAGCCAGGAGTATGCGCGCGAGAGTGAGTACCTCCGGAACCCGCATCAGGGGTTCCGGTAAGGGCGGAAGATGGAGGTCGTCCTGGACACCACCTCGGTCTTTGGCCATTGGGGGCTGAAGGACACATTTAACCTGGTAGCAGACGAGATGAAGAAACTGGTCAGGGCGCTCATGAAGAAGATGGCGAGGACCGAGCCAGAGGTGTGGGCACGGCAACATGAACTTGGGCGCCACTATGGCTCCAGCGTGAAGGGCGAGGCTGAGATCGATTGAAGCGACGAGAGCGGCAATGCGAAGTCTTTCGAGTGGATCGTCGCCGATGGCGACCGATTGTTGGAGATTGCGTGGCAGGCCTTGGTGCGGGTTCCCGCCGCAAGCGATCAAGAGAAGGCGATCCTGAAGGCGTCGGGGCTCCTGTCCCAGCTGCTTCTGCAGGATGTGGAACGTCCGGAGGATCCTGATCCCCGGGTTCCCGGGGGCGGCGTTCCGCGCCCGAAGCAGGGCGTCCCCTCCGACCGGATCGTCTCGGGATATGATCGGGAGAGGCGCTACGGGCATAGGAGTGCGACAAACCGATTTGAAGGGTTCAAAGTGCCTGGAGTGGTGGACCCAGAAGGCCAGCTCATTGGTGACGTGTACATGATATGTGCTCGTACTGGGGACAGCGGGCGGCCCTTGGAGTTGGTCGAGGCGAGTGAACAAAACACTGGCAATGAAGTCGAGGAGACGATTGGCACCCCAGCCCGCGCGCCCAGGCCGGGTTGTGCGTTTTCCAATGGTACGACGCGCGAGATCTCCCAGGAGGCCAGGCGCAGGATGGTGGCGAGGGTCGGTCAACCACACAATGAGGGGCAATTCACAAGAGAGGCCTTCCAGGTCAACACTTAGACTGGGACGTGCAGATGCCTCACCGGGCAGGTGAGCCGCAAGACGATCAGTGAAGGCAGCCGCAAGGGACGCAACGCCAGAGCGATCATCTTGCGCGCATTTCAGCTCGATCCAGATGTGTGCGCTGCCTGCTCGCTGCGAGCCGGTCCAAAGAAAGGCCGCTTGATGGTCGCGCACCCCTGAGAGCGACGGATCCAAGGCGCCCGGGTGCTCCAGAGAAGTCCGGCGTTCTGCATATACCGGAAGGGACAGCAAGCGGCTGAGCACCGCATCGGGCGGTTGATCTGACCGGGCATTCGCACGTCGCACCACTTCGGACAACACTAGACTAGACCCTCTTCCAAGTGATGCTGGCAGCCACGGTGGCCAACCTCACGCTCACCGCCACAAAGATGAAGAAGATGAGATTTGCAGAGAGAGCCAAGGGACAGTCGGTCTTTTCATTGTTCCTCCTCCGCCTTGCTATTTGGGAGTTACTGTGCACTCTTCAGTGTCGATGGTACCATCGCGTCCAAATTCTCAGCCTACTTCATTCGCCACGAACGGGTTTCCGGCCACGCTCCTAGCTTGGTGAGGACGCCGCGGATCTCTCGGAGCTTGCGGACAAGGCCGCTCATTGCCCGCCATTCGAGTGCTTAGGATATGCCCCCTGCGAAGTCCCTGGCGCCCGCGACAGGCAAGTTCCCGTCCTCTGCCATCCTGCTCGCTGGAGTTCCCTTCCATCCGACAAAGACAGGCTCGCGCTGCGCGACGGGTGCATTCGGTTAGCCTGACCTCTTGCTATACAATAAGACGCGACCCTTCACGCCGGACAGGCCAAAGCCACAGCGCTTATAAACCGAAACAGCGGCAATATTGTCTGCAAATGTCTCCAGGAATACCTCGTCCAGCCCCCAACTTTCGAGAGCGGAATCAACCAGCAATTTCGTGGCCTCAGAAGCCAGCCCACGTCTCCCAGCTTCCTCGTCTCCAATCATGAGCCGACCGAATTCACCCGTTCGCTTCTGCCAGTCGATCTGATAGATGGCCACCTGCCCGACCGGTCTCTTCAAGACGTGAACCTCCTCGATGATAAATACGAAGTCGTCATCTCTCTCCCGATACTGCTCAAACCAGTCATGGTGCTGCTGGGGCGAAATCAAGTCTGAATGGAAGAACCAACGGCGAATACTGTCCTGGTTTCGCCATGCGAGCGTAGTGGGCAGGTCTACTTCTTCCAGCAGCCGGAGTCGAACATGTCTTCCGACAATTGGCGCGATCAGCCGCTTGCCCATCGTGGTCTGGTCTGGCGTCACATTCGGCCGACTATTTCCCTCAGGCCGCTGGCTACGCGTTGCACGTCGTGATACCCAAGCCGCATATGCAAGGGCAGGGAGATCAAGCGGTCGCTCGCCCGCCTGGCTCTGGGACACGTGCCGGCCCCGTAGGCATACATTGGATAGACCGTGTTGTCCCGATAGTGCATCCCTGGGTAGATTTGGAGTTCGTTTAGGGCCATCATGACCTCGTCGCGTCGATCCACCAGGACCTGGTAAAGGTGTCGTGACGAAACGCATCCGGGTGCGACGGGGACGCGCTCGATGAGCGGCTCGCCATCAAGCCCTTCGTCGTACCACGCGCAGATCTGCCGCCGATATGCGTTGTCAGGTTCCATGTATCTGAGCGCCACAAGAGCCATGGCAGCCATGATGGAGTTGCCATGGTACTTGAACCCCACGTGCTCGACATCGTAGTACCACTTGTATGCGCCCTGCCCTGTGGTCCGGGCATACGTGTCTTTGTCGATTCCCATCCATGTCCACTTGCGGACCTGAGCGTCCAACTTGGAGTCGGCAAAGCAGACCATGCCCGAGTCCGCTGTTGGGAGATTCTTCACTGCTTGGAAGCTGAACACCGAGACATCGGCCTCACCTCCCACATGCTTCCCCCGCAAGCGGGTTCCAGTCATGTGTGAGGCATCCAGGATAAGCCGGATTCCTTTCTCTCGGCAAAGTCTTGAAACCTCCTCGAGTCGCCCTGCGTTTCCGCCCATACCTACGAACATGACGGCTCGCGTCCTGGACGTTATCCGCGCTTCTATTGATGCGGGGTCGAGGCACAGGAACTCATCAACGTCCGCGAAGAGCGGTCGAAGTTTCTCATACAGGATTACGTGGTTGGATGAGACGAAAGTAAGCGGCGAGGTGACGATCTCATCGCCATCTTTCCAACCGTCTTCTTCCTTGAGAATACGTACAGCCAGGTGTAGCCCCGATGTGGCTGAGTTCACGAAGTGAGCGTGGGAGAGACCTGTATGGGCCTTCCAGGCCTCCTCGAACTGGAGGGTCTTGAAGCCAAGCCCTGTCCAGCCCTTCTCAAGGCATTCTCGGATCTCGGCAAGGGTTTCGTCGATCCGGAAGGTCGGTACGAACAGCTGAATGGGTTCCATCGCGACTGCACTCCTTTGGCCAGGAATAATGGCTGACTGCCCAGCGACGGGCGCGATTGACATCCGGCCGCTCTGCCTCCCGTATGACCAAATCCGATTGTCTCCACCCTGTCTCTTGCTACTTGAGGCGCCGGGAGCAAGTAGGCAAGTGACCTATGATGCCAGTGAAGTCCGGACAGCTTTGCGGTACCCCAGGATGCCCTCTGCCTGCCAGCGGCTGACGGAGGTTGGGGAGGAGCCAACCTTCGATCGCGACAAGCGCGGCCATGCCCGATCGTGTGTTCAGGACGCTTCCGGACAATCCACCATGGCGAATGGGACTGAGCGTTCCCAGTGGGCACGGTTGCATGGGTCTATCCTGAGAGCCGCTGTGAGCCTTGGGCAGGGATCCTCACCCGATGGAGACGATGGAAATGTTGTCAAGAGGAGAGGATGCAGCCGCGGGCTAGATCCGTCAACCTCGTCCGAGATAGTATTGCGTTGCGTCATGATAGACGCCGGCGGCCGGCCGTGCCAGCCTCTCTACCGGCCTCCCGCATACAGGTTCCGATAGATCGTGTAGAGCCCGTAAATATCCTGGATGTATGTGCGCGTCTGGCTGTAGCGGACGACCTCCAGGAAAAGGTCCGGATCGTTCGGGGCCAGCGTCTCCCATTGGGCCGCATTTCCGGGGCCGCCGTTGTAGGCAGCTAGAGGCACGTAGGGGTTGCCCTTCAGCTGGTCCTGTTGCTCCGCCAGGTATGCCGTTCCGAGCTGGACGTTGATCACCGCACGGCCCAGGTCTGCGTCGGTGAAATCGGTCAGGCCGAGCTTGGCTGCAACCTCCTCGCCGGTGGAGGGGATAATCTGCATCAGGCCGTACGCGGCGGCGCTGGAGCTGGCCGTCGTGTCAAAAAGGGATTCCTGCCGGACGATAGCAAAAAGCAGCAATGGATCCAGCTTGTGCGTCTGAGCCTGGGGCAGGAGCAGCTCCGAAAAGTACGGCCCAAAGCGAACGTGGCTGAAGTAAGCGGGGGCCGTGAGGGAGGTGGCATCATTCATCCCCGCCAGGTTCAAAACCTGGCGGGCGGCGAAGATCGCCCCGGAGTAGTAGCCCAGGTTCAAAAGGTAGTCGCACAGATAGAAGGAGGCGGGCGCGTTCGTAGACAGGTCACTGCGGAGGTCGTCGAATTCGCTCTCGGCCTGCGAGTAGAGCCCAAGATCCCAGAGGGCTTGGCCTCGCTTGAGCCTCGGGTCCCCGAGTACCGCCGCCTGGATCTCCTGGGAGGGCTCCGGGGTGGGCTGGGGGAACTGCTTCAACACCCATGCCTCCGCCTGCGCGTGCTCGGTCGGGAGGTCGAAGCTGAGCGAGTACTGGCCCAGCGGCGCGAAGGGCTGGCGCCCGGCCAGCAAGTCCTGCGCCCGGTCCGAGTAGTACCCTGTCGGGTCCGCCTGCGCGGCCTGTGTCCACTGCGCCTGAGCGCCGGAGGTGTCCCCCTGGGCCGCTTGGGTCTTCCCCATCCAGAACAGTGCTCGCGAGCGGACACTCGGGTCGGACGAGTTGGCCAGGCTCGTGAATTGCGCCAGGGCGTCCGTATAGTCGTGGCTGCGGTAGTAGCTGATCCCGGCGAAGTGGGCGCAGTCGGGGCCGTCCGCTGAAGTCGGGTACTGTTGGCCGCAGTGCTTCCAAATGGCCGCCGCCGTTGCCAGGTCCCCGCTCTCCTCCGCCAGGCGGGCAGCATCGAACAGCGCCTCTGCGGCGCGCGGATGAGTCGGGTTCGCATTCACGAACTGCTCATAGGTCTGGATTGCGCCTACAATATCGCCCTTGCCGCTGGCACGAGTGTCGGCCAGCTCAAACCAGGCTCGATCCCAGACATCGCTCCAGGGCCCCTGCTGGATCGCCGCCTGCAGGTCCGCGATGGCCTCGTCGGCCTGGTTGAGTGCCTCGTAGGTGAGCCCGCGGTAGTAGTAGGCCTTGGCCGCATCGGAGGGCGAAGCCGCCAGATATTGGTTGAGGGCGGCCAAGGCCGGCGAGTATTCGTTGGCGAAATAGTCGACCATGCCGCGCTGGAGTTCGTCCACCTGGAAGCCTGCGTTGACCAGTTGCACCAACGCGAGATACGAGTCATTGCTGAGAGGGTAGTTCGCCACCGCGTCGACATACCGGGTGTACCCGTCCTGAGTATTACCCTGCGCGACCAGGATCTCTCCCATCTTGAGATCCAGGCGGGCCTTGTCGTAGTCATTCGTGGTGGAGTTATAAATCTGACCATAGAGGGAAAGAGCCTGAGTGTCCGACCCGGCTTGGTGAAGCGCGTCCGCCTCATCCTCCAGAAGCGGCAGCGTACTTCCGGCACGCGGAGCCGTGGCTGCGGCGGCGTAGGCCTTCGCGGCACCTGCGGCCTGACCCGCCGCGAGCAGCGCATCCCCCAGATTCTCCTGAGCATAGGAGTCGATTACCCCGGGCGCCAGGGCCAGATAAGCCTGGTAGGCCTTGGCGGACCCCGAGTAGTCTTTCAGTCCGCTGTCAGCCTCTCCCAGGAGGAACTCGGCTTGGGCAAGGAGTGGACTGCGCGGTTGGGTGGTGATCAGGGACTGCAGTGTGAGCTGGGCTGTCTGAGGGTCCCCGGCCGCCAACTGGGTGCGCCCTAGGCCGAGCAGGGCTTGGTCCGCCGGCGAGCCGGTGGCCAGTGCGGTCTGATACTGGCTGAGCGCAGTCGGATAGTCACCCAGGAAAAGAGCGTGATCGGCTTGCTGGAGATAGGGTGGAGGTGTGGCGGTGGGAGACGGCGCGGGTGCCAGGAGCGGAATCTGCGTCACCAAGGGGAGCCCCTGGGTGAGTGAGCAAGCAAGCAGGACGCCGGCCGTTATCAGCAGGGAAGTCCGCCACAAGGGACCGCTGGCCTTGCCCATCGGGCCCATCCCCAATAGCCCCTTTCTGAGAATTGAATGGCGGTATGGTACCACAGCCTATCGGGCCTTCGCGGAGGCAGCGCTGGGTCGTGGCCTGCCCGAGGCCTCGCGGTCGTGCGATCTGCGGGAGCCACTCGGGGTTAAGCAGGCGGGACTTCACCTCGGTGGCGCCGGACCGCACGTGTTGGAGGGGCTCACGGGGCAGGGGTAGATTGGGAAGATCGGCTCTGGGAAGCTGGACAAGGCGGAAGGGATGCTCTCAGTCGGCCTTTGCCGGCCGCGGCAGGACGGAAGCGCGCCGTACGACGCCAGTCAGTGGGTCCCTTGGCGAACCGGAGCGCAGGGTAGAATTGTCCTCTGTGTCCGACTATCGCGCCTCGAAAGTGAAGCCCACCAAGGATCGGCTGGCGGAACTGGACAGTCTGGGTGAGTCGGTTCCATACGCCGTGAATATGAACTCTGCCTGGCTCGGCAGGTACATCGAATGTTTTCATTGTCAGGGTTCTGCTTTCATTCTGGAATCGCGCGCTGGGGAGGGTGGCGCGCTGGCCGGCGCCTTGCCTCTGGAGGTCCGAGGGATACAGGCCGGACCTGGATGGCGGCTGAGGAGGCTGGTTCCGCTAAGCACGGGGCCAGCGGATTTCAGCCCGATCCTTTGTTTGCCGGGTCGCGAGGCCGAGGTGGCCGCTTCCCTTTCCGGTTGGCTGGTGAGCCACTCTCAGCAATGGGATTCCTTCCGAATAGACCTGATCCCCCAATCCTCCAGAGGATGGCGGGAGTTCGTGCATGCGCTGAGGGAATCCGGCTTCTCGCCCGAAGTGTCTCAGAAGAAGTGCTTCTACAAAGTGGACACCCGGGGCAGCTGGGAGGCGCATCAAAAAGGCTTTTTGGGCGGACACCTGGACACCCTGCGAAACCTGAGGAATCGGCTGGGGCGGGAGCGCGGCCCAGCCGAAGTGGTGATGATGGATCAGGGGATCGAAGACTATCTCGAGGGGTTCCTGACCTGCTACCGCCGGCGCCGCCAAGCGAAGGGGGAAAAAGATCCCTTTGTCGTTCAGCCGGAACGGCTGCCCTTTCTCCTCTGCGTCGTTCGGGATTTCGAGCAAAGCCATAAGGCGCGCCTTTCGATGCTTCGGAGCGAGAAAGAGATCCTGGCCTATCAGCTCGATTGGCTGGACGGAGGGATTTGGTACTACTACCATCCGACTTTCGATGACCGCTATGCCCACTACTCGCCGGGAAGGATCCTGTTGCTGGAAACCCTGAGGATCGCATTTGAGGACCCGCAGGTGCGTGAGTTCAACTTCATGCGAGGGGACGAGGCGTACAAGACCCAGTTCGCCAATCAGACGGAGAGCTATGTCTCCCTGCGGACGTGGAATCGGTGGTCCCGGCGCGTGAGGGCGACCGCTTACTATTCCCGCCTAGCTGCTCTGCTGGAGCGCCTTGTCCGGAGGCCGCGCAACTTGTAGGGTGAGTGGCAACAGCTGAGCACGATCAGCGGGAAGATTTGACTCGACCTCTTTGGTTCCGGCGCGCAGCGTGCCAAAGATCCACAATTGGCCGCGGGTCGGCGGGTCATAGTCTCCCCTTCCTGCTCGTGCCCTGGGGGGATGATTGGATCCCAGCCGCATGGGGACCACGGGAAGAATTACCCCACGCCATTTTTGACAAGCCAAGCGCGCCATGTTAAGATCGCTTGAGCGCTCTCACATGGAGAGCGCTATTTGTGCCGGCGGGGCAATGGCGGAACCCCCGGGGCGACGCGTGACGGACCAAAAGGCATGCGCACACTGGAGTGGGATCCCGGGCGCGGACTGCTGCGCCTGATCGATCAGAGAAGATTGCCGGGCGAGCTGCGCTGGCTGGAACTGCGCTCGAGCACTGAAGTGGCGGAGGCCATTCGCGACATGGCTGTGCGTGGAGCGCCCGCGATCGGGGTGGCCGCGGCGTTCGGGCTGGCCCTCGCGGCTCGGGTGGGGGGGGCCCGAAGCGGCTCCGAAGCCGAGCGGCCGCTAAGGGCGGCGGCCGAAGAATTGTGCCAGGCCCGACCGACCGCTGTCAACCTGCGCTGGGCCGTCGAGCGCATGATGCGCGCGGCGAAGGAAGCGCCTGAGGAGAAACTGGCGGATCAGCTGCTCTTGGAAGCCCAGCGCATGGCCGAGGAAGACATAGCGATCAACCGGGCCATGGCGGATTTCGGCGCTGATCTCCTGAAAGATGGAGATACCGTCGTGCATCACTGCAACACTGGGGCGCTGGCGACGGTTGACTACGGGACAGCCCTGGGGGTAATTCGCAGGGCGCATGAACAGGGCAAGCGCATCCATGTCCTGGTCGATGAAACCCGACCGCGCCTGCAGGGCGCACGCCTTACGGCCTGGGAGTTGCAGCAGCTGGGTATCCCTTTCGAGGTGATCGTGGACGGTGCGGCCGGCCACTTCCTCCGCCGCGGCGAGGTTCAAGCGGTCCTGGTGGGAGCGGATCGCGTGGCCGCCAACGGCGACGTGGCCAACAAGGTGGGCACCTACATGCTCGCCCTCGCCGCTCACGCCAGCCGGGTCCCCTTCTACACCGTCGTACCTACCTCCAGCATCGACCTCGCCGTGGCGGATGGAGGGCAGATCCCCATTGAGGAACGGGAGGAAGCGGAGGTGCTGGACCTTCAGCTGGGCGGGGAGCGAGTGACCCCGGCGGGAGTTCGAGCGCGCAATCCTGCGTTCGACATCACCCCCGCGTGCTACCTCACCGCCTGGATCACCGAGCGCGGGGTCATCCTGCCTCCTTTTGAAAGAAACGCCCAGGCCATCCTTCAGCGCGGAGGTGGAGCATGAACCTGTTGATCAGCGGCTCCGTTGCGTACGATTACCTGATGACTTTCCCGGGGCTGTTTCGGGATCAGATCATGCTAGAGCAACTCGAGTCGCTCAGCCTTTCCTTTCTCGTGGATCGGCTGGTGCGGCATCGCGGCGGGGTGGCCACCAATATTGCCTATACCCTCTCCCTCCTGGGGGAACGGCCGACGGTTTTGGCCACGGTTGGCGAGGACTTCGGAGAGTACCGGGCCTGGCTGGAGGCGCATGGGGTGAATACCTCCGGCATCCGGGTGATCCCCGGCCTCTATACCGCCTCCTTCTTTGCCACCACGGATCGTTGCAACGCTCAGATTGCAAGCTTTTACCCCGGGGCGATGGACCGGGCCGGGGAGCTCTCGCTCCACGATCTGACTCTGCGGCCGGACCTGATCCTGGTTTCGCCCAACGACCCCACCGCCATGGAGCGGGTGACCCACGAGGCGGTCGAGCTCGGCATCCCCTATTTCTATGACCCCAGCCAGCAGGTCGCCCGCTTCCAGGGGCCGGAATTGGCCCAGGGGATCCGCACCTGCCAGGGCCTGATCTGCAATGAGTACGAGTTCGGGCTGATCTGCAAGAAGACGAATTGGGCGCCGGAACAGATCGCCTCGATCGTGGACGTGCTCGTGGTGACGCTGGGGGAAAAAGGCTCCCGCATTCAAGCCGGAGGCCGCGAGTACCGGATCCCGGCCGTCGAGCCCGAGCGGATCGCGGATCCGACCGGGGTTGGCGATGCCTATCGCGCCGGCCTGCTCAAAGGCTACCTGTGTGGGATGGACTGGGAAACCAGCGGGCGGATTGGGGCGCTGGCGGCCGCCTACTGCCTGGAGCAGGAAGGGACCCAGAGCCACACCTTCACCCGGGACGATTTCATTTCACGATTCGATCGTGTTTTCGGTGACGCCCGCCTGTTGCGCAAGGCGCTTGAGGCCCCAGGCGGCGGACCCCACCATCGGGAGTAGGCGGCAAGGGCTTCGACGCAACAAGGAGGAAGCATGGCTCGGGAATACGACGTCAAGGACGAGAAGCTGGCTGAGGGCGGTCGGCTGCGCATCGAATGGGCGGAGCTGGAGATGCCCGTGCTGCGAATCATCCGTGCGCGCTTTGAAAAGGAACGCCCGCTCTCCGGCCTGCGGGTGGGGGCCTGCCTGCATGTGACCACGGAAACCGCCAATCTCATGCGCACCCTGCAGCTGGGCGGCGCGGATGTCGCCCTGTGCGCCTCCAATCCCCTTTCCACGCAGGATGATGTGGCCGCCTCCCTGGTCTCGCACTTCGAGATCCCGGTGTTTGCCATCAAGGGGGAAGACGGTCCGACCTACTACAAGCACATTCGATCTGTCCTCGATCACCATCCGGAAGTCACGATGGACGACGGCGCGGACCTGGTTTCGACTCTGCACAAGGAGCGCCAGCCGCAATGCGCCGAGGTGCGCGCCGGCACGGAGGAGACCACGACCGGGGTGATCCGCCTGCGGGCTATGGCCCGGGACGGCGCGCTGCGGTTCCCGATCATCGCGGTCAACGACTCCATGACGAAGCACTTATTCGACAACCGCTATGGAACGGGCCAGTCCACCCTGGACGGCATTATCCGAGCCACCAATGTGCTCCTAGCCGGGAAGACCTTCGTGATCTCGGGGTACGGCTGGTGCGGCCGTGGCCTGGCGATGCGCGCCCGCGGGATGGGGGCCAACGTGATCGTCACCGAGGTGGACCCGCTCCCGGCCCTGGAGGCCCTCATGGACGGCTTCCGGGTGATGCCAATGAAGGAGGCGGCGGGGCTGGGTGATCTGTTCTGCACCCTCACGGGGGATATCCGGGTGCTGGACGGAAAGGACTTCGCGAGGATGAAGGATGGGGCGATTCTAGCCAACTCGGGCCACTTCAATGTGGAAATTGATATCCCCGCGCTGGAGAAAATGTCCAAGAGCAAGCGCCGTGTGCGTGAATACGTCGAGCAGTACACGCTAGCCGACGGCCGGCGGATCAACCTGCTCGGCGAGGGGCGCCTGATCAATCTGGCGGCCGCGGAAGGCCATCCGGCCAGCGTGATGGACATGTCCTTCGCCAATCAGGCCCTCAGCCTAGAGTACATCGTCCGGCATGGGAGGGAACTGGAACGGGGCGTGCACCGTCTGCCCGAAGAGCTCGACCGGGAAATCGCGCGGCTCAAGCTGGAAGGCATGGGGATGCGGATCGACAGCCTGACGGAAGAGCAGCGGAAGTACCTGACCTCCTGGGAAGAGGGAACCTGACCTTTTCTCGGGTCGGAGACTGGGCGGCGGGCGCAAAGCGCCCGCCATCAAGTTAATCCGGACGGAAGGGGCGCTGGAATCGGGCATGGAGGGAATCTCTGCTGGAACCACTCGCAGGATGGAGCTTCCTTCTTCTGGGGGAAAAGAGAGCGTCTCGCTGCTGAGCGACCAGTTCTTCGTGATCTTCGTCTGTTGGTTGCAGCATTCGACGCAAGGGAGTTGCTCGGAAGGTTGATGTGCCCCGTGATATTTGCCTCCCCCGGGTTGGCGCCGGAAACGCCCGCGATGGCGGGACAGGCGGCGGGGGCGTATGCGCCCCCGATCTTCCTCGGGGCGGGGTCCTCAGGACTTCTGGGCGGCGGACATGGGGCGAACCGCGCTTTGTAGGAGTGGAATTGAGCGCGCGGTTCGTTGGCTTGGCGCGGCTCGGCTTGCCTGAGAGGGGATAGAGACTTGTGAGCTCGGAAGCGACTCTCGTGGATGACCGCTACCGGGACCGCTACTGGGTCCTGCTCACCTCAGGGGTGGCGACCTTCATGTCCGCGCTGGACGGGAGCGTGGTCAACACCGTCCTGCCAGTGATCGCTCAGCAGTTTCACAGCAGTCTTTCCAATATTGAGTGGGTTGTCACCGTCTATCTTCTGGTCTTGAGCGGCCTTCTGCTTGGGTTTGGACGCCTGGGGGACATCCGGGGGCAGAAGAGGGTCTTCCAACTCGGCTTCCTTGTATTCTTGGCTGGGTCGGCCTTGTCGGGCGTTTCGGCTTCGGCTCTCATGCTGATTGCCTTTCGCGCCTTTCAGGCTTTGGGCGGGGCCATGCTCTCGGCCAGTTCACCGGCCATTCTGACCAAGAACTTCCCGGCGCGCCAGCGGGGACAGGCCTTGGGCCTGCAGGCGACGTTGACCTACCTCGGCCTTACGATCGGTCCCTCTTTGGGCGGCTGGCTGGCGGACCAGGTTTCCTGGCGGGCGGTCTTCTACATCAACGTCCCGGTGGCCATTGCCGCGTTCCTCTTGACCCTGAGGTTCGTCCCCGCCGATTTGCCCTCAGAGGCTGCGGAGCAGTTCGATTGGTCTGGTGCCCTGCTCTTCCTGGTGGGCCTGACGGCTCTCCTGCTCGGCCTGAATCAGGGCTCCAGCTGGGGCTGGGGCTCGCTGCCGGTCCTGGGGATGTTCGCCGCGGCGGTCTTGCTCCTGGGAGGGTTCCTGTGGCTGGAGCGACGGGTGGCCTGGCCGATGCTGGATCTTACCCTGTTCCGCAGCCGCATCTTCTCGGCCTCGGCCGGGGCGGCCGTGTTCAACTATGCCTGCGTCTACTGCGTGCTCTTTCTCCTCCCCTTCTATCTTATCGACGGCCGGGGGCTCAGCCCCGGGGCCGCAGGTCTCTTGCTCACGGCGGAGCCCCTGGTGATGGCTGTGATCGCTCCTCTCAGCGGAATCCTCTCCGACCGCGTTCCCATATGGATCCCGAGCACCTTTGGGATGGGCGTGCTGGCCGGGGGGCTTCTTCTTCTCTCCCGCTTGGGGGAGGGTTCGACGCAGCTGGCGGTGGTCGTGGCCCTCGCGGTTTCCGGGTTTGGGATCGGAGCCTTCATTTCACCCAACAGCAGCGCGCTCATGGGTTCGGCTTCTGCCAACCGGCAGGGGATTGCGGCTGGAATGCTGGCCACGGCACGAAATGTGGGCATGGTGCTGGGAGTGGGCTTTGGGGGAGCGGTCTACACAACGGTCTTCGCTGCGGCCGGCGGCGGGCAGAGTGCGCTCTTTGTAGCTATTCGCACCAGTTTCCTGGCTGCGGTCGGATTGGCCCTTCTGGGAATGGCCCTCTCCTCGGTGCGGGCGGCCGGGGAGAATTCCCGGTAATGGCCGACACGAAATTCACGGAGCAAACGATAGAAAGTCATCGCTTGTTGGTAACCGGCGGGAAGGGCCGGCTCGATTGACTCCGTGTGCAAAGCCGTGAGGTTGCGGCGATTGTTTAGCCCCGGTCGCGCCGGTCCCCGATCTGCGCCCTCTTGGGTTGGCTTGTTTGGTCGGTCAGCCATCCTGTTTCGCCGTTCGCTTGACCGAAATCGGTGCTGTCGAGATCTTGAACTAACGGGATCTCAGGGCAGATGGCCAACCCCAACCATTGTGCCTTGATCCATGTTCTCATGATTCTTGGTGACCCAGCGCAGTATGGGTGCTTGGGAGCACCGCCGGGAACCCTTCAAATTGAGAGGCGGTGCTCCTGAACATCAATGTGGTCGGCCAGGGATGTTGAGCTTCTCCTATCAGTTCTCGATGCCCGGCGCTTGTTGGCGGAGTACGATCCCCTCATTTCGCCCTGCGTGAACGCAGTGCCCGGTGATGCTTGTCGCTTCGGCTGTCGCATCCATCATGGGTAGCCGTAGCGTCATCCGCTCTTCACCTACGCCCCGCTTTCCTCGGCGCCCTGGTACCTTGCCTATCCTGATCCATCAAGCGACATAGTACCTGAGGATCAGGGTTCTGACCGTAACGCTCAATACAACAATCAAATACGCTGTTACGAGAAGGCCTTTCCAATTCGCGGATACGGATACGAACCGATTCTTGAACAGGGGGACCAAAGCTGGCAGGACTGGAATGAGGTATCGACCTTGAAAACCCTCAACGTCCTTGTGTCCGACGGGGGTCCAGGTCAGGTACAGAGAGAGGAAGATAAGGAAAACAACTGCCCCCACACACAACAAGGAAACCAGCTTTTGCTGAAGGCGGAATACCCTTTCCTTCTGCTGATCGATCAGGCAGAAGAAGAGTAGCATCGCTGAGTAGGTCGTATAGACGAAATCAGGGAGGGGCGTATCTAGCCAACCCAAGAGACCAATGAACCCGTGCCAATAGTAGTAGGCCCCGTAGTACTTGACAGCGCGCAAAGTGACGATCAGAAAAGTAAAGGGGCTGCTTGAAAGCAGGAACCTTATTTGTCCCATGACGCTGGCATTGCCCATGGTGAAATCGTTTGATTTGAGATAGGAATAATCAAACAACAAGAGAAGAAAGCCAATTCCGAAAAGTAAGATCGTGGTCTTCCAATATTGTCTGCGAGAGCCAAAATTGGCTCGCGGAATCAGAAAGTACAGCCCCAGCAGGAAGAAATATGGAGGCTTTGTCACGGAAATCAATGCCGCCAAGAGAATGAGCAATGATCTGGCCTTTGTGCTAAATGGCTGTTCCCTGGGTGACGAGTAACTCAGGCAGACGCAGGTCCAAAGGAAAGCCACGGAATCCAAGACCATATCCGTCGAGTAGGAGCCGGCCTCAAACAAGGCCATCGGCGTCAGAATAATCAAGAGAAACGCCCACTTGTATTCGGGCAAGAGCTTAATCCCCCAATAAACCACCCCTATCCAAACGCAGAGAGCGACTACTCTGCCGAAATAGAAGAAGTCCAGGGTATCGAGATTCAAGAACTTGGCGATGAGAATGCCCACAGCGACCGGGAGGTAGGGAATCGGGTTATCTTTCGCTACGGCTAGATAGTTCGAGGGGACCGCGTCGCTCGGATTCAAGGGCGTGCTGAAGAATTTGGTCAAGTCGGCGTAGGAAACCTTCACCTCCGGATGAAAGAGTTGAGGCAGGGTCAATTCCTGGAGGTTCTCGATCGAACGCGGCATGACGAACGTGTAGCCAAAGAATCTTCCCATGGACACGGCATAGGCGTCATCGAAGTGCTGATATTCATCTGGCACTTCGAAGGGCGGTGTGACAAGCAAGAACAGCAGTCCAAAGAAGCCGGCCAATATCACGAAGACCATTTCGGGTTTTAGAGTGACCTTTTCCTGATTGGTGGACATGGATAATCCGTTCCCTCAACCTCTGGGTTCTTTCCAAGACCGAGGCCGTTGATCAACGATCTGGCTGCACCGTTTGATCGGGCCGATCGATGTTCTGGCAAACACTGAACAGGAAACCCGGGTTGATCTCCAGATCGCCGGTCCTGCCCATCCCCCCTTATTTCCGGAAGTGCCCAATTTGATATACGGCCACTCCTATCCCGATTGGAGCTCTCATGACCCTGAGGGTCCCCGAGGGGAATATTTGTTTGGCGGCATCGCCGACATCTTTTTCAGTCGAGAAATGATGCTCCCTAATATCAACGCCCATCAGCCGAAAGAGAAACACCATCAGGCGTCGTTCCATCGGCACACCATAGACCACCTGGCCTCTTGGCTTCAGTACGCGCGCCACCTCGCGGAAAGCTGGGACTTGCTCTTCGGGCTTTATGTGCTCCAAAATACTAATCAGAAGGACGCTGTCAAAGTAATTGTCCGGATAAGGCATTGACTCGACGCTGCCATTTTGCAAATGGGTTTCAATTCCTTCCCCTCGGAACAATTCCGTAATTTCCGCAGTGGATGCCGTTAGGTCAAGGCCCCAAATCTCTTGGTAACGATCATGCAGGTTAAGAAAACTCAGCCCGGAACCAAAGCCGACCTCCAGAACTCGCTCTCCCCCGCCCAATTCGCCAAGGCACAACTCAACTCGGTGTCGGTAGAAAAACCCAAGTATAGGGTAAAAGTAAAACCGAAGCGGATCAGCCGCATTTACACCAACGTACCGGTTTAGGGGAAGCAATTTGAGTTTTGGATTCCTCTTCATCATTACATTCCATCTTCCCCCGGTTTATGGGGGACGCCCTGTATCTTGCGAAAGAACCTGCTCCCCCTGGGCTTGGCCAGGCGTTATGAGTGTCTGGCCGCCCGGGAGGGCAGGAGAGCGCTCGATGAAACAGAAATGGTACGCTGCCCCGCCGGTCCTTCGCCAGTTCCGCGGAGCCGAGGCACGGTTGGCCTCTTGTGCTACGGTGGCGGAGGCAGGCCTGCGGACCCGGGCCGCAAGCAGATCGTGATCCGCGAAGGGACGTGCCATCCTTGGTGAGGCTCGTGCGATTCTCTTGAGACCATCGTCGATTTGACGTCGGTACATCTTTTGGCGGACGACCTGCCGGCGGAGCAGCGACGTGGCAGACACATCCAGGTCTGGATTGCGCGTGAGGAGGTGCGCGAACCACTTCCTCAAACCATCACACAAAGCGGATCCTCAAGGCGGCCAAGAACATCATCCGGAGGAGCAGCCAACCGTGTTTCCATCGCTCGATGTTTGTACTGCCGTAGGTCCGCTCCTGGTAGCGGATGGGCATATCAACAATCTTCAATCCAAGCTTCGTGGCGCCGAATAGCAGGTCGAAATCGCCAAAAGGATCAAAATCCCCAAAGTATCCGCGGCTTGCCGCAATCTGATCGTAGTCCTTCTTCCACAAAGCTTTGGTGCCGCACAGAGTGTCTTTGATGGGTTGACCGAGAAGGGCAGAGATGGCGAGGCCGAAGAACTTGTTTCCCAGGAAGTTGGCAAAGCGCATGGCGTGCCGTTCCCTTGGATAGACGAGGCGCACCCCGTTGATGAATTCCCCTTTTCCTGTACGCAGTGCCCCAAAGAATCGGACGAGATCCTCCGGGGGCACAGTCAAATCGGCATCCAGGATCATGAGAACCTCGCCGCTCGCGTTGGCGAACCCCAGGCGGATCGCGTCCCCCTTGCCGGTCCCCGACTGACGAAGCAATCTGGCGCGTCGTTCCGGGTGCCGGGCTATCTCCCGTTTGATGACCTCATAGGTGTCGTCCTGGGAGTGCCCTTCCACAAAGAGGAGTTCTGTCCCGCTTCCCAGCTCTGGCACTCGATCAAAGATCGAAGGGATATTCCCGGCCTCGTTGCGGACGGGAATCACTACGGAGACGAGAGGCTCTTGGGCCATCGGTTCTGGATGGCCACGTGGTCGCGCCAAGAGGAAATTGGTCAACGCCAGGAAGTGGAAGGGAGGAAGCTTGACCAGGTAGCGGTTGAAGAGTGGGGCGAGCAGCGGCACGGGCAGGGGAAGAAGGAGCTCCTCCCAGCGGCGGATCACTTCAAAGTCCGCCAATCCGAGAAGATTGGCGACATCTTCCGCGGTGAGCCAATTCTGATGGAGGGTCGGCTTGGCCAGGTTCCAGGCCTCGGCCAACCCAAGGGGCAATTCCCATAGCCGGCTGTAGAAGTTCAGGATCAGTCTGGTGTGCGTGACTGTTCTTGGCTGGATGTGGTCAAAGACGGACTGAACGTCCCAAAGATCATTGATGAGGTCGGAGAGGATGATGACATCGAACTTCTCTTCCATCACCAGGGTGTGGGCATCGTCCAGGACAAAGTCCAGCTGGGGATACCTCGCGCGAGCTCGAGAGATCATTTCTGGCGAGAAATCCACCCCCATGCCTCTCGCGGGTTTCAGCGCGGCAAGCAGGTCTCCCTCTCCACAGCCAATCTCCAGAACGCGCTGGCCAGGCGGGACGAGGAAGCGGTAGATGTCCCGCAGCCGACGATGGTAGTAGCCGCTCCATCCCGCCCTATGATCTGACCATCGCGCGACCTCATCCCATTGACGAATGCGCGACTGCTGATAGTGGGCGAAGTCAGCGCCCTTGGAGGACGTTTCCACAGGCATCATGTCATCAGGCCTTGGAGAGCCCAAGTCCAACACCGCTTGCTGATTGTACTGGCAATCGCGCCCGTGCGGTTCCACGAGCCCACCCCATTCCGAGGATCCGGGCTGGCCCGTTCAAGTTGCAAGAGAAGTGCGCGCACAATCCCTGGCGGGACCTGTCGGGTGGCAATTATGCCGCGGAGCACGGAAATTGTATGGCGAGCGGATTGCCCTGTTCCACTGTGTGGGTTCTTGCCCGGCGGTGCCAGAGCCCGCCGCCCCATTGGATGGCGTGGGGAAAACGGGCGAGGAAGACACGCGAGGCCAGATTGTTCCGAACCGGTGGGGGAGAGTCGAGCAAGCCGCTTTCGGTCCATCTTGCGGAGCGTCCGTTCACAACAACCACGATCGCCTGGAGCCGAGTGTCGCAAAGCTCATTGAACCACGGCAATTATCTGGTCCCCCAAAAGGGGAGGTTTGCTGGCAGGAACACTGACTAATGGCTATCGGCCATTTCAACGGATGTGATTTGCTCGCCAGAGTCGGAACGGTTCCGGCACTCCAAAGGAGATCGCGATCACGATGGCCTGCCCGGAGGGCAACTCCTGCCGAACAGCCAGGGTCCGCCTGTGATTCCCGATCCGATACGTGAGCTTTGGATCGGCTCTCGAGGCTGACGCTCTGCACCGCCCCAGTTGCTTGCGCGAGAATCCGGTTCATGGCTCAGAGGCATTAGTGAGCAATTGCAAGCGGGCTCTGCGTGGGCTGCGTGGCCCTCCGCAGCCCTGGCCAGTCATAAGATGGCGAACAGGGAGTATTCTTGTAGGTCCTGGAAGCCCTCAAATCTCTGCGAGTTGTGCCAAGGGGAGAGTAGGTCAGTCACGCGGCCTTCTCGCAAGAGGGTTGCACGGGGAGAGGATGGGGAGGAGAAAGCTTGGCGGAAGGGTTGTCCATCGCCTGTTTCGTTGCTCATCCGGACGATGAGACCGTCTTCTTCGGCGGGACCCTGGCGCTCCTGGCGCACCGGGGCGTGGCGGTGCATGTGGTCAGCGCCACCCGCGGAGAGGGAGGAGAACTCGGCGAACCGCCCGTCTGCGACCGGTCCGAACTGGGGCAGGTCCGTGAGAACGAGATGCGTTGCGCGGTCGAGGTCCTTGGTGCCCGCTCCCTTTCGTTTCTTGGTTATCTTGATCCAGAAATGAAAAGCGGCGAGGAATTCTTAGCGTTCGCCGACCGCCCGGAGCAGGTGGCGGAAAGGCTGGCGGCCCTCTTGAGCGACCACGCGGTTGAGGCCGTGGTCACCCATGGTTCGACCGGGGAGTATGGCCACCCGGCCCACCGCTTGGCGCACGAGGTCGCGCGGCTTGCAGTCAGGCAGATCCCAGGTGGACCCGCGCTGTACGGGTTCAGCGCCTCCTTCCCTGCCCACCCCCGCCCGCGCCTATCCAACCCCCAGGACCAGGCCGACCTGGTCCTGGACGTGCGTTCCGTCTGGGAGCATAAGGTGGCTGCGGCGCGCTGCCATGTCACCCAGGGTCCATCCTTCGTCCGCCGCCTCTCCCGCGAGCGCGGATACCCTGTGCCTTTGGAAGAGGCTCTGATGCCCCTAGAGTCCCTTCATCTTTTCCTTCCAGGCTCTGCAGACCCCGATCCCCTGGCGGCCTGGATCCGGGAGAACCTTGGCGAGCTGCTCGTCCAGCCCTGAGACAGGATGGGGGACTCAGGCATCGGCCGCTACTGCGAGAGCAGCGCCTTGGCCTCGGCCCAGATGCGGTCGAACATCGGTTGGGTCAGGCGACGCGTCTGCGTGTTTTGACGGCTGGGGTGATAGGAAGCAATCAGCCAGGGCAGTCCCTCTCCCAAGGGATAGCGGGCACCATGGGCGAAGGCGAACTGGCCGATTTCAAAACCGCGGTCCCGGTAGAGGCGCAAAGTCTGGTCAAAGGCCATCCGCCCCAGGGCCACGATCACCTGCAGACGCGGTAGCCAGTCCATCTCTCGCTGCAGATACGGCAGGCAGTTGCTGATTTCCTCTGAGGTGGGTTTGTTCTCCGGTGGGGCGCAGCGGCATAGGGCGGAGATGAAGACCCCAAACAGGCAAAGGCCATCACTGCGCTCCTCTGAGGTCGGCTGGCTGGCCAGCCCGGCGCGGTGCAGGGCGGAGAAGAGAAATTCCCCGGAAGCGTCGCCGGTGAACATGCGCCCGGTCCGGTTCGAGCCGTGGGCGCCGGGCGCCAGGCCTACCACGAGGATCCGCGCCTGTCGGTCGCCAAACCCCGGGACCGGTTTTCCCCAGTAGGTCCAATCTCGAAAAGCGAGGCGCTTGGTGCGGGCGACGTGTTCCCGCCAGCGAACGAGCCGCGGGCACTTGCGGCAGGCCGTGATCTTACGGTTGAGCTGATCCCAGCGGGGGTCAAGCGGGGGCATGGGAGGGGGCAGGCCGGGGAGATCTAGGTCTCGAGGCCGTAGGTGTGATATTCGTTCTGGCAGGGATTTCCCCACGCGATGTGCATTTGCTTTTCGGTTAGGTCCATGATGATCGAGCAGATGGTCTTCTGCCGGTCCAGCGGGTTGTCGTCGATGGCCTCGTGGGAGCAGATGGAGTTCGGATAATTGACGTGGTCGCGCAGGATCTCCTGCAGGGAAGGGATGTCGTGGCGGGGGGCGTGGCGCAAAAGGCGCTGCGCGCGGAAGTAGCGAACGCGGGAGCCGATCAGGAGGTCGGAGCTGCTCTCCAGACGGGCCATGTGCCGGCTTAAGTAATGATTCGTGTGGACCAGGTTCCCGTTTCCGGCATAAGCGATGGCGTGGTGCCGAGCAGACACCTCCACGTTGTAGGCCTCCCCGCTGGAGTGCACCAGGAAGTGGTTGTATCCGGCCGCGCGCTGTGGGGTGAGCGCCGCGTAGATGGCGTCCGAAATGGTCCGCGAAGCCAGCACTCCTCGGGAAACAAAGATGCGAGGGACACCCACGCGCACGTCGCTGGGATACACCGAGTCGCAGCATTGGGCGATGCCGTCTGAATTGAATCCGATATTGGGCAGGAGCGCCCCATAGGTCATGGCCAGGAAGGCCGGCTCGCCGTCCGGCTGAGCCTGGACCAGGAAAACCTCGTCCTCATCCTCGGGAATCCAATCTTCGTTGTGGGCCACTAGGACATGATTGTCCCGGCTGTGGTCCTGGTTGACCATGAACGTGGTGCAGCCCAGGAGGTGCAGGGCATCGACCGTGATCGCCTCCAGGCAGTTCAGCACCATGATTTCCTGGATCTCAACATCCGCGCCCTTGGCCATGGCGCGCAGCTCCTCCAGGTAGCGGGGAGTATGCTCCTGGCTGAAGGGTTCGTACTTCCGCGCCTGAAGCAGGGCCTCCGTCCACGTGAGCTGCACCTGGTCGTAGGTGGACTCGAGGAACCGGCGCACGTTGGCGATCATGCGCTTGATCGAGGCGCTGCGCTGGCGCCCCAGCTCCAAGCCCATCTCCGTGGGCGTACCGCCGACGCGGATCAGAGGAAGAGGTTCTTCATGCATCCTGTCTTGCCTTGTTGTAGAGGCGAATAATAAAGGGAGGCGGTGCAACAAGCAGTAGTGGAATTATACGGCCCGGAAACTATTGCCGTCAACCAATAATCGAACATGTTCGAGATTTGAGCCATGACGCCACCCAGGCGAGACGAGATGCACCAGGTAGCATCAATCGCGAGCAGCGGTGTCGGCGAGTTGCTGATTGGTCCTGTAAGGGATGGAGGAATGGGAAATCTGTGATTTGAGTTGCAGCGGCGGGTATCGCTGATTGACTCTCGGGCGCGGGATCAGGCCAAGCCCGGACGGACCGGTCCTGGAGGTCGTTGCTCGTCAGGAATTCCAGCGGATAGACTTGGACCCGTGAAGGTCGCCTTTAACGATTCCCCAAGAGCTCTTTCCCGCCTCGTGTCGTTGTTGGTGGCCTCAGCGCTGACGATTCGTTCCTGCCGGGGGATTCTGAAATCAGCGAATCCCCTTTCCATTCGGTCCCGAGGTACTTCTCAGTCCGAGGCATGTCAATGGTTTTCCCCTTTTCGTGCTCGACTCAGGAAGGAAGAGAAAATACCACAGAGATCGCGGAACTTGAGGTGCATCGCGTCGCCTCTGCCGCGAGCTCGGGCGAACCAATCCAGAGGCCCTTGAAGGTCTGCTGCTTCAGCGACGGCAGCGCCCTGACGAGAGACTTAGTCCGCTAGTGCAGGACAGGCATTGACCATCTAAGAAACGCGGGAACAACTTTTCTTTGGAAAATGGGGACGGGATCGCCGGAGTGCATCTCCCGTGGCAGGGGATCGCAAGAATACATTTAGGCAGAAGTGGATCGCTGCCTGGACCCGTTGGACCAAAGAATCCAGCCTCTGGATTGCCAACCGACACCTGTCAACGGTCGTCGAGACGACCGACGCCAGGCTACTAGCTCCTCTCCTGAGGCCGCGCGATCAGCAACTATGCCTTGGCTCGAAATGGCAAACAGCGGCGGCCCGAGTTTCTCTTGGTGTGGGAGGGGCAAGATCAGGTGAAGGTGCGGACCGACTCTTCTGGTTCCCCCGGTCCGGGCGAGCCGTCTGGAGGATGACTAGGGGCAACCCTTGACGGATGGAGGGAGGGCTTTGATGATGGCCAGGATAGCGCCATCCCGCGCGATGGTCCTCGTCGCGCGGATCGAAGGGCAAATGGCCATATCCCCATTGGTACGGGTGTTGAGCACGATGAAATCATAGTGGGCACCCGGCTTAGGGTTGTCGAGTGACGTAACGTTCAGGTCCGGCCGGGCGTAGGCCTGGAAAAGCCAAGACGGATATTCGACGATGACGGTGGCGTCGGTCGGGGCGACCTGATTGACATACAGGGCCGCCTCGCGATAGGAGGTTGCCCAGTAATCGAGTTCGAACTTGCGAAAGGCTCCTGCCTCGCCGCCGACAAAGGTGTTGTAGTAGGCATACTGGTAGGGGTGAAGGGTAACGTCGGCATAAAGGCCTGGGAAGACCACCGCCGCCAGTAGCAGGACCCTGAACAACTCCTTCTTGACTTTGGAAAACAGGACTTCGAAGGCGACTCCGGCGCAGACAAAAAGCGGAGGGATCAGAAACAGTTCCTGCCGGAAGTTGTCGTAGACCTGGCTTTTGTCGAGGATGATGCCCAGCAGAGGGAGGAGAAACCACAGGAGCGTGATCGCGAAGGGTTCCACCTGGCGGCCCTTGATGAGATACCGTGCGGAAGCCAGCAATCCGATGAGGAAGAGGATGGGCACGACTTCCGTGAGTTGGATCGACATCAGGTAGGGCAGGAAGTATCCCGGCAGGTTGCTGGGGGGGAGGATCTGTCCCTGGAACAAGACCTCCCCGGTCCAGGGGTAATGGGCCATCAAAGTAACGCTGGAAAAAAAGCCGCTGACCGGATTGCTCCAGAGATATGGCCAGGAGAGATAGCAAGCCAGGAGGGCGATAACCGTGTACGGAAGGACGAGAAGGATGGCCTTCCTCCAGGATTTGTAGAAAGCGTAGGCCAGCACCATCAGGCCGGCATAGGGGCCAGCGACACGGATGGAAGTGGTGAAACCCAGCACGATGGCAGCGGCAAGCACAGCGGGGTTGATGAAGAGGGGTGCCGTGCGTTTGAGGAAGGGAAAGACGCGTCGGCTCAGCAAATTCCACAAATAGCGCGAGGAGATCGCCAGAAAAATCAAAAGGCCGATGCCGAATCCGGCACGGACATAGGCAGTCTCGGCGCGGAGGAGGAGGATCTGCGCCTTGGAAACATAGTCGCCTACCGGGAAGTGGGATGAATTCCTGGCAAGCTGGGAGAAGATGGAACCCAAAAGGCTGGTCTTATCCGCCTCATAGAAAATGACCACCGCGTCCGAGGCCAATCGGCGGAGGCCGCCGGCGGCGATGAAGAGCAAAGAATCGAGGAAGATCACGCCCCCGGAAACGGTGATTGCCCTTAGGAGGGACGGGAGGCGTCTCCATTCGTCCCGCCATAGGAGGTTCGAATTACCTGGCGATTCGAAAAGGGTGCCTTGGTTGAGGGAGGCGGGCAAGGCGTCGACCATGTAAATGCCCACCGTCACGCTGGCGAGGAAGAAGCCGAGGAAGGGGATGTCCTTGGGGTTGATGAAGGCGTGGCCCCAGAGTACCGGCTGGGTGGAATAGAGCAGGGTCGCTCCGAAGGCGGCCCAGCCCCCCATCCATTTTCGGCACAGGAAATAGAGGCTCAAGACGCTGATTTGAAAAGCAAGGAATTCGCCGAAATGCCAGCCGTCAATGGTGGACCAGGCTGGGATGACAGCCGTAAGCCGTTGCGCCAGTAAGGTGGTGATCATGGCATAGGCGGGGCCGTAGTTCTCGGCGTTGAATGTGACGTTCAAGTTCTTGGGAAGTGCGTTGTGTTCGTAGAGGTTGGAGTAGGACGCGAGGGAGGCTTGGGCATAGGTGTAGATGCCGGATTCGTCCCAGCTTTCTCCGTAATCCCGGAGGACCAGGACCCCGACCAGGAGATTAACAAGGATCAAAGCGCAAATGGGTAAGAGCTGCTTGATCCGTTGGCTGACCGGTGGTTTCATGTTTCCTCAATAGCCCGGGTTGCCTGATCGTGGCGCGAACCCCACGAGTGTAACAGAGGACGGCCGAAGGCTTTCTTCCTGGATTGCCAACCGACCTCGGTATTTGTTCTATGTCGCTCTCGGGACCGGCACAAGTAACTTGGCCGTGTGTGGTGGATGATGATCCCTGCCGTGGAGGATTCCGGGACCGGTCGCCGGGGTGGAGCTAGGGAGATACCGGGTCGCTTTCTTGTCACCCCGAGGCGCTTGGTAGGACCAGGTCGAAGGTATCGAGTCGCTCTTGGGCTGACTTGGAGCCTACCCTGAGGTCTCCACCACGCGCCTTCCCTCGGCGGGCATCAGAGTTAGCCTCAACAAGTCATAGGTTGAGGGTTCAAGAGGGAGGAGGTCTTGACCGAAAGGGCCGGGGATGGCTTCCCTGGGTGAACCGCCAACTCTGCGAATTATGGTGTGACCGCCTGCAGATAGTTCTGCACGGCCCAGCCCTGGCGGCTGGGATCATACAGGCCTTGCAAATACCACCAGGTGTAGCCGTCTGCCGGCTGCGGGCCCTTCTGAACCGAGAACACTTCGTCGTCGTTCGCCACAAGAAGGACCTTACCCTTCAGTCCCGGGTTGTCTCTCAGCCGAAGGCCGCCGCTCCCTGTGCTCACCACCTGAACGTATCCGCCCACCCCGATGACCCCTGGCTCTGGAGTCGGCGGGACGGCCGTCGGGGGGGCCTGCGGAGGAGCCGCGGTCGGTCCAAGGGTCAGCGTGGGGGCTGGATACATGGTGATCTGAGGGGGAACGATCTGGGCCGAGCTGGAGGGAAGCGGGAGGACGAGAAACAGCACCCATCCTAGCGCTCCGAGCAGAAGACCGAGCAGGACGCCCATGAGCCACAGCCACCAGGGGAGAAGCGGGCGCCGAACGGGGAGGCCGCGTCCTTTCGGATCCGTCGCAGGAGAGGACATGGGGTGAGTCACCGGCTTCGGGACCGGCGCCGCTTGAGCCAGCCCTCAACCTTCCTGCGTGGCCAGGCCGTGACCACCTCCTGGCGGGTCAACCAGGCGCGCCGGGCGACCCCGACGCCGTACTCCCGCAGGGCGAACTCCGGCGGGCTGTGAGCGTCGGTATTGATCGCGAGCAGGCACCCCAACTCCGCCGCTCGGCGCGCGTGGGCATCATCCAAGTCCAGGCGGGCCGGGTTGGCATCGATCTCCAGGGTCACATTCTGCTCGGCAGCCTCGTGAAGGACGGCCTCCATATCCAGGTCGGCTGGCTCCCGGTCTGGAATCAACCGGCCCGAGGGGTGCGCCACTAGGTGCACGTACGGGTTGCGGATCGCCCGCAGCATCCTTCCCGTGATCTGCTCGCGCGGTTGACGCAGCGAGCTGTGGACCGCGGCGATCACCAGGTCCAGCTCGGCCAGGACCTCATCCGGGTAATCCAGGGCCCCGTCGGCCCGCACCTCCACCTCGGATCCCTGCAGGAGCAGGATCGAGTCGCCGAGCTGGCGTTGGACCTTCTGGATTTCCTTCCTCTGCTCGCGCAGCCGCGCCGGGGTGAGGCCGTTGGCGACCCCCAAACTCTGGGAGTGGTCGGTGATAGCCAGGACCTTCAAGCCCAGGTCGCGGGCGGCCTCGGCCATTTCCAGAATGCTCGCGTGCCCGTCGCTCCAGGTGGTGTGCACGTGCAGGTCCGCGGTCATCTGTGACAACTCGAGCAGGGAAGGCAATTTCCCGGCCAGGGCCGCCTCGATCTCGCCTCGATCCTCGCGCAGCTCGGGAGCAATCCAGGGCAACTTCAGGCGCTCGTAGACTTCGGCTTCCGTGGCGCAGAGAATTTCCTTGCCGCTCTTGCGGGTCAAGGCATGCTCCGAGAGCGACAGCCCCAGGTCGAGCGCGCGTTCGCGCAGCCGGACATTGTGCTCCTTGGATCCGGTGGCGTACTGAAGCGCGGTGCCAAAGCGCTCGGGCGGGTGCACCCAGAGCTGGGCGCGAATGCCGCCCTTGAGCTCGACCGAGGCCTTGGTCTGGCCTTGGGCAAGGACATGGGTCACCAGGGGATCCTGAGTGAAGAAGGCCAGGACCTTTTCCGGATCCGGGCTGGCGGCCAGGAGATCCAAGTCTCCGACCGTCTCCTTGCGGCGCCTGAGGCTGCCTGCGGGTTCGGCCGCGCGCACGCCGGGCTGTTGCCGCAACCTCTCGAGCAGCTCCTGTGCCAGCGGCCACGCCGTGCCAATGGGGATGCGCCCCGTGCGGCGGGCCAGCGCCTCGATCCCGGCCAGGATGTTTTTCTCCACCCCAGGGCCGAGGCCTCGCAAGTCGCGGAGTTTCCCGGCGCGGGCGGCTTTCTCCAGCTTGCTCAGGTTGCTGATCCGAAGTTCCTTCCAGAGGAGAGCGGCTCGCTTGGGACCCACTCCGGGCACCTGCAGCAGCTCCAGCAGGCCGGGGGGGACCTCCTTGCGAACTCGTTCCAGGGCTTGCATTTTTCCGGTCGCCAGAAGCTGTTCGATCTTCTCGGCGATCGCCTGCCCCACCCCGGGGATCTTCTGGAGTTCTCCGGCTTGGGTGATCTCCCCCAGATCGCGTCCCAACCCGCGGATCGTTTCGGCGGCACGCCGATAGGCGTTCACCCGAAAGGAGCTTTCGCCCTGGATGGCGAGAAGATCCGCCAGTTCGTCGAACTTCTCGGCGACCTCCTGGTTGTCCATGCTGGATCCCGCTAGCCGGTGAGGTGTGCTATGCTCCGTGGAAACACGAGGTCGAGATGATCGAGATCGTCGGCAATCTTCACATTCACACGCCGTATTCCGACGGCGCATTGTATCATGCGGATTTGGCGCGCATCGCGTTGGAGCAAGGCCTGGATTTCATTGTGGTCACGGATCACAACGTTTGGGTGCAGGGCCTGGAAGGGTACCGCTCCAGCCCGGACGGGCGCCGCCTGCTCCTCCTGGTCGGCGAGGAGATTCACGACCGCCAGCGCAAGGTCACGAAGAACCACCTTCTCGCGTTTGGGGCGCAGCGCGAGCTGGCGACCCTGGGCCACGACCCGCAGCTCCTGGTGAACGGGGTGAAGGCAGCGGGAGGGGTGGCGTTCTTTGCGCATCCCTTTGAGCGCGCGGCGCTTACCATCGGCCAGGAGGACCTGAGCTGGGTCAGCTGGGAGGTGGCAGGGCAGGACGGTTTTGAATTGTGGAACTACATGACGGAGTTCAAGTCGCTCCTGCAATCCTGGCCTCGAACGATCTTCTATGCGTTCTTCCCGTCGTTGGGAATCCGCGCGCCGTTTCCCGAGACGTTGGTCAAATGGGACCAGCTCCTGGCGCAGGGGAAGAGGGTTGCGGTGCTGGGCGGTACGGATTCCCACGGGCTGGTTTTTGGCTTCGGGCGCTGGAAAGTCGTGGTCTTTCCATACGAGTACCTGTTTCGGACAATCAACACTCACCTCCTGATCGCGGAGCCTTTGAGCGGAGACGTCGACCAGGATCGGAGGGCTGTTGTCGCGGCCCTGGGCCGCGGGGCGGGCTGGGTCGCCTATGACCTCCCCGGGTCAACCCGCGGTTTCCGCTTTTGGGCAGAGACTCAGAGCGGGCAGGTTGGCCCGGGCGATGAATTTCCCCTGGGGGGAGGCCCAGCCGTACTAAAAGCATGGCTCCCGAGAAAGGCGAAGGTCGAAATCGTCCGGGCCGGCCAGGGCCCCGTATTTGCGGGCGAAGCGCGAGAGTTGGAACAGTCGATCCGGGAACCGGGCGCGTATCGGTTGCAGGCCTGGATTCGCTTTCGCGGCAGGAGACGAGGCTGGATTTTCTCCAATCCAATTTATGTCCGCCCTTGAAGGGGAGAGCGGAGTGGCCCCAAACCAGGGGATGGGTCCCGCTGCCGGATGACAAAACCGAGGGCCTTTGGATAGCTCGGGCCCGGAGGGTTATAATGTCCTCAGACGGGGGAAGTTGAGCCCCGGCGAAGTGGCAAGAGCGCATTCGGCGCAGGAGGTGGTAGCCATGCCTGAGACATCCAAGAGCGGAAAACCCCATGATCGATACGTTCCTGAGGAGGCCCGGGAGCACCTGAAGGCCGCCGGGGAAGAGATGCGCAGGAGCATCGAGGCCATGTTCCCGCCGGAGCTGGCGACGCACCGGCGAGCTGCGCGCAAGGAAGCGCTGCTGGCCGCTCGCAGCATCATCGACGCGGCCTTGCAGCATATCGAGGAGCGGGAGAAGAAGGGATAGCAGGATCTCAAAGAAGCACCTTCACGCACGTCAGGCCGGGTTTGCGCCCGGCCTTTTTGTTTCTTAGGCCGCGAGTGAAGAGCCCGGTGAGGGCCAGGCTCGAGCTAATCTGGGTTCGTGCTGAAAGCGTTGGGGGAAGCGGCCACGCTGCTTTCCTTGGGGCGCGTGCTGGTGGCAAGGCTGCCCTGAGATTTCGTTTGTTCCCTTATGTCGGAAGTGCGCCTGCTCGCGCGGCCTGACCGGCTCTTCTTGAGGCGCACAGGCTCCGGCGCCTGAAACTCTTCTCCCGCGGACTCGGATAGAATCCCCCGTCGGATGCCGCGTGCCTCTGCGAACTCTTGCCAGAGGCGCATCTCAAGAGAGGGCTGCCGTGCGGGTTGGCTTGGTCGTGCCGATGCTGGGGACTCGAGGGGGCTGGGCCAGCGCCTGTACAGGCATCGTGGCCTCGCTCCAGGAGCGGGTCGAGTCGGTGCTCCTGGTTTCTTCCGCCGAGGCTCCTCAGGCGCATGCTCTGTTCCCTGGCGCAGAAATCATCGTCCTGCCCCGCATTCACCCCCTGGTGCGCGGCCCGCTGCGCATGTTGCGCGCCCTGCTGCCCTCCTGGATGGCGCTCAAGCGCCTGCCCAAGCTGCACCTGGATCTTGTTCACTCGCTGGAAATGTTCCCGACCGGCTGGATCGGCCAGGAGCTTGCGCGCCGCGAAGGGGCCCCCCATGTGATGACCGCCTTCGGGACCTATGCCATCCTGTGGGAGCAGTGGCCGTTGCTCCGGCGAGTCTATGAGGGGGTTCTGAGGGACGCCGCCGCCATCTGCCCGATGTCGCAGGGAACAGCCGAGCGTCTGCGGGCTCACTTCCCCCGCGCCGTTGCCGAGGTTCCTATGGAAGTGGTGCTGCAGGGAACGGATTTCGCCCGGTGGGTGCCGCGGGAGATGGCCGAGGGCCACCTCTGGCCCGATCCTCCCAGGATCCTCTCGGTCGGGGCTCTCAAGCCGCGCAAGGGATATGACCTGAGCCTGAAGGCCTTCGGCCTGCTGCAGCGCCGATTCCCTCAGGCCGGCTACCGGATCGCCGGGCCCGGGGTGGGCAATTCCTATCACCGGGAACTGGTCGCCCTGATTGAGCAAGAGAGAATCCGCAACGTGGAATTCCTGGGATCGCTTTCCTGGGAAGACTTGGCGCCTCACTACCAGGAGAGCTCCCTTTTCGTGCTGAGCTCGCGGGAGCAGGGGCTTCACTTTGAGGGGTTTGGGCTGGTGTTCCTGGAGGCCGGGGCCTACGGCCTTCCCGTGGTCGGAACTCGTACGGGAGGAATCCCGGATGCCGTCCAGGACGGAACCACCGGCCTGCTCGTCCCGGCCGAGGATGTCCAGGCGCTGGCCCAGGCCATGGAGCGGCTCATCTCGGACCAGGCTTTGGCGCGCCGCCTGGGCCAGGGCGGGCGGAAGTTCGCCGAGTTCCTCACCTGGGAGCGATACGCCACCCAGCAGTTTGCGATCTACCAGCGCGTCTTGTCTTCGTAGCTTGTCGCGGCACTAAGCCACGCCCCCCACGGCAGCCTCATCCGCGTGAGAGCAGGGAAGAGGGACGTACCGCTACGGTCCGAGGCGGAATCCGCCTCCGAGATCCCCGGGTCGAAGCAATTCAATTCTTGGGCTGAAGGACCGAGTGCAAGGGATGGGGAGATTCCAGCAATCCCCGCCTCCCACCGGCACCTTGAGCTCCAGGCCACTTTCGGTCGCGAGCGTCTGGTAGGTTGGGTAGCGGGATCCGTCCGGCGGATCAATGAGATGAGCCGGAGAAATCGAGACCGGAATCGCGCGCAACGGGATAAGGAAAACCAGCGAGGCTGCCCAGACCAGGATCACCCAGGGGACCCGATGGAATCCCGTGAGCCAGCCGAACTGGTCGGAAACGACGACCGCCATGCCCATCAGCAGAATCCAGAAGAAGGCGCCCGCAAAGCGGTAGGAGGGGGCGGTCAGGAACCAGAAGACGAGAGAGATGAGCGGGAACAGCGGGAAGAGCCAGAGCAGGGGCGGCTTCCGTCGCCGGCGCTGGGCGATCCCCAGCGCAAGGGCGGGTATCCCCAGCAGGACAGAGCCGATCAATGGGTAGACCGCAAAACGCGAGAGCTTGCTCAGCCACAGGGGGAACCAGTTGTGAGGCAGGTAGGCCTGCGAGGAGGGCAGGTCCGGATTGCGCGAGCGGGTCCAGATCCAGCTCTCGTTGGCGAGGACGTTCTGGGCGGACATCCGCCATGCGACCGGCAGAGGGGCGAGGGTGCTGGGAAAGCCGAGGTATCCGCTCAAGAGGACCGCTCGTCCAACGTACCCGGCGGCGAGCACGCACACCGCCAGGACCGGCGCGACCAGGGCTCTCGCGGCGGGCCGAAGGGCGCCTCCGGGCGCGGACCGTGCCCAGACCGCGAGCGAGATTAGGCAGGCCACGGCCCCCGGCGCCAGGAAGCTCAGCTTGACCGCGGTCCCCGCCGCCGCGATCAGCCAGATGGAGAACAGGGTGTAGGGCCTGCGGCCGAAGTCCTCGCTTTCGGTGAGCGCGCGCAGGACCAAACTCGATAGGATGATGCCCAGCGAGAAAAGCCCCGAGTCCGGAGAGAGGCTGGCAAAGGTGTCGCTGGTGGCGTGCATCAGGATCGGGGCGAGGAGCAAGGCATCAAACAGATGGTGAGGCAGGACGGGGCGCTGCCTGCGGAGGACGTGCGCTAGGCCGACCAGGCCCTGCCCGGCGGCGAGCAGGAGCAGGAGGCCGTTGGCAAGCTGAGCGGCATTGTTCTGGAATGGCCCCTGATCCAGCAGCGCGGTATACAGGAAATAGGCGTTGTTGTAGGCCAGGGGCGCATCCAGATTCCCCAGGCCGGGGACCACGGCGTAGGCCTTGTCCCAGGCGGTCGCTGACAGATGATAACGGGCCGTGTCCCCCAGGCCGATGGGGCCCATGGCCTCGATGGCCAGGAACGCTCCCACAGCGATCCAGGCCAGAACGAAAACCCAGTGCCTGCGCAGTGTCCGGCCCAGCCGGGCCAGCAGCCCCCGGGCTTCGAGCCCAAGGCCAATGACCCCCAAGGCGATGAAAGCCAGCCCGACCGGCAGACCCACGGGGGCAAAGAAGTTGACGATTTGGAGGGCGGCGATCAGGGCCGCCCAGCCGATCCAGAAGCTGGCCAGCCAAGCTTCCACATCCGGGGTCGGCAGGGCGAATGCCCGGCGCACGCCCAGGCCGATGCCTGAAAAGACCAGGCCGAGCACAGCCCAGGCAGCCAGGATCAGCAACATCGCGAGACCTCCCCGTCCCGGTTCCGTCGAGCCGGGGCGGCTCGAGTCGCCGGGGCCTCAGGGGTTAGCGGGAGAAAATAACCCACAGCAGGGCGATTGCGGAAGCCCCGAAAAGGACCAGGGAAGGGATCATGCGCCCGGAGAGATACAGCTGCGAGGCCGTGACGAGGAGCCCGGCGAACACGATCCCGCCGACCATCCTGCGCATGGTCGCCTCGACCCGGGCCATTGCCCGGGAAACATCCGGCGTGCCCACCTCCAGTTCGCCGCGCTCGATCTGGGTCAAGAGCCCATCGAGGCGCGCAGGCAGGCCGATCAGGATCCGTCCCCAGCGCTCGCCCTCCTCCAGCAGCTGCCCCCAGCGCGTGCCGGATTCTTCGGCCAGCAGCTTCTGGGCGAAGGGCTCAATCCCCTGCCATACATTGAAGGCGGGGTTCAGCCCGGTGCACATTCCGGAGAGAATGGAGACCGTCCGGACGAGCAGGATCAGGTCCTGAGGGATCTGGAAAGGCATGTCGTAGATCAGCTCGCGGAATTCGATCGCCAGTTCGTGCATTTCCGCGTGGCTGATGTTGGTCAGCTCCGCCATGCTCTTGCCCCAGAAGTGCTCCAGGAAGCGGTTCTCGGCTCGCTCCAGCAGGGCCAAGTCCGCGCCGGGGAGCAGGAGGCCCAGTTTCTGGTAGGCCTGGACCATCCGATGGCTGTCGCGCGTGCCGACTGAGATGGCCAGCTCGCGCGCCGCGGCGAGCATGCTTTTGGGCATGTGCCCCGCCATTCCGAAATCGACGAAGGTCAGTTGCCAGGGGTTGGAGGACGAGTCCCCGCCGCCTTTGGGTGGGAGCGGCGAGACGAACAGATTCCCGGGATGGGGGTCGGCATGGAAGAATCCATCCTCAAAAACCTGCTTCAGGTAGGTATGGAACAGCCGATCCGCAACCTCGGCTCGGCTGATCCCGGCCGCCTCGATGGAGGCGTAGTCCGTAATCTTGATCGCATAGACGTCCTCCAGGGTGAGTACGCGCCGCGTCGTGTGGCTCCATACCACCTGGGGAACCCGCACCTGGGAGTCACCCTGGAAGTTTTCCGCGAAGAGTTCGGCGTTTCTTCCCTCGGCGAGGTAGTCCAGCTCCTCATAGAGGATCCGGGTGAATTCCTGCAGGAGCACGGGGATGTTCACCCGCCGGCGAATGGGCCCATAGCGATGAAGCCAGCCGCCGATCGTGCGCAGGGCTGCCAGGTCGACGGCAATAATGCGCTCGATCTGAGGCCGCTGGATCTTCACAACGACCTGGGTGGGAGGATCGGGCCGTCCGCTCTTCTGCGCTGAAGCGCCCTCGCCGGGCGCCGTGGCGGGGGACGACGGCAGCAGCCGGGCACGATGGACTTGCCCCAAGGAGGCGGCCGCGAGCGGTTGCGGATCGAAGCTGGCAAATCGTTCCGACAGGGGCCCGAGCTCGGCCTCCAGCTCGCGGCGGATTTCGGAAAAATCTTCCGCGGGGACCTCATCCTGCAGTCCGGAGAGCTCGGAAGTGATCTCTTCCGGGAAGACGTCCAGGCGGGAGGAGAAGAATTGACCAACCTTGATCAGCACCCCGCCCATGCGGATGGCCAGCCTGCGGAAGTTGCCGGCCACGCGCCGCAGGCGAGCCGGCCGGGTCCGCTCTGCCTGACGGCGCAGACCCAGGCGGGGGAGGATCGCTTCCCAGAAGATCAGGGAGGCAATCGCTGAGGCAAAGAAGAATAAAATGCGGCGGTAGCGAACAGCAAGCATGGCGGTCCGGGCATCCTTGGCTCGGGAATTGGTCCAAGGGCAGCGCAGCTTTCCCGGGGAAAGCCCAGTATAGCATGCGGGTCCGGGCGGTCTCCGACCGGGAACAGGGGCAGCCCTGCTGATAGAATGTCAGGTTGAAGGCTTTCGGGGTTCCACCCGAACTAGGGAGGGGAGATCGGAATGAGACAGGGCAAATTCCTGCTGGTCTTCTGCTCCCTCGTGGGCGCGGCGGCGGGCTGTCTCTCTCGGCCCGCGCCCACCCTGCCCACGGCCGCCCTGGCGACGGCGGTCCAGGCCACGGTGAGTGCGCTGGGGCTGGGCACCCAGGCTGAAGCGTCTGCGGTCTCGACCTCCCAGCCTGTCCTCACGGCCACCCCTCTCGCGATCGGCTTAGGGAGCATCTCGGGATATCTTTCGTATCCCTCGGAGGCCATACCGGCGGAAAGGGTCATCGCGTTTAGCACGACCTCATCCGCTTACTTTTTCGTGGACACGGCCGCCGGATCGTCCATCTACAAGATCCCCAACGTTCCCTCGGGGACCTACAACATCGTTGCTTATGTGGCCCCTTCCGCTCCGGCCGGCTCCCCGATTGGTCTGTCGGCGGGATTCAGCCAGGCCGTCTTGTGCGGTCTGGTATACGGTTGCCAGGATCATTCGCTCCTGCCGGTGGTGGTGCGGACGGGTGTGGACACTCCAGAGATCAACCCGCAGGACTGGTATGCGCCCCAGGGGAGCTTTCCCCCGCTGCCGAAGTCCTGAGGGCCGGGCGGTCGTGGATTCCGAGGTTGCCGATGGAGTTCAAGCTGCACTCGCCGTATCAACCGACCGGAGACCAGCCGGAGGCCATTGCCGAGCTCGTGGAGGGCCTGCGCGCGGGAGAGAAGCACCTTGTGCTTCGGGGGGCGACCGGAACGGGAAAGACCTTCACCATCGCCAATGTGGTCGCCGCGGTCCAGCGGCCCACCCTGGTGATCGTCCACAACAAGACGCTGGCCGCTCAGGACTACGCCGAGTTCCGCGACTTCTTCCCCGAGAACGCGGTGGAGTACTTTGTCTCCTATTACGACTACTACCAGCCGGAAGCTTATGTGCCTCGCCACGATCTGTATATTGAAAAGGAAACGGATATCAACGAGGAGATTGAGCGCCTGCGGCTGTCCGCCACCACGGCCCTGCTTTCCCGGCGGGACGTGCTCATTGTCGCCTCGGTCTCCTGCATCTACGGCCTCGGGTCGCCGGAGGCGTACGGCAAAGTGGTGATCACCCTGGAGAAGGGTAAGGCCTACCGCCGCCAGGGCCTGCTGCGCCAGCTGGTCGAGGGGCACTATGAGCGCAACGACACGGAGTTGCGGCGCGGGACGTTCCGGGTGCGAGGCGATACCCTGGAGGTCATGCCGGCCTACGGGGAGACGGCCCTGCGCATTTCCTTCTTCGGGGACGAGATCGAACGCCTGACCGAGTTGCAGCCGGTGACGGGGGAGCTGCTGGCCGATCTGGATCATCTGGAAATCTATCCCGCCCGGCACTTCATCACCGAAGAGGAGAAGCTGCGCGATGCGATCGTCGACATTCAGGCCGAGCTGGAGGAGCGCCTGGCCTATTTTCGCGGGCAGGGGAAGGTCCTGGAGGCCGAGCGCCTGGAGCAGCGTACTCGCTACGACCTGGAGATGATCCGCGAGATCGGCTACTGTGCCGGGATTGAGAACTACTCCCGCCACCTCGACCGCCGGGCCGCCGGGTCGCCTCCCTGGACGCTGGTCGACTACTTCCCCGCCGATTATCTGCTGGTGCTGGACGAAAGCCACATGACCATCCCTCAGATCCGCGGGATGTGGGGCGGGGACCGCTCGCGCAAGCAGGTCCTGGCGGACTACGGCTTCCGCCTGCCCTCGGCGCTGGACAATCGGCCGCTCTCCTTTGAGGAGTTCGAGAGCCGAACGGGGCCGGTGATCTACACCTCGGCCACGCCGGGGCCGTATGAGCTGGAACGGGCGCACCGCGTGGTGGAGCAGGTGATCCGGCCCACCGGGATCCTGGATCCGCAGGTGGAGGTGCGGCCGATCGAGGGCCAGGTGGACAACCTGATGTCCGAGATCCGCTCCCGCGTGGCCCGGGCCGAGCGGGTCCTGGTCACGACCCTCACCAAGCGCATGGCCGAGGACCTGGCCGACTTTCTCCATGAGGCTGGGGTCAAGGTCCACTACCTGCATTCGGAGGTCGAGACCCTGGAACGGGTGGAGATCCTGCGGGACCTGCGCCTGGGGGAATACGACGTGGTCGTGGGGATCAATCTGCTGCGGGAGGGCCTGGACCTGCCGGAGGTCTCGCTGGTTGCGATTCTCGACGCGGACAAAGAGGGCTTCCTGCGCTCGGACACGGCCTTGATCCAGACCATCGGCCGTGCGGCGCGCCACGTGCACGGCCAGGTTATCATGTACGCCGACCAGGTGACCGAGTCGATGCAGCGGGCAATCGATGAAACCAACCGCCGGCGGGCCAAGCAGCTGGCCTACAACCAGCAGCACGGGATTGAACCCGTCTCCATCGTCAAAGAGGTGCACGATCTGACCGAGCGCCTGAGGGGCGAGCGCGAGGCGGAGAAGCCCGCCCCGGCAGCCGCCGGCCTGCCCCGGGCGGAGATGGAACGGGTGATTCGCGAGCTGGAGAAGGAAATGAAGACGGCGGCTCAGGACCTGGAATTCGAGAAGGCCGCCCTGCTGCGGGATCAGATCTACGAACTGCGGGGGGTCCTGGAAGAGCAGGGACTGCAAGAGCGGCTGGAGCGCGGCAAGGTCTCCCCCCATGCCCGCAAGGCCCGGGTCCGAAGTTGAGAGGCCTGGCCTCTCGGGCCGGTTCGCGGCCGCCCTTGGGCTAGCTGTCGCGGACGTCGATCACCTTGAGGGCCAGCGGGCGCACGGCCGCCAGCAGTGCCTCGCGGTTGACCTCGGCCACCTTGACCGTTGCGACCCGGCTGCCGGGATCCTCTCCCATGAACAGCCCCATCGCCACAATGTTGCCGCCCAGCCCGGCGATGGTCCGGGCCAGCTGGGCCAGACCCCCCTTCTCCTCTTTGACCAGCAAGGTCAGGCGGATCCCTCGTTCGCGCGCGCCCATGAACTCGAGGAAAGTCTTCATGAGATCCGACTCGGTGATAATCCCCACCAGCTGTTCCCCGCGCAGGACCGGGAGCCCGCCGATCTTGTTATCGACCATGATCCGGGCCGCTTCCTCCAGGGGTGTGTCCTCGGAAGTCGTGATCACCTGGCGCGACATGATTCGGTCTACCGCCAGCTTGCTCAACAGGTAGGTGATTTCCCAGACACTCAAGCTCGTGGCGGGAGAAGGGGAGGCCGAGAGCAGGTGCTTGTCGGTGACGTAGCCGACTAGCTTCCCGTGCTCGACCACCGGCAGACGGCGGATGTGCTCCTGCTTCATGAGGTTGAGCGCCTCCGGGACCGTCGTTTGGGGCGGGATGGTGATGACCGGCTTGCTCATGCGTTCGCGCACTAACATGACGCCCTCCTTGCCCGGGCACCCAGAGGCCCCGTTGCCGCCGGAATGTCCGGAACCACCCAAAGGTTCGACTCTCTGTAGTTTACCCTGAGCTGAACTCCTTCCACAATTCGGAGGCCGAGATGGGGCAGGCCTGATCCAGGGCAGGTGCCTTGGGTTTGTTTCCGGTGGAAGGGCGGCGCCCTCGTCATCTGTCTCTCAGCTTGGCGAGACCATGACTATTGGATAAAAAAGGTCTGTCTTTGACAAATCCTTTGTTGGACTGGTAGAATGTCGAGGATATGGTCACCGATCGGTTTGGAAGGGACATCCACTATCTGCGCATCAGTCTGACGGACCGCTGCAACATGCGCTGCGTGTATTGCATGCCGGAAAAAATGCACTTCCGCCCTCGGTCCGAACTGATGACCGACCAGGAGGTCTTGGTTCTGGGCCGGGTTTTCGCCGCCCTGGGGTTTGACAAGATTCGACTCACGGGGGGCGAGCCCACCGTGCGCCCTGGGCTGGTGGATATCGTGGCCGGCCTGCACCAGACTCCGGGCATCGAATCGATCTCGATGACCACCAACGGCCTCCTGCTCGAGGAGTTGGCGGAGCCGCTCGCCAGCGCGGGCCTCGAGCGGGTGAATGTCAGCCTGGACACCCTGGATCCGGAGGCCTTCCACCGCATCACACGCCGCGGGCGCTTGGACAAAGTGTGGGTGGGAATCGCTGCCGCGGAACGCGCGGGCCTGCTGCCTGTCAAGATCAATGCCGTGGTGGTTCGCGGATTCAATGAGCAGGACCTGCCCTCCCTCGCCGCTCTGACCTTGGAACATCCCTGGCAGGTCCGCTTCATTGAGATGATGCCTTTCGCCGGGCCCAGCGAGTTGCAGCAAGGCGCGGTGGTGCCGGCGGCGGAAATGATGCGCGCGATTGAGAATGCCTGCGGACCCCTGGAGCCCCTGGGACGCGAGGGGGCGCCGGGCCAGCCGATCCTGGATGGAGAGGCCCGTCTGTACCGGCTCGCCGGGGCGCAGGGGACGCTCGGGTTCATCTCCTCGGTCACCCAGCCCTTCTGCAGCCAGTGCACCCGCGTCCGTCTGACGGCCGAAGGCCGGTTGCGCCTGTGCCTGCTGCGCGACAAGGAGGTCGACCTGCTCACCCCTCTGCGGGCCGGCGCCTCCGTGGAGGAGATCGAGCAGCGCCTCTTTGAAGGGGTATGGGCAAAGCCCTGGGGCCACGGTTTGGCGCACAACGTCTTCGCGCGCAACCGGGTCATGAGCGAAATCGGCGGCTGAGGGCGCCGCCCCCAGTTGGAGCCATTTTCCCCGAACAGGTTTCTCCGAAACGACCATGGGCCTGGCGACCTTCTCTTAAGGCTCGCCGAGGCAGGAGCCCGGGAACACTGTGGCCTGGGAGCTCGTCTCCTAAGGGAGGCCTGGAGACATGGGATAATGGGCTTGTTCGCAAATCCTCAACCCGTGCCCGACCATTTCAGCTTCCAACAGGAGGGAATCATGAGACGCCGCGCCACCCTGCTATTTGGGCTGGGCGTCCTGGTCCTGGGCCTGCTGGCCGGTTGTGCCAGCGGTACGGCGCCCACCACCATCAGCCCCACCCCCGTGCCCACGCCTGCGACCGACATCATCACTGTCACAGGAAATGGGCAGGTCAACGTGAGCCCCGACATCGCGGTCGCGACCCTGGGGGTCGAGACCCGCAATGTGGATGTCACCCAGGCTGTCAGCGACAACAACTCCGCGTCCAAGGCCATAGAGGATGCGATTCGGGCCCTGGGGGTGCAGGATAAGGACATACAAACCTCGAACTTCACGGTCTACTCCCAGGACATCACAGGTTCCAACGGCGAGTCGACCGGCCAGGTGGAGTACGTGGTCGATAATTCCGTCTTGGTCACCATCCGTGACCTGTCCAAGCTGGGACAGATCCTGGGGGCGGCCCTGGGGGCCGGGGCCAACTCGGTCCAGGGGATCACCTTCAGCCTTGCGGACCAGACCCAGGCGATGGCCCAGGCCCGAGTCAAGGCGGTCGCGGACGCGCAGGCCCGGGCGGCGACGCTGGCCTTGGCAGCCGGAGTGAAGCTAGGGCCGCCGATCTCTATCAGTGAGGTAACGGTGTCTCCCACCCCGGTGATGGCCCAGGCGATGGGCCTGGGCGGCGGCGGGAGTAGTCCCGTTCCCGTTTCCTCCGGCACGCTTTCCGTCGAGGTCAGCGTGACCATGGTGTTCCAGATCCAGTGAGCTCCGAACGCGAGCGGAAGAACAGCGCGCCGCGCCGGATCGGATTGGCGCGGCGCCTTCTTCATAGGCCGATTCCTGGCGGGAGAACTCTTTGCGGCGGCCGGTAATGCAAGTTGGCTGCAGGGATCGCAGGCCTACGGGGCTGTGCCCCTTGTCTCTTCGTGGGAAGGCCCTTGTCCGCAGGAACTCTGAGGGATGTGACGCGGCGTAACCAGGCCTTGTCGCCCACGAGGGGGCATGTTGCGCCGCCGCAGGTGTCCTCCTCTGCGGAAAGCTCGCCGGGAGGTCCCCCCTGATTTCTCTTGTTGCAAATGATCCTTGTCAGATTGTGGGCCTACGAGTTCCAGCGCGGCACCGCGCGGATCAAGGCGGGATCCACAGGGTCAACCCGTCTCCCAAATCGGTGGGCCGATAGGAGTGGGTCTTGGCGTATTGAACGAGGGGAGCCTCGAGGGTAGTTTCCCCGCCGACCAGAATCCCACCGGGGGGATCCTGGCGGATCACCTCCTCAAAGTCGGCCGGCGAAACCAACCCAATCTTTCTCCGGGTCGAGGGCGAGGCAAAATCACCAACCCTCCAGGCAAACGGGCCCGTCACCAACTGGGGATAGATGGGAACGCCTCCCTCCAACGGGAAGATGGGGGTCAGCGTGAGAATGGGACCCGGAGCTTTTGCCTTGGCGATGGCCAGGCCCTGCTCATGATAGACCACCGGAACCCAAGAGGACGGATGGAGCAGAGCGCTAGCCTGCCGGTACTGTGGGAAGCTTCCCACGACCCCCAGGATCGAAGCGGCGGTCAGAAAGGCAAACACCGCCCATCGCATGCAGCGAGAAGAAGAAAGGGCCGCCAGACCAGCCACCAGCCCCATGGCAGCGGTAGGCATGAAGGTGAAGAAGTACTCGTACCAGAGAGGATTCGGCAGCAGAGCCCCCAGGACAAGGAACGGCAGGAAGGCGACCGCGGTCCACAGGCCTCGAGAAATCCGCCGCCTAGATCTCCACTCGTTCCAGAGCACCAGGACTGCCGCCCCGGCCAATCCCAGGAAGAGCAATACATTGCGTGGGTCGCCAAAAATCGCGGTGACCAGATAACGGAGTTTGACGTGGCGGGTCATCACCACGGCCCACCCGCCGTTCTGGAACTGGTACAGGGTGTCCAGACTTCGGAAGGTGAGGTTATCCCATAGAAACTGGCGAGCCGCCAGGGCGGCCAGAACGGCCAGGGGAAGAAGCGCGACCGCGAATCCGGCGAGAGCGATTCCCGCTTGTGCCAGACGGCCCAAGACCGATTTGTCCTTCGCGAGGAAGAGCGACAATCCAAGCAGGGGCACGAGGGCCAGGGCAAAGGTCAGGCGGCTGCCCGTGGCCAGACCGAGGAAAAGACCGCTCAGGAAGACTCGACCTTTGCTCCGATAGGGACCCGCGGTCGGAGCGATGAGGACGGCGCTCACCAGACCGAGCAGGATGGACAGGTTGTAGTTCCACGCCTTGGTCGTGGCGTCCAGGAAGAAAGGGTTCGAAAAGACCATCCAGGCCGCTGCGAGCGAGGCCGCAACGCGCAGGATGGGTAGCTCCCGAGAAAAGCACTCCTGGCTCCACAGGAAGATAACCACGACCAGGAGGATGGCGAAGACCACCGAGGAGGCGCGTGCCGCCAGAAAGACGTAGGCGGTGGTCTCGGTAATCAACGCATACACGACGGAGAGATACGGCGTCTCGAAGTAGGGGTAGTCGAGGTAGGGCAGAGCCCCCTGCCTCACCAGGAGCACACCGCTGGCGACATAGCCGTTCTCGTCGTGGTCGAAGGGGCTGTGGAAGGTCACCCCGGCCAGGAGAGCGGTTGCGGCCAGCATCAGGATCACGGTGACCGCGACGAGGGCGGTCCTTTGAAGTTTGCCTGGGTGCATTGTCGCTGAAAACCCTTGGCGGATGATGACTCTTGCCTGGAGAGACCGCGGCGATTATAGCTCTCGGGCCGGGATCGTGACGCGCGGCGCAGACTGGGCCGCCGAAGTTCTCCTCGCTGGAAAGAAAGGGGGAGGGTAGGGGCCGCGGGGATGCTCTGGAGCGGTTTGGGTCGATGAATCGCGCCGGCTCGATCGGGAGTTCTTGGCCCCGTCAGAAGCCACCGACTCGCCGGGCCGACGGTTGCCGGGGTTGGGGCAAGGCCCCCTCCGGGAGGCGCGGCCTCCTTTTCGGCGGCTTCAGCGGGCGCAGGGTCTGGTCTGATTCGGAATCCTGCTGGGCTGTCCGGCCACTCCCGTCATGGGCGGGAGGGGATCGGAAGTTTCTCCAGTTCGGCGATACGCTCAGCGATAGCGTCAAAGCCGCCCTGCCAGAAGGCCTCCTCCTGGATGTGGATCCCGGCCTGGGAGAGGATGGCGTCGGGACCGGCCGAACCGCCGGCGGAGAGGATCTTCAAGTACTGGGGGACGAAGGATCTGCCCTCCGCTTGGTACCGGCGGTACAGGGAGAACACCAGCAGCTGGCCAAAGGCATAGGCATAGACGTAGAAGGGGACCTCGTAGATATGCGGGATCGAGACCCATTCCCAGCGGAACTCCGGTGCCACCTCCAGGGATTCTCCAAACTGATCCTGGAGGTTCTGGAAGTAGCGCGCGGACAGCTCTTCCACCGAGGCCCCCTGGGGGATCAGTTCGTGGGCTTCCTTCTCGAAAAGCGAGAAGAAGGCTTGGCGCCCGATGGTTGCGTAGGCATCGTCAATCTGGCGGAACAGCAGATCGCGGCGCACTCCCTCGTCCTTTTCCAGGGCCAAAAGGCGGTCCACCAGGAGCATTTCCGAGAAGAGGGAGGCCGTTTCCGCCAACGGCAGGGAAGGGTGGAACGTGAACATGGAATGGGCGCCGGCGAGCTGCGAGTGGATGGCATGCCCCAGCTCGTGAGCCAGCGTGGCTACATCCTCGGCGCGCCCCTGATAATTGGCCTGGACCCATGGGACCAGCCTCGGTTCGACGCTGGCGCAAAAAGCCCCGCCTCGCTTTCCCGGACGCACCTCGGAATCCAGATGGTCGGCCGCCAAGACTCGTTCGGCAAGGCTGGCCACGCGCGGCTCGAAACGCTCCAAACTCGCCAGCACCTCCTGGATGCCCGCGGCAAAGCCGTACCGTTTCTCGGCGCCGCCCACGGGCGCGTAGAGGTCGTAGCGGCGCAGGCGGGGCATCCCTAGCCAGCGCGCCTTGAGCGTGAAGAAGCGCTGGAACAGCGGGGCGTTCCGCCGACACACCTCGAGCAGTGTCTCCACCACAGCGTCGGGCAGGTCGTTGGCGAGATTGCGGACGGCCAGGGGTGAGCGGAACTGGCGCAGCCCCAGGTTCTCGTTGCGCCAATCGCGGACCAGGGCGCTGTAGATCATCCCCAGGATGGGGCCGTCCTCCCCGTAGACGCGGTACTGGCACTGGTAGGCGGCGGCGCGCAAATCCGGGTCGGGGGACCTCGCAAAGACCATCAGTTCCCCGCGGGTGAGCTCGCGTACCTGCCCTTCCACCTCGAGGCGGAAAACGTAGCGGTTGGTCAGGGTCGAATATAGGGTCCGCAGCGCCTCCGCTCCGGTGACATCCTTGAGGTTGATCACCTTCTCTTCAGGCTCGGAAAGGGTGTGCGGCCGGAGCTTGCGTAGTTGCTCCAGGTGGTAGGCCGCGTCCCCCGCGCCAGCCAGCAGTGGCTGTGCGGCCGAATCGGGGAGTTGCTTCCACCACAGGCTGAAGAAGAGGGTGCGATTGCCGAGTTCGACCATCCGGTTGTCGAGCCCTGCCTTGAAGGCCAGGATCGCCTGGTTCTGCGTGTCCTCGGTGGAGCGCAGCTCGGCAAACCCGCCCAGGCGATGTGCCAGGCGGGCGATCTCCTCGAGTTCTCGCAGAATCGCGAGGAAAGCCTCGAGGGGAATCGCCTCCACCAGACGGTCCCGGAAGGTCTCAAACCTTGAGACCCGCTCTTCGAGCTCCGAGAGCGCGGCCTGTATTTCCGCGGAATGCTCGGAGGGATAAAGATCCGCGAGCGACCAACGTTTCTGTTGATAATCAAGCGACATAGGTCCTCACCTTGAAAAGATGGGCCCTCTGCGGTTCCGCCCGCAGGGGCTGAGCCTCAGTCCGGCTCGGGGGGCGGAGGGGCGGACAGCATGCTGCGCGCGGCTTCGCGCAGGAGTTGGATCGGTTTGCGAACGCCGTCCTGGGGGTCCTCGAAGAACCAGACCTCCCACCCATTGGCGGGCGCGCCGCGGGCTGCCTGCGCCACCTGGTGGATCGACCCCCGGATGTCCTGCCAGCGCAGCGAGCCGTCGGCCAGGACGCGAGCCTGGGCGCTCCCCTCTTGCCCAAGATAGAGCCGGGCGCCGGGCTCCAGGAGACCCAGCTCGATCAGCGATCCAAAGGGAATGCGCTGCGCACGACGCGGCTCAGGTATGGCCAGGTCCTCTTCCTCCAGCAGCAGAGGGGTTGCCGCTTCGACCCGCTTGGCCGCCAGCTGCGCGTACGCGGCCTCCCGCTCCAGGCCGATCCAGTGCCGGTGCAGGCGCTTGGCTGCGGCTCCGGTTGTCCCGGTTCCGAAAAAGGGATCCAGGACGACATCGCCTGGATTGGAGCTGGCGAGGATTACCCGGTAGAGGAGGGCCTCCGGTTTCTGGGTGGGATGGGCTTTTTCGCCCCGAACCCTGAGCCGCTCGCGCCCCGTGCAGACCGGCAGATGCCAGTCGCTGCGCATCTGCAACTCCTCGTTCAGGGCGCGCATCGCGTGGTGATGGAAGGTGTAGGTCGCCCCACGCTCCTTCTGGGCCCAGAGCAGGGTCTCGTGGGCGTTGGTGAACCGGACCCCCCGGAAGTTGGGCATGGGATTGGTCTTGATCCAGACGATGTCGTTGAGGATCCAGTAGCCCAGGTCCTGAAGGATCGAGCCCACCCGATAGATGTTGTGGTAGGTGCCGATGACCCACAGGGTTCCGGTCGGCTTTAGCACCCGCCGGCAGGCGCTCAGCCACTCGCGAGTGAAGGCATCGTACTCGGCGAAACTGCCAAACCGGTCCCAAGAATCATCCACCGCATCGACTCGGCTCCGGTCTGGCCGCCGCAGTTCGCTGCGCAGCTGCAGGTTGTAAGGGGGGTCGGCGAACACCAGGTCGATACAGCCTTCCGGCAGCCGGCCCAGCAACTCGCGGCAGTCCCCCACCAGGACCTCATCCACCGGCAGCGCTTTCATCGGCTCCCGTCTGCGCCGGAATCTGTTGCGCCCCGATCCGGGGCGCAAGCGATTAGGTTCTTGGGTCCGCTTCGCTCAGAGGCCCTTGTGGTTTTCATGCCCCCCAATCCTCTCACGAGGCTTCCCAGGCCCAGTCTGCGCGGTTCCAATCAGACATTGAAACGAATCGTGATCACGTCGCCGTCCTGGACGACGTAGTCCTTGCCCTCCAGTCGCAGCTTCCCCTTCCCGCGGGCCTCGGCCATGCCCCCCAGAGCCACCAGGTCGTCGTAGCTGATGACTTCCGCCCGGATGAAGCCCTTCTGCATGTCAGTGTGAACCTCCCCGGCCGCTTCCGGAGCTGTGGCGCCCTGGCGCACTGTCCAGGCGCGGACCTCATCCTCCCCGACGGTGAAGAACGACTGCTGCCCGAGCAGATCATAGGAGAAGCGGATCACCCGGTTCAGGCCCGGTTCCGCGATGCCGTACTCGGCCAGGAAGACCTGGGCCTCCTCCGGCGCCAGTTGGGCGATTTCCATTTCAATCTTGCCTTGGAGCGAGACCTGTGCGGTCCGCGGCCCACAGGAGAGGCCCTCGAGGGGCTTCTGCCCCTCGCCGAGATTCCACACCACCAGCATCGGCTTCTGGCTCAAGAGGCCGTAACCGGCGAGGAGGCGTGCCTCTTCCGGAGAGAAGTCCTGAGTGCGCAGAGGTTGTTCCTTCTGCAAGGCGCCGTCCAGGCGGCCGAAGAGGTCGATCTCCCGCTGGGCCTGGGCCCGGTCTTTCGTGCCGCCTTTGCGCAGTTCCTCCTGCAGGCGGCCCAGGCGCCGCTCGACGGTGATCTGGTCGTTGAGAACCAGTTCGGCCTGCATGGCGGAGAAATCGCGCGCCGGGTCGATGCTCCCCAGAGGGTGAGGCAGGGAGGCGCTTTCAAAAAAGCGAATGGCCAGCAGGAGCCCGTCCACCTGGCGCAACTCGGCGAGCAGAGGACCGCCGAGTTCCTCTTTTTTCCCCGCCTCCGCCTCCAGCCCGGCAATATCCGAATAGGTCACCTGGGCGAAGATGGTCTTGCGGGGGTGAAACATCTCTGAAAGGCGATCGACGCGCGGGTCGGGCACGGGCACCACCGCCGTGTGGACTTCGAAGCGTCCCCCGCCCGTCATCGTGCCGGTAGGCGCATGCCCCCGGGTGAGGGCGTTGAACACCGTGGTCTTGCCGGCTTGGGGGAGGCCGATAATACCCAAACGCATGAGTTGTCCTTGACCGCCGCTGGGGCTTCTCTTATACTCTGGGCGCGTGCCGAAGTGGCGGAACAGGCAGACGCGCACGACTCAAAATCGTGTTCCTCCGGGAATGAGGGTTCGAGTCCCTCCTTCGGCACTGGAAGATTATAACATGCGGACGAGGCGGATTCCCCGCCTCAGTTCGTTTTGGAGACCTCCTTCCCGCCTGGGGATCTGGTTCCCATGCTCGCCGGCCGCGGCGGTCCGCCGCGGGTGGAGGCGACGGGTTGAAGCGCTGGCTGGTTTTCCTCCTGGGGCTGGCGTTGGGAGCGGCGGCGGGCCTCGTCTACGGCTGGGTTGTCAGCCCCGTCCAGTACAGCGAAGCTTCCCCCGCCGTGCTGCGCACGGACTTCCGCAATGATTACGTGCTGATGGTCGCGGAGTCCTACCTCGGCAACCATGATCTCCAGAAAGCGGCCAGCGAGCTTTCGCAGCTGGGCCAGCCGGACCTGGTCGGCCTGGTAAGACAAACCGCCGCGGTGGATCAGGCCGCCGGGTATAGCCCCCAGGACCTGCAGCGCCTGGAGGGACTGGCGGACGACTTGGCCCGCGCTCCGCAGGGATCCCTGCCCACGCCATGAAGCGGCTTCTGCCCTGGCTCCTGTTGGGTGTTCTGGCCGGGTTGGCCCTCGGGCTGGGCTACGCCTGGGTTCTCCACCCGATTCAATTCAATGGTGTGGCCCCCTCCGGTCTGAGTCAGGACTTCCAGGATCAGTATCTGGAATTGATCGGCTCGGCCTACTATGCGACCGGCAACCTGGGGCGCGCTCGTGCGCGGCTGGCCCTCTTCCCCTCGGCGGGGTCGGTCCAGCTGGACGATCTGGCCCGCCAGGTTTTCACCACCGGTGGCGCCGACCCCTCGGTGCGCGGTCTGGCCACCCTCAGCGCGAACCTGACCGTGCCCCAGGGGGCGCAGCCATCCGCGGCCCCCAGTGCCCAGCCTTCTGCCACCCCGACCCTGGTGCCTCCCCTGCCGCTGACCGTGGTCCCGTATCCCACCTTCCTTCCCCAATCCACTCCGAGTTCCACTCCCCCGGTTCTCTTTACCCTCCTCGCCAAGAGCCCGATCTGCGATCCGTCGGCTCAGACCTCCCTGCTGGAGGCGGAGATTGCTGCGCCCAACGGGAACCCTCTCCCGGCGATTGAAGTTCGCATCCGTTGGGACGGGGGTCAGGATCACTTCTATACCGGCCTGGAGCCCGAGAAAGGCTTGGGCTACGGTGACTTTCAGATGACGCCGGGGGTCACCTACCAGATCCAGGTGGGAGCGAGCGAGGACTGGATCAGCGGGCTGACCGCGCCGTCCTGCTTCGAGACCAACGGCACAGCGTATTCGGGGTCCCTGCTCCTCACCCTGCAGAGCCAATAGCGCAAGACGTCTCTTGCCGCGAAAGAAGGCGATGCGGGAGGCGGCCAGCGGGGTGTTAGCGGCAGGGGACCAGCGAGCCTTGGGGTACCGGCGAGCTCATGCTGCCTGTCCGATCTGATTCTGGGATGGAACTTCGGCTTTCCCTGAGGGCGCCTCTGCCGAGGACAAGGCCTCGCTCGGGGGGCTCATTCCTTCCTGCAGATCTGGGGATCGCCCAGATGCCCTCGGACGGAGGATGTGGAAGGAGGCTGTTCACTCCTCGGACCCGGCGCGTGATCGGCGCTCGCGCTTTAGCTCTCCTCGCGTCCGCTTTTCTTCGAGCCGCTGGCGCTTGGCCGAGGCGCTGGGTTGGGTAGCTCGGCGCCGCTTGGGAGGCTGGGCGGCCTGGCGCACCAGCCGGACCAAGCGGGCGACGGCATCCACCCGGTTTCGTTCCTGGCTGCGGAATCGCCGCGCTTCCAGAATCAGAACTCCCGCGTCGGAAACACGCCGGCCAGCCAGCCGCAGGAGGCGCTTGCGAACCGGGTCGGGCAAAGAAGGGGTGTGGGCCGCGTCGAAGCGCAGCTGCACGGCCGTGGCCACTTTATTGACGTTCTGGCCCCCCGGACCGGGGGAGCGCACAAACCGGAACACAAGCTCACCCGGGTTCAACGCTAGGGTCGGTGTGATTTGGATCCGCTCCACTTCCGACGTCCTTTCCAAGGCATCCGTGGGGCATCCGTTTCACGGGACTCGGGCAGGCGCCTCGCGGGGCATCCGCATGGCGAGCCCTCTGGCAGACCTCGGTCGGGGCGGCAGCCGCTGAGTTCCTCCAGAGACGACCGGAAGCAACAGGCGCCCGCTCGGTCCGAGCGGTTTGGTTCCGCCTGTGCGCAGCCTGGCTCCCCGGGGTGCCCAGGCAGGTGCCACTGATGGAGGCTCGGGTTCCCGGGTTGCGAATCATCCATATAGGCTTGAGGCGCAAGCGCCTGGGGTGCCTCCAATTTGCGTCTTGACGGCGAGGAAAGCAAGCCCAGCATGGTCTCCTGGCCTTCGGGGACCGCCACGCTCATGGATGCGCCGCAGGAAGTCTCGCTTTCGTCGGCTCAGGCTATCCTCCGCCGGTCGCCGCCTTGCCCGAGTGACCCGGGAGGCCTGCCTGAAGCGCCTGAAGCATCTGGGGATCCAGGTGGGTATTCTCAAAGCGAATGGCCTGAATGAAGTCCTGCATTCCGGCCCGGGCCTGGTCGGGCGAGGGCTGAGGATAGCGCTTGGGGCTTGAAACCCAGCTCATCAGGGCGGTCCAATCGGCGGGAGGATCGATGGCATCCAGAGCGGGATGGCGGCCGGGCACTTTTTTCCAGGTCCAGAAGGACCAGCCGCCGTTGATCTGGTTGGCGGGGTCCTCGAACATCTGCACGGTCGAGCCGATCATCGAGTAGTTGTTCTCCCCGAATTCGCCGGCCCAGAGCGGGATCTTCTGCTGCTCGGTCAGCTCACGCAGTCCCGCGAACACTTTGGCGCGGTTGTCGCCGAACCAGGTGTAGATGTGAAAACCGTAGGCTTCGTTCCCCGAGATAGGACCGGAGAACATGCTGAAATCGGAGGAGAACTTGCCGCCCTCGACAATGACCAGGTGATTCGGGTCGACCTCGCGGATGGCGGCGACGATGCGCTCCTCGAGCGACACCAGATCCTGGCCGTTGGGGGGCAGCGGCTCGTTGATGAGGTCGTAGCCGGCCACAATGCGGCGGTCCCGGTAGCGAGTGGCGATGGCCTTCCACAGGGCGACCGTCAGATCTTGGTTCTGCGGTGAGCGCCAGATCAGTTGGGCGGGCGCGGACGGATCCGATGGGGTGAGGCGCGACTGGCCGCCGGGAACCGCATGCAGATCGAGGACGGCATAGACATGATATTCGTCGCACCAGGCGAGCACCTGGTCGAGAATCTCCCAGCCGGAGGGTTCGTAGGCGTAAGGCGGGTTTTCCTCCTGGAGCAGCTTAGCGTTGATCGGGATGCGAACGGAGTTGAAGCCCAGGGCGGCGATCTCGCGGATGTCCGCTTCGGTGATGTAGTTGTCGAACACCTGCTGCTGAAAGGCCTGGGTCTCCTGGGCGCCGACCAGCTGTGTCAGGCGGTCCAAGATGTCCGACTCGGAGACGAGCAGTCCCCCGGGGCCGTACTCCCAGCCCTCCCACAGGAGCCAGCCGCCGAGATTCACCCCACGCAGCTTGAGCGGCGATCCGTTCGGGCCCACCAGGGTGTTCCCGACTTGGTGCACGAAAGGATTGTCCGGGTTGTAGTCCGCAAATGAGGATTGGGGTCGCGGTGTGGCGGTGGGCGTCTGGTGCGCGCTCGCCACGCACGCCAGCCCGGCGGCGGCCAGCGTGAGGGTCAGCCAGAGCAGGCGATGGCGAAGGCTGGGGCCCATGGGTTACCTCGGCGCGCGAGTATAGGCCCCCTTGGCCAGCGGCGCTCGCGAGGGTGGAACTCCCGCCGCCCGCCGATGCTATACTCCAGCCATCCGTGGGTCCTTTGACTGCGCCCATGGTCCCTTTGAGGCCTATCCCATGCGCCAACCCATCCTGGCTGCGAACTGGAAGATGAACCTGGGCCGTCCCGAGGAGGCCCTCGAGTTTGTCCACCGCATCCGTCACCCCCTGGGCGAGATCGAGGGGGTGGACCGCGTCCTCTGCCCTCCGTTCACCGCTCTGAGCGCGGTGGCGGAGGCCCTCACGCGCAGCCGGATCCAGGTGGGGGCGCAGAACCTGCACTACGAGGAAAAGGGGGCCTTCACGGGCGAGATTGCGCCGGCGATGATTGCCAGCCTATGCCGCTATGTCATCGTTGGCCACTCGGAGCGGCGGGCGACCGGCAGCACGTTCGAGTCCGATGCGGCCATCAACAAGAAGCTGCACGCGGCGTTCGCCCATGACCTCATCCCGATCCTGTGCGTTGGCGAGAGGCTGGACCAGAGGCAGCGCGGGGAGACCCGGGCTTTCATCAGCGGGCAGGTTCGCTCGGCGCTGGCGGGGCTCAGCGCGGACCAGGTTGCAGACTGCGTGATTGCCTACGAACCGATCTGGGCGATCGGCACAGGCCAGGCGGCCACGCCGGAGGACGCCAACCAGGTGATCCTGACTTCCATCCGCGGGACGATTGCCGAGGTGTTCGGACAGGTGCCGGCTCAGGCCGTCCACGTGCAGTACGGGGGCAGCGTGAGCGTGGAGAACATCGCCGAGTTCATGAGGATGCCTGACATCGACGGGGCGCTGGTCGGCGCGGCGAGCCTGAAGGCGGATTACGTGGAATTGGTCCGCCGGGCGGCAGCCGCCAAGCACTAGGCCCCGGGTTCTGGAGCCGATCCCTCGGAGTTGGATCCACAGTCCCGTGCTCTGCCCATTGAGCTCTAGCCAGAAAGCGCGCGTGATTCTGTCATAGGCAGGCCGCGCTTCCCCTGCCATCCAGCGATCGGGTATCTTCCCATCCGCCAAATGGATGAAGCCGCCACTCCGAGACCGCACTTGCCCTTCGCTCGGAAGTCTTTCAAGGCAGATCCGAGGCAAGGTTCTCCGCGTTTCCGGGAAGTCACTGGAGTTCCACCACCCCTGTATTCCTCTCCACTTCAATCGGATGGGGATTGGACAAGGATCAAGCCGGGTTCTTTCCTCATCCTGAGGAGTGCCCCTGGCGAGGAAGACCTATCACCCTACGGGCTGAGAAGATCTCGACGCGCAATCAACTTGCTCTTACTGTTTGGGATGCCCATTTCCACGTACCCAAGACTCGGGTAATCTGCAAGGAAAGCCTCCCATTCGGGATCGTCTTGGTATCGAGTGTCTCCAGACAAGTCGCTGCTGACGACAATCATGTTGATGTGGTTATCGGATAGGAATTGGTCAAAGCCTTCTGCCTTGTTGTATCCCGCAACCCAATGGTAGTTGTTGCTCAGGTATATGTTGTACCCGCCATCCTCCTCGAGTAGATTCACGCGAGTTTTGATACTCAAGGACTGGAGGAAGCGGATCGTGCTCAGAATCGGCCGGCTCGCATGCACCTGGCCATACGCGTAGGGTGTCAAGGCAATAGCCAATGCGCCAAGCAGAAGCACTCCCTTGGGAGTCATCTCCAACGGGTCAACGGCGTGACTCCCCAGCAGGACAGCCCCGAGGACTCCCATAAGCACGCAAATCATCAAGAGGATTTCGTCCTCGGGATAAATCACTACGGCGGATACAAGTCCTGGTAAGAGGAAGATGCCGAGCACTGGCAAGAACCTCTGGAAGGCAACGGAATTTCTGCGGATGTTGCCGAAATAGGCAATGGGCAGGCCAAGGATAAATATGGCTTCCATGGCTTTTGATGTTCTGTCTGGGGTAAGAAGAGTTGGCAGGACAAGGGTCCAAGGTCTGGTAACAAGCCCTCGCACGTTGTCACCCATGTGCTTGGCGACAAGGGATGGATTCGTGAAAAAAGCTTGCGATAGGGTCTGCGCGCCTCCAAAATTGCTCGACACGATCTGTTCCCAGTCATCCCAAGGATTTATGGAGCTGCCGGTCCAGGTCACCCAGTTCAGGGAAAAATGCTGCCCAAAGGCAAGGAAACTTCTGTCGGCAGAGACAGGCAATCCAAGAATGCCAAGAAGCGAGACGGATACCAACCCGTATGCCAGGAGAGCGGCGGCGTCACGCCTTGTCAGTCTCCGGAATTCCTTGACCAGGGCAGCAGCGACCAGGACCAAAGACACAAGATAGGCAAGAAAGTACTCCGGGTGAACATACGCGACTAGGAGCGCGCCAACCGAAGCGAGGGCGCTGGTCCACAGAAAGGACTTCACGCGGCTGACGAGTATCAGGGTGGCGAGGCAAATGAGTAACGCGAAATGCGATACTTTCGGCCAAGTGCCGATATCAATTCGCGAAACGAGCAAGAACAACGAGACGGCCAGGCTCAGAGGAAGGGACACCTTGCATCTGCGTAGCAGAATGTACAGTAGGATTGGCGGGAGGATCGTCATCAGTTTGTAGTTGAGGTAGTACAGCCCGATCCTATCCGGCTGGAGCAACGAAATGAGGAAGTACCATATCGCATAGAGGGGGGCGTACGCCGCGTGAGGAAGCCCAGCGCTTAGGAGATGCACTCCGTTGTACAAGTAGTTGCTCTCATCGTAGAGGCCGATGTCCACGGCGTTCTCCAGGCCGTAGGTGAACTTGATCCCCGCAATCAGGATGATGCAGATGGCAATCGCGTCTACGAAGGTGGAGTTGGGCTTGTGAAACGCACGAACCATGGCCTTTTTCTCCCGTCAGGTGAACCGGCATCCCTTCTCGGGCCGTGACCTTCAGGCGATGACGCTTGATCCCCATCAGAGGGGATCATTTTGTGTCGGGACGCAGCATGGGCTTGGGCCGGGAATCCCTGAGCCTGCGAGCCTGGGAAGTCCACCGCTTGAGGGGCGATCCGTTGGGTGCACCGATCCAGGGCGAGGCGCTCTCCTCGGAGATCAGGCTTTCTCGGCTTCCTGAATGATCTTGACGCTGGCGCTCGCCCCGATGCGGGTGGCCCCCGCGGCAATCATCTTCTGGACCTCGGCGTAGGTGTGGATCCCGCCGGCGGCCTTAACCCCCATCGATGGGCCGACCACCCTGCGCATGAGGGCCACATCCTCGGGGGTCGCGCCGCCGGGGCCAAATCCGGTGGAGGTTTTGACGAAATCGGCTCCCGCCGCTTTGGCCAGCTGGCAGGCAGCCACTTTCTCGTCCTCCGTCAGGAGCGCCGCCTCGATGATCACTTTCAGCAGGGCCTTTCGGGCGTGACAGACTCGGGCAACGGAAGCGATATCGCGCTGAACCCGGTCGTGGTCATGCGACTTGAGGGCGCCGACGTTGATGACCATGTCCACTTCCGCGGCGCCGTCGCGAAGGGCTTGCCGGGCCTCGAGCACCTTGACCTCGGTAGCCATGGCGCCGAGGGGAAAGCTGATCGTCGCGCAGACGGGGATCCCGCTTCCCTGGAGCAGTTCGGCACACCGCTTGACGTGGATGGTATTCACACAGACCGAGGCGAAGTGATACTGGCGCGCTTCAGAACATAGCTGGGCGATTTGATCGTCCGTGGCCTCCGGCTTGAGCAGAGTGTGATCGATCAGACGGGCCAGGCGGCCTGGGCTCGTCGCGTCCTGCGGCGTGTCCGCCGACCGGCTGGCCTCAGGCGGCTTCGGCGCAGAGGCATCCTGGATGGCCAGTTCCTCCTGGAGGAGGTCTAGCGCCTGGTCTGCAATCTGCTCCGCAATCCGGTCGAGGGCGGGTTCATCTAGTGTCTTCATGTCATTGTCCGGGAATATTGAGAACTTCGAATCCTTTGTCTGGCGGTGCCGAGAAAGGAAAGGGTCGCGGTCCATCCTTCGTTCGATCCAGCGGACGCGGCGCTCGGGCGAAGGAGGTCTGAAGCCACCCAGTCCCTCGGCGGCCGCCGAGGGGTGGGGTTGGGTTCGCGGTCGCTGAGCGCGGGCGCCCGGATCGTAACACGATGCTCCGCGCTCTTGCGGCTAAATGAGGCGCCCGCGCTCAGGGCAGGAATGGGGCGAGTTTCCCGTATTGCAATGCGGCCTTTCCCCCCTATCGTCAGGGAAAGCAGGGGCCGAGGTACTGGGGCTTCCCTTTCAGGCCCTGTCCGGGCAGGCAGGTTCAATGCCATCCGGGGTCAAAGGCGCCTCCGCCGTCCCCGCCTCCCCAATCTCCTCGCCTCGGTAAAGAGTCAAGATCAGCTTCCACACGACCAGCACAATCACGCCCAGCAGCACGATGGCCAGCACGCTGAAGGGCAAGCTTTCCATATTGAAAAGGAAGTACTGGTAGGAGAAGAAAGAAACCAGGTTGGTCAATAGGGCCACGTAAAAGAGTTCCGGGAAATAAAACGCGTAGACGATCGAGAGCACGTCCGCGGGAAGGAAGTAGCGATCGTGCATCTTCGGCAGGAAGTACGGCACGAGCAGCACGGACACCAGCGCCAGCTGGACCAGCGTGGAGGCGGCCAGTGGTTTCCGGCTCTTGAAGACGATCACAAGATACAACAGGCAGATCCCCAGGGCATAGTACACGCCGGCGGGAGCCAGGGTGCTGAAGATCCATTCCGGGAACCAGTTATACAGGTTGGGGGCTTGAGCCGTCAGCGTGGCATACAGGTTCCATTGGGAAAGGTAGATGGTGAGCAGATCCAGCAGCGGCCTTCCGCCGATCCAGACCGGAAGGATGGAGGCCAGATAGAACCCCGGGATCAGCAGAAGGCTCCACCAGGGGATCTTGCGCTTGAGCAGCATCGCCGCCAGGAACGGCAGGAAGAAGATCGCCTGGACTTTGATCGAGACAGCGACCCCGAAGGCGAGACAGGCCTGCCAGCCCTTGTTCTCGGCCAAGAAAAGAAGGCAGGCCACCAGGCCGGTGACCCAGAGAATGTCAAATTGTCCCCAAAAGGAACCGTTCAAGACCACGGTCGGGGCAAACAGGATCGCAAAGAAAGAGAACAGGGCAGCCGGCCCCTGCGGGTATTTCAGCCGCACCAGGCGAAAAACCAGCCAGGCGCAGAGGAAGTCGCAGAGCATCGACGGCAGTTTGATGGCCGTGATGAGCTGGGTGCTGGGGCGGACTTTGGAGATGATGTAGAGAAGATAGAGGTAGAGGGGGGTGTAGTTGGAGACGCCGTTCTTGATGGCCGCAAACCCGTTCTTTTGGATGGCGCGGTACCAGACGGAAAAATCCAGGCGGGTGTCGTTGCTGAAATGGCCGCGCAGGGACCAGCGCAACAGCCCAGCCACCAGGATCCCCGCCACTACGATCAGGACATCCTCGAGCCGGATCTCCCGAACCCGTGCCAGGAACCGTCGGAAGAATTCTCGGATTTCTTTCATCGACGACCTCGATTCGGGGGATGGAACTAGGGAAAAGGTGCCGGATCCTTAGCCGCGGCCATTTTACCGCCTCGCGCTGCATCGGATATCGTCGTTCGCCATCCGGCGCACGGGAAGGTCCCGAAACGGGCCGGCCCGACAGCAACAGGGATGAAGATCATGAAGGGTGGAGCTCACCGATTGGCCTCAGGCCTTTCCAAGAAGGCGCGATCGAATCGCCAATGGGTTGTGGTCAAGTTCAGCTTGGCATCGCTCATCGGGCTGGCCGCGGCCCAGTCGGGGGGATGGAGATCAACTTCCTTCAAGCTGGCTGAACAGCCCGGTCGAAGGACCATTGCGACCAGCACGCTCACGAATCAAAGGTTTCCCCGGAAAGCACTTGACCCGCGGCGAGGCTGTTGGCGCCCTTCGGAGAAACCCTATTCGACATCGAGGTGGGTCCGAAACCCGTGGCAGAATTTCGGCATTCGCTCGGCCAGGCCCATTTGATGGCACAGCACGGATAGGACCGCCTGATCCTGCCGGTGGTTGCTGCGGTCGGAGCCGAGAGGGGCAATGCAGTCCCGGATCAGGGCGCATTCTCTCCAGCGCCTGAGCAGCTGCATCCCCTGGTCCGACCGGTAGTCGACGGCAAGGCATGCGCCATTGAGGTTCCGACGGTTCAGCAGCCCTGGCGCGACGCCCAGGTACTCTAGGGTTCGCGGGTGCGTCCAATCCCGTATCCGGCCTTTGGAGACCGGGGAATAAACGCCCAGGGACCGGAGGATCTTGCGGATCCAGATCAGACGTGAAGTGATGAGGTTGCCGGCGTCCATCCAGCAAACGGCCTCCCGGAATTCCTCTGCGGCTCCTGCCAGGATCACCGGCTTCCAGGCATATTGGCCGGCTTGAACCTTGATATTGAAATACTCCGGGTAGGATGAGTAGTCGAACATCCGCAGTTGACTCTGCGGGTACTTTTCGGCCAGTTGTTTGTGCTCGGCGGGTTCGAGCCCAAGGTCGTAAACCAGCACGGTGAACGGGTCATGCTGGTCTCGCAGACTGGAGAGAAAACGATCCAGGCTCAGGGCATGAGAGCTGTCTGCCGCTGTGACGACAACCAGTTTGGATACCGGCGGGGTCAGGGCAAAAGGGATCAGCTCCCGGGCCCGTATCATTTGTCGTCGCGCGGAGTGGAATGGGTCCATCACCCAGCGGCTCCTGAGGAGGCACATCCTTCGACTTTCCTCACAGGCTCGCTCCTGGGATTCGGTGAGCCACGAACCCGCCCAAGAGAGGCGCGGCTGGACTGCCTTCTCCCTCCAGCCTCGCCGGGAAAGGGTCCAAGAATCAGTTGCGCATGGCTTGGGTTTCTTAAGCAGGGTCCGGCCCCGCAGCCTGGTTTGCAAAAAAGAAGCGACATCTGCAGACCGGACGCTGGGGCCCACGTAGCCGCGTTCACTGGCCGTCTGCCTGCGAGGAATCAGGTGGCGATGCTGGAGTCGCACGCGGGTTGATCTCGCCGGAGCCGCCACAGCCCAGGGCGACCAGCGCAGTGGCCGCCAGCAGCAAGACAAGGATCGCCGGCAAGCCGTTCTCGGTGAAGAAAGGCGAGACCCTTGACGCTAGAAGAGGCAGTGACATCCTGTTGGTGAACGAGAAGAGCAGCGACGAATACGCCAGGGAAGCCAGGAAGATTAGAACGATGCCGAGCCCGGCCCGCATTTGCCCTTTCTGCGGGATCTGCAGGCAGCTGAAGAATATGGCGGCGGGGGCGATCAAGATCGGAAGGGTGTAGTCATCACTGATCGTGGGGACCACCAGCGCGGCGATGGTGCAGACCAGTAGCAGGTACGGATTTAATCCCGGCAACCGGCCGGCGCGCGCGCCCCAGATGGCATACAAGAGGCAGGCGGCGACCAGGGCCCAGATCGCCAGTTCCAACGGGCCGGGGTGCGAAGGAAACAGTTCCATCGCAAAAGAGGCCGCCGAATGATTGACGGCCGAGTGGAAGGGAACCAGAACATGCTGGGAAATCGATTGGAAAAAATCCAGGAATATTCGAGGACCCAGCACGAAGAGGCAGGCGGCATTCAGGATCAGAATCCCGAGGATCCGCAACCCCTCCCGCCTCCAGTTCCGCCAGTCGGCCACGAACGCGACGATCAGAATGGCGGGCCACACCTTGAGCTGGATCGCCAAGGTGAGCAGAACATAGCTGAGGGGACGCAGCCGCGGACGCCCGTAGAATACGGCAATCGCAGCCAGGCCCAGCGTCATGGCAATGACGTCGAACTGGCCTCTCTCGAGTTGGAATTGAAACCCATAGGAGAGGAATCCGGTGACCGCCAGGAGCAGCAGGGTGGGTGTCAGGCGCCTCGTTCCGCTCGCCCAGCGCGCAAACCAAAGAGTCGACACCCCATAGCCCACCATGGTCAGCAGCGTCACGATCAGGTACGCGTAGCGGAACGGCAGGAAAATGAGAGAAGAGAAGAGCAGGGTGCCCAGCGGCGGGTGAAAGTCCTCGGCGTTTAGATTCACTCCGACGTATGGGTTTTGGTGCTTGACCAGCCACGTTCTTGCGTAACCCAGGTTTATCGCCAGATCACTTCCAATGCGGCCGTTGGCGCGCACATAGTCTGGGAAGTACATGACCCCCTTGGGATTCAGGAAAACGGGCCGCAGGAAGAAAAGCAGGTAGCTGGCCAAGAATCCGAGCAGGATCCACACGAGCAAGGGCTGGTCCAAGAGCCTTCCCAACCAGTCCGGCCTTGGTTTCTTGGCCTCCGGAGTCTCCATCACAGGTTCTCCTCTTTGGGGATTAGGCGCGAACTCAAGCGAACGCGAGTGCCGGCCGCTGGGTCGGGGGGATTCAGCAGGCCGCCTAGCCTCCGTTGTAGACCGTCAGTCCAAAGATCACCCCCAGCCTCACGAGGTCTTTTGCCATGCGGCCGGCATGACCGGGGCGAAGGGACGAAAGGTGCAATCCGACGACCAGCCGATCTGGGCGTAGAGGCCTTGACGCCCCCGGAGAATCGGCCGCCTCCCTTGCCCCGGTGGGCGCGTCCGAACACTTGCGGAACACCGAGCTCAGGTCCGGGGCGTGGCCTGTCCGGGCGGCGACCCATTTCGCCAAAGACATAAAAGCTGGCCGTGTTTCCTCCTCTGGGTGGAGCACCGCGCCCAAGACGCCATCTGACCAAGGCGGAGTTGAACGCTTCGCAGCGCCCCCGTTTCTTCCGGAGATCCACCTTCTCCATGCTTGTCTACCCGGCGCTTCCCGAAGAATCGGCCGCACTGGCCAGAGCCGCCTCTCGGGAGGGAACATGACCCAGGGCGACCAATGCCGTCGCGGTCAGGAGCACGAGCAGAAGAGCAGGGAAGTTGTTCTCAATCAGGAAAGGTGGAATTCTGGCCCCCACGAAAGGCAGGGAGGCCTTGGTCGTGTACGAGAACAGGGTCGAGGAGTACGCGAAGGACATGAGGACCACAAGGATCACGCCCAACCCCGAGCGAATTCGACCCTTGCCTGCTATCTCCAAGCGCTGAAAGAAGATCGCCGCCACGGGCACCAGGATGGGAAGGGTATAGTCGTGGCTTTCGGATGGGATGATCAGCGCGGCGGCGCAGCAGACCAAGAGCAGGTAGGGGTCGAGGCCCGGCCATCGGCGGGCGTGCGCCACCCGAATGGCGTAGAGGAAGCACAATACGAACAACGCCAAGACGCCCAACTCGAAAGCTTGCCGGTGGGAAGGGAAGAGTTGCATGGCAAAGGACACGGCCGAATGGTTGCCGACCCAAACATAGGGATGGAGGACTTGGTCCTGGATCTTAGCCACGTAATCCCGGAATACCTGGGGACCCAGGACGAACAGGCAGGCAACGTTAACGACCACAATTGCGAGCAGACGCACGATCTCTTTCTTCCAGTTCCGCCAATCCTCGACAAACGCGATGATCAGAATCACGGGATATACCTTGAGTTGGACGGACAGGGTGAAAAGAACATAGCTGACGGGGCGCAATCGCGGATGCCCATAGAACAAGCCGATCGCGGCCAGCGCCAGGGCGATCGCGATGACATTGAATTGGCCTCTCTCCAGTTCAAATTGAAAGCCGTACGAGAGGAGTCCGGTTAGCGACAGAAGCAGGAGGCAGGGGGAGATGCGCCTCGAGCCGCTGGCCACGACGGGGAACCAAAGAGTGCAGATCGCATAGCCCGCCAGGGTACCAAGGGTGATGATCAGGTAGGCCTCCCGGAACGGCAGGAAGACCAGAGCGGAGAAGAGAAGCGTGGTCAGCGGCGGATAATACGGGGTCGCTCCAATGGAATGTTCGATGATCAAGGACTTGCTGTAGCTCAATGTATTGATCAGATCGCTGCCGATCGGACCGAAAGCGGGTACGTATCGTGGGAAGAACATGGCCTGCTTGGGATTCAGAAAAATGGGCCACAGGAAGAAAAGCACGTAGCTGGCCAAGAATCCGAGCACGATCCACACGAGCAAGGGCTGGTCCAAGAGCCTTCCCAACCAGCCCGGCCTTGGTTCCTTGGCCTTCTGCATCTCCATCAGATCTACTCCTCTTTGGGGACTGGGCGCGAACTCCGGCAAACGCGGGTCCCGGTCCTGGCGGTCGCTGAGATTCCGCCCGCCGCGGTTGTGATCCGCCTGGGTGGAGATCACCCAACGCCGCGCGTGTTTCTGCCCCTTGCGGCCGGCATTGGCGATTCCAAAACCGAAAGGCGGGTTCCGAAGAGCAAGCGCATCGGGCCGCAAGAGCTTACCCTATCGGAGAATCGGGCGCCTCTTTCGCCCTGCTAGGCGCTTCTGGATCCTTCCCAGGATCCGCTCTCTCCCGTCGATCCCACTTCCCCAAGCCGGCCTACCCGGCGGTTCCCGAGGCCTCCTCCGCCTCGCTGGGCGGAACCTCCCGGGTGCGAACATGACCCAGCGCGACCAATGCGGTCGCGGTCAGGAGCACAACGAAGAGGCCAGGCAGGTTGTTCCCGATTAGGAAGCGCGGCACGGCTCCCAGGAAAGGCAGCGCGGCCTTGTTCGCATAAGAGAACAGTGTAGAGCAGTACGCCAAGGACATGAGGACCACGAGCAAGGCGCCCAGCCCGGCACGGATCTTACTCTGGGTCCCGATCTCCAGGCTCAGGAAAAAAAGTGCGGCGAAAGGCACCAGGAGAGGAAGGGTATAGTCGTTGCTGATGGAGGGGATGATGAGCGCCCCGACACAGCAGGCCAAGAGCAGGTAGGGATCCAGGCCCGGACGCTGGCGGGTGTGCGACACCCAAAGGGCGTATAGAAAGCACAGCCCGAACAGGGCGAAGAGGGCCAACTCGAGGTACCGCGGGTGCGGGGAGAGATTGTAGGCGAAGGTCGAGGCCGAATGGTCGCCAACAAACGGGTCGAAGGAGACGATATACCCCCCGATCATCCCAACAAAATCCTGGAACACCTGCAGCCCCAGAACGAACAGGCAAACAAAGTTGAGCGCAAAAATTTCGACTAGGCGCAGGAGCTCTTTCTTCCAGGTCCGCCAGTCCGCCACGAAGGCGATGATCAGGATGGCAGGATAGACCTTGAGCTGGATGGACAGGGTGATCAGAAGGTAGCTGACGATCCGCAGTCGCGGCTGGGTGTAGAACAGGCCGATCGCGCCGAGGGCCAGGGTCATCGCGAGGATATCGAATTGACCTCTCTCTAATTCCCATTGGAAGCCGTAAGAAAGCAACCCGGTCAGCGCCACGAGGAGAAGGACAGGCGTGATCCGCCTGGAGCCGCTGGCCATGGCCGGAAACCATAACGAGCAAATCGCATATCCTGCCAGGGTCAAAACGGTGATGATCAGGTACGCGTCGGGGAAGGGCAGGAAGAGCAGGGGCGCAAAGAAGGGGGCGGTGAGCGGTGGCTTCTGGTTAGCTCCAATGTACGGCGTGTGATGTTCGATGAGCCAAGAGGCACTGTAGCTTAGGGTGCCAGACAGATCCGACCCGATGGATTTCGTCGCGGGCAGGTATTTCGGGAAGAGCATCGTGTGCTGGGGATTCAGAAAGACCGGAAGAACGTAGAAGAGCAGGTAGCCTGCGGCAAGACCGACCAGGATCCAGGGCAACACGGGCAGGTTCGGAGTTCTCCGGCTCGGCCTTCCCCTGCTCCCCTCGGAATGAGACCCCTCCCTCATGACGGCTCCTGCAAGGGATCCAGAGGGTTGGGGGCGGCTAGGCCCCGGGAGGCTTCCCGAGAGCCCCCACCTTTCCTTTCCTGGAGGATGAGGTTACCCAGCAGGGCCACGAAGTTGAATCCCGTCGATTGCTGCAGGATCCCGAACCCGCAGCCGCCTCCTCTCGCTGGAGAGGGGCGCGTCGAGCCTTTCACAGCACCGAGCTCAGGTCAATGCCGCGCGCAACCGCCCGCGCGGCCATCCACTCGGCCAGGGTCAGGGGAGGCGGCTGCAGCTCCTCCTCCGGCCGAAGCACCAGGGCCAGCGCGCCTTCCGGGCAGGAGGAAGCGCATACGCCGCAGCCCACACACTTCTGGCGGTCCACTTTGGCCAGCCGCTGGCTTTCCATGCTCAAAGCCTTGAACTGGCAGCTGGGGAGGCACAGCTCGCAGCCAACGCAGCGTTCCGGATCGACCGCATTCACGAAGGAGGATCGCGCCACAACGTTGGCGATGCCCAGGTCGGCCATGCCGCGCAGGATCCCGCAGGAGCAGGTGCAGCAGCTGCACATGTACCACAGGCCCTTCTGATTGTTGCTTGTCGTATGAACCAGGCCCGCTTCGTCGGCCTGCTGCAGGGTGTCCATGGCCTCCTCCAGGGACAGCACGCGCATTCCCGGGGCGTGGTCAAAGGCGCCGGGGATTGCACTGAACGTCAGGCAGACCTCGATCGGGTGCTCGCAGGCCTGTCCGATCAGTGCTTTCTGCTTGCGGCAAATGCAGTCCAGGACCGCCCAGGACCGGGCGCCTCCGAGAATGTCGGCGGCGCTCTCGAACGGGCGGACTTCCATGTCCATGCGCACGCTGGCGCCTACCGGGATCACCCGGTGGATCGGCGGTTTCGCGTTTAGGCCTACCCCGAAGGCCTGGCGGTAATAGTCCTCAAACAGACGGGCGAACTCCGGGTCAATCGTCGTCGCCTGGAACTCGTAGATGCCGACGATGAAAGGCATGAGTCCGTACCCGATCTCTGCCTCCCTCTTTTCGCGGCGGATCAGACCTTTATGGGCCATGGTCTTGAGTTGAGCGCGGATCTCATGCGGGTCGCCCCCGATGCGGGCGGCGACCTCTTCGGGCGTCTCCAGGCTGAGGCGCAGACGGGAGGCCAGATCCGCCTCCTCCGGGCTAAAGAGCTTGGCCAGCAACCGAAATTCCACGCCATTGGGAGTGGGGGGGAAGCCGTTGGGGATCTCGTTCAACCGCTCGGCCAGACTCTGGTAGGCGTTTGCCATAGCTCACCTCTTCGGTTGGCTGGAGTCGCAGATCTTCGTGGGTCTGGAGCGAAATTGTAAAGGGGTCAGAAGGAAAAAGCGAATCCGGAGGCCGCGATGCCTCCGAGCCTTAGCCTTCCAGGCTGTGACGGCCAGCATCGGCGCACAGGATTCTCCACATCCAGACCCGTAGGTAGCGAGGGTGCGCCCCGGCCCAGCGGGTCGGCCCGACGACTTCGTCTCCGCCCAGCCGGGTCAAGAGCTTGTGCAGCTCGTCGAGTTCCTCTGGTCCCCGAGGGCCAGGATCTGCTTTTTGGCCGCACCTTGCAGAGAGGGGGTCATTTCAGGTATCCTCTCCTTCCTTAGAGGCGATATGACACTCTCTCGACGGGAATTCCTTCGACTCGCTGGCCTCGCCGCCATGGTCGGCGCCGGTCACCCGCTGGGCGCATGGCCGTCGCTGTTTCTCGCGCAGGTCGGAGTGGACCCCTGGAGCGGCCAATTTCACCCTGGGGCGCACCTGGGACGCGTGACGGTTGCCCGAACCGCGCTGCGTTCTCATCCCTCGCCTGACAGCTCCTTGCTGGGCTGGAAAAAGCAGGATGACGTGGTTCAGGTCCTGCGCGAGGTGGTTGGCCAGGGCGCCCAGCCCCAGAACCATGTGTGGATGGAGACCTCCCAGGGCTACCTCTATTTTCCGGATGTGCAGCCCATCGTCTACCAGCCGAGTATGCCCCTTACGGTCGCTCCCGACGGGGGCTTCTGGGCTCAGGTCACGGTTCCCTATGAGGACAGCTGGAGCCAGCCGACCGCGCCCGCTCACATCGGATACCGCCTGTACTATGCCTCCATCTATCAGGTCGACGCGGTGGGCCCGGATAAGGAGGGCCAGGTCTGGTACCACATCGCGGATCTGAACGCCTACACCCCCGGCCAGGGGCTGACCCCGATCGCGGCTGAGGACCTCGCCCCGATATCGCCGCAGGTGGAGAACAAGAAGATCGTGGTGGACCTGGAGCGACAGGATCTTTCGGCCTTTGAGGATGAGGTGGAAGTCTTTCACGCCACCATCGCCTCGGGCGGTCAGTACTACCCCTCCGGCAGCAAGCAGCTGGTGTGGGCCACCACGCCCGGGAGTCACCGGGTTCAATGGAAACGCCTGGGGGTCCACATGGCTGAGGGGAACGCGGCCAACGGATATGACCTTCCCGGCGTGGGATGGGTCACGTTCTTCATCAGCCGCGACGGGGAGGCGATTCATTCGACCTACTGGCACAACGACTACGGCATCCCGAAGTCGCATGGCTGCGTGAACGCCCGCCCCGAGGACGCCCAGTGGGTCTTCCGCTGGACCCAGCCGGCCGTCCCCTACCCATCGGGGGACGTTCACCCGCCGCTCCCGGGCGGCACCGCGATCATCATCCAGGACTAGAGGGGGCCCGGGCTCTCCGCCGGTGTCGAGATCCGTGACGATCGGGCTGGCTTGGCTGGCGGGAGTGGCCTCTTTTCTCTCTCCCTGCGTGCTTGCCCTGGTCCCTGCCTATGTTGCCTATCTGGGAGGGCGCGCCGTCCGGTCTGAGCCGGCCGCCGTGCGCGGGCGCTGGGGCGTGTTCAGCCATGGGCTGGCTTTTGTGGTGGGCTTCAGCCTTGTCTTCGTCGGCCTGGGCGCGGCGGCCTCGGCTGCCGGACGTTTGCTCTTCAGCCTCCATGAGTGGATCGCCCGCCTCGGGGGTCTCGTCGTGATCGTCTTCGGGTTGTACACGCTGGGGCTGATCTCGCTTCCGTTCCTGGACGTGGACACGCGACGGCTGGTGGTTCCCGATGCCGGCCTGGGATACCTTTCCTCTGCGCTGATGGGAGTCTTTTTCTCGGCGGGCTGGTCGCCCTGCATCGGGCCGGTGCTGGGGGCCATTCTGACCTTGGCGCTCGACAGCGCCTCGCTGGCGAGGGGCGTGCTACTCTTGAGCGCCTATTCGCTGGGCCTGGCGATCCCCTTCCTGCTGGCGGCGCTGGCCATCGGAAGGGTTTCTGAAGGGCTGCGCCGCAACTTGCCGTCCTTGCGCTATGTCTCATGGGCCAGCGGTGCCTTGCTGGTCGTGATCGGAGGGATGCTTTTCCTGGGCGTCTTCCAGCAGTTGGCGGGCCTCGGTTCTTTCATCCATACCGGTCTTTGAGGGGCCCGGCGTGCTCCCTGGCAAGCCGTGTCATAATGCGGGACTTGGGCCTGAGGCCGGGAGAGTGATGAGTCCCCCGACCGAGAATCTGGAATGGTCAGGGCTGGAGGCAGGTCAGGTCGAGCCCAGGCAGGAACGGGAGCCAGTGGGTTGAGTTTCTTTTTGGGTCGTTCGGGTGAGATTTCGCCGGGGTCGGCGGCAGCGCGCCGAGGCCGGCGAACGGGACGCAAGACACGGGATCATTGAGGTGCCTTTTCCATGACGACAGTGACACTCTACACTCGCCGGGGCTGTGAAGACTGTCTGCAGGTGGAGCAGCTGCTGGGGGAGATCGCGGCACGCTATCCGCACACCCTTCTGGTGCGGGATATCGATGACAATCCCAGCTGGCGGGCCGAGGTGGGGGAAGAGGTCCCCGTGGTTGAGGTGGGAGGCCGTCGTCTGCTCCCGCCGATTTCCCGCGAAGCTTTGATCAGCGCCCTGGCGGTCGCCCAGACCTTTGGGGGCGCGACCGGAAGCCGGGCGCAGCAGATCGAAACGGCGGGCAATTCCTTTGCCCGTTGGTTCACGCTTCACTGGCTCGCGTGCTTTAACGCCTTCGTCCTGCTCTATGTGGGCCTCCCTTTCCTGGCGCCGACCCTCATGTATTTCGACCTGGAGACGCCCGCCCATTGGATCTACACAATCTTCAGTCCCTTGTGCCATCAGCTGGCCTTCCGCTGCTGGTTCCTTTTCGGACAGCAAGCCGCCTATCCGCGGGACGTGTTCACCCAGTGGACGGGCATCGACCCCAACAACTACTGGGCCGCCCGAGCCTTCCTGGGAAACCCTCTCATGGGGTACAAGGTTGCGATTTGCGAGAGGGATGTGGCCATCTACGGGAGCCTGTTCGTGGGGGGCGTAATCTTTGCCTTCTTGCGCAAACGCCTGCCGGCGCTGCCCTGGAGTCTCTGGCTGATCTTCGGCATCCTGCCCATCCTGTTCGACGGAGGCACCCAGCTGATCTCGGATCTGCCCTTGGGGCTGCTGCCCCTGCGCGAGAGCACGCCCTTCCTGCGGACCCTGACCGGCGCGTTGTTCGGTTTTGCCTCGGTCTGGTTCGCCTATCCCATGGTGCAAGAGAGCATGGACGACACCATCCAAGCGATGGAAAAGAAGGAGGCCCTGGAGTCGCTGGGCCGGTCATGACCTTTCGGGAGCGGGCGGGTCTCAAGTACTTCGTCTTTGAAAGTCTCGAGGCGCAATCCGGCCTCGTTCATGGTCTCTTCACCCGTCGCGGGGGCGTCAGCCCAAGTCCCTGGGCTTCCCTGAATGTTGGAGGCTCGGTGGGGGACGAGCGCGAACGGGTGAGGGAGAACCGGGAGCGCTGCTTCCGCGCCTTGGGTCGGCCGGTGGAGAGCCTGAGCGACCTGTGGCTCATTCACTCTGACCAGGTCATCCTGGCGGCCGAGCCCGGCGGCGGAACCCCCCCTGGGGTCCGAGGGGATGCCCTGATCAGCCGCCGCCGCGACCTGACGCTTTTCCTGCGTTTTGCCGATTGCGTCCCCGTGCTGCTCTATGATCCGCGCGCCCAGGCCGTAGGGCTGATCCACGCGGGCTGGAAGGGGAGCCTGCTGCGGGTCGCCCGCAAGACCGTCGAGCGCATGCAAGAGGCCTTCGGCACGCGCCCGGGGGACGTGATTGCCGCCATCGGCCCCTCGGTGGCCCCGGATCATTATCCCGTGGGTGAAGACGTGATTGGGGGGGTACGGCAGGCATTTGCCAAGCAAGCCGATCAGCTGCTCCCCAATCTCCTAGGGCAGACGCGCTTCGACCTGGCCTTGGCCAACGAGCTGGCGCTGCGGGAGGCCGGAGTCGAAAAGATCGAGCAGGCTGCGACCTGTACCGCCTGCCACGTGGACGACTGGTACTCGCACCGATCCGAGAATGGGCGCACGGGCCGGTTTGGAGCGCTCATCGGTTTGCGCGAAGGATAGGCTGGGGAATGGCAACGGAGCGGACGGTCGCGGAGATTCGGGAGCACGCCCAGGCGGTTCGAACGCGCATCACGGAGGCCGCCCAGCGAGTCGGACGGGACCCCTCCGAGGTGAGTCTGGTGACGGTGACCAAAGGCCATCCGCTGGAGATGGTTCGCCGCGCGCTGGAGGCCGGTCTCACCCGCTTTGGGGAAAACTACGTCGAGGAAGCGCGCCCCAAGATCCAGGCGATCCCGGACCCGCCGGCGGAATGGCACATGATTGGACACATCCAGAGCCGGAAGGCGCGCGAGGTGGCGCAGGAATTCTCTCTGGTCCATTCGGTGGACAGCCTGCGCATCGCTCGTCGCCTGGATCGATTCGCTGAAGAAGCAGCGGCCCAGCTGCCGATCCTCTTGGAGTGCAATGTCTCCGGAGAGAGCCGCAAGTACGGCTGGGCTATGGCCCAGGCCGGCGACTGGGAGCGCGCTTTGGGTGAGATCCGCGAGACGGCCGAGCTGTCCCACCTGAGGGTGATCGGCCTGATGACGATGGCTCCGTGGTGCGCCGACCCGGAGGGGACGCGCCCGGTCTTCCGCCGCTTACGGGAACTGCGGGAGTGGTTGCGCGGGAAGCTTCCCGGCCTGGACCTCAGCCAGCTCTCGATGGGCATGACCGACGACTTCGAGATCGCGGTGGAGGAGGGGGCCACGATGGTGCGGATCGGCCGTGCCCTTCTCGGGCCGAGGTCGCCGGGGGGAGGGGCGGAGGTCTTATAATCGCACCTGCCGGTCCGAGGGAGGCGCGTTCCTCGATGAGAAGGGTGAGGGCCGAAACGGACTTGCGGGCACGGCTCAGGGTAGGACCTCGCGGAGAGAAGTGAGGGATGGCCTCGCTCATCATTGCCATCGGCAACGTGCTCAGCCTGATCGTCCTGGTCGATGTGGTCGTCAGCTGGGTCGTGCCCAACCCCTACAATCCCTTCCGACAGGCGTTGGACCGCATCGTCGAGCCGATGATGGCCCCCATCCGGAGCCTCGTGCCCCCTTTGGGCTCGCTTGACTTTAGCCCGCTCATCTTGCTGATCCTCATTCAAGTGATCACCTCGGTGTTGGCCAACCTGGTCGCCGGGTGAGTCTCTGGCGGGACTGCCTGCGGGGAGGCCCAGCCACGGGCTGGAATACGCTGGAGGAGAAGCGGTGACCGAGGTCGGTGGCTTGAGAAGGCGGTCGGGCAACTGGGTGGCGGGGGGAACCGGCGCCGCCCTTGTCGTCCGCGTGATCCCGCGCGCTTCCAAGACGGGTCTCTCGGGGCTTTTGTCGGATGGCACTCTCAGAGTCCGCGTCGCGGCCCCGGCCAGGGGGGGTGCGGCCAACCGGGCGCTGATCGCTTTTCTCGCCGAGGTGCTCGAGGTCCGGGAGAACGCGATTGAGATTGTTGCCGGGGAGAAGGGCCGCGACAAGATCGTGGCCATCTCCGGCCTGGGGGCCGGGGAGGTCGACAGCCGTCTGCGCCGCTGTCTCCCTGAGGCCCGGCATCGAGTCGGCTGAGGGAATTCGGACTCAAGGCCGATTGCAGAAATTGACATCATTTCCGGCCGGTTGTATAATCGCGCTCGTGGTCGAACAGGCCAACCCGGAGAAGCGCCTGAGGGGAAGCAGCCGATGGCCTATCCGGGAGGAGCCTGGGAGTCGATGCCGCTGCGGGCCGCGGGCGTCGGAGGTGGTCAGAGAGCAGTTTGGGGTTGGCACTCTGCAAGACTGCCGAAGCAGGAGACAAAGATGACCCGCGCAGCAGGCGGGTCGTTTTTTGTGCGTAGAATGATCCGTTCTAGGCACGGAGGGGAGGTGAGGGCAGAGTGACGGGCGTGAACCTGCGGCCGAATGAGAGTCAGGAGAGCCTGCTCAAGCGGTTTCGAAAGAAGGTGACCCGGGCAGGGATCTTAAGCACCGTCCGCCGCAAGCGCTGGTTCATTTCGAAGAGTGAGTTGCGCCGCATCCAGAAGAAGAAGGCCATTCGCCGCATCAAGAGGCGCGAGCGAAAATCGGAATATGGGGAGTAATCGCCGGCAGGGGGACCGCCGGTTCGGCTGGGAGGTGGGATGACCAAGCAAGAAGAAAAGATTGAGGTCGAGGGCACGGTGGTGGAGGCCCTGCCGGGGACAATGTTCCGAGTGTCCCTGCAAGGCGGGCACACGGTCCTGGCCTACCTCTCAGGCAAGATGCGCAAGAACTACATCCGCATCCTTCTTGGGGACCGGGTCAAGGTGCAGCTGTCCCCCTATGATCTCGCGCGAGGCCGCATTACGTATCGGTTCCGCAAAGCTCAGATGGGGAGCGAGGAGGTTGAGGCTAGCTGACCTGGGTGTCCTCTAAGCAATCCGGGGCTGTCCCAAAAGGGACAGCCCCGTTTCATGCATGGTGAAGCCAAGCCGCAGACGGGAGCGGCTCGGCGGGCGCAACGAGCGCGCGGTGAGGAAGGGTGGCAACCCGCGGGTCTTGTGGATTCCCTCCTGGCGGGCCGGATTCCGTTGTCGCGCGGCGAAGGGGATGGTTTCCTGGCGAGAGATCCTGGCAGGACGGAGCGCTGGGTTCTGGTCACCCGGGGAATAGGCCACGGCACAGACCGTGCCCCTCGAGAGGAGATGCGATAGATCGGGGCCCCGCGGACCCGGCGGCAGGCGTGACCCTCGTCCGTTGCCTTGGGCGAGCCCGCTGATGAGGGTCCGGCGGGCCGAAGCCTGCTTCCGCGCCGGCGGTCGGCCCCCTGATGAATCGCAACTTCGCAGCCCCTCCGCCGCTTCAGCCCTTCCTCAATCCGGCGCACAAGGCCACCCAGTCCTCGCGGACGCGCTTTTGCGCCGGGGCAAGACCTTGCTCGTTCAGGGCCTGCTCCACCTGAGGCGATTGTTCCAGAAGGATTCCGGAAAGCACCAGATGTCCTCCGGGCAGGACCAGGCGGGCGAGTCCGGAGTGAAGCATTTCCACCGCCACCTGGGCGAGGATGTTCACAAGCACCAGCGAGGCCTTCCGGATCGGTGCCGTGTCCGCCAGGGCCTCGGCCAGGGAGCCGGTCAGGACCAGCAGGCGCTCGCTGACTCCGTTGCGGGAACCATTGCTGAGGGTGGTCCGCACGGCCTCGGGGTCAATGTCCAAAGCCAGGGCGCGCGAGGCGCCCAGTCGCAAGGCGGCGATCGCCAGAATCCCGGATCCGCAGCCCAGGTCGATCACTTCCGAACCCGGCTGGACCAGTTCCCGGACGGCCTCAAGGCATAGGCGGGTGGTCGGATGGGTTCCCGTTCCGAAGGCCATGCCCGGATCCAGGCGCACCACCACCTCTTCCGGCTCGGGCGGCAGCTCGATCCAGCTCGGGCAGACGACGAGGCCGGGAGCGATCCGGATCGGACGGTAGCTGCGCTTCCACTCTTCCATCCAATCCCGGTCCTCGATCCGCCGAAAGTCCGCGGGGGAGAGATGACGGATTTGGCTCAGATGCCAGAGCCCGGTGAGCAGGCGCTGGCGGGTAGCCTCTAGGTTCTCGTCCACGGGCAGGTAGGCACTCACTCGTAGTCCTCCGCCGGGAAGGCCCTCCCCATCCGGATCGGGAAGAATCTCGGCGTAGCTCAGGGCGACCCCCTGGGGCGCGTACTGGGCGAGCAGGTCCGCCACCGGCTCGGCCATCTCATCATCGACAGGGACGGAGACTTCCAGCCACTGGCGCGGGTGCGCCGGGGGCTGCTCGCCGTCACTCACCCGGGGTGTCCTTGAGGCTGTCTAGGAGGCCTTTGGTTTGGGGGGCCGCCTGAGGGTCGAGGGTATCGCCCAATTGGCGCAGGAGACGCTTTTGCTCTCCGCTCAAGCGGGATGGGGTTTGAACATTGACCAGGACCATCAGGTCTCCCTGCCCGTGGGCCTGAAGGTGGGGAATGCCTTTGCCCTTGAAGCGAAACACGTGTCCGGACTGCGTTCCGGCCGGAACGCTCAGCGAGAGGGGCCCGTTCAGGGAGGGCACCTGGACTTGGGCTCCCAGCGCGGCTTGGGCCACGTTGATCCCGATCTCGACCCACAGGTCGTCCTTCTTGCGGCGCAGGAAGGCATGAGGCTCCACATGGATGGTGAGGTAGAGGTCGCCCATGGGGCCGCCGTACGGGCCCGGCTCGCCCTCGCCGGGCACTCGAATCTGGGTTCCCTCGTCCACGCCGGCCGGGAGGGTCACCTTCAAAGTCCGTGACCGGCGCTGGACTCCGTGCCCGTGGCACTTCTTGCAGGGGGAGGAAATAACCTCGCCCGTTCCCTGGCAGGTCGGGCAGGCGGTGACATTGACCATCGAACCCAGGAAGGTTTCGCGGACCTGGCGGACCTGGCCGGAGCCGTGGCACGTGCTGCAGCGCACCGGCGAAGTTCCGGGCTCGGCGCCGGAGCCGCGGCAGGCCTCGCAGACCTCCATTCGCTCCAAGGGGATTTCTTTTTCCACCCCGGCGGCAGTCTGATCGAACGCCAGGGTCACCGGCGCTTGCAGATCTGCGCCTCGCCGCGGCGAGCGGCGGCCCATGGACGAACTGGCCCCAAAGCCGCGGAAGAACTCCTCGAAGAGATCTCCCAGGCCGCCGAATCCGCCCGGGAAGCCCTGAGCCATGCCTCCTTCGACCCCGGCCAGGCCAAAGCGGTCGTAGGCCACCCGCCGCTGCTCGTCGCCCAGGACGCTGTAGGCTTCGTTGACCTGCTTAAAAGTCTCCTCGGCGCCCGGATCCTTGTTGAGGTCCGGGTGGTACTTCTTGGCGAGGACCCGATAGGCGCTGCGGATCTCCTCGGAAGTCGCGTTGTGCGATACGCCGAGGACCACGTAGTAGTCTCTGGTAGGAGTTGCCATAGGGGGGCAGAAGGAAACCGCGGGTCTCGCGCCCCGGCCGGGCGCGAGACCCACAGCATGCGTTACACCTGTTTGAACTCGCCCTCGACGACATCCTCTCCGGAGGGCCCGGATCCGCCGCCGCCGCTCCCGCCGCCGCCCCCCGAGGAAGGACCGCTAGGCCCCTGGTCGGGACCGGGCTGGCCCTGCTGGTACATGGCCGCGCCAATCGCCTGGGAGGCCTGGTACAAATCCGAGGTGGCGCTGCGAATCGCGTTCAGGTCGTTGGCCGAGAGCGCCGAGCGCAGGGCCGAGATCTTCTGGTTGACGCTGTCCCGCACGGTGCTGGGCACCTTGTCCCCGGCATCGCGCAGCGCCTTTTCGGCGGTATAGATCGCCGAGTCCGCCGTGTTGCGCGCCTCGATTTCCTCCTTGTGCTGGCGGTCCTCGTCGCGGTGCGCGTCGGCCTCGCGCGTCATGCGCTCCACCTCGTCCTTGGAAAGGCCCGAGGAGGGCTGAATGGTGATGTGCTGGCTCCGTCCCGTCGCCTTGTCCCGCGCCTCCACTTTGAGGATGCCGTCGGCATCGATGTCGAAGGTCACCTCGACTTGGGGCAGCCCACGCGGCGCGGGGGGAATGCCGTCCAGGATAAACCGCCCCAGGCTCTTGTTGTCGCCGGCCATCGGGCGCTCGCCCTGGACCACGTGGATCTCCACGCTGGTCTGCATGTCGGAGGCGGTGGAAAAGACTTGGCTCTTGCGCGTCGGGATGGTCGTATTGCGCTCGATCAGCGCGGTGGCGACCCCGCCCAGGGTTTCGATGCTCAGGGTCAGGGGGGTGACATCCAGGAGCAGGACATCTTTGACCTCGCCGCCCAAGACCGCGGCCTGGATGGCGGCGCCAACCGCCACGACTTCGTCGGGGTTGACGCCCTTGTGGGGCTCCTTGCCGAAAACCTTGCGGACGGCCTCCTGGACCGCAGGCATGCGGATCATCCCGCCCACCAACACCACCTCGTTCACATCGCTGGGTTTGAGGTGCGCGTCTTCCAGCGCCTGCTGCACGGGGCGGACGCTGCGCTCGATGAGATCTCCGGTGAGCTGCTCCAGCTTGGCCCGGGTAAGGGTCATGGTCAGGTGCTTGGGGCCGCTGGCATCGGCGGTGATGAACGGCAGGTTGATCTCGGACTGCATCACCGTGGACAGTTCGATCTTCGCTTTCTCGGCCGCCTCCCTGAGCCGCTGCAGGGCCTGGCGATCCTTGCGCAGATCAATGCCCTCCTGCTTCTGAAACTCGTCGGCGATCCAGGTAATGACCCGCTGGTCAAAGTCGTCGCCTCCCAGGAAGGTATCCCCGTTGGTGGACTTGACCTCAAAGACCCCGTCGCCCACGTCCAGGATGGAGATGTCGAACGTTCCTCCGCCCAGGTCGTAGACGGCGATCGTTTCGTCCTTCTTCTTGTCCAGCCCGTAGGCCAGAGAGGAAGCGGTGGGTTCGTTGATGATGCGCAGGACCTCCAGCCCGGCGATTTGGCCCGCATCTTTGGTCGCCTGACGCTGCGAGTCGTTGAAGTACGCCGGGACGGTGATCACCGCCTGGGTGATCGTCTGGCCGAGGTAGGCCTCGGCATCCGTCTTGAGCTTGCCCAGGATCATGGCGGAAATCTCGGGCGGGGAGTACTCGCGTTCGCCCATGCGGACGCGGATATCGCCGTTGGCCGCTGCGCTCACCCGGTAAGGGACGAGCTTGATGGCCCGCTGGACCTCGGGATCCGAAAACTTGCGGCCCATAAACCGCTTGATGGAGAAGACGGTGTTCTCCGGGTTCACAACCGCCTGGCGCCGGGCCACTTGGCCCACCAGCCGCTCGCCGGTCTTGGGGTTGATGGCGACGACAGAGGGGACCAGCGGAGCGCCCTCGGAAGAGGGGATCACCTTCGGTTCGCCGCCCTCCATGAGGGCGACCACGGAGTTGGTCGTTCCCAAATCAATGCCGATGATCTTACCCATGAGTCACTAACTCCTTTCCTGTGGATGATCTCCGCTCCCCGAAGGGGATGGTTTCGTTTCCTTGGCTTCCGAGCAGGCCACGCGTACCAGGGCGGGGCGCAGGACGATCTCGCCCAGCCGGTAGCCTGGGCGCATGACCTCGATGACCTGGCCGTCCTGGCAACCGCTGCGAGGCTCGTAGCTGAGCGCCTCGTGCAGGCTGGGATCGAAGAGATGCCCTGGGTCGGCGATCGGCTCGACCCCCTCCGCCGCCAGCACTCCCAGGATCTTCTCGTGAATCAGTTTCACCCCCGCCACCCAGCGCCCCAGCGCCTCGGGGCTGATCTCTTCTTTCAAGGCGCACTCGAAATCGTCCAGGATGGGGAAAAGCCGGCCCATCACCCGCCCGGTCATTCGCGCTCGGGCGTCCGCCTGTTCGCGCTCAAGGCGCTTGCGGAAGTTGGCGAATTCCGCCTGCGTCCGCTTCCAGCCGTCCAGATTCTCCGCCGCCTGACGCTGAGCCTCCTGCAGCTGGGACTGCAGCTCCCCGATCTGCGCGCCCTCCCGGCCCGCAATTTCCTCTTCCGAAGAGGCGATCGGCCCGGAGGGTTCCTGGAGCGGGCCGACTTCGTTTTCGGTTTCTGCCATGGACCTGCCTCCGCTGCCAGCGCCTCAACCGAGGGGCGGCAACGTATCGATTTCACCCTGAGTGGCTTTCCGCCACCAAGTCGCTCATCACTTCGGACACGAAGCGGACGGCGGAAATGGATCGCCCGTAGGCCATCCGCACCGGCCCGAGCACGCCCACCGCGCCCGTGGCCAGGCCGCGGGCTCCGTAGCGCGCCACCACCATCGAACAATCCCGAAGGTCCTCCCAATCCCCCTCGCCCCCAATCACCACATGGACTCCCCCGATCTCGGGCCCCAGCACACTGGCCAAGAATCCCCGCAGGAGGCTTCGCTCCTCAATCAGGTGCAGGGCCCGCCCCGCCAGCTGGCGGTCGGCGAACTCCGGCTGGTTGAGGACGTTCGAGATTCCGTCGTACACGACCTCGGCATCCGCCGCCTGGTCGGAGCGCCGCATCATCTCCACAACCGCCCCGGTCACGTCCCTTTCGAGCCCGGAGAGCTGCTCTCGGCAGGCTTGAATGGCCGAGGTGTCCAGGGAGGCGCAGAGCGAGGTCACCCTCTGGGAAGTCTGAGAAAGCAGGGACTGAGCCACCGGCTCGGCCAACGCGATCATTTGCTGCTGAACCTCTCCGACGGAAAGAACCAGGACCAGCAGGATCTGGCGGCCCTGGACCGGGATGAGCTCCAGGTGCCGGAAAATGATCCGCTCGGGAAGCGGCGCGGTCACTAGGGCGGCCACGCTCGAATGCTGGGCCAGAACCGAGGCCGCCAGCCGCAGCCATTGGTCCACGTCGCCCTGGGCCTGAAAGAACTGGTGGCTGATCATGCGCTTCTCGGCGTTGGGGAGATCTGCTTCGCCGATCAGCTTCTCCACGAAATAGCGGTAGCCCTCGTCGGTCGGGACCCTGCCAGCCGAGGTGTGCGGCTGGCGCAAGAGACCAGCATCGGTCAGCGCCACCATGTCGTTGCGGACTGTCGCGGAACTGAAGCCAAGTCGATACTTGTCCACCAGCCCCTTGGAGCCTACCGGCTGGGCGTTTTCGACAAACTCCCGAATGATCAGGCTCAGCATAAGCTCCTGGCGCTCACTTAGGGCTGTCATTTGGCCTCTTTGGCACTCTCGAGCCTAGAGTGCTAAACTGGTGATGAGGATAATACCACGGTGCTCAGGCCAAGTCAAGCGCTTCTCCCCGGTCTGGGGGCCGGAGGTGCGAGCCGCGGTCTGGGTCCTGCGCTGTGAGGGGGGCTCGGCCGGCTGACGCAGGCGGCCACCGCTGCCCGGAACCGGCGTTGCCCTAGTGCTGCATTCCATTTGAGGGGGGCATACCCCGTGATAAGATTGAGCCCTGAAATTGCCGGAGGCGGCGAGAGAGGATCGCGACCTCAACAGCGTGCGCCCGGGAGGTACTGGAGGCGGTACCTCGGATTGTTCGGGCCATGGCCATGGGACGGCGCGGGCAGGATGTGCCTCTGCTCCGCTTCCGAGCCTTGACCTACCAGACTCGCCCGGAGGAATTTCCCCTCCCGGATCGGGCCGCGGCTCCGAGTCGGTCCCAGCCCCTCCTTTCCAAGAGGTTCGCCACCCAGGCGGCGCAGGGAGTTGCTTCGTTCCAGCCGGAGCCTCGGAACCGCTGGCGCCTCACGCTCAAGCTCCCGCCTCAGGGCCGGCAGACTTTGTCCAAGGCTTGCTTGGCCTCCTCGAAGGGGTTGATTCTCTCGCAAGCGCCAAGTCCCGCTCCGCCTTAGTCTTGGGGAGGCAGGAGCCGTCCGCGGACCGCGCCGGCGGAGGGGAGCCTCCGTGCGGAGAACGCCTCTGCGGCCGTTCCGAGCCGGAGCAGGGCTCGGTGGGTCTAAGCCGGCGCCTAATGTTTCGAAGCGAAGTCGGAGGACTATCCGGTGGGTGAAGAAAGGCACAGTTCGGGATCGTCACGGGCAGGTACGGGTCTGCGAGGGCGGCTGCATTCGCTTCCCTATAAGTGGATCGCCCTCAGCGTGACGACGCTGGGGGTTCTGATGTCCGCCATCGACACCACCATTGTCATCCTGGCGATCCCCGAGATCATGACCAAACTGCACAGCGATCTGGTCTCCATGATCTGGGTCATCATGGGGTACATCCTGGTGACGACCGTGTTCCTGCTCACGTTTGGCCGCGTGGCCGATATGTTCGGGCGGGTGCGCATGTACAACGTGGGCTTCATGGTATTCACTTTCGGGTCGCTGCTGTGCGGGTTCGCGGGTTCGGGCCCCCAGCTGATTATTTTTCGGCTGGTGCAGGGCGTGGGCGGAGCGATGCTGGCTGTCAACTCGATGGCCATCGTCACGGAGGCTTTCCCCCCCGGCGAGCTCGGGCGGGCCATGGGCCTCAACGGGATCACCTTCGCGGTGGGATCGATTGTCGGCCCGATCCTCGGCGGACTGATCCTGACCCTGGGAAACTGGCGCTGGGTCTTCTTTATCAACGTGCCGGTGGGGATTGTCGGTACGCTGTGGGGCTACCTGCAGTTGCACGAGCTTTCGCGGCGCAAACAGCGCGAGCCTTTCGACTTCCTGGGGGCGGGGAGCTTCAGCCTGGCCCTGGTGCTGCTGCTGTTTGCGTTCACGGAGAGCATCGACCTGGGCCTCACCTCCCCGATCATCCTGGGCCTGTTTGCCGGGTTCCTGGGTCTGGTGGCCCTGTTTGTTTGGTGGGAGAAGCGATTTTCCCATCCGGCGCTTGATTTTGGCGTGTTCAGCAACCGGGTGTTTAATTTCTCGGTTCTGGCGGCCATGCTTCAGTCCCTGGCGCTGTATGCGGTCAACTTCATCATCGTGTTCTATCTGCAGGCCGTCCGCGGATTCGATCCGCTGAAAGCGGCGCTGCTCCTGATTCCCCTGCCGGTGGCCAGCTCGCTCGTCGGCCCCATCAGCGGGATTGTCTCGGATCGGATTGGGGCGCGTATTCCGGCCTCGCTGGGGCTCCTCACTCAAATGGTGGGCCTCGTCTGGTTAAGCACCCTGGGGCAGACCGCTCCCTATCTCCAGGTGGCGGTCGGCCTGGCGATTGTCGGGTTGGGCGGCGGGATGTTCTTTTCACCCAACAGCAGCGCGGCGATGGGATCCGCGCCGCGCGACCGGCTGGGCGTGGCTGCCGCTACCCTGGCGACCTTGCGCAACAGCGGGATGGTCACGAGTTTCGCCTTGATCCTGGCGGTGATTGCCAACGCGATGCCCCGCGATCAGATGATGGAGGTGTTCGTCGGCTTGGCGGTGAACTTGCCTTCGGCCGCGAAAGATGCCTTCGTCACGGGGATGCACAGTGCTTTTTGGGTCTCGTTTGCGGTGTGCTTCGTGGCGGCGCTTTTCTCCCTCGTGCGAGGAAGAGAAGACCGAAAGGCTCTGGCTCGCGTGTCGGTTGAAGTCTGAAGAAGTCCTGCGCCCTTTCGGATCCTCCGGAGACAGCGCCGACCGGAGGATCCGCGGGGCGGCGAGATCGCGGGGCATGGTTGCCTCCCTCTTCTGATCCTCAAAGCATGAATCCGCCGTCGGCAGAGAATCCCGGCTCGGGGGCAGCTCCCGCATCCGTGCCCCAGTCCGCGCGGGCAGGGCCCGGCGGGACGCTGCAGCTTGCGAGTGCCAGCGCCCGCTTTCGGCTGGGCCAGACTTTCGCCTCCCTGGACCATCCGAACTACCGCTTGTGGTTCATAGGCCAGCTCGCCTCCCTCATGGGCACCTACATGCAGTCCACAGCCCAGGGATTCCTGGCCTTTGAGCTGACCCATTCGACGGTCTACCTGGGGTATGTGGGTTTTGCGACCGGGGCTCCCTGCCTGTTCCTCATGCTCTTCGGCGGAGTCATCAGCGACCGGACCTCGCGACGGAACCTGCTGATCGGGACCCAGGCCAGCATGATGATCCTGGCGTTCATCCTGTCCATCTTAGCGTTCACGGGCGTCGTTCAACCCTGGAATATCGTGGTTCTGGCGTTCGGCCTGGGTGTGGCCAACGCCTTTGATGCCCCCACGCGGCAGGGCTTTGTCCTGGAGATGGTTCCGCGCGAGGACCTGTCGAACGCGATCGCCCTGAATTCCGCGATGTACAACCTGGCCACCGTTGTGGGACCCGCCATCGGCGGCCTGACGTATGCCCTCTTCGGACCGGGCTGGTGTTTCGCGATCAACGGCATCTCCTTCCTGGCTGTCATTGCGGCCCTGACGCGCATGCGGCTGCCTCCTGTCGCCGCCCCTCGGTCGCGGCGCTCGGCCCTGACCGACCTGCGCGAGGGAGTCCAATATGTCGCTTCCAATGCGACCGTGCTGACCTTGATCGTGGTGTGCGCGGTGACGACCCTGGTGGGATTGACCTACTCGACCCTCATCCCCGCCTGGAGCGTGGTGGTGCTGGAGGGCGGACCCGCAACCAACGGCTGGCTTCAGTCGGCTGTGGGGATGGGCGCGCTGATCGGTGCCCTCGTGATCGCCTCGCTCGGACGCTTCCGGTTCAAGGGGCGGCTGCTGACCCTGGGGACGCTGGCCTTCCCGGCGTTGATCGTGATCTTTTCGTTTACGCGCACTCTCCCCCTGTCCGTCCTGGCCATGGTCGGGGTGGGCCTGGGGTACGTGTTCCTCTTCAACATGTTGAACTCGCTCATTCAGCACGAGGCGCCCGAGGGGTTGCGCGGCCGGGTGATTGCTTTCTACTCGCTTAGCTTTAACGGAATCTTGCCCCTCGGGGCGCTCCTGTCGGGCGCCGCGGCCTTCGCGCTGGGGGTGCAGCACGCCGTGCTGCTCAGCGGGTCACTTCTATTGGCCTTCGGCGTTGCCCTTTGGTTCCGCGCGCCCGGCCTGCGTCGGCTGGAGTAGCGCGGGACGGGGCGGGGCAACCCCTGAGGCGACGCTCGGGCATTGTGAGATAATCCCCTGTGCTGAGCGACGTTCCCGTCGTTGTGACGGTCCCTCCCCGGAGACTTGTGGATGGCGTCCTCGCATGTCCTCCTGGTTGACGATGATGACCTGCTGCGGCGCAGCTTGGCGTTCAACCTGGAGCAGGCCGGGTGCCAGGTCAGCACTTCTGCCTCCGCCGAAGACGCTCTCGCGCGGGTCCAACGCGACCCCCCGGATCTCATTCTGCTGGACATCGGATTGCCCGGGATGGACGGGCTGGAGGCGCTGCGGCGCCTGCGAACGCGGCCCGATATCCCCGTAATCTTCCTCACCGCCCGGCGGCGCGAGTTGGACGAGGTCCTGGGACTGGAATTGGGAGCGGACGATTACATCACCAAGCCCTTTGACTTTGATGTCCTCCTGGCCCGGGTACGAGGGGCGCTGCGCCGTTCCCAGCGCCCGAATGCTCCGGCTCCTGAGACCCAGCCCCTGGTGGCCGGGGATCTGGTGGTGGACCCGGCCGCCCATACCGTGACTGTGGCTGGCCGTCCGCTCGATCTCCCTTCCCGCGAGTTCGATCTGCTCCACACCCTGGCCTTGGAAATGGGCCATGTGCTCTCTGTGGAGGAATTGCTGGCGCGCGTATGGGGAGCCGAGTATGAGGGTGAGCCCCAGGTCGTCTACGTGCATATCCGCTGGCTGCGAGAGAAGCTGGAAGAAGACCCTCACTCGCCTCGCCGGATCGTGACCGTCCGCGGGGTAGGATACCGGTTGCAGCCCGTGGAGTCCTGATGCTCCGCAGCTTGCGTTTGCGCCTCATCCTCAGCCACCTGCTGCCCCTGCTGCTGGTGATCCCTCTGCTGGGTACGGTCCTGGTCTACGAGCTAGAAACCCGGGTGATTCTCACCAACCTCGCCAGCGAGCTCACCGGCGAAGGCAAGATCCTGGCAGTGCTGACCGCCAATGAGCCCTACCTGTGGCAAGACCCGCTGTTTGCCCAGGCCTTCCTGGCTGGTCTGGCCGGCCAGACCCGTGCGGATATCTCGCTGATCGATGTTCACGGCAACCTGGTGGCGACGACGGATCCGGCCCAGACGGTCGACATCGGGCACCCCGTCGCCCTGACCGGCCTGAAGAAGGCCCTAGGGGGCAATGTCGCCGTCGACACGAGCTACAGCCAGGACCTGGGAGCGCAGGTAGCTGACGTGCTGGTGCCCGCGCGAAACGGCAGCGGCCCGGTGTTCGGCCTCATCCGCCTCACCCATCGACTGTCCAGCGTTTACGGCCAATTCTTGACGCTGCGGGACATTATCGCCGTTGCGGTCCTGGTTGCGCTGGCGCTGGGCGGAGCCACGGGGGCCGTTTTGGGCCTGGGACTGGAGCGGCCGCTGGATCAGGTGACGCGAGCCGTCAACGGCCTGGCGACGGGCAGCGAGAGCGAACTGCTGCCGGAGGAGGGACCTGAGGAACTGCGCCAGCTGACCCGGGCGGTCAATCATCTCAAACTCGAGCTCCGCAATCTGGAGGAGAACCGCAGACACCTGCTGGCCAATCTGGTCCACGAACTGGGCCGGCCGCTGGGGGCGCTGCGGTCGGCCATCCAAGCCCTGTTGTCAGGCGGGGATCGCGACCTGAAGATGCGCCGGGAACTGCTGACCGGGATGAATGAGGAGCTCACGATTCTGCAGCATCTGGTGGAGGATCTCGCGCAATTGCACAGTCAATCGCTGGGCATGCTGGAGCTCGATCTGCAGGCGGTGGCGGTCAGCGAGTGGCTGCCGGCCCAGCTTCTTCCCTGGCGTCCGGTGGCCTTGGAGAAGAGGCTGCATTGGGAAACCTCGATCCCCTCGGACCTGCCCACCATCCGCGCGGATCCCAACCGCTTGGCTCACGCTTTCGGCAATCTGCTTTCCAATGCTGTCAAGTACACCCCCAGCGGAGGTTCCGTCTCGGTCGCTGCGGGAGCGGAGGATCAGGAAGTCTGGATTCGGGTGAGCGACAGCGGGCCGGGAATTGCCCCGGAAGAGCAGGAGCGGATCTTCACTCCTTTTTACCGCGGGCGTCAGCCCCGGCGCTTCCCGCAGGGCATGGGGCTTGGACTGACCATCGCGCGGGATCTCGTGGTCGCTCACGGCGGGAGGCTCGAGCTCGAGAGCTCTCCGGGTCTGGGAAGCCGCTTCACGCTTCACCTCCCCTGTTCGCCGGCTTGATGGACCGGCGGCGCAAGGGAGCCCGGGGCCGAGGACGACGAATCCCCCGGTGTTTCTCGTAATTTCCCCTTAATCTCCCCGCACGTTCGTTGTAAGGACGCCCTTCGCCCCTTCAAGGTACGCTTCTACCACGGGCCAGGGATTCCTGGCCCGGATGATGGAGAATTGCCCGCGCCATGGTGGCCCCTCAGTTATTCCCGCTTCTCCTTGGTCTTGCGGTGGCTGTGCTGCTGGGGCTGGTGGCCTGGGGTTTCTATCGGGCGAGAGAACCGTTCGCAGTCGTCGGCGAAACGGGAGGGCCGGACGGCTACCTGATTGCGCTTCTGGTTTTTGCCGCCTTGGTAATTGCGCTCTTCATAACGTTTGTCCTGCTCCGGCCGTGAGGGCGGAGGACCAGGAGGGATGTGGATCGCGACGGGAATCGAAAGCCTGAGGCTTCCCAGAAGTCAACGCGGCCTCGGGTTCCCTGGTTCTGGTGGATCGTGCTGCTGGCCCTGCTGGTGTGGAACGTGTTCCTGTTCCTCCCGCAAGGGCAGGCCCAGGCGACTCTCCCGTACAACGTGTTTGTGGACCAGTTGCAGAGCGGCAACGTGACCGAGGTCCACATCACGGGCTCGCAAATTGAGGGCACGCTGGAGAAGGCGATCGTCTGGCCTCAAGGCGGGCAAGGGGCCTCCCAGGTCAGCCGAACGCTGCCTTTGCTGCCGTCCGCCCCTGCGACTCCGCAGAAGTACACGGCCTTTACCACTACCTTTCCCGACTCCATCGGGGATACCAGCCTGATGCCGCTCCTGAGGTCCAAAGGCGTTCAGGTGGACGTGTCCCAGCCTTCGACGCCCTGGTACGTGCTCCTGCTCACGGACGGACTGCCCATCCTGCTCCTGGTCGGGCTGGTCATCTATGTGGCCACGCGCTCGATCCAAGGCCAGTCCGGGATCTTCGCTTTCGGCAAGAGCAAGGCCCGCCGTTATGAGGGGGACCGGCCAACCGTTACTTTCTCGGATGTGGCGGGAGCCAGCGAGGCCGTCACGGAATTGCATGAGGTGGTAGACTTCCTGCGCAGCCCGTTGAAATACCACCAGATTGGAGCGCGCATCCCGCGCGGCATTTTGCTCGTCGGGCCTCCGGGGACGGGTAAGACCCTTCTGGCTCGAGCCGTGTCGGGCGAGGCCGGTGTTCCTTTTTTCAGCATCAGCGCTTCCGAATTCGTTGAAATGTTTGTGGGAGTCGGGGCCAGCCGGGTGAGGGACCTGTTTGAGCAGGCCAAGCAAAATGCCCCGGCCATCGTCTTCATCGATGAGCTGGATGCGGTCGGGCGGCGCCGCGGAGCGGGTCTCGGTGCGGTCAACGACGAGCGAGAGCAGACCCTGAATCAGCTGCTCGTGGAAATGGACGGATTTGACGAGAAGCACGGGGTCATCATCTTGGCGGCAACCAACCGGCCGGACGTCCTGGACCCCGCTCTGCTTCGTCCCGGGCGGTTCGACCGCCGAGTCGTGGTGGGCCTCCCGGACCGCAATGGGCGGGAGGGCATTCTGGGCATTCATACTCGGAGCTTGAATCTCGCCCCGGATGTGGATTTGATCCTGCTGAGTCGGACCACGACCGGCTTGAGCGGAGCGGACCTGGCCAACTTGTGCAACGAGGCTGCCTTGCTGGCGGCCAGCAAGGATCGTAAGCAAATCACCTGCGCGGATTTCGAGGAGGCCCTGGACAAGATCCTGCTGGGAGGCGTCCGGCCGATGCTGCTGGATGACCATGACCGGCGGGTGGTGGCCTACCATGAGTCCGGACATGCCCTGGTCGCCTGGCTTACGCCGGAGGCCGACCCGGTGCGCAAGGTGTCGATCATCCCTCGCGGTCGGGCCTTGGGCGTCACCGAGCAGGTCCCCGGGGACGACCGTTACAACCTGAGCCGTGACTATCTCACCGCTCGCCTGGCGGTAATGCTGGCGGGCCGTGGAGCCGAGGAGCTGGCCTTGGGGGAGGTGACGACCGGCGCGGAGAATGACCTGGTGGAGGGAACTCGCTTGGCTCGCCGCATGGTCACGCGCTGGGGGATGGGCAGCCTGCGGGTCATGGCGTTCCAGGCCGACGACCAGCAGCCCTTCCTGGGCTATGAGCTCGCTCAGGGCCGGGACTACAGCGAGGCCACCGCCGCCCGCATTGATCTGGACGTGGAGAAACTGCTCGACCAGGCTCGGAACAAGGTGCAGCAGCTTCTGGAGGCGCAGCGGGCATTGCTGGACAAACTTGTTAAGCTCTTGCTGCGCGAGGAAACCCTGGACGAGCAGGACCTGGAGCGGGTTCTGGGCCCTCGTGCGGTACCCGAACCCCAGACGCTGGTTCTCCCGCAAGGATCCGAACCCCAGGTGCCGGTTCCGGGGCGGGACGGGGCGGGGCGGGGCGAGGCGGTGCGGGAGGGGGTCGTTTAGGCGGGACGCTTCGGATCCGCGGGATCCCCGAACTCGCGGCCGGCCGCGTTTGAGCCGGGCGGCGAGTGTCTTCCGGCAGGGAGCAGATCCTTGGGGAAGGGATCTGGTGCAGGATGGCCCGTTTGCGCGTCGTAGTCTGAGGGCCAGAAGAGGAGTTGTCATGCTTGCAAGGAAATGGCTCGTCACAGGCGTGGTCTTCGCTTCCATTGGACTGAGCGCCTGTACGATCCCGAGTTTTGTCAGCCAGATGTTTCAAGCCACTCCGACCTTGCCGGCCGCCTCGGCGTCCCTGCCGGTGGCCGCGACGGAGGCCGAGTCGCAACCCGTTGTGATCAACCCGGGCGCTCTCGCGGCGTTTCAGGGCTTGTTTGAGCAGATCTACGCGCAGGTTAGTCCCTCGGTCGTGGCCATTCGTGTGGTCGAGGCTGCCTCCAGCGGGGGGAACCCCTTCTTCGGGCCCTCCTCCCAGGCGCCGGAAGTGGGTCTGGGGTCCGGCTTCGTTTGGGATACGAGCGGGGATCTGGTCACCAACAACCACGTCGTCGATGGGGCGAGAAGCATCACCGTGATCTTTGCGGATGGGACAACGGCCGCCGCCAAAGTGGTCGGTACGGACCCCGACAGTGACTTGGCCGTCATCCGGGTCGATGTTCCCTCAGCCATGCTCCATCCCGTAGCCCTGGCCGATTCGTCCGCGGTGGTTGTGGGTCAGGTAACCATTGCGATTGGCAACCCGTTCGGTGAACAGAATACGATGACTCAGGGGATTGTCAGCGCGCTGGGAAGACAGCTGCCCGTGTCCTCAAGCCAAACGGAGGCCCAGGGACCTACCTACACGATCCCCGATGTGATCCAAACCGACGCGGCCATTAACCCCGGGAATTCGGGGGGCGTGCTTCTCGACGATCAGGGCCGGGTAATCGGGGTGACCTCCGCGATCGAGTCTCCAGCCGGATCCTCCGCCGGTGTCGGGTTTGCCATTCCCTCCAATATTGTGAGCCGGGTGGTCCCGGCCTTGATCAAGACGGGGCGGTTCCTGCATCCCTACCTCGGGATCGGCGGGATCGATATGACTTCGGACCTGGCCAGCGCTATGGGCCTGAGTCCCCTCACGCGCGGCGCTCTGGTGGAATCCATCACCCCGGGCGGACCGGCGAGCAAGGCCGGAGTTCGGGCCAGCAGCCGGCGGGTGACCATTGAGGGCCAAACGGTGGAGGTGGGCGGGGACGTGATTCTGGCGGTTGACGCCACGGCGATCAAGAGCATGGCCGATCTGATCGCCTACACTGCCGATAATACCCAGGTCGGGCAGACCGTCTCGCTGACCGTCCTGCGGGGCGGCAAGCAAACCCAGCTCTCCCTCACCCTGGAGGCCAGGCCCTCGGGTTCACAAACCGCCAGCGTCGTTTCGGGCGCCGCCTGGCTGGGAATCGATGCCGAGACCCTGAATGCGGATCTGGCCCAGGCGATGAATCTCCCTGCCGATCAGCAGGGGGTGCTGATCCTTCGGGTGACGTCGGGCAGCCCGGCGGAAAAGGCCGGGTTGCGGGGTGGCAGCCAGACCGTGACCATCGCAGGCGTCTCCACCTTGATCGGCGGCGACGTGATCGTGGGGATGGACGGGCAGGCCATTGCCACCAGCGCGGACCTGCAGGCCGAATTGGCCCAGGAGGCACCGGGCCAAACGGTGCGGATCTTTTTCCTCCGCTCCGGGAGGCAGCGGTCGGTTGAGGTGAGTTTGGGAACGCAGCCGTAGTTCCGGGCGGGCAGGCCAGTTCCCGAGTGGAGCGAGGTCTGCCCGGGCCCGCAGGATCGTGGTGTGCCGGCGCGCCCAGCCGACCCGTGGCGGAAGCCCCGGACCGTTCGGGGCAGGTTGCTTCGGGTTCTCCTTGGCCGCCGGCGATTATGGAGAGAACCCATATGGCGCCGCCTCGATGCGGGAGCGGAGGGGTCGCGCGGGAACCTTTGGCCTGGAATGCCGCCAGGCCCTCGGCCGCTCTCCGGCGGATAAGTGCGGCTGGGGAAAGAGAACGGGGAATCGACTGAGCACTTTGGCGAGGGGAGGAGAGGAACCAGACTCATGCTAGCAGACATCACCGTTGCCTTCTTGGAGCTGCTTTACTTTCTCGCCCTGGTCGGGCTGGCCCTCTTTGGCGTCCATAGTCTTGTGCTCATGATCATGTATTGGAGGCAGAAGAACCGCCCCAGGCCGACTTTGCCGCCTCCGCCCGAGGACTCCTGGCCGGTCGTCACGGTCCAGCTTCCTGTGTATAACGAGCGCTACACGATCGGGCGCCTGCTCAAATCCGTTTCCCAGCTGGATTACCCTCGCGACCGCCTGCAGGTTCAGGTTCTGGATGATTCGACGGACCTGACCACGGAGATTATCGCCCGCCTGGTCAGGGAGTACCGTGCTCAGGGGCTCGACATCGAATGCCGGCACCGAACGAACCGCCAGGGGTACAAAGCGGGGGCTCTGGGTGAGGGGCTTGCGGTGGCCCGCGGGGAACTGGTGGCCATATTCGACGCCGATTTCCTCCCCCCTCCCGAGTGGTTGCGGAAGGTCGTGCCCGAGTTCGCCGACCCCAAGCTGGGCTGCTTCCAAACGCGCTGGGGCCACGCCAATCGCGAGTTCAGTGCGCTGACCCGCGCGCAGGCCCTGGGAATCGACGGGCACTTTGTGATCGAGCAGACCGTTCGTTCCGCCAACGGGCTGTTCCTTAATTTCAACGGCACCGCCGGCATCTGGCGCCGGTCCTGCATCCAGGACGCCGGAGGCTGGCAGTCCGATACGCTGACCGAGGACCTGGACCTGAGCTATCGGGCCCAGCTGTGCGGCTGGCGCATTGGCTATCGGCCCGATGTGGTCGTGCCGGCGGAACTCCCGGCCCAGATCGAGGCTCTGCTTCACCAGCAATTCCGATGGGCCAAGGGCAGCATCCAGACGGTCCGCAAGATTCTGCCCAGGCTTTATCACCAGGACATCCCCTGGCGCAAGCGGATCTTCGGAACCATCCATCTCCTGGGGTACGTGGTCCACCCGCTCATGCTGGCGGCCCTCCTTCTGTCTCTGCCCGTCGGGTACTTTGCCTCGGGCTTCTTCCGGGTGTTCCCGTGGACGGGCCTGGCCATCGTTGGGCCGCCTCTCCTGTATGCAGGCTCGCGGACGGTTCAGCTGCCGCGCGTGAGCGACCGCTTGAAGGTCCTGCCGGTCCTCGTTCTCCTGGGTTTCGGCCTATCCTTGAGCAATACCCTGGCCGTGATCGAGGGGCTGGTGGGAGACGGCGGCAAGTTCGAAAGAACCCCCAAGTTCGATCTGGGGAATGGCACGGGGGCGTGGATCTCCGGCCGGTATGCCCCCCGGCACAGCGCCATGGTGTGGGGCGAATTGGCCCTGGCGGCATATGCCATGGTCACCGTGGTGGTCCTGTGGAGCTCGGACACCTGGACGACGGTGCCGTGGATGATGGCCTATGCGGCTGGCTACCTGTTTGTCGCAGGTTTGACCCTGCTGCAGATCTGGCAGCAACGCCTCGCCGGGGCGGAGCAAAAGGCGTCGGCGGCCTCGGATCGGCTCTCCGTGTCATGATCTGCGACCCGACCGCCTGACCGCGAGGGGCGATCCTGATGAAGAGGGGTTATCAAGTCCTGCTGTTCGTGGGAGGCGGCCTGTTTTTGGTCGCCTTGGGGGTGGTCGCCGGGGTGGCCGGCGACCGTTTCTTAGCCAGCTCCTATTCCCCTCCCAGCTACGTTCCGGCGGGGGCCGCTTCCGACTTCCGCCTCATGGCCCAGGCCTGGAATCTGATCGCTCAAGACTACGTGGATCATGCCGTGGAGGATCCTCGGACCCTTACCTACGGCGCCATCAGCGGAATGGTCGATGCTCTCGGGGACACCGGCCACAGCCGCTTTTTGAGTCCGAGCGAGGTGCACTCGGAGCAGACCTTCACCTCCGGAACGTTCGAGGGAATCGGGGCCGAGGTCGAGATGAAGGACAACCAGGTTGTGATCGCGGCCCCCTTGAATGGATCCCCGGCCGAAAAGGCCGGCCTGCAGCCCGGAGATATCATTTTGAAAGTGGACGGCGTGGATGTGAGCGGCATGTCTTTGACCCAGGTCGTCAATCGGATCCTGGGAAAAGCGGGCACCTCGGTTACGCTCACGATTCTGCGTCCCGCCACGGGGGTCACCCAAAACGTGACCATCGTGCGTGCCCGCATTGAGGTGAACAACATCAGCTGGCATATGTTGCCCGGCACAGCGGTCGCCCACCTGGACATCCTGGCGTTCAGTCAAGGGTCCACGGACAACCTGGCGCAGGCCTTGGTCGCGATTCAGTCGGCGGGTGCCAAGGGGATCATCCTCGACCTTCGGGACGATCCGGGCGGGCTCCTGGGGGAGGCGACCGGGGTGGCCAGTGAATTCCTTCCGAGCGGGAACGTTTTGCTGGAGAAGGATGCCAAGGGCAAGCTCACCCCGGTGCCGGTCAGCCGGCGCGCGCTCGACCCCAACCAGCCTCTGGTCGTGCTCGTCAACGGGGAAACCGCCAGCGCCGCGGAAATCGTCGCCGGAGCCCTGCAGGATGCCGGACGGGCAGCCCTGGTCGGTCAGACCACTTACGGGACGGGCACGGTGCTTCAAGAATTCCCCCTGGCAGACGGCTCGGCCGTGCTCCTGGCAACGCAAGAATGGCTCACTCCCAAGGGCCGGGTCATCTGGCACAAGGGGATCCAGCCGAACGAGATCGTCACTCTGCCTCCGAGCCAACAGCTCCTGAGCCCCGATGGCGAGCAAGGCCTGACCCCCGCCGAGCTGCAGTCGAGCGGAGACACCCAGTTGCTGGACGCGCTCAAACTCCTCGAGCAGAAGTTGCCGTCCGCGTCGCACTGACCGCCGGCTCGAAAAGAAAGCAACCTCCTCGCCCAGGAACCCCAGAAGCTGGTTCTCCCGGAGGGATCCCGGGACGGGGCGGGGGAACCCCAGATTCTGGTTCTCCCGGAAGGATCCGAACCGCAGGCGCTGCCCCGGAACCTGCCTCTGCGGTCCGTTCTCCCGGATGAACCGTCCGGGATTCCGGGGTTCAGGGAACGAGGGACAAAGGGTTGGTGAAACGGGGACTGCCGTCGGATCGGTTGGCCGGGCCGTTACCCGGCAGGTGCGCCCCGCCCTGGGGCAGGCCGAGGGGGCTACTCCGTCGCCGGCTGCATGCTCGGCAGAGAGAGAAGATAGCCTCGCCCTCGTACGGTGCGGATGAAACTGGGCCGCTTGGGATCGCGTTCCAGTTTGCGCCGAAGCCGGACGATGTGGGGATGGACAATCGTCTTGGCCTCGGTTTCAGAGAGCTCGTAACTCATGGCCTCGCGGGCGATGCGGCGCGAGGAGAGGACGTCCCCCGGATGGGCCATGAGGAGCGACAGGATGCTCTCCTCGCTGGCCGTGAGGGGGATGGCTCGGGTCTCCTCACCCGCCTTGAGGGTGAGCGTGCGCTTCTCGCGGTCCAGCGAAAGCGGGCCGGCGTATTGAAACCGTTCGGCAGGAACCGCGCTGCTCTTGCCCTCGTGAATGGGTCGATCGGTCTTCAGCAGTTCGAGGGCGGCGATCGCCGCATCCAGGGAATGACGCTGCTGCATCTCCTGGACCCGCTTCCGCAGCGCCCGGTGAATGGCCGCATCCACCTGCTCCAGAGAGGCCGGCTTGAGCAGGTAATCCACGACCATGCCGGACTTGAGGGCCGCCACGGCGCTGTCCAGAGCGGCGTGCCCGGTGAGGATGATGACCAGAATGTTGGGACGGAGCTGCTGTGTCTTCTGAAGCACCTCCAGGCCGTCCATGCCCGGCATGCGGATGTCCAGGACCATCAGGTCGTAGGGCAAACGGGTGAGCTTGTCGAGGGCCTCTTGGCCCGAGCGGGCCTCGTCCACGTACGTGTAGCCTTTGAGTCGCAGGGCCCGCGACATCGCCAGCAGGACGTGAGGCTCGTCATCGACCAGCAGGATGCGGGCTTCCGGGAGGATCGGAGCGGAGATCGACTCATCCATAGCCATTTTCCGCAGGTGGGTTCTCGTGGATCAAGGGCAGGGTAATCGTGAAGACCACCCCCTTGCCGTGGGGGACATTCACCACTCGAATCGTACCATGATGTCGCTGAATGATTGAATGGCTCACGCTTAAGCCCAGACCGGTCCCCTCCGCTCGCGTGGTGAAGAAGGGTTCGAACAGGTGCGGCAGAACATCGGGCGGGATCGGCGGACCATCGTTGGCGAGCGACACCTCAACCTTTTCCCCTCGCGTGCGAATGCGGATCTCCAAGTGCCCCCGCCCCTGCATGGCATGGGCGGCGTTCAGGATGATGTTCAGAAAGACCTGAATCAGCTGCCCGGGCGCCACCATCGAGGGAGGCAGAGACCCCGGCGCTGTCACGTGCATCTCGATCTGCTGATTCTGGAGGTAATTTCGGCTAAGCGCAAGTGCCCCATCCAGGACCTGGGCCACGGAAACCGGCTGCAGCACATCGGAGGTCGGGCGTGCAAACCCCAGGACCCTGCGGGTGATCTCGTCCAGCCGTTCGACCTCGCCCTCCAGGATGCGCAGCGACTCCTCGCGTTCCTGCGGGCTCAAGCGGTAGCGCCGGATGAGCTCGAGGTGGGCCTGCAAGGATTGAAGCGGGTTGTTGATCTCGTGCGCCAGCGAGGCCGCAACCCGGCCGATGGCGGCCAGTCGCTCGGTGCGCTCGGCCTCGGCGGTGACCAGGTTGGTGTAGGTCGTCAGTTCGGCCAGGAGCAGGATCCCCAAGACCGAGTGGCTGGCGTCGCGCAGAGGCACGCTATGGACCCTCAGCGTCTCTTGACCTCCCGGCAGGTCCACCGTGAGCTTCTCCATCGAGGTCGTGTCGCGGCGCTGGAGACTCTCGCGAATCATGCCCCGCAGGGCTTCCGGGATCAGCGGATCGGTCAACAGATTGCGGTCGAGGGCACCCGAGGGGCTTAGGCCTCGCTTGGAAAGCTCCGCGGAAAGGCGGGGGTTGATCTCGATCACCGTTCCATCCCCTTCCAAGAGGGCGATCAGGAAGGGAACGGTGTCCAGCATGCTTCGGTAGCGCACCTCGGAGGCCTGAAGGTTCAACAGCAGGCGGGCATTGAGCAGGGCCGTCTCGAGGGCCGCCGAGCTGCTGCTCAGCAGCTCGGCCAGGGGCCCATCGATCCCGTGCGGTTTCCCGGTCGCCAGAAGCAGGACCGCGTCGGCAGGACGTCCCAGCGGGACCAGCACCCAGGCGAGCAGAGGAGGGTCCCCCAGCAAGGGGAGATCGGGGAGCGAGGCGGCATCCGCCAGATAAATGGCCTCCCCGGAGCGCGCGACGGCCGCCAGCAAGGGAAACTCAGAGTAGGGCAGGCTTTCCGGCAGAATCTTGCGCGCCGGCCCCAAGCGCTCAAACCGCAGGCCCGCCTGGTGCTCGTCGTCGCACAAGATGAGGCTGGCCAGGCGCACTCCCGGGCCTAGGCGCAGACAGGAACGCAGCCCGGCCGCAACCGGCCGGCGCTGGGTCTGCAGTGCCACTTCCAGTTGCTGTGGGCTGGGGAGGGGGAGCCCCGGGGCCGCAAAGGCAGGGGCCCCGGACAGGGCAGGACGGGGCGGGGCGGGCGAACCCGGCGGCCTTTCCGCCTGCTCGCCCGGGGCGGGCCGGCGAGGAAAACCAGCCATCTCTCGCGCCAGGGTCTGCGGCCGACAGCCTCGAACCTGAAAGCCCGCGCGCTCCAACGACCGACGCGCGCTGCTCGATCGGCGCGAATCGGCCGAGACAAGAAGCAGACGGCGGGGCGGAGGAGCAGGTGCTCGCTGGGCTTTCATCCTGCAGACCCCTCAGAGACCTGAAGTTCGAGCGAGCCGCTTAACCCCTGGAGAAAAGCAGCTGCCAGGGATTCTACGCTACCTTCGCAATTGGTGCACCCTGCTTCGGGACCGCCTTGCTGTTCTCGCCCCATGGCGACCGCGCCGCGTCGGGGTGGAGGACCTCGCGGGAAACCGAATGGCGCGCGGGGTCAAGCCGGGGGCTACCGCCCGGCACGGGGAAAGGCTCGCGTCTCTCTCTAGTGGGCCAGCGCGAGAAGCGCGGAGGCTAATTGATCCACTTCCTCGAGGGTGTTGTAGTGAACCGGCCCGACCCGTACCGTTCCGCCCTGGGACTCGAGTCCCAGGCGCTCGGCCAGGGCCAGGGCGTAGTGGTTGCCGTCCCAGACGTAAATCCCCTGGCGGTCGAGGGCCTCCGCAACCTCGCTGGGAGACATCCCCTTCAGGGTGAAGGAAACCGTTGGCACACGCGCCGAGACGCGGTCGGGATCGGCAATACCCCAGATGCGCAGTCCGGGGACTTTCCCCAAGCGCTCGAGAAGATGGCGGGACAGCGTCATCTCGTAGCCGCGAATGGCCGCCATCGCCTGCTCAAGCGCCAGGCGCCGGGGGCGGCTGGGCTGGGCGCTGCCCTCTACGGCAGCCGAGCCGAAGGCTTCTCCCAGCCAGGCCAGGTACTCCAGCGCCCCCAGCATCCCCGCGATGGCCTCAAAACTCGGGGTTCCCGTTTCGAACTTGCCGGGGGGGCGGTTATCTGCGGGGCGCACCTTGTAGGCCGGGAGATCCTCCAGGAGCTCAAGGCGTCCAAACAGGATCCCCAGGTGAGGGCCGAAGAACTTGTAGGCCGAACACACCAGGAAGTCGCACCCCAGCTCCCGCACGTCGATGGAGCTGTGCGGCGCATAGTGGACAGCATCCACGAAAACCCAAGCGCCCATTTCCCGCGCCAGGTCGACGGCCCGGCGGACGTCGTTGATGGTTCCGACCGCATTGGAGGCCAGGCCGAGCGCCACCAGGCGGGTGCGGGGCGTGAGCAAGCGCTGGAGATCCTCGGTCCGGAGGGTGCAGTCCTCAACGTCGATGTCCCACCAGCGCACACGGCAACCCCTTTCCTGGGCGGCCGACAACCAGGGGGCGATGTTGGCGTCGTGATCCAGGCGGGTCACCACGATTTCGTCTTGCGGCCGGAGGCGCTGAGCGAGACTGCGGCTGAGCTGGAACGTGAGGGTGGTCATATTCGGCCCGAAGATGATCTCTTCGGGCCGGCTGGCGTTGAGGAAATCCGCGGCCGTCCGGCGCGCCAGGTCCACCAGGGCGTCGGAGTCGCGGCTGGTGCGGAAGCCTCCGCCCTCATTGGCGTTCGTGGTGCGCAGATACTCGTCGATCCGCCGCAGGGCCTCGCGGCATATCTGCGTGCCCCCGGGGTTGTCGAAATAGACCGCCCGGCCCGCGAGCGCAGGGAAGTGATCCCGGACCGCGGCGACATCCAGCATGGAGGTCTCGCTCAGCTTTCCAGATGAGGGAAGGCCAGGGCCAGGGCGGCAAGGCTCTTGGCGTCTTGCAGCTGCCCCTGATGAATCATGCGGCGCACTTCCTTCAGAGGAAGCGGGAGCGTCGTGATGATCTCATCTTCATCCGCGGGGGCGGGGTCCGCATAGAGCCCTTGCGCGAGAAAGGCATGCATGAATTCTGTGGCGTAGCCCGGGGCCAGATAGAACGATCCGATGGGCACCAGGTCCCTGGCGCCCATCCCGGTTTCCTCGCGGAGTTCGCGCAGCGCACAAGCTTCCGGCTCCTCCCCCGGCTTGAGCGTCCCCGCGGGCAGCTCGAGGATCTCGCCGCCGGCAGCCTGGCGGTGCTGCCGCACCAGCCAGACCCGCCCAGCCTCGTCGACGGGGACCAGGACGACGGAATTCGGATGCTCGACGATTTCCAGGGTCGCCTCTTTGCCTCCGGGCAGAAGAATTCGATCCGCGCGCACCGAGACCAGCTTGCCGCGAAAGAGTTGCTGGGTGGAGCGGGTGACGATTTTCATGGGGATCCAGGCGGAGGGGGGCGAGGTCACCCCCCTCGCGCGAGGCCTAGGGGATGCTGAGGGTCTGGCCGGGACTGAGCGTGTAGGGGGCCGTCAAGCCGTTCGCCTCGGCAATCTCGAGCGGATCCAGATCGCCGTACCAGCAGGCAACGGAGTTGAGGGTATCGCCGGCCTCGACCGTGTACGTGTCGGGATGCGAATGCCACATCCGACCGCTTCCGTAGGTGTTTCCGGTCTGCGGGATCTTCAGGACCAAGCCGGGAAAATAGGTGACCCCTGTGCTCAACCCGTTGAGAGTCATGAGTTCATTCGGGTCGAGATTGAACCGCCGGGCGATGCAGTAAGGATAATCCCCCTTTTGCAAGGTGTACGTGGCCGGGATTCCCGGGGTGGGTGTCGCGTACGGCAGCAAGGTGGAGGTGGCCTCGGGGGTGGAAGTGGGCTCGGGCATGGAGGTGTCGGTCGGGACGCTCGTGCCCGATGCCTCTGTGGCCAGCGAGAGGAATGTGGCGGTCGGCTGAGGAGCCGCCGCCGTCAACAGGACGGCCTGGGGATTGGCCACGGCGGTCTGGGTCATAAACGCTGCCCGGATGGCATCCATGGTCGCCTCCGCCGGGGAAGTCGCCCCAATCGACGAGGTGGAGGTCGCCGCGGCAACCGCCGGCGCCTTGAGCATTCGAGTGCAGGCGGCCAGTGCCAGGAGCGCGAAGGCAACTGCGGACATGCGAATCGCTTTGGTCATGAATTCCTCCCCGGACCCATCCGGGTTCCTTGTGCCACGCGGTGTCGCCGGGACAGGAGCGGCTATCCTAGCATAAGGGCCCCTACGGCGCAACCACGGAGCAGACTTTGCCGGCCTGGAGCGGCTCCCTAAGGGCGCCGCCGGGCTGGCGTCTTGTCCGCCTGAAAAAACCGAGGTCTGCTTGTGAAAGGAGGCATCCGCTTCTGCGCCACCCCGCACGTGGTTCGGCCCGCCGCCTTTTCCGAGGATATTGGGTTGCAACTCCCGTGCCAGTTTCCCAGACCAAGGGAACGGGGCCGGATCCGAGTTTCTGGGCTGCCCCTGGTCTGGATTCGCCGCAGAACTTCAGGCTGTTTTGAGGATGTGGGTGGCAACCAAGGCGCCTGAGCCGCCAATGTTCAGGGCCATGCCTACCCGGGCCCGCTCCAACTGGTTGGCCCCGGCCTCTCCCCGCAATTGCTGGACGACTTCGACGATCTGGTACATCCCTGTGGCCCCGACGGGATGGCCGCGGGCCTTGAGACCTCCCTGGGTCGCGATTGGGAGCGAGGCATTCAAGCGGATCCTGCCCTCCAGGCCGAGCCGGGGGGCCTGCCCGCGCTCGGCAAACCCGCAGGCCTCCAGCGAGAGCGCGCTCAGGATGCTGAAGGCATCATGTAGCTCGAAGAAGTCGATTTGGGCGGGCTGAAGGCCGGCTTGGTCGTAGGCCTTGCGAGCCGATTGAAAGGCGGCGAGGAGAAAGAGGGGATCCTTGCGATCGTGAACCGCCAGGGAATCCGTGGCTACTCCCGACCCGGCGACCACCACGCGGGGGCGCGGTCCGCCGGCCACCCGCTCGGCCGGGACCAGAATTGCCGCCGCGGCGCCATCGCCGATGGGCGAGGCATCCAGCAGGTTAATGGGGTCGCAGACCATGCGTGCGTGAGCGTAGTCCCGTTCTGTGATCGGCTCCTGCAGCCGCGCAAACGGATTGCGGGCTCCATTCGCATGCGCATTGATGGAGAAGGGCGCAAAGTCCGTGTGCTTCCAGCCGAATTCATGCATGTAGCGCTGCATGAGCAGCGCATTGAGGCCGACGAAGGTGACGCCCTGGGCGGACTCGTAGTCCGCGTCCGCGGCGGTGGCCAGAGCCGCCGTCGTCTCGGCGGCTGAGGTCTCGGTCATCTTCTCCGCGCCGAGGGCCAGGGCCACGTCCACGGCGCCCGAGGCAACCGCCAGCCAGGCCAGGCGAAAAGCGGCGGCCCCGGAAGCGCAGGCCCCTTCGACCTTGTAGGCCTCTACCGGTTTTTGTCCGAGCCAGTCGGCGATCAGGGCTCCCAGGTTCTCCTGCCGGGCGACGATGCCGGAAAGCATGTTGCCGACGAAGATCGCCTCCACCCGCTCCAGGCCCGCATCCCGCAGCGCGGCCAATCCCGCTTCCGTGGCGAGATCGCGCAGCGAGTGCTCCCAGTGCTCCGCGACGGACGTCTGGCCGATACCGAGAACCGCAACCTCGCGCATGGGCGGCTGGGCCGGGTCTCAAACGGCCGCGAGTACCGGGCGGAACTTGTAGCCGTACTGGATCAGACCTTCTTCGCCCTCGGCGCGCAGCTTGCGGGTCACCATCTCTACCGGCAAGCCGATCCGCAGCTCCCGGGGGTCCACATCCGTGATCTGGGCCGTGACCAGCGGTCCTTCGGCGAGCTTGACCAGGGCGATGGCATAGGGCGCCTGGGTTTCATAGCCGCTGGGTGCGTCGTGAATCACCGTGAACGAGTAGACCTCGCCCTGACCGCTGAAGCTGAACCGCGACTGGGTGGCCCGGCCGCATTCGGGGCAAATGTCCCGCGGCGGGAAGATCTTGGCGTGACAGTGCTCGCACTGCTCGCCCACCAGTCCGTAGCGCTGCTGTCTCAGTCTCCAATTGCGTGGGATATCCATAAACCTCCTGGGCGCTCTCTACTGGCGCAACTTCCCGCGGAAGCGCGCATAGAGGGCGTAGTCGATTTCTTTGCGGCGGGCCAGATAGTCCCGGGTGCGGGCCGCCAACCCCTGACGGCTCGGCAGGGCCTCCGTCACTCGCAGGCTGAAGGCGTCTGACCCGGCGCCCGAGCCGAAGGAGACGACCAGAAGCCGGTCTCCCGGTTCCGCTTCGTCGAGAACGGCCGTCAGGCCGATCAGGGTGGCTCCGGCATAAGTGTTCCCGATCTGCGGCACCAGCAGCCCCGCGCGGATCTGTTCCCGCGTAAAGCCCAGATCGACCGCAACGCGCTGCGGGAACTTGGTGTTGGGCTGGTGGAATACCGCGTGCCGGTAGTCGCAGGGCTGGAGCCCTAGGGCCGCCATCAGTTCGCGGGCGGCGGCTTCGCTGTGCTTGAAATAGGCGGGCTCCCCCGTGAAACGCTGGCCGTGCTGCGGATAGGCCGCCTCCGCCCGGCGCCAGAAGTCCGGGGTATCCGTCACGTACGAATACGAGGCTTCGATCACGGCCAACGACTCATCGGCCGGACCCACGACCAGGGCCGCCCCCCCCGCTCCTGCCGTGTACTCCAACGCATCACCCGGCCGCGCCTGTGCCGTATCCATGCCGATGGCGATGGCGTAAGGGACCATTCCTGAGCCCACCAGTCCGATCGCGGCCTGGAGCGCCTCGGTGCCGGCCTTGCAGGCGAACTGCCAATCGGCCGCCAGCAGGCTGGGAGAGGCGCCGATCGCCTCGGCCACGATGGTGGAGGTTGGTTTGACGGCGTAGGGATGCGATTCCGATCCCACCCACAGGGCCCCGATCTGGCTGGCCGGGATCCGGGCACGGGCCAGCGCATTGCGCGCCGCCTCCACGGCCATGGTTACGACGTCCTCGTCCAGCCCGGCCACGGACTTCTCCTGAACCGGTAGCGGGGCCGCCCCGTCGCTCCACACTCGGGCCACCTCCCGGGCGGGCAGCCGGTATCGGGGCAGGTAGGCGCCGTAGCCCAAGATGCCCACCGGATGGGACGGCCGCATCGCTCGCCCCAGAGGACGGGCTGCGGCCTGTGGGCTTGGCGCAGAGGTTTGGACCGCCGGACTTGCGCTTCGGTTCCCTTCCACCCTCGTTTCCAATTCCTGCCTCTCCAGGACGGCGCCCAGGACGGCTCCTACTTTCCCGAACGGTGGAGCAATTCCTGTGCCCGGTCAATTCTCACGGAACCCTCGCGAACCATCTGCTCGGCAATGGTCCCAACCGCCTCGCCCTCCGCGCCCGCGGCCATGGCCACTTGGCGCGCGTGCAGGGACATGTGGCCGCGCTGGATTCCCTCGGTGGCCAGCGCCCGCAAGGCCGCCAGGTTCTGGGCCAAGCCGACGGCGGCGATAATCTCCTCCAGCTCGCGGGCACTGCTGACGCCCAGGATCTTTAGGGAAAGTCTGGCCAGGGGATGCACCTGACTCGCCCCGCCGACGATGCCCACGGCCAGGGGAAGCTCGAGCGTTCCGGACAGGTTCCCCTGGGGATCGCGTTCCCACGTTGAGAGCGAGGTATATCGCCCCGACCGAGCCGCATAGGCATGGGCCCCGGCTTCGACTGCCCGCCAGTCATTCCCCGTAGCGATCACCAGGGCATCGATCCCGTTCAGGATGCCCTTGTTGTGAGTGGCGGCGCGATAGGGGTCGCAGGCGGCGAAGGCCCAGGCCTCCAGGATTCCGTCGCGCACGCGCTCCCCCGAGTAGCGCTCGAAGGCAAGGCCCTCCACCGGGATCCGGCAACGGGCCCGGGCCAGGCGGCGATCGGCCAGGTTCGAAAGGATCCGCAAATGGACGCGCCCTCCCGTGATCCGCTCGAGTTCCGGGGCGAGCCTCTCGCAAGCTGTGTTGACCGAATTGGCCCCCATGGCGTCGCGGACATCCCAGAGGAGGTGGACCACCAGAAAGGGACCGATGGGCGAGTTCTTGATCTCGCGGATCTCCAGCCCGCGGGCGCCCCCTCCGAGCCCCAGCAGCATGGGATCGGTCTGATTGGCAACCTCGAGAAGGTGATCTCGGTTCTCGAGCAGCTTCGCTTGCGCGAGCTGGAGGTCGTCCAGGTCCAGGAGTTGAATCTGACCGATCATCACGGGGTCGTCCGCTTCGGCCTGGAACCCTCCTGTGGCGCGCGCCAGTTTGGCCATGAAGGAGGCTCCCGCCACCACCGAGGGCTCCTCAATGACCATCGGGACAAGCATCTCCCGGCCGTTGACCACAAAGTTCGTGGCAAATCCGAGCGGCAGCGAGAAGACGCCGGCGACGTTCTCGATCATCTGGTCCGCCTGCGAGGGATCCAACCCGCCGCTGCGGAAGGCCTGGCCGGCCTGCGCCTCAAAGCCGAACTGGGCGCAGACTGTCTCCAGCCGCTTCTGCCAGGGCTGGTTGTAGAAGCCGGGCAAGCGGGAACTCAGGGGCATTATGGCGAATCTTTCTTTCCGTTCCTTGCGCCTTGGACAGACTTGAAGAAAAGGCAAGATGAAACATCACAGTACTCGGCCCCGCCTAGCAATTGCTCTCAGGGTCCCCGCCCAGCAGGGATAAAGCGCTTGTTTCAGGAGCCTGAGAGGAAATGAGGGAGCTTGGGAAGGGCGACCCGAAAGGTGCCAAGTATCCTCAATGATGCCTGCCATCAGCTTTGAAAGCCGACCGGGGCGAAAACGCGGTCAAGTCGCCATGAGAAGACTGGCTCCTTAGGGATCACACGGACCGGTGTCGTCGGAGATGTGTGCCTCCCAGACCTCATCAGAGAAAAGGATATGGCCTTGACTGCTCGGCAGGGTCAGGGCCGTCCCCGTCGAGGCGGACCAAGACCAGCCCGCGGATGGTCCTAAGCCGAGAATCGGGGAACGGAGCAGGGCACGAAGCTTGCATGGGCTGGCAGGTGCTCACTTGCAATGGCCAGCTTGGTTCCGCTCCAGCCGGCGGAGATGGCGTCCGGAGGCAGAGGGAGGACTCGGCGATGCTCCTGGGGCACCGGCCAAGAACGTTTCCGCAGTGTGAATTTATTGTTGGGGCAGCGTGAAAGGCCGGGCGCATTCTGGCAAGATCGGTGCGCTTCCGGTATCCAGGCCGGAGGCACCAATCTCTCTCCTATAATGCCGGCAGAACACAAGGCGGGGAAGCCGCCCCACACGTCGGCCGAATTCATTGGGTTCACGAGGAACAGGAGAAAAACATGTTCACACGAAGGATGCTAACCATTGTCGCCACCGTGGCTGTCTCGTTGGTGTTTGCCACGGCCGCCTTTGCCTTTGCGGCGGCAAACACCGTGCCTGCGACGACTTCGGGCAGCGGCTCGAATACCATCAGCGGGTACACGATTACTAATGTCAGCTACGGTCTGGACACGACCACCCCTACGAATATCGATACCGTGACCTTCACCCTCAGCCCCGCGGCCGCGACGACTGTGAAGATCCAGTTGGTGACCGGAGGCTCTTGGTACAGTTGCACCGATTCGACAGGCAGTGTGTCCTGCACGACAACGGGCGCAACCGTGGCCGCGGCCAATAGCCTCACGGTGGTTGCCAGTCAGTAGTGAGTTGTCCATCCGGCTCCCCGAGCTGGAGCGGAGGTTGCCGTCGCGCAACGGAGGCCCGGCGATGGCGCAGGCGGCTTGCTCACGGCCTACTCCCTCTACAATCCGCAAGGAGGAAGCCGTGAGCGAATTGTGTCTGGGAGCGCCTGTTCAATGGAATAGACCGCATGAGGAAGTATCGCCGGTGGTACGGCATCGTCCTTGGGGCCTGCTGCCTCGTCTTGCTGGTTGCGGCTTGGCTGGTTTTTGCTCCCGTTCCTTTCGGCGGCCAGTCGAGCTATGTGATCGTAACCGGCAACAGCATGGACCCCATGTACCCGCCGGGCGACCTGGTGATTGTCCGGGAAGAGCCCCACTACCAGGTCGGAGATGTCGTCGCCTACTTCGACGGCCAGCTGAACCGATACGTCATTCATCGCATCGTCGCGCAAGACGGCAACCGGTTCACCCTCAAGGGAGATCACAACGGCTGGACCGACTCGGATCAGCCCCTGGCCAGCCAGATCATCGGCAGGGCCTGGATTCAATTACCCGGTCTCGGCCCGGGCGTGCAGGCCGTGCGCACCCCGCTGGCGATGGCTCTCCTGGCCGTCCTGGTGGGTGTGCTCCTGGTAACCGCCCTGCGGGCTTCTCCGCCGCGAAAACAAGGGGGGAGATTCTTGAAGCGAAAAAGTGGTTTTGAACAGAGTCTGGTTCTCGGGAGACTGGCGGAGGCGAAGGAGGGGATCGTCTTTGCCGCGGCCGTCCTCGGCGCGGCCTCGATTCTGCTGGGTGTCTTCGCCTTCACCCGGCCGCTCAAGGTGACGGAGGCCGATAACCTGAAATACAACCAGGTCGGTGCCTTTGGCTACGGGGCGCCCGCACCGGCCGGGGTCTATGACACCCCCATGATCCAATCAGGCGAACCGGTCTATCCGTCCCTGACCTGCGGGATCACTGTGGATTTCGGTTACGCCCTGGTCGCGGATGCGCCCATCTCGGCCGGGGGCTCCTATCGCCTCACAGCTCAGGTAAGCGACCCCGCGGGCTGGCAGAGGACCCTGCCGCTGCAGCCGGAGACCGCCTTTTCGGGAGACCATTTCACCACCTCAGGCCAGCTCGACCTGTGTGAGATTCAAAACTTGGTGGCGGCCAAAGAGTCGATCACAGGAGACAAGCAGCCGATCTACATGGTGAAGGTCACTCCCCAGGTCGCTGTCCAGGGGACGATCGGCGGACGTCCTTTGAACGACAGCTTTGCTCCGGCCTTGACCTTCCAGCTGGACGCACAGGAGCTCCACTTGGTACAGCCCGACTCACTGACGAACCCTCTGGCCCCGACCAAGGCAGGGGTGCTTCCGGAGTCTCTCACGGCAGCCAACACCTTTTCCATTTTTGGGGGGAACCTGCCGGTCGGGGCCGCCCGGCGCATCTCGTTGGCAGGTTTCAGCCTCGCCCTCGTGTGCCTCGGTCTTTTCGCCGTGGGTCTGCTCTACGCCGTGCGCAGGGATCCGGCGGCCCTGGTCGACTTCAAGTACGGCCCGCTGTTGGTGGGCGTGGGCCAAGGCCAACTGCCGACTCCGGGCCCGCGGGTGGTCGAAATGGCCTCCATCGATGACTTGGCCAAACTGGCGGACCGGGAAGGATACCTGATCCTGCACGAACCGGGCGATGGCTGCGACCGCTATGTGGTCCAGGTCGGCGAGGTGACCTACCGCTTCACCTGGGTTCAACCCCAGGCCGCGCCCTTGCTGGCAAGCCCGCCGGTGGTGGAAAGCGAGCTCCGGGCAGCACTCGCCGCCGGTCAGTTCGAGGTTTACTATCAGCCCATTCTCTCGCTCGACAGTGGAAAGGTCACCGCCGTGGAGGCGCTGCTGCGCTGGAACCACCCTGAACGGGGGATCCTTCCAGCCATGGAATTCATGGCCGCAGCGGAGGAAACGGGGTTCATCGTCTCCCTTGGGAGCTGGGCCCTGCGCACCGCGTGCTTGCAGCTCAAAGCCTGGAAAGCGCAAGGGCTCCCGGCCCTCTCCCTATTGGTGAATGTCTCTACCCGCCAGCTCAAGGAGGGCCTGAGCGATGTGGTGGCCGAGATTCTTCGTGAGGGCGATCTGGAGCCTGAGCGCCTGCACCTAGAGATTCGCGAGGAAAGCCTCCTGGAGGATCCGGAGGCGCTGGGACCCAAGCTTCAGGAGCTCCGGGATCTGGGGGTGCACCTCACCCTGGACAACTATTGCGGCAAGTCGCCTCTGGATCTCCTGCGGCGCGTGCCCATCAGCGGCCTGAAGCTGGACTGGAGATCGGTGGAGAAGATAGCAGTCGACTCGGCCGAGGCTGCCGTTACGCGAGCCGCCGTGAGCGCGGCACATAGCATGGAACTGCAGGTCGGGGCCGAGGGTGTCGAGACCGAGGAGCAGCTGAACCTGCTCCGCTCCCAAAAGGTGGATGCCGTACAAGGCTACTTCCTGGGTCACCCGATGCCTGCGGAGCAGGCGGCCAGCCTGATCCGGGAGAAGATGGTCAAGCCGCGCAAGAGCCCGCGGTCGATAGTGAGCTAGATGGAGGGACGGTGCACATGCTGGGATCCCGGATGATCAAACTCACGCTGCTCGGAGGGGCCGCGCTGTTGCTTCTGGCGGTGATCACCGCCTTCGCGGCCTCAAACTCCGTGCCTAAGACTCTTCTCACGAGGCAAAGTTTTGCGATCAACGCCAACAGCCTGAAACCGTCTGGGTGCGCGTCGCTCAACTTGAGTGTCATCGTAACCGGATCCGGAACGATCACCCACAATGGATCTTCCAATGCGCTGATCCTGGGGAGTGCCGGCAACGATACCATCACGGGCGGCTCCGGAGATGACTGCATTCTGGGCGGGGGAGGCCACAACACCATCAACGGCAGACAGGGGACGAACGTCTGCTACGGCAACAAGACAGACACCTTCACGAATTGTCAGACCATCATCTACTACTGATCCGGGCGGCGCCATCCCTGCCGCGGGGGGACGGCAGGGTGGGCGCGCCCCAAAGCTTGCTCCTGCAATCGAACGGTGCCGCCCGAGGCGGCACCGTTTTCGCATGGGTTGAGGCGCATGCCGTCACGGCCCCCGAAAGGGAATCCTGGGGAATGCGGGTCTCTTGTCGGGATGAGCTGGGTCAGTCGGAGCCCTGGGAGGGGGCGGGGGTTTTGGGGTGATCGCGGCGGTACCAGCCAGAGCCCTTGAAGAGGACGGTGGGGGCGGTGGAGCGGCGGTGGATGGGGCGATGGCCGTTGGGGCAGGGGACGTCCTGGGAGTGGGCCTGGAAGGGGAGGGTGAGCTCGAAGTCGAGGCCGCACTGGGGGCAAGTGTATTAGTAGGTGGGCATGGTCGAACCTGAGGGTGGAATTGGAAAGAGCGGGGGAGGCCCCGGGTACGGATCCTGGGGTCTCTCCTGTGCTCGCGAAAGTGGCCGGTTATTTCTTGGCTTTGACGGTGATGGAGCGGGGCTTGACCTGCTCGGCCTTGGGCAGGGTCAGGACGAGGATTCCATCTTCGAAGTCGGCATGGGCCTTGTCGACATTGACGTCGGTGGGGAGGGTGACGGAGCGCTGGAAGGAGCCGAAGCGTCGTTCGCGGATGTGGTAGGTATGGGTTTTGTCTTCCTGGTCTTCGTGGACTTCGCCGCGCAGGTTGACGACGCCGTTGGTGACGGAGATCTGGAGGTCTTCGGCCTGGACGCCGGGCAGGGCGGCCTTGATGACGATCTCGTCGTCGGTCTGGTAGAGATCGAGGGCGGGAGTGCCGCTGCCGTCGAAGGCGGAGGAAGCGAAGGGTCGGATGAAGGCCTGGTCGAACATGCGGTCCATGACATCCCGCAGGCTGGTCATCTCCCCGAAGGGTTCCCATCGAATCAAGCTGGACATGGTTTCATCTCCTAGATTGGAATGCGGGTAAACCGGTACAGGGTTCAGGATACGCGCAAGGCGTCAGAAAGTTACCAGAGGAGGGTAAGAGGATTGTAGGAGGGCGGGGGGAGGGGATTAGCCCGGGAAAAGGATGGGGAGGGCCGCGGGGGCAAAGGAGGCGACCATGGAGCTGGAGAGGCAATTCTGGCGGCAGATTTGGGCGTAGAGCTGGGCGGAGGGGCGGGCGGTGCGCTGCTGGGTTTGGGGGTTGAGGGCCCACAGTCCGAAGCGCTGGGTCCAGCCGCGCTCCCACTCGAAATTATCGACCAGGGTCCAGTGCCAGTAGCCGCGGATGGGGAAGTTGGAGTTGAGGGCCTGCCAGAGTTTCTGGAGATGCTGGCAGAGGTATTTGGGGCGTAGGCGGTCCTCTCCGTCCTCGACGCCATTCTCGGTGACCAGGACGGGCAGTCCGAAACGGGAGGCCCAGCGCAGGGCGGCGGAAAAGCCGTCCGGGACGTTGGCGATGAAGCCGCCCGGGCTCAGTTCGGCCCGGGGAGGGAAGAATCGGCGCCCGAAGAACTCCCCGGGCCGGCGCAGGTCAAAGGCGACTCGGTCGGTGGTGTAGTAGTTCAGTCCGAAGAAGTCCTGGGTGCCGCGCGCCTCGGGAATCGCCTGCTCGCCAAGCAGGAGCGGCAGCCGGCCGCTCCAGAGCGCGCGGGGGAAAGCTTCATTGAAAAGACGGGACTGCAGGCGGGCCACGAGGTGGTCCAGGGGTGAGGCAGAGTCGGGCTGGATCCCGCGGAAATGGTGGGCGACGCCGACCTGGGAGCCGGGAGCCAGCTCATGAATGGCGCGGTAAGCCCGCGCATGGGCACGGACCATGTTGCCCATCACCCGGAACGCGGCACCCGGGTCTTGCTTCCCGGGAGGGAAGAGGCCTTCGAGGTAGGCCTCGAAGACATAAACGTTCGGCTCATTGAGGGTGCACCAAAGATCGACTTGGCCCGCGAGCGCCGCCGCGACTTTCCGCGCAAAGGCCTCAAATCGCAGGATCACCTCCTCGTTCTCCCAGCCTCCCTGCTCGGCCAGCCAACGGGGATTGGTGAAGTGGTGCAGCGTGACCATCGGGCGCAGCGACCGCTGCGCCATTCCCGCCACAATCTCACGGTACTGGGCCAGCGCCTGCTCGTCCCAAATTCCAGGCCTGGGTTCGATGCGGCTCCACTCGACGGACAGGCGGTGAGTGTTTTGGGCGCCCTCCGCCGCGCGATCCAGGTCCTCCGCCCAGCGCCCTCCCCACCAGTCGCAAGCTAACCCGGAGCGATCTCCCTCAGAGATGTGACCCGGGTGCTGCTCCCAGTCCCACCAATCATTGCCTTTATTGTTGCCTTCCACTTGGTGGGAGGAGGTCGCGGTTCCCCACAGGAAGCCGGGCGGGAAGTGCAAGCTGGCCTCAATCAAGTGCTTCCTCACGCTGGGAGGGGGAGCCGGTCGCCGTTGGGGCGGCCGAGGCGCGGCAGGCCACACAGGCGAACTCACGCTCCCCGCTGTCCCGAAAGCCGACCCCCTGAGCTAAGCGCACGGAAGCCTCGTTGTCCGGCTCGACATGATAGAGAGGAGTGAGCCCTTCCGACAGCAGTTCCGCGCACAGTCCCGAGACCACCGATCGGCCGTAGCCGCGTTCGCGGGTCTCCGGCTCGGTATGCACGAAGACTTCTGCGAAGCGGCGCGATCTCCAGTTCAGCCCGGCCGCCGCCAGCAGCCGGCCCGCCTGACGGACCTCGTAGCGCGTCAGGCCGTCCGGCGACTTGGAGCGGGTCACGAAGATGTTCACAACCGGCTGAAAGGAACGCGCTTCCAGCTGGAAGATCTGTAGCGTGGACCGTTGCTGGATTTCGAGGGTGGCGGGCAGGAGACTCGTCAGCGAGGCGGGCATCGAAAAGTATGCGCTTTCCCCGGCGGCCAGCGCGGCCTGGAGCAGGGAGGAAGCAGGCACCGGCCCGGGAGCACGCAGGGAGATCAACGGCCGAAAGAGATCCTGCCCGGTCCGCGCTTTGACCAGCAAGGCTTCCGGACGGCCGGGAGGGTCGGAGATGATGTAGAGACCGGTCCGGGCGGCCGGGTGGTAAAGGGCGTAGTAGCAGGCCAGGGCGTCGCGGGGGGACTGCTCGTCCAGCAGGGTTCTCAGCCGATCGCGGTCCGCGGCCGCCAGTTTCTCCACCTTCATGAGTTCATCTGCCTCTCCCGCTCGGCGACACCGGGGTGATGGGCGTAGACACCGCGATAGGCTTCCGGAAGAAGCGCGGCGATGGCGCACATGATCTGTTCGGTGAAGACGGCCAGTTGCGCGCCGCGAGCGCGTCCTGCGGCGGGAAGGCGGAACGGTTTGCCAATCCGCAGATACAGGTCGGGCCGGCGCAGTCGGCCCAGCTCCCGGAAGGCATGCTCCGTCCCCCAGACTGCCACGGGCAGGATCGGTGCGCCCGATCGACCGGCCAGAAAGGCCGGGCCGTCTTTCCCCGGGATCAGGGCGTGCGTCCGCTGACTGCGGGTTCCCTCCGGGGAGACCCCCAGAAGGCCTCCGTGGGCCAAGTGCCCCAGCGCCAGCCGAAGGGCCGGGACGTCGGGTTCGTTTTGGCGGACCCAGATCGCGTCGAGGCTCTCGACGAACCAGCGCAGCGGCAGTACCTTGCGATACTTTTGCCCGATAAAGACTCTCACCTGGCGCGGCACCGCGACGCATATCAGCGGCGGGTCCAGGCGACTGAGATGGTTGGTCACGAGCAGGAGCGGCCCTTGGGGCGGGACATTCTCCCTCCCGGCGATGTGCACGCGACACAGGGCGTGGAAAGCCGCCGAAAGCGCGGCCCGGGAGAGGGCGTACTTCCGATCCTCGAAAGAACGGGACTCGCCCTGCATGGGAGGAAAGTATACCGCCTTGGGCGTGCCCGCCGGCAACATTTAGGGCCGGGCCTCCAGAAAGACGGCGTAATGGCTGAAGGGTCCGGCCAGGGAGTAGGCCCGCAGGGTGAAGGAGTGGATTTGACCTGGCGCCCACGTTTCATCCAATTGCAGCACCCGAAGGCCGATCGAGTTCCCGGCGCTGTCGTAAAGAACCAGCAGGACCGTGATGTGAGCCGCGGACGCGCTGGCGGCCGGCGACAGCCGCGCTTGGCCGCTCAGTTCCAACCCTCCCTGGAGGGGGGAGGACTGGGAGCCAACCAGCTCGATGGGCAGGTAGCGCTGTTGTGGGTTCTCCGAGGCGACATCCTCTACCAGGGAGACCTGGGCTCTGAGGCCGGGCTTTTCCAAAGGGGAGAAAAATGCGGCAACGGGCAGGGAGCCTCCGGCGGGAAGCAGTCCCAGCGGCACGCTCTCGACTTCCTCGCCCACGGCGCGATTGGCGTCGTTGTAGAGGGTGAACTGCACGGTGACGTCCTCAAGGGGTCCCGTTCCGGGGTTGTGGACATCGGCCAGGCACCAGGTGGCTCCGGTGGGGGCCGGGTAGCAGCGGCCGACGGATAGGTCCAGGGGCATGGGGGTGGGCGTGGGGGCCGCCGCGGCGGAGGTGGTCGGGAGCGGAATGAGCAACTGTTGCCCGATCCGCAGGAACCGCTCTTGAATCCCCGGGTTGGCGGCTTCGAGGGCCTGCAAGGAAATCCCAAAGTGGACGGCAATGCTGATCAGCGTATCCCCGCTGGCTACCCCGTAAGTCACCGGGGTCGGGCTGGGGGTTGGGGTGACCGGGACCTCCGGGGCGACCGCCGGGAATGGTGGGGTGGCCGTTTCGGTTGGTGGAACCCAACTGGTGATGGCGGGGCTAGGCGCGTTCAAAACGCCTCCCTGCCCGCAGGCGCACAACGCAAAGCTGGCCAGAAGACCAAGGAGGAGAGTCAGGCTTCGGGCTTCGCGGGGGTGCGCCCAACGCAGGGCGCCAGGGCAGGCATTTCCGGAAGGCAGACGAGTGGGCATGTGCTTCCGCGGTCAGCGTTGCGATTATACCTGCCGCCGCTCCGCCCCGAGCTGGGCCCCGGCCGTCAAGCCGGGCGGATCGGGGCGCTTGCCATCGCAGCAGGTATTTGGAAGCCTTCCATCTCGCGCTGGGGCTCCCAGGAAAGGGCGAGCAGACGGGTCTTGCCAGGACTTAAGACCTCCCGGGTTTGGTTGGCTTCCCTTTCCCCTGCGAGCACGCCGGGGGCAGAAGGTGGTCCGGATCCCGGGGCATCCCTGGCCTGTTGCCGCGGCGGCGCGGGAGCCCCTGGAGGGTTGCTGTCTTCGAGTGGGTTGCGAGCAGGCTCGGGGATCTTCGTTTTAGGCTGCCAAGCGGTTCCTCTTTTCGGTTTGGAAGGCGCATTTCTGGGTTTCCGGGGGAACATGCTTCGCACACCCCTTGACAGCCAGGGGACAATTGGGTATATTAAGGATGGTTAGCACTCTTTTCTCCTGAGTGCTAAGCATCCATTCTCACCCTTACAATAGCCACATGGAGGTGGAACCATGGCACTCTCGCTAAAGCCCCTGGGTGACCGCGTCGTGATCGAACCGCTGGAGCAGGAAGAGATCACCCCGGGAGGCATTGTTCTCCCTGAGACGGCGAAGGAAAAACCGCAGCGAGGCAAGATCCTAGCGGCGGGGCCCGGAGCCCGCGATGAGGAGGGGAAACGCATCCCGATGGAGGTCAAGGTCGGCGACACCGTCCTTTTCGCGAAGTACGCCGGGACCGAGGTCAAGCTGGACTCCAAGAAGCTTCTGATCATCAAAGAGTCCGATATCCTGGGCATTGTGGAACCCTAGGACCGGGTTCTCATTCATTCGGCACGTCGATGAATCATTGAAGGAGAGGAAACCATGCCTGCCAAGCAAATCGTGTTTTCTGAGGACGCCCGCCGGCGGCTCAAGGCCGGGATTGATACGCTGGCCAATTCGGTGGCTACGACCCTGGGCCCCAAAGGCCGCAATGTGGCGCTGGACAAGAAGTACGGCTCGCCCACGGTCACGCACGACGGCGTCACCGTGGCCAAGGAAATTGAACTGGAAGATCCGTTCGAGAACATGGGCGCTCAGCTTCTCAAAGAGGCGGCGACCAAGACGAATGATATTGCCGGCGATGGCACGACCACCTCGACGGTGCTGGCGCACGCGATGGTCACCGAAGGCCTGAAGAGCGTGGCCGCCGGGTCCAACCCCATGCTTCTCAAGCACGGGATTGAGCGCGGCACAGAGGCGGCGGTTGAGGCTCTGCGCAAGATGTCCACCAAGATCGAGACCAAAGAGGAAATTGCCAACGTTGCGGCCATCTCCGCCGCCGACCGGGAGATCGGGGAGCTGATCGCCGAGGTCATGGACAAGGTTGGAAAAGACGGCGTGATCACGGTAGAGGAGTCCAAGGGCCTCGAGTTCGAGAAGGAATACGTCGAGGGCATGCAGTTCGACCGCGGCTACATCTCGGCCTACTTTGTGACCAGCCCCGAGACGATGGAATCCGTGATTGCCGATCCGTACATCCTGATCCATGACAAGAAAATCTCGGCGGCCGCGGATATCGTCCCCCTGCTCGAGAAGCTCGTGCAGACCGGCAAGCGCGACCTGGTCATTATTGCCGAGGATGTGGACGGCGAGGCTCTGGCCACGCTGGTGCTGAACAAGCTCCGCGGCATGCTCAATGTCATGGCGGTCAAGGCTCCCGGCTTCGGGGATCGCCGCAAGGCCATGCTTGAGGATATTGCCATCCTGACCGGAGGCACGGTGGTCACTGAGGAGCTGGGCAAGAAACTGGAAACGACGCAGATCGCCGACCTGGGTCACGCCGACAAGGTTGTGGCAACCAAGGACGACACCACCTTGGTGGGCGGCAAGGGCGACAGCAAGCGGATCAAGGGCCGCATTGAGGAGATCAAGGTCGAGATTGAGAAATCGACCTCCGATTACGACAAGGAAAAGCTGCAAGAACGGCTGGCCAAGCTGTCGGGCGGGGTGGCCGTGATCAAGGTCGGGGCCGCTACCGAAACCGAGCTGAAGGAAAAGAAGCATCGAGTGGAGGACGCCCTTTCAGCGACCCGGGCGGCCGTCGAGGAGGGCATCGTCCCCGGCGGGGGCGTGGCTCTCATCAATGCCATGGTTGCCCTGGACAAGGTGAAGTCGAACGGCGACGATGAGGCCATCGGGGTGCGGATCGTGCGCAAGGCGCTTGAGGTGCCGATGCAAAAGATCGCCTCGAATGGCGGCAAGGACGGAGCCGTCGTGGTCGAGAACGTTCGGCGCAAGCAGGCGGAGGACAAGAACAAGAACGTCGGGTTCGACGTGATCAAGGAAGAATACGTCGATATGGTCACGGCGGGCATCATCGATCCGGCCAAGGTGACCCGCGGAGCCCTGGAAAATGCGGCTTCGATCGCGGCCATGATCCTGACCACCGAGGCCCTGGTCACGGATGCGCCCGAAAAGGAGAAGTCGGCGCCGCCGCCGCCCATGCCCGAGTACTAGAACTCGGCGCGCACTCGCAAGACATGAAAAAGCCCCCGGCCGGATGGCCGGGGGCTTTCTTCGCTAGGTGAGCACCCTTCAATTCAACCGCACCGAGCTCCGCCTGAAGGGTCAGGACAGGGCGGAGAAGCGGTCGACGCGTTTTCCCCTCACGTTTCGCCCCGCGCCCGGGACCTAGGGCGCCCGAGTGGAGGTCGGCCCGATCGTCGGGGTGTCGCTGGGCGACGGAACAGGGCTCGGGGTCAGGGTGACCACGGTCGGGGTGGGGGTCGCAATCCCATAGTGCACCTTCAGGTACAGCCCCGGATAAATCATATTCGGGTCGGTGATATTGTTCAGCTTCTGGATGTCCTCGGCGGTCGAATTGAACTTGGAGGCGATCGACTGCAGCGAATCCCCGGGCTGGACCAGGTACAGGATTGTGCTCCCGGCCTTCAGCCCGGTCGGAAGGGCGGTCGGACTCGGCGCAGCGCCGGGAGCGGGAATCACCAGCTGCTGCCCCACAAAAATCTGGCTCGGATCCGTGAGGCTGGGGTTGGCGGCCATGATCGCCGAGATCGTCACCCCGTACTTCTGGGCGATGTCGCTGAGCAAATCCCCCTGTTGAACAATGTACGTGACCGGCCCCGAGCGCGTGGGTGTCACCGGCACGGGACTGGCGGTTGGCGTGTTGCTGGGAGTGGGGGTCGCGGACGGGGTCAGGGTCAGGGTGGCCGTCGGGGTGGGGCTGGTCAGAAAGGGCAGCTTCACCTGGATCGGACCACCAAGCCATGAAATGATTAGCACGATGCCCACAATGGCCAGAATGGCGGCCAAGGCGCCAATCGCGCCGTTTCCGATGCGTTCCCTTCTGCGTCGGTAATGCTCGATGGTGCTCCCAATGTCGTCTTTACTCGGATTGGACATGGCATTCTCCCCTTCTCCAGGCTCCCGCCCGAACCGAAAGCGAGAGTCGAGGGAGGCCTTCGATTCTACCTCGCGGGTCCAGGCTCCGCCAGCGTCCGGCCGCAGGCCAAATCCGCCCGCGGGCGCCACCTTGAGGGAATCCGTGGCCAGGCCCCGGGCGGCTTGAGGACCCGGCGGCTCGGATCGGCCTGGACGGCGGCACGGGCGAATGGAGCGGGCCTCGAACCAGAGGGCTTCGCAGGCCACGTCAGGCTCTTCTCGAGCCTCGGTCGGCGCTTTCAGGCGGCTCGTGCCTCAGCGCCTCCTCGATCTCCTGCTGGCAGGCTGGGTCCTGTTCCTGGGGCAGGGCTCGGGCCAGCGCTTCCCGGGCCTCCGCAGACCCGATGCGACCCAGCGCCCAGGCCGCATGCTGGCGAATGAGTGGGAGCGGATCGCGCAGAGCCTGCAACAGGGCGGGAACGGCCGCGGCTTGGCGGCTGTTGCCAAGCGCCACGGCAACATTCCGCCGGTATCCCTCGGGCCGAGTCCGGCGCAGCGCGCTTCCTTGGAACCGCTGGGTCGTCTGCTCTTTATCCAGGGCCAGTTCTCTGGAAAGGTCGGCGAGAGGGAAGTGACCGCGAGGCAGAAACCGCAGCTCCGGCGCCGGCGGGTCCGCCCGTCGGTTCCAAGGGCACACCTCCTGGCAGAGGTCGCAGCCGAAGACCCAGTTCCCGAACGCCTCACGCAATCCCGGCGGCACCGGGCCCTTCTGTTCAATGCTCAGGTAGGAAACACAGCGCCTCGCGTCCAGCGTACGATCGGGTAGGATGCATTGCGTGGGGCAGGCCTGGACACACCGCGTGCAATTCCCGCAGCGGTCCGCCTGGAACGGTTCGTCGGGCGGCAGGCGCAGGTCGATGAGGATCTCGGCCAGGAAGAAGTACGACCCGTACCTGGGATGAATCAGCAACGTGTTCTTTCCGATCCAGCCCAGCCCCGCTCGCTGAGCCAGGTCCCTTTCCAGGATGGGGCCGGAGTCTGTGTAGGCTCGGAATCGAATACGGCGCCCCGCTGGTTGCTCGATCCAGGCCGCCAGCGCCTTCAGCTTGGGGACCAGGACGTCATGGTAGTCATCTCCCTGGGCGTAGGACGCCAGGCGACCGGCCATGGGGTCCGGCCCTGGAGGGCGTGGGACGGGGTAGGGGGCAGCGACCATGATGACCGACTGGCAGCCCGCCAGAAGCATCTGGGGCCGAGCCCGAGCCGCTCGGGCTCGGGGGCTTTCGAGATAGGCCATCCGGCCGTGCCGGCCCCTCTCCAGCCAGACGCGGAAAACCTCCAGGTGCGCGGGCGGGTCCGGGGTGGTGAAACCGCACAGCGCAAACCCGAGCTCCCGCGCTCGCCCCCGGATTTCCTCTTTGAGGTGCGCATTCGAACTTGGCCCGCCCATGGCTTTCCATTCGCCTCCGGTTCGGAGAAGCCGCCTCCATACTATCACCCCTCCTAAGGGCCGGGAGCGGCGCCGATCCCTCGTGCCGTCGGGAGCGGGACAATCCCGTCGGCCGAGGCAGGGCCGAAGGAGCGCGCGATTCTGAGGAGCCCATTTGAGCGTCCCGGAACCACCCGTTGGCTCGGTCACCCGCGCCGGCCAGGGTCGAGGGAATTCTCCGCGGAGCGGTGGCCGGCCTTGATCAAGCGAGACGGCAAGGGTCCGCCGGACCGTAAGGCTGAGGAGAAAGCGCCCAGTGCGGAACGGTATTGCGTGCCAGGGGCCGCAGGGCACCCGGAGGGTCGTTCTCGGTCGGTATGGGAGGGGCAAGACCACTCTCTTCAATCTCCCGGCCGGAATGGACTCGTCGGATCGCCGGACCGTGGGAAGAGCTCGGCAGGCGCCTGACCGGCCCTGACGCCGACTCCGCGCGGCGGGAGGGAGGCAGGCCCTTTGGTCCTTCCTTGGAGGTATTATTCAGCGGAAGAAAGAGGGCAACCGCGATGCGCAAACCAGCCATCTTGATCACCGGAGCCAGCGGGGAAGTGGGGCATGGTCTCATCCGCGAGCTGTCCAAGGGGCGGGAGGAGGAAATCATCGCCCTGGATCTTCAGCTCTTGGAGGCCGATCTGCTCGGGCAATGCTCGCGGTTTGTCCAGGGGGATATTCTGGACCCGATGTTGCTGGGCAGGCTGGTCGGGGAGTTCGAGATCCGCGTGATTTACCACTTGGCTTCGATCCTTTCCACCAAGGCGGAGCACAACCCCGAAGGAGCCCACCGCGTGAACGTCGAGGGTACACTCAACCTGCTGCGGCTGGCTCATGACCAGTCGCAGTGGCAGGCCCGCCCGGTGCGCTTCCTGTATCCCTCCTCCATTGCCGTCTACGGACTGCCCGACGCGGAAACCAAAGCGCGGTCCGGAAAGGTAAAGGAAAACGAGTGGTGTCTGCCCACCACAATGTATGGTTGCAACAAGCTGTATGCTGAGCACCTGGGCCGTTATTACGCCGAATACTATCAACAGCTGGGCGCCCAGCAGGACCGGGTCCGCCTGGACTTCCGCTGTGTGCGCTTCCCCGGACTGATCAGCGCCGTGACTCTCCCCACCGGCGGGACCAGCGACTTTGCCCCAGAGATGGTTCACAGCGCGGCGCAGGGCAGGCCCTATCGTTGCTATGTTCGTCCGGATACCCGCCTGCCCTTCATGGCGATGCCGGACGCCGTCAAGGCGCTGCTCGTTCTGGCTGAGGCGCCCCGCGAGCGGCTGACCCAGCACGTGTACAACGTCGGCAGTTTTAGCCTTTCGGCCCAAGAACTATACGAGCGGACAAAGAGAAGCTACCCCTCGGCCGAGGTGACCTTTGATCCGGATCGCGGGCGGCAAGCTATTGTCGACAGCTGGCCGGCTGACGTGGACGACGGCGCCGCGCGCCGGGACTGGGGCTGGAGACCCGACTATGACGAGGTCCGTGCCTTTGGGGAGTACCTGATCCCGGCCGTCGCCGGGCGCTACCACCCGGCGAGTGCCGGCTGAGCCCCCTTGGCGAACCCAGGCTCTCTTGTCCGAACCGGCGGTCCTTGCGGCCCGGCGGGATGGAAGGGCTTGGGAGAGTTCCTTCTTCGGCGGGGCGTCAAGCCGCAAGGGTCCGGTTGAAGCCGGGCCGGAGATCCCCGGGCTTGCAACGGTCCCGCGTTGGTGGCGGAACACTTCCTATTGGAGCGTCCCCGAAGGGGAGCCAGCTCACCAGCCGCTGGCGGCAAAGGCTTGTGACAGCAGGGCCGCGCGCTCGGGTGGGGTCATCGGGCGCGGGCGGGCATAGTCTTCCAGCATCGCGGTGAGGAGCTCTGTTCCCAGGTAGCGGCCGTCATAGAAGACGTGCCGGTCGATGAATTCCCAGCGGGTGCCGGGGACGATCTGGCCGAACTGGTTGCGGTAGAGCATTTGGTCAAAGAAAAGGTTGCCGAGCCCATAATGGATGAAGGATCTCTGGTCAAAGGCCATCGCCTGGGGATAGTGGGATTGGCTTCCGCTGACGATGACCGCGCCGGCGTCGGCCATGGCCTTGAAATCCCGCACCTGATCCGGACGGGGCGGGAAGGTGTAGTACTGATAATACTGAAACGTTGCGATCGGTAGGATTCCCTGGCTGCGCAGCTCCCGGATCTGAGCGGTCATGTAGTTCAGGTCGCAGGGGGCCGTCCCTGGCCGATCCTCCGTGGCCCAGTCATACGCGGGACCGACCGGATTGCAGCCAATAAAGGCAATCCGGTTGCCGTGGTTCGTTAGCACAATCGGCTTGCGCGCGTCCTCCAGGTTCTCGCCCCCGCCATAATAGGGCCACCCAAGTTGACGGTACAGTTGCAGGGTGTACCTGTCCGCGCTCGTCCCCCAGTCGTTGAGGTGATTTCCTGTCAACTCGACGACATCCGTGCCCACATCCTCCAGCAGTTGAATGTAGCGGGGGTCCTCGCAGAAGAAGAGGTCTAATTGGTCCCGGTTTGGATAGGGGCACCCCGGAGCGAAGGAGGCTTGGTTGCTGATGTGGGTGATGTCCGCATCCCTTAGCCAATCCCCGATGTCGCGGGCCGGATAGTCAATCCCCTTCTGTTCCATCGTCCAGGCTGTGGCCCGCACCAGCGCGGTCACGCCCGTCATCACCAGAGTCGTCAGTTTGGCCGGGTCGCGGTTGCTGGAGGGCACCGTTCCCCGCAGGGCCTGGGCCAGGCTCTCCGCCTGTGGGTCAGGCCCGTCAACTCCCAGAGACACCGTCAGGCCATAGGCGGTGGGGCTGAAGTCCTTGTGGATCGGCGAGCTGCCGTCCACCTCGAGGACCTTCCAGCGGGGCTCAATGCTTTCGAAGGGAATGATTGCCCAGGCCGGACGGTGAGCCCAGGCGTAGGCGACGATTTGGTCCGCAGGCAGCACCTGGGTCGCGCCGGGAGCCGGCGCCTGCCAGGACGCGCTCAGCACGGCAAGCGTATCCTGGCTCATCAGGATGGGTCGCCCGGCAAAGGGCCCCGAACTTCCTCCCTGCCAGTCGTTGCGCAGGTCCTGCAGGGACACGCCATCCGGGATGGTCGGGAAGGGAGCGACCAGGGCATAAACCCAGGCGCTCAGGGGTCGCCGCCCGCCAGCCTCAAGGCGCAAGTTGGCGGAGCTCGAGTCCCGGGTCTGAGAGAAGCCGGAAGGGAACCGCAGCGCGGCGAGAAAAGCCGCCGGCAGCCCGGGTGAGACCCAGACGCTCGTCACTTGCGGCGCGGCAGTGGGGCTGGGCGTCGGCGTCGCCATGGAGGTCGACTCAGCCGCCTTGCTGAGCAGGGGCGCGCAGGCACTGGTAAGCAGGATCATGCAAAGCACCCGCAGGGCTGCCCGCGGGTGCCAAGGACGCAGCACCGGCCGAGTCATGAGCGCGGCAGGGCCTCCATTTCTTCCCAATTGTCTCCGGCCTGGCACTCGGTCGAGACTTCTACCGACAGGGCAAGCGCGTGTTCCATCTCACGGGCGGCAAGCGCAGCCAGTTCCTGGACCTCATTGCGGGGAACGTCGAAGACAAGCTCGTCATGGACCTGGAGGATCATGGAGCCGTGAAGACCGGCCTGAGCCAGAACCGCGGGGAGGCGAATCATGGCCAGCTTGATCATATCGGCCGCCGTGCCCTGCACTGGCGCGTTGATGGCCTCCCGCTCGGCCCGGTTGCGCGCCGTGACGTCGATCCGGGATCCGGGCTGAAGCTCCGGAAAGTACCGGCGTCGGCCGAGCAGGGTTTCGACATAGCCCTGTTCGGCGGCCAGGCGCTTGGTGTGCTCGATATAGTCTCGGATTCTGGGGAATCGTTCGAAGTAGGCCCGGATGAAAGCTTCGGCCTCCGCGAGAGTGAGGTCGCTGGCCCGAGTCAGGCCGTAGGCGGTTTGACCGTAGAGCAGGCCAAAGTTGACCGCCTTGGCGTGGCGGCGCATTTCGGGCGTAACCGCTGCGATCGGCACGTTGTAGACCGCCGCCGCCGTGGCGGCATGAATATCCTCGCCCCGGCGAAACGCCTCGCTCATCCCGGGGTCCTGGGCGATGTGCGCGGCCACGCGCAGCTCGATTTGGGAGTAGTCGATCGAAACCAGGCGGCATCCCGGCGAGGCAAGGAACGCGCGGCGGATGCGGCGTCCGAGGTCCGTGCGTGTCGGGATGTTCTGAAGGTTCGGGTCGGAGGAGGAGATTCGTCCCGTCACGGTTCCGGTTTGATGGTAGGAGGTGTGCACCCGCCCGGTCTCCGGGTTGATCTCGCCGAGAAGACCCTCCACAAAGGCAGAGAGCAGTTTGGAGAGTTCCCGCTGCTGCAGGATGAAATCCACCGCAGGGTGCTCTCCGCGGAGCGATTCCAACACATCCGCCGCCGTGGAGTATTTGCCGGTAGCCGTCTTGCGCGAGCGGTCGGGCGGTTTGAGCGCCAGGCGGGTGAAGAGCACATCCGCCAGCTGCTGGGTGGAGTTTAGGTTGAAGGAGGTGCCGACCAGGTCGAAAACCTTTTGCTGAAGTTGCTGCAGATCGTTCCTCCAGGTTTCTCCCAGGCCCTGCAAATAAGCCGAGTCCAGCCGAACGCCTGTCATCTCCATGCCGGCCAGGACCGGGATCAAAGGCATCTCCAGATCTCCAAAGAGCTTGAGCTGCCCCTTGGACTCGAGCTCGTCTCGGAGCGGCCGGACCAGGCGCAGGGATAAGTCGGCGTCGGCGCAGGCGTAGGGGGCCGCCTTCTCGGCCGGCACCTGGTCCATCGTGATCTGCTTGGCCCCTCGGCCGATCAGGTCTTCAATGTGCGTCATCTCGACTTTCAGACGCACGAAGGCCAGTTCTTTGAGCCCCAGAATGTGCGAGGCGGGATTGCAAAGCCACTCCGCCAGCATGGTGTCGAACGCAATCGGCGCAACGGGGAGACCCGCCCGGGCAAGCACCACATAGTCATATTTCAGATTGTGGCCCAGCTTAGGCAGGTGGGGGTCGGAGAGGGGGGCGCGCATCCTATCGATCACCGCCTCGATCGCCAGGTTTGGACCGCCGGCGTGACCCAGGGGGATGTAGAAGCCCTCCCCCTCACGGAACGCCAGGGCGATGCCCACCAAGCGGGCCCGGATCGGGTCGAGGGAGGTCGTCTCGACGTCGACGGCGAGCTGGGCGGCGCTGCTCAGATCCCTTAGCAGCCCGTCCAGGTCCGGCATCCCGGCGATCAGGTGCCACTGGGTAGAGGTTGCCCCGGCCGAGGCCTCCTGAACGAACAGAGGAGCCTGGCGCACTTCCTCCAAGGGGGCCGGAAGACGGCTGAGAAGGGAACGGAATTCGAGCTGGCGGAAGGTCTCCAGGACCTCCGGCCGATCCATGCGGCCGACGCGACAGGATTCCGGATCGAGTCTCACGGGAACATCCCGGCGGATCGCCGAAAGGGTCCTGGACAGGAAGGCGTTCTCTTTTCCCGCCTCCAGCTTCGCCCGCACGCGAGGAAGAAGTTCCTCCAAGCGAGCGTAGATGGTATCCAGGTCGCCGTATCGCTGCAAAAGGTCCGTCGCCGTTTTCTCCCCGACGCCGCGTACCCCCGGGATGTTGTCCGACTTGTCCCCCACGAGAGCCTTGAAGTCCACCATCTGGTCCGGACGCACCCCATACTGCTCCAGGACCTTCTGAGGGGTGTAGTCCGTGGATTCCGAGAGAGAGCGGCCCGCCAGGCGAATGGTCACTTGGTCGGTCACCAGTTGCAGCAAGTCCCGATCCCCGGTCAGGATGATGGATTTCCAGCCGCGGGCCGTGGCCTGCTCCGCCAGGGTTCCCAGAACATCGTCCGCCTCGTATCCCTCCGCTTCAAAGATCGGCAGGCGGAAGGCGGAAACCACTTGGCGGATGCGCTCAATCTGGGGGGCCAGATCGGCGGGCATCTTGGCCCGGGTTGCCTTGTAGGCGGGGTACAAGTCGTCCCGAAAAGTGCGCCCGGTGTCGAAGGCCACGGCCAGATTCTCCGGGCGCTCGCGGTCCAAGAGCGATAGGAGCACGGAGGTAAAGCCATAAACGCCCGCGGTTGGCTCTCCGGAACTCGTGATCCAGCGCGAGGAGTCTGTGCCTGCCCCCGTGAGAGCGAAGTACGTCCGATAGGCCAGGGCGTGTCCGTCAATCAGATAGAAAAGGGGGACCATGGAGACAGCCTGGGGGCCTTCAAAGGGGGGAGCCGGACGGTGAAGCGAATCGGCCGGTGCGACGTGCCGGGTGGCTTTCGGCAAGGAAGTTTGCGATTTGGCCTGGGGTGGGAGGTTGTTCCTGGGTGGTCAACAAATGCGAGCGGGCCCAGAAGTCTCCTGCCTGGCCCTGGGGCACCAAAGAGGGGAAACGTCCGAGCAAATGGTCGGTCGTCATGCTCCGCAGGCGGCCAACGATTAGGCTGGGAAGAACCGTGGGCGGAGCGGAGAGGGATACCAGGAGGTAATCCGGGTGGGCACTCACCCGCATGGGACGACAGCCGAGGGCAACCACCAGGTTGCGAGTGAAGCCCTCCAGGTCGCTGGCCACTTCGGGAACCAGGCGCAGATTCTCGTCCGTGGGCGACAGTACAAGGTGGTAGGTCAGGCGGATGCTGCCGACCTCCCCCGCGGAGCTCTCGGCAGGTCCGGCACCCTTGAGCGAAAAGGGCGGCTCGGCCGAACCGGCGGAGCCTCTGCCAGGGACCTCTGGCCAGTCCTGCAACCTGTGGGTGCCCATCGTGTAGATATCCTCGGGTTGCAGCCGGCGGGTCCCCATCGTGTAGATGTCCTCGGGTTGCAGTCTGCGGGTCACACCAGGCTTGGACTCTTGAGGCCCTCGGGGAGTGGCAACTCCCGTTCCCGCCTTTGTCTGGGGCGCCTCATGAGGGGCCCGGGAAGCCGGGACTTCCGACTCCCTCACGGGCGGCAGCGGTAGCGCCGGGGGTTCTTCCAAGGCGGCCAGGATCTGCCGAGCCTGAGCTCTCATTCTTGCCGAGGGTTGCCACGTATCGAAGACCAGCGTGAGGTGCAGTCCCGCCGGGGCCGGGGTGGAGTACAAGAGATAGTCCTCCTCCCGCGAAGGAACGTTCAGGTAACGCACGACCACCCCACCCATGGAAGGGGACCAATTCTCCCTGATGGCCTGGGCGGCGGCTTGTGCCTCCGCTGGCTGCAGGTCCCCACAGGCAGCCCACACCTGTCCTGAGCGACTGAGGAGGCAAGCAGTTGCTTCGATCGTCGGCTGGAGGGAAGCCAGCAGGTCCTGGGCAAAGCGGGGGTCCTGGAGCGGGCTGGGCAACACCTCCGCCGCCTTGGGAATGGCGCCAGCCGGGGTCTCGGCCGCGCGCATCTCCGTCACGGTGAGGCTGACGGGAGGCCCCGTCGGCATTTCTGGTTTGCGGGCGGCCCGGGCTTCCAGAAGTTTCCTGATCAGGGGCAGGAAGTCGGGCAGATAGAAAGGCTTGGTCGTTGCGGCTTGAAGCCCGAGAGATTCGACCAACGGGTGATGAGGATCGTTGTCTGGCGGGATGCCTACCAGGATGAGGCTGGGGTTGAGCGCGCGCAGCGAGCGCACGAATTCCTCCGGTGTCCCCTCCGGAAGGTCCAGATCCAGAATGGCCAAGTCGAACGACACCGTCGAGGCCAGGTGCAGCGCTTCCTGGTCGGTCTGGGCCACCTGGCAGTCGTACCCAGCTTCCTGCAAGGCCTGCTGCACCATGCCGGCAAAGCCCGGGTTGGGATCAAGGACCAGGATCGAGCTGGCCATACAAGTAGTTTAGCACAGACTAAGGGGCCAGCCTGGCAAGGGGCTGCGATTTGAGAACGAAAGCAGGGGCACATTTGGTGTGCCCCTGCATGGTTCCCGGGCACTTTCGGCCAGAGGGCCGCCGGCCTATTTGCCGAGGCGCTTCTTGAGTTCCTCGGTCAGGGCGGGGAGAACCTGGTGCATGTCGCCTACCACCCCAAAGCGCGCCAGTCCGAAGATGGGAGCCTCAGGGTCTTTGTTGATGGCGACAATCGTCTTGGCCGTGCGCATTCCGGCTTGGTGCTGAATCGCGCCGGAGATGCCGCAAGCAATGTAGACGTCGGGGGATACGACCTTGCCCGTCTGCCCCACCTGGTTGGCGTAGGGAATGTAGCCGGCATCCACAGCCGCGCGGCTGGCCCCCACGGCGGCACCCAGCACGCTGGCCAGCTCGCGGACCAGCTTGAATCCCTGCTGGGCCTTCCAGATCTCCTTTTGCTTATCATCGGTGATATCCGCTGGCGGAGTGAGGTTGGGGTTGTTCGCCACACCGCGTCCCCCGGAAACGATGATCTTTGCATCCGTCAAGCTGACCCCGCCCTCGGAGGCGACGTATCCGGAAACCTTTGTGTGCAGGTCCGACTCGCTCTGGGTTGGGTTCACCTCGGTGGCCGTTCCGCTTTTGCCGGGTTGGGCCTCGGGCATGGCAAAAGCGCGCGGCCGTAAGCTCACGATGCGGGTTCCCCCGGAGGCAAAGACGGCGGTCGTAAAGAGCTTGCCGGCATAGACCGGGCGGGTGACTCGCAGGGCGCCGTCCTTCGTCTCCAGCCCGGTCGCGTCGGGAATCGCTCCGCAACCGAGCTCGGCGGCCACCAGGGCCGTGATATCCCGGCCGCGAGTGGTGCAGGGGATCAGCAGAAGTCCCGGTTTCTTCTCTGCGGCGAGGTGCGCGACAAGTCCTGCGAATGCTTCGGCGCGGAATTCTTCGAGCAGCGGGTGTTGACTCCACAGGACCTGGTCGGCCCCGAATTGGAAGGCTTCTTTGGCAATCGCCTGGGCCCCGGGCCCAAACACGAGTGCCGTGACGGGGCCTCCCATCGTCTTCGCTTGCCCCAAGGCCTCCCAGGAAGCGGGCAGAGGCGTACCCTTGAACTGATCGACGTAGACCCAAGTCTCGTTGCTCATCAGATCACCTTCTCCGCAATCAGTCGGTCGACTAGGACCCGGGCGGTTTCTTGAGGGGTCTCGCCCTTAACAACCTCGCATTCCACTTTGTGGACGGGCGGGGCGTAGATCTCGGACCAGGATACGAGAGCCCCTCCACGGCCAACCTGGGACGGTTCCACTCCCAACTCCGCGATGGACCAGGTGGGAATGGTCGCCTTGGAGGCTTTGCGAATCCCCATGAAGGAGGGATAGCGTGGCTCGTTAATCTCTTTGGTCACGCTCATCACGGCCGGAAGCTGCGCCTGGACCACCTGTCGGCCTTCATCGATCATCCGCTGGACGCGCATGGTCTTGGTCTCGGGCTTGATCTCCTCGACCGCAGCCACGTAGGTGAGGACAGGCCAGCCCAGGAGACGGGCCACTTGTCCCGTCGTCAGTCCGGTGTCTCCGTCGATCGCCTGGCGCCCGAACAGCGCGAGATCCACAGCGCCGATCTTGCGTATGGCCGAGGCCAGGACCCGTGCAGTGCCCAGGGTGTCCGAGCCCTTGAGCCCGGCATCGCTCACCAGGATCGCCTCGTCACAGCCCATGGCCAAGCCCGTCTTGAGCGCCTCTCGAGCGCTCTCAGGCCCCATGCTGATGGCTGTGACCTTGCCCCCGTGTTTTTCCTTCTGGCGGAGGGCCTCCTCCACGGCGTATTCATCCCAGGGGTTGACGATCAAGGGCGCGTCTCCCCAGGAAACGTGTCCGCCTTCCACGGTGACCTTAGCCGCCGAATCCGGAGTTTGTTTGACGCAGACGACGATGTTCAAGGTGACCTCCTCGTAAAGAAGCCCGGATGTTCAGAGATGCGCCGCCAGAGGCTCGAGAGGCTTCTCCGGTTCCCGAGCTCTGGCCCGGTGCGAATCAGGGAGCCCGGTGGGCTGGTAGTTCTGTGCGCAGAGCCCCATCCTCCCGCAACCCCAGAGCATAACCGGCTTGAATCAGGGTGTGGATTTCGCTGGTTCCCTCGTAGATCATCGCGCCCCGTGCGTTGCGGAAGAAGCGCTCGACATCGAACTCGTCGCTATAGCCATAAGCGCCGTGCACCTGAAGAGCCTGGCTGGCGGCGTCGAAAGCGGCCTCCGTCGCGTACCACTTGGCCAAAGAGCTTTCGCGCGTGTTTCGCCGGCCTTGATTCTTCAGCCAGCCAGCGCGCAGGTACAGCAGGCGGGCAATCTCATACTGTTGTGACATGCGTGCGATTTTCTCCTGGATGAGCTGGTGTTGGGCAATTTCTCGGCCGAAGGCCTTGCGCTCGCGGGCGTAGCTCACGCTCGCCGCGAGGCAGGCGCGGATCAGACCCGCCGCTCCGGCCGCAACCGTGTAGCGGCCGTTGTCCAGGCAAGACATCGCGATGGCGAAACCCTCCCCCTCCTGGCCGATACGATTGCCTTCGGGAACACGCACTTCATCGCAGCGAACCCACCCAGTTGACCCCGCCCGTATGCCAAGCTTCCCCGGCAGATCACCGCGCGTCACCCCAGGCCGGTCCGTCTCCAGGAGAAACGCAGAGAGGCCGTCGTGAGGGTCTTTAGCTCCCGGATTCGTCCGGGCGAACCAAAGCACATGGTCAGCTTTGGTAGCGAGTGAGATCCACATCTTCTCGCCCTTGAGCAGATAGTCGTCCCCGTCGCGCCGTGCGGTGGAAGCGAGGTGGGCTGCGTCCGAACCGGCCCCCGGTTCCGTCAGGCCAAAAGCCGCGATCTTCTCCCCCCGGGCCTGGGGCACAAGGAAACGGCGCCTCTGTTCTTCGTTAGCCCACTGCAACAGGCCCAGACTATTGAGTCCGACGTGGACGGACATCACCACCCGCAAGCTGGTATCGACACATTCGAGTTCCTCGCACGCCAGCCCCAGGGAAATGTAGTCCAGATCCTGACCTCCGTAGGCCGAAGGGATGCACAGGCCCAGCAGGCCCTGGGCGGCCATGCGAGGCAAGACCTCCGGTGGCATTTCCGCCCGGCGGTCTGCCTCCTTGATATGCGCTGCAATCTCCCGCCGAGCGAATTCGCGCACGGTCTTCTGGAGAAGCAAGTGTTCTGAGGAGAGCTCGAAGTCCAAGTCTGGACCCTCGGGACCGTCACATCGGCCCCATTATACATAGCCCGCCCAGCCCCCGCGCGACTTTCGGCATGGAATCGGCATGATCAAGGGAGGCTCCCTCAAGGTGGCCGTCGCGTGAAGCGGCGCAACCTGCCGGGTCGTGGCGGGCAGAAAGCGGCCAGCACCGGCTGAGGGCCCAGCGGACAAGCCTCGCTGGAGGAAGGAGGTTGGAGGCGGGAGGAAAGTCTGCGGACCAGAGTGAAGTGAATCGGGTGCCGGGGATGCGCCGCAGGCGTATGGGCCAAGAGCGTGCGCGAGGTGCCTTGTGGGGAAAAGACTTTCTTCGGTCCGATCGCTTGGCGGCAGAGGCTGGCGAGCGACTCGTTGTCTCACGCCCAAGTCTTCTGCCATTCCCCTGCGGCCAGCGGATCGCATGAGGGCGCTCTCGAGGGCGAATCTTGGAGCCTGATCCGGATCTCACAGGGTAGCTGGGCCAAGACCTCAATCCACCAGCAACCCAAGCCTGGGGAGGCTCCGCTGAGGCGTGGACGCCCTGGGTGGGTCGTGATACCATTCAAATCATGGACGGAAATAATCTGATTTTAGGTGGCTGGGCAAATGGGCGTGACCCCGCAGGACATTGACCGATTGCTGGCTGCGATCCTGCCTCGGGTTCAGAAACCGGGCAGGTACACAGGCGGTGAGTACAACCAGGTCGTTAAGGACTGGGCCTCTACCCCTATCCGCACGGCGTTGGTCTTCCCGGATCTGTACGACCTGGGGATGTCGAACCTGGGCATCGCGGTTCTTTATAACATTCTCAATTCCTGCGGGGATGTCCTTTGCGAGAGGTCATTCTCCCCCGGAGAGGACATGGAAGGCGAGATGCGCCGGGCGGGTGTGCCGCTCTACTCGCTGGAGACCCATCGCCCGCTGGAGGACTTCGATCTGCTTGGCTTTTCGATCCCCTACGAGCAGCTTTACACCAATGTTCTCAACGCCCTCGATCTAGCCGGGATCCCTCTCCGGGCCGCCGAGCGCGACGAGCGGCATCCGCTGGTGATTGCAGGGGGCCATGCGGCCTACAATCCTGAACCTATGGCCTCTTTTGTGGATGCCTTTGTGGTCGGTGAGGGCGAAGAGGTCATCCTGGAGATCGTGGGCGTGTTGCGCTGGGCCAAGGAGACCTCGGCCCAGCGAAGTGCCGTGCTTGAGCGTCTCGCACGGCTATGGGGCGTATATGTGCCTGGCTATTACCGCCCCATCTACCATGCCGACGGCACCCTCAGCGGGATGGAGCGCGTTTGGTCGGGTGCGCCTGCGGTGGTGCTCAAGCGGATCGTTTCCAAGCTGCCTCCCTCTCCGGTGAAGATGATCGTCCCTTACATTGAGGTCGTTCACGATCGTTTCCCGGTGGAGATCATGCGGGGCTGCACCCGGGGCTGCCGCTTTTGCCAAGCCGGGATGATTACCCGCCCGGTTCGGGAGCGTCCGGTCGAGGAAATCCTTGACACGATCGATGCGGGGCTCAAGCACACCGGCCTTGAGGAAATTGCGCTGCTGTCGCTCTCTTCCTCGGACTATAGCGACATCCAAAAGCTGGTGGCGGGCGTTGCCGAACGGTACGCGGGACGTCACTTGCGCATCTCCCTCCCCTCCCTGCGGATTGAAACGGTCTCCGTGGCCTTGATGGAATCCCTGCGAGGCCATCGTGCCGGCGGGTTCACCCTGGCCCCGGAGGCCGCGACGGAAAGAATGCGTAATGTGATCAACAAGCCGGTGTTGAGTGAACAACTGCTCTCGGTCTCCCGGGAGATCTTTGTCCGTGGCTGGACAACTCTCAAGCTTTACTTCATGATTGGTCACCCGCGTGAGGGGCTTGAAGATGTTCAGGCGATCGCGGACCTGTCCAAGGCCGTACTGGCGCAGGGGCGCAAAGCGGCCGGTCGGCGCGCCGAGGTTCATGTCGGGGTCAGCACCTTCGTCCCCAAACCGCACACGCCCTTTCAGTGGGTACCGCTCGACTCGCTCGAGCGGATTGAGGCCAAACAGAAGTTGCTCATGAGAGAACTGCGGGATCCTGGTCTTAAGCTCAGCTGGAACCCTATCCAGCAGACGATGCTGGAGGCATGGCTCTCGCGGGGAGACCGCCGAATGGGGGAGGTGGTCTACGAGGCCTGGCGGCGAGGCGCACGATTTGACGCTTGGCAAGACAGCCTGCGCTATGAGGCCTGGACCGAAGCGTTTTCCTTCTGTGGCCTCGACCCGACTTTCTACACTCATCGCGACCGTCCTTTGGATGAGGTCTTTCCATGGGACCACGTGGATTCTGGCGTGCGCAAGCACTTCCTCTTGCAGGATTACCTCGGGAGCCTGCAGGGGAAGACGCGCGCCGACTGCCGCGAGAAGTGCTTTGGCTGCGGCATTCTCCCCAAGTTCAACGACCTGAGGATCCGCCAGGCCGAGGAGGCTTGGTTCTGCCCGGTGATCAAGCGGAGCGCGCACGAGCCCACGCAGGCGATTCCCTCATGATGGTCGGCGTCCGATCCCCTGTAGAAGGTCGCCCCGAAGCGGCCCGCAACGCGAGCAGAACCTGGGGGGACACTTAGCTGTCCGCCGGATTGGCTCGCTTTGACGGTTGCCATCCCGATGAAAGGGCTGAGCCGATCGGGAGGTTTTCAGGAGAGTCCGTGATCCGGCGGTATCGGGCAAGATTCGCGATCCTGGAGCCCATGCGCTTCACTGGGCACCTCGATCTCTTGCGGACGTGGGAACGTGCGGTTCGGCGAGCGGAGTTGCCGCTCGCCTACACCCACGGATACCATGCTCATCCTCGGATTCAGATCGGGGCGGCGCTGCCCCTGGGATGCATCGCCTGCGCGGAACTGCTTGACCTCTGGCTGGAAGAGGATCTTGCTGGGGAGGAGGTGAGGGCGGCTCTCGAGCAGAGCCTGCCGCCCGGGCTAAGGTTGCACCTCCTGGCGGCACTGCCTTCCCCTCAGCGCGACCTGCAAGATGAGATCGTGGCTGGCGACTATACGGCGATTCCCTTGGAGCCGGAATTCCCCGCGCAGGTTGCCGAGGGCGTGATGGGTTTCCTGGCCAGTCCAAGCATTATCCGCGAGAGGCGGGGCAGGTCCTACGACCTGCGCCCTCTGGTTTTGGATCTTCGTATCCTGTTGGGCCACCCTTCCAGCTCTCTGACCATGCGCCTGCGCCTCGGAGAGAACGCGACGGGCCGACCAGATGAGGTTCTGGCCTGCTTGGACCTGGCGGGATTCGCCGTGCATGTCTGTCGCGATCGCCTGTTGTTGTGGGACCCCGGCAAGGGTCTTGTCGGCTCCGATGGGTAGCGCAGGGTCGACAGGATTCCCCGTCTCTTCAAGACCGCCGGGGACTTCCTTGCGCAGCAATGAGCCCGAAGCGACCCCAGGTCCGAGGGGAGCGGGCTCGCAGTCCCTCGTCCGGCGCAGGACCCTCAGAATAGGTGAAGCATGTCCGCGCTTGCCTCGGTTGGCGCCGGGATCTAGACTCGGCCTGAGAGGCTTTCGCTCAATCGGGCCCATCCTGCTCCGCGGGGGGTAAGACTGACCTTCCAGAGGAATATGCGCTCTGGCATCCCCGTCGGCATGTGGCGCCCTCCCAAGAAGCGGGGGGCGGCGGGCGGAACAGCAAGACAGCCGGGAGGAAGGTGAATGATACGTGCTGAGGGACCCTGGTTCAAGGACGAGCGGGGCCGAACCCTCATCCTGCGGGGGGTCAACCTGGGGGGAAGCTCGAAAGTGCCCTTCCATCCGAATGGTGCCACCCACCTGCGGGAAGGATTCCTGGATGATCGCAACGTGTCTTTCGTAGGCCGGCCTTTTCCGCTCGAGCTTGCCGATGAGCACTTTGAACGCCTCCGTCGCTGGGGATTTACCCTTTTGCGCTTCGTGGTCACGTGGGAGGCCATTGAGCATGCCGGGCCCGGCCTCTACGATGACGCCTACCTGCAATTTGTGCGGGCGGTCATCAAGAAGGCGGCTGACCACGGCTTTCAGGTTTTCATTGACCCGCATCAAGATGTCTGGTCGCGCTTTTCGGGGGGGGACGGGGCGCCCGGATGGACCTTGGAGGCGGTGGGGTTTGACTTGGCCATGCTTCACGCTTCCGGCGCAGCGATCATTCATCAGATGCATGGTGAATCCCTGCCGCGCATGATCTGGCCAACGAATGCAACTCGCCTAGCCTCCGCCACCATGTTCACGCTGTTCTTCGGGGGGAACGTCTTCGCGCCAGCGACCCAAATTGAAGGGGAGCCAGCGCAGGAATACCTGCAGCGGCACTACATTCAGTCGCTGTGCCGGCTGGCCCAGCACCTGCGCGACCTGCCGAATCTGGTCGGCTACGACACGCTCAATGAGCCCTCCGCTGGCTGGATCGGCTGGCGGGACTTGAACTCTTCCCGAGGAGCGATTCGATACGGCCTCAGCCCCAGTCCCCTGCAGTCGATGGCCCTAGGCGACGGGATCCCCTGCCGGGTCCAAGATTGGGTCATTGGTTTGACGGGTTCCCGGCGCAGGAAACTGACTTGGCTCAACGCGGATCGGACTCGCGCTTGGCAGGCGGGCCACAAGTGCCTTTGGCGGGCGAATGGGGTTTGGGACGTGGATCGAAAGGGCCGGCCCACGGTCCTGCGCCCGGAGCATTTTTCGACCGTCCGGGGCCGCCGGGTCAGCTTCCCTCAGGACTTCCTGCTGCCCTTTGCAAGGCGGTATTCAGCCGCCCTGCGAGCGGCCCATCCTGGTGCCCTGACCTTCTTCGAGGGGGAGCCCGGGCATGCGCCGCCAAACTGGGGGAACGGGGATCGCGACGGGTTGACGTATGCGCCGCACTGGTATGACGGCTTTGTCCTTTTCACTAAGACGTACCTCCCGCACCTTGCCGTGGACGAGCGCACGAGGGGGCTTGTCGTGGGGTCCGTCTGCATCCGGCGTTCTTTCAGCGCCCAACTGGCGCGCCCCCGCCGCGAAGCCGAGAGGCTCCTTGGGGGTGTTCCCTCTCTGGTAGGCGAGGTCGGGATCCCCATGGATCTCGAAGGGGCCCGGGCCTACCGCACGGGCGATTTTCGCCACCAGGTCAAGGCGGCCGATCGAACCTGCCGCTCTCTCGAGGCAAACCTGCTCTCCTACACTTGGTGGAACTACACCGCCGACAACTCCAACGCGTGGGGGGACCAGTGGAACGGCGAGGATTTCTCGATCTTCAGCGCAGATCAGCGAACGCAGGCGGCGGATCCTTACTCCGGCGGGCGAGCGCTGAGGGCCATCGTGCGGCCCTACGCCCGGGCCATTGCCGGCGAGCCGGTCCGAATGCAATTTGACTTGCCCGGGCGCGAGTTCAATTTGGTTTTCCGCAGTGTTCCGCCCGCCTCAGGAGCGACAGAGATATTTGTGCCTGCGTTGCATTTTCCTCGAGGCTACCGGGTGGAGGTGTCGGACGGGGAGTTCGAAATTCAATCTGAAACCTCGCTCCTGGCATACTACCACGACCCCGCTCGCGCGCTACACCGGCTGCGGCTCACTGTGGATTAGGGCCGCTGCCCGAATCCATCTCCGGGCTGTGAGCCTTCACCTAGTGGCTTCCCCTTGGTCGGTGGTGCTGCATCCGAGGTTAGTCTCCCGGGACGGTACCATCAGACCCCGGCTTGGGAGAAAGCGCGGACTAGCTGAGCTTCATTTTGAGCGAGAAGTTCGAGGGGACCGATCCCTGCACGACCTGGACGACATAGTCCTCGGAGGCCGGAAGGCTTCCGCTGAAATGAATGGCGTGATCATTGAGGCTCACGATGGATCGCCCGTCCTGCAATCCGTACACGACTAAGCTCGCCGACCCCGTCTTGATCTGAAGATCCAACGTCAGAGTTTGCGCTGCCTGGACCGGCAGGAGATAAGTGACATTGGGGATCTCCTGAGCGGTCCCGGTTACCACATAGGCGTTGCTGCCAGGCTGGAGGATGATGGTCTGCGCGACGGTGATCGAAAGGGTGAAGGAATCCTCGGCCTCTCCCGCCACCACCTCAATTACGTAATCCTCCGATTCCGGACATGTGCCTTGAAAGCTCGGTTGGCCCTGGGTCGGCGTCAAGAGCCAAGTACCATCGGCGGAACCATAGATACCGAGGACGAGATCGTGGTTGGGGGAATCGAGCGAGGCCATCATCTCCTGCCCCTGCTGAGCCCCCACGACATAGTATTGGGTTGTGCCGGCTGGCACTTGCCCGGACTCACTCGCTTCGGTGCCTCCGCCAGGAAACGAAACTCGTGTGCTGCCAACAGGCAAGGTGGCCAGCGGAAGAGGCGTCTCGGTCGCTAACACCGTCGAGGTGGTCGGTGCAGGAGTTGAAGACAAAGCAGGCGGGGGAGAGGGTGTCGGGGTCCAGGCAGGCGAAAGGATGAGCGGCGCCAAGGTGGGTGGGATCGCCATCACCGGGGTCGGCGCCCCGCCTCCCCCGCCGTAGAGGCTGCAGCCGCTCAGTGTGAACGCAGTCCAGGTTGCGACTAAGACAAGGCGGATCGATCGCATGCCGTGGCTCCTTCTGTGGCCAGCCCCCTGCTCATGGTCGAGCCCCCATGCGGGGGCCGATATTCTCATGCCCTGACCTGGAAGGCACGGCGCATCATCCGCAGTGCCGGCGCTTCCACGGCGGACAGGGTCGCTGGCCAACTGCACTTACCCCTCTGGCACCAGCCTCCTGGAGGATGGGCCTCGCGATGGTATACCACGAAAGCGAGGAAAAACACCACCATCAAGATAATCGCTAGGTCCAAGGACACCGCGGGAGCGGAGGCCCGGGCGGCTCCCTTCCGGTCCGAAAACGATGGGGAGCAGGTGAACGACCGCGGAGACCTGGCAATGGCGGAGAGGCGCGTGGGATCATTCCAGACGCCAGGCAAGGGGAAAGGGGTGCGGATTTTTGGACGGCTTCGGGCTCGCCAATCCTGGGGGGCAAGTTTTCCCCGGTCTTGATAAAATCTGGTTCCTTTCCTCCCCAACGGAAGGCGGCTGAGCATCTTGAAAAGCAAAAGCATGACCGGGTCGCCTAAGGTTCTGGACAGCAAAGCCCGATCCGAGTGGAAGCGCATGCTGCGCTTGGTCACTCCCTACTGGCGTTCCCTGGCCCTGGCGATTTTCCTGCTCCTGCTGTCCAATGCGGTTGTCCTCGCGTTGCCCTTGGTAGTCCGCTGGTTGGTCGATACGGTTTTCGTTTCCCATGACCTGGCCCAGTTGAATCAGATCGCCCTCGGGTTGCTGGCCCTCTTCCTCTTGCAGACCGTCACCGGAGTAGGCAACACGTACTTGATTGCCCGGGTTGGACAGCGCCTGATTGCCGACCTGAGGCTGCAGATCCACATGCGGGTCCAGAACCTCCCCTTGCGTTTCTTTGCCGAACGCCGGACCGGGGAGATCGTTTCTCGGGTGAGCAACGACGTGACGGTTGTGCAAAATGCGCTGACCGAAATGCCCATCAGCTTCCTCGGTCAGTTGACCACGCTGGCAGGGGGTCTCATCTTGATGTTGGTGATGAACGCGCGCTTGACCCTCTTCATCCTGCTGATGATCCCTCCGATCCTCGGAATAGGGATGTTCTTCGGGCGGCGGCTGGAACGGCTCTCGACGGCGGTCCAGGATCGCTTGGCGGACTCGACGGTGGCGTTGGAGGAAATGCTTTCGGGGATCCGGGTGGTGAAATCCTTCGCGCGCGAAGACTATGAGCGTACACGATTTCGCAGCCAAGTTGAGTCAGCGTTTGCCACCGCCATGCAGCGGGCACGCCTGCGGGCCATTTTCATTCCCCTCATCAGCTTTGTGGGCTTCGGGGCGCTCACTTTTCTTCTTTGGTACGGCGGCCTAGAGGTGATTCATGGCCAGATCACGCCGGGCGAGCTGGTCGCTTTCCTTTTCTACATGATGATGGTGGCGGGGCCGATGGGGGCGTTTGCCGGCTTGTATGCGCAGCTGCGCGAAGCGCTGGGGGCAGGCCGGCGGGTGTTTGAGCTCCTGGATGCCAGCCCGGAACCGATGGATGTCGCCGGTTCCTACCAACCGGGACGGTTGCAGGGGTGGGTGCGCTTCCTGGAGGTGAGCTTCTCGTACGCTGGCTCTCAGCTGGTGCTGCAGGACATATCGCTGGAGGTACAGCCGGGTGAGGTGATTGCGATTGTCGGCCCGAGCGGGGTGGGCAAGACCACGCTGGTGAATCTCATTCCTCGCTTCTACGATCCGACCGCGGGGCGAATCGAGATTGACCGCCACGACCTCAGGGATTTCGACCTGCGCGGCCTGCGCCAGCAGATTGGCCTTGTGCCGCAGGACACCTTTCTTTTCGGTGGGACGGTCCGCGAAAACATCGCCTACGGCCGACTGGGGGCGCGCACGGAGGAAATCCTGGCCGCGGGGCAGTCGGCCAATGCGGAGGAGTTTGTCAGCCGTCTTCCCCAGGGATATGACACAGTCGTCGGCGAGAAGGGGGTCAAACTGTCCATGGGCCAGCGGCAGCGCATCACGATCGCCCGGGTGTTGCTCAAGGATCCGCGCATTCTGATCCTGGACGAGGCCACCTCGTCTCTGGACTCTGAGTCCGAGAGGCTGGTTCAGGAGGCGCTGGAACGGCTGACGCGAGGGCGCACAACGTTCATAATCGCCCACCGCCTTTCGACGATTCAGCGCGCCACCCGGATCATCGTTCTCCAAGGGGGACGCCTGGTGGAGGAGGGCTCGCACGCCGTGCTTCTGGCGCGAGGCGGTCTCTATCAGCGGCTGTGGGCGCTTCAATTCGCAGAAGGAGAATCTCTGAACGCTGTGGGGTGAGGGGCTGGCCATGGGAGCGGGCCCGAGTCGCTTGACGCGAACGGTTATCGGGCCTAGTGTCATGAGTTATAAATATGTTGCATTATTCCGAGTCTTGTGGTAGGGTGAGTGAAACGTTTCCCGGAGGCCCAGCCATGGCACAGGGACGCCCGCTCACCGCGCTCCGCTTGACCGATACAGAATGCGAATCTCTCCAACGATGGATTCGGCGGCGCAAGACGGCTCAGGCGCTTGCGCTGCGGGCGCAACTGGTGCTGCTCAGCGCCCAAGAGGTGTCGAACCAAGATGTGGCGGCACGACTGCACGTCACCCCGCAGACCGTCAGCAAGTGGAGAGGGCGCTTTGTGGAACGCGGCCTGGATGGGCTGCTGGATGAGCCGCGTCCGGGAGCGCCGCGCACGATCAGCGACGTCGATGTGGAGCGGGTCATCACCCTGACCCTGGAGACCACACCGGAGAACGCCACCCACTGGAGCACGCGCCTGATGGCCTCGCGGACGGGGATGAGTCAGAGCGCGATCAGCCGAATCTGGCGGGCGTTTGCCCTCCAACCTCACCGCAGCGAAACCTTCAAACTGTCCCAGGATCCCCTGTTCATCGAGAAGGTGCGAGACATCGTTGGACTGTACCTGAATCCGCCCGACCACGCCCTGCTGTTGTGCGTGGACGAAAAGACTCAGATCCAGGCTCTGGACCGCACGCAACCCTTGTTGCCCATGCGCCCGGGACAGATCGAGCGCCGGACGCACGATTACGTCCGACACGGCACCACCACCCTGTTTGCGGCCCTGGTGGTCAAGACTGGCCAGGTCCTGGCACAGTGCCATCGTCGTCACCGCTCCATCGAGTTTCGTGAATTCCTCAACCACATCGACGCCAACGTGCCCAAGGAACTGGAGGTGCATCTCATCGTCGATAATTACGGTACGCATAAGACAGCGTCCATCCAGCGCTGGCTGGCGCGGCACCCTCGCTTCCACGCGCATTACACTCCCACGAGCTCCACCTGGTTGAACTTGGTCGAGCGCTTCTTCGCCGCCCTGACCGAAAAGCAACTCCGGCGAGGTGTCCACCGCAGCACCCGAGAACTAGAAGACGCCATCTACCGCTACATCGATCGCCAGAACCAGGAGCCCAAGCCGTTTATCTGGACCAAAACCGCCGATCAAATCCTGGAATCGCTCGCAGGATTTTGTAAACGAATCTCTGACTAGGGACACTAGGAAGAGTGCACTCCTGGGCTGGAGGGAGCCATACCGGAGATCTCCGCTTCCCCGATAGACTCTTACCTCCTTCAATTCTGGTTCCAGAGCTGGGGCATAAGGGCATCAATTGCGGGTCGTTTGGGACCAACATCCTAGCCAGGGACGATTTCATATTGCGTTTCTAGTGCCTCTACACTGCCAAGAATTGATGCCACAGGTCTGAGTGGGAATGCTGCTTGTTTGGAACTTGAGAAGCTGAGTTGGGCCCGTCAAAGTTACTTGGGGTGGTGCAAGTGGTTACGGACCCTTTCCCCCTTCTATTCTTGTCCCTGCTTGACTCAAGACTGGAGTTGCGCTTCTTTGGGGAGTATTCTCAGAGGAAGTGAATTCATTTTGAATTCTGTTTGCAGGATTGCTTTTTCAGCCTGAGGCATTCATCTGGATTCTTCTCTCTTCCTGCTCGCCAGCCATAGGAATTCAACTGCAGATCAAAGGAATTGCGTGGAATGAAAAGGGGTCCAATTCCGGACTCCTAACTTGCGTGGATTTTCCCCGACGGGGAAATGCCAACGAATTGATTATTTGCTGTTTTGCGGTTTCTTGAGTAATTCCGCGCAGATTTCAATCGCGAGAATATCTTCAGCGGGAATATAGGGTGCTTGAATTCCCTCGGGTTTCTCGCGAGAAGAGCAGGCACAAGACGAGATAACCTGGGAATATCGCCTGCCGGTCGGCCGGTAATGGTTCGATTTCCCATATCAAACTTCGCGAATGCTGAAGCCGATCTCGTTTCGGATTCGGATGGCGATCAAGGGGGGCATGAATTCGTCTGTCCGCGGCTATTCCACCCGCCCGGGAAACGGGTTGGCCCCGCCAACCCCGCACCTGACCCGCCTGGGCAAGCAGCGAGTCTCGGCCAACCGGCGACCTGTGAGAGAATCGGATCAGGCCCGCCGAGGGAAAGGACCATGCCGGATCTGCGCATTCTAATTGTAAGCAAGGACATGCTTTCTCGGGCCGCCCTGGCTGCGGTGCTGGGTGGAGCTCCTGGAATCGAGGTTGTGGGCCAACTGCCGCCGGGCAACAATCCGGCCGATGAAGCTGCCCTATTTCATCCCGACGCCATCCTTTTCGAGATGGGTCCCGAGACTTCCGGTCCGTACGATCTCATCACCGCGCTGCAAGAGGTAGCCCCGGTCGTTGCCCTCCTTTCCGGGCCGGATAACTTCCCGGCCAGCTGGGAGGCTGGCGCTCGCGGACATCTGCTGCGGGACGTCAGCCCTCAGGTTGTGACCTCGGCGCTCGTGGCCGCTGCCAACGGCAACCTGGTCCTGGGTCCCGAGTTGGCCGAGCAGGTAGCTCCCCGGGTCGCAGCGGACGGATCTACTTCTCTCGATCTTCTATCCCCGCGGGAACGAGAGGTTCTCCTGCTCCTGGCCGGCGGCCTTTCCAACAAGGCCATCGCCGGCCAGCTCTTGATCAGCGAACACACGGTCAAGTTCCACGTGAATTCGATCCTCCGCAAGCTCGGAGCGCAGAGCCGCACAGAAGCTGCTATGGTTGCAGCTCGATCCGGCCTGATCCCAGTCTGACCTAACCGAAAGTCTAGGTCCCAACTGATCGAGTAGAGGATGTCCTCGACCCGACCCGAGGGTTATGCTCCTGTTCAGTTGGAATTGGAGTCCAATGCATGGGAGGCGGAACATGGCGATGAACCTCAGGAGTTTCTCCGACGAACTGGCCGGGTTGGTCGAACGAGCTTCGCCCAGCATTGTGCGAGTGGAAGGGCGCCCGCGACTCTCCGCCAGTGGAATCGTCCTCTCCAACGATGGAGTGGTCGTTACGGCCCACCACGTGCTTGAGCGCGAGGAGGGCGTCCAGGTTGGTTTGGCCGACGGAAAGGTAGTAGGGGCGAAACTGATTGGACGAGATCCGGCGATCGACCTAGCTGCACTTCGGCTGGAGGGCGGGGCGGTTGCTGCGGGAACCTGGGGGGCCGTTTCGAGCCTGCGTGTCGGCCACCTCGTACTTGCCCTCGGGCGGCCAGGTAAGTCCGTGTCTGCCACGCTCGGAGTCGTGAGCTCGATGGAAGGGAGCTGGGGAACACCAGCCGGAGGCCGCATGAGTGCCTACTTGCAGACCGATGTTGTTATGTACCCGGGATTCTCAGGTGGAGCCTTAGTGGACGCGGAGGGTAACCTCGTTGGCATGAACACTTCGGGAATTCTGCGCGGCGCAAGCCTCTCCATCCCGGCCGACACCATCAGGCAGACCGTGGAGATGCTGCTTCAGCACGGCCGGGTTCGCAGAGGCTTCCTCGGGCTGACAGCCCAGCCGGCTCACCTGCCCCGCCCCTTGGCCGAGAAGCTTGGACAGGAAACCGGCTTGCTCATGATCTCGGTCGAGCCCGGGGGGCCCGCAGATCAGGCGGGTCTCATGCTTGGGGACACCCTCGTGGGAGTAGGCAGTCTGAAGGTCCGCCACTTGGACGACCTGATGGCCGCGCTTGGCCCGGAGACCGTGGGCCAGAAGATCCGAGCCCGGGTGATCCGAGGCGGGCAGGAGCGGGAGCTCGAGGTCACTATCGGGGAGAGAAAATAGGTCTTTCTGTGTGTCGATCGGAGAGAGCTGCTGTGCTTCAGGAGCTAAACGTTGAATTCGCAGAGGTAGTCGGGACTGCCCGGAAGAGCCTGCGCTGGGTCCAGAACGGGAGGCGCGGGCTGGGCACCGCAGTGGCGATCTTGCCTCAGGGTTGGCTCTTGACTAACGCTCACGTTGTGTCGGGATCGACGAAGGTTCAAGTCGGAAGCGAGGGCGAAGAGGCAACAGAGGCTAGCGTCCTGGCCTACGACGAGAAAGAGGATCTTGCACTTTTGAGGACCGATGGCCGTGCAACCCTCATCCCCCTTCCCCTCGGCGATTCAGGATCGCTTCGTGCGGGCGATTGGGTCATCGCTCTAGGCTATCCCTGGGGAGGCCGGACAGCCGTAACTTGGGGCTCGTTGATCGGCTTGGAGAACAGGGCCCCCGACAGAGGGCGGACGGGGCAGGAGTACCTGGTCGCCGCCATCCCCATGCGACCAGGGTATTCGGGGGGCCCGTTGATTGACGCAGGGGGAAATCTCGTTGGCTTGAACGTGATGATGACCGGGCCGGACGTGGGCCTAGCCATCCCCAGCCACCTGGTGCGCAGTTTCCTGGGCCGCGTGCTGAGCAACAGCCAAGACCTCGCTTGAAGCGGCATGCGGCCATGCTGAACTCCAACCGGCACAAGGCGGAAGGGGCCCCAGTCGCCCATGGGCACGAGAAGTGCCCGATGGGGGAACATCTACGACCTGGCAGGCCCTTTGTACACGGTCCTTGGTTCCAACTCCCAGTCAGTCGAGCCACATTCATGTGTTGGGTGTTCCTTCGCAGAGGTGATCACTGACCTCAGCAGACACCCGGAAACGAAGTCGCTCGGTCCCGGTGGCATGCCATGCACATGTCAAACTGCTGGTCTTCTGCAGCGCATGGAGATCGAGGTCGTTGGGATTTGCCATATCGGCAAGGAGGCAAACGAACTGGAGCTTGTGCAAGCCGAATCGATTCTGCTGGAAGATGAGGTACTTGCCACTTACAAGCCAAATGCGCGGGGGTCAATACAGCCAGTTCTCCAGCAGATGCCCGCCAGCCGTATCCAAAACGAGACCGGTTGCAGCCTCCGCGAGATCCACCATAGTGTACAAAGCTATCTAGGCACACGCCCTGTGAAAGGCCGCGCTGCCTTGGATTTGATTGTTGCTGATCTGGCAGGCTGTTTCTTCGGAGAACTCCGAACCGGATGGCCCTCTTTGAACCCTTTCCCATTGGGCGCTCGTCGAGGCCGATGCGTTCTATACAAAATTGGAGGTTTTTGGTACAGTTAATGGGTGCGGCGGTGACCGAAGCAGTGGAGTTGCGGAATTCCTTGCTTGGAGGGCAGCGTTTTCACCAGGGTTGGATTGCATTGCGCGTTCTGGAAGCGCAAGACTGCTGAATGCTCTGCCACTGTTCCCAGTACGCGAGAGGGCTGTGAGCAGCCCACTAACCTTCCGCCGGGAAGCACTGCACGCTTCCCGGCAGGGCAAGACTTTGAGTGATGGAGGTCTCGGATGAAAATAGCTTTGGCGATCATCGGCGTCCTGCTGATCCTGGGAGGAGCGATTTGGTTCTTTCAGGGGATCAATGTCTTGCCGGGGAGCGCCATGACAGGCCAGATGAAATGGGCCATCTATGGTGTGATCGCGGTCCTAGCAGGCGTGGTTCTCCTCATTCTTGGCGTTCGGCGAAGAGTTTCCAGTGGAAAGGATTGATCGTTCCGGGGGAATAGATTGAGGCAGCCTGTCCAGCTGGCGGGTGACTTCGGAGCCGGCTCCCAGCGACCAGCTGTCTCGTACCATCGCACAGGAAGACCAAAGCTCGCCGCCAGCCCCCCTCCAAAGGTGGCAGGGGATCTGAGCCTGATCCATCGTGGCCGTGAATAGTGGCAACGGCTTGAGTGCCGTGATTGCCAGTTCTCGCTGACGCGACACCCAGACGGAAGAAGAAGGCGCTTTCCTCATGTCCTCTTCCTGGCGGAAGCCTGGCTAAAAAGCCTGATGGGATATGGCTCTTCCACCGCCGAAAAGGCCTGACCTTGGACTGTCCGAGAAAAGGGCGATTCTCCCCCTTCAACCTGGTTCCGGCTCGCCCGTCAGTTCCTCTCGGCGCCGACGGTATTCGATGATGGGGGAATCGCCTCGGATAAGTTGTTCAGCAATGCACAGTGCGGATCCAGGGGACTCACTGGTCTCTACGACCCGCCGGTCCTGGTGAGCGACGTACGCAAGGGAAGAAACCTCATGAAATTCCTCAGACTGAAAACTCAATTTCCCGAGCAGAATTTCAAGGAATTCACTGCATTCAAAAATACCTCCCGAAGAAACGTAACTCCAGCGCCGAGTCAAGCAAGAACCAGAAGAATGGGGGAAAGGGTTCTCAACCGATTCTAAAATCTCCCCCAAGTAACCTCCACGCGTTCGACACCATTTCGCAAATTCAAATCAAGACATGACCCGCAACACTCCAGCCGTCAAATCTTTGCTTTGTCCAGGCACCGGAAAACCAATCTCCAATTGCCCCCTGACCAGGAACACAAGCGCAAATCACCCAATTCATCATCTCATTGGCCGATATTCGAACAAAGACTGAGGGGTCAAGCGGCAATCGGGGCGCTAGGGGGATATCCTCTACGTCACTTGTCACCCAGTTGTGCACTCTTGGAGGGACCTGTAATATATCCCCCGAGTCGCTTGACACCTTCTTTCACGGAAAGGTATAATCGCGATTCTGGAAAGCCAGCTATCTTCTGTCAACGCGATGCGTGTGCGCGAGAAGCGAGTAGGTGATGCCCCCTCATCCAAAACGGAAGCTCAGTCGTGGTCGACGGGACCGCAGGCGGGCTCACGATGCCCTCGCGGCGACCCCTTTGGTCGCTTGCGGGAATTGTGCCGCCCTCATTTCGCCTTATACGGTTTGCCCCAAGTGCGGCTACTACGGTGGGCGACAGGTCTTTGAGCCCAAGAAGAAAAAGGCTAAGAAGGAATAGCTCGGCAAGGCCGTGGTCGCACGGCCTTTTCGTTTCTGCACCCTTCGTCTTCCTTTGCACCCCTTGGATCTAGGCCCGAGATGGTGAGGCCTCCGTGGACCCTCTGACGACCTCGCTTGCCCTCCTTTTTCCGGGACAGGGTTCCCAGTTCGTAGGCATGGGGAAGGATCTGGCGCTCGCCTCCGAGAGCGCCCGGGCGACTTTCGAGGCGGCCGACTCGGCCCTCGACTTTTCCCTCTCCAAGCTGTGCTGGGAAGGCCCGGAAGGGGATCTGAACCTGACCCAGAACACTCAGCCGGCGATTCTCGTTCATTCGGTTGCGGCTTGGCGGGCTCTTCAAGAGCGGGTAGGGGACTTTCATCCGCGTTGCGTGGCTGGCCACTCTCTGGGCGAGTTTTCCGCTCTGGTGGCGGCCGGGTCTCTGATGATGGAAGACGCCCTGCGTCTGGTCCGGGAGCGCGCCCGGCTGATGACGGAGGCGGGAGAGCGATCTCCAGGTGGGATGGCGGCTCTGCTCAATCTGGGGGTCGAAGAGGCCGAGGAGATCTGTCGTCAGGCAGCCGAGGAAACCGGGGAGTTTGTGGGGGTTGCCAATGACAACTGCCCGAGCCAAGTGGTAATCTCCGGAGCCCTGCAGGCCTTGGAGCGGGCCATGACCCTCACGAGGCAACGCGCTGGGCGACGTGCTTTGCGGCTGGCGGTCAGCATCGCGGCCCACTCTCCCCTGATGCGCCCGGCTGCAGCCGTCTTCGCGACGGCGATCCAGTCCACCCCGATGTCTGCCGCGGGGGCCCCGGTCATCGCCAATGTCACCGCCGAGGCAATCTCGCAGGTGAGCGAGATCCGGCAAGAGTTGGAGGCTCAACTGACCTCGCCGGTGCGGTGGACCCAATCCGTGCACACCCTAGTCGCGATGGGCTGCTCGCGGTTCATCGAGCTGGGTCCGAAAGACGTACTCACCGGTTTGTCACGGCGGATCGCACCCGAAGTGCGGGGCCTGAGCATCGGAACCGCCGCGGACTTGGCCGCCTTCGACGGGGTATAATTGTTTGAGGGTCCTCGTTGATCTGGCACGTGCCTCGCGGCTGAGCAGAAAATCCTGAGGTCCATTGGATAAGCCGAGCACGTTCTCCAGCTCTTCCCAGATGCTCAATGGGCGGGCCGCGGTGGTGACCGGCGGCTCGCGTGGAATTGGACGAGCCATCGCCCTCGAGCTGGCACACCGAGGGGCGCGCGTCGTGGTGAATTTCCACCAGAACCATGAGGCGGCGAGTGAGGTTGTCGAAACGATCCGCAGGGAGGGTGGGGAAGCGATCTCCTTTCAGGCCGATGTTGCGCTTCTGCCGCAGGCGGAAGCGCTCATCCAGGTTGCGGTCAAGTCCTTTGGGCAATTGGATATCCTCGTCAATAACGCCGGCATCACCCGCGACACCCTCCTGCTCTCCATGTCCGAGGCAGATTGGGATACGGTTCTGGACACGAATCTCAAGAGCACCTTCAACTGCTCCCGCGCCGCGCTGAAAGGGATGATCCGGCGCCACTACGGGCGCATTATCAATGTCACCTCGGTCTCCGGGCAGATGGGCAACCCGGGGCAGGTCAACTACTCGGCGTCGAAGGCCGGCCAGATTGGGTTCACGAAGTCGCTGGCCCGCGAAGTGGCCTCACGCCACATCACGGTCAATGCGGTCGCTGCCGGGTTCATTGAGACTGACATCTGGGCCAAAGTCCCGGAGGAAGGTCAGCAGGCCCTGCTGAAGCTGATCCCCCTGGCCCGAAAAGGAGCGCCTGCGGAAGTGGCCTATGCCGTTGCGTTTCTGGCCTCGGATCAAGCGGCCTACGTCACAGGACAGGTGCTGGGGGTGGACGGCGGCATGGCGATGATGTAGGAGGTAGCCATGGACACAACTCCTGCGCCCGGGAAGACCTTCGTGGCCCCTGGCGTGCTGATCACAGTGGCCAAGCTGGCCGCCCTGAGCGTTCCCGGGGTGATTCGGATGAGTCCCATCGCGGGCGGGGTCAATCGCCTATTTCGGCGCGGCTGGGCAGAGGGCGTACGCTTGGAGACCGAGGGAGAAACTGTCTCGGCCGATCTTTTCATTGTGGTGGCCCAAGGCGGGAATGTCCAGGATATTGCCCGCGAGGTGCAGCGTGAAGTGGCCCGGGCAATCCGAGAGATGATCGGGTTGGAGGTGGGTCGGCTGGATGTGCACCTGGAAGATATCGAGGTCACGGATCCGAAGGGTGCGACAGCGGGGCGCTAGGGGCGTTTCGGACGGAGTAGAAAAGGGAGTGAACGAACAGGAGCCCATCTCCGGGTCCGAGCCAGTATGAAGGGTAGACGCAAGGCACGCGCGGTTGCACTCCAGGCACTTTACGAGGTCGAGTCCTCCTCTCACTCCCCCGGGGCGGTTTTGCAACAGCGACTCGAGGCGACCCCTCTGAGCGCCGAGCTTTCACGCTTTGCCGATCAATTGGTGCTCGGCGTCTTGGAACACCGCGGGGAGCTCGACCGGATGATCGCCCGCCATGCGCCCGAATGGCCGGTCGAGCAGATGGCGCTGGTTGACCACAACATTCTGCGCATCGCGCTCTGGGAATTCGCCATCAGTGGGGAAACCCCGGCACGCGTTGCGATCAATGAAGCCGTGGAACTGGCCAAGGCTTTTGGCTCGGAAACGTCGGCCCGGTTCATCAATGGAGTGTTGGGCAGCTTGGCCGAGGCCGCCGGGGCAGGGGGAGCAGCGAGAGGGGAGCCCAAGTCGGATGAGTTGCCGACGCGATAAATCCTTTGGCTTTGGTCCGCCTCGGATTTCGATGGCCGGCACAGGGCGCACGCGCCGAGCGGCTGGCCGAGGATTGGGCCCGCTGATAAAGGGATCAGCAGCCTGGGTCGAACGTCATCTGCCCTGCGCGGGTGGACCTGGAGAGCGGGCCGGCCCCGCGGCCTGCCCTGCCGATTCTGGTTGAACCGACTCGGGATCGGGGATCCCGGGTTGCACGACGGCTGGAACTCTCTCGAAATCGGCGCTGGAAGGTAGCCAGGTTCTGAAACGGGGAGGGCTTGGCGCGGAGAAAGGGAAGGAGGGTTGATGAATCGAACCGTCGAGATCGTAGGAGTGGGATGGAGCGGCTTTCGATCCATTACGCCTGACCAGTCGTACAAGGAACTTATTTTTGAGGCCGCGACGCGCGCCTATGCCGATGCAGGCATCGATCCCCGCTATGACGTTCAAGGATTTGTTACCGCTGCGGAGGACTACCACGAGGGGACCAGCATCTATGATGAGTACACCCCCGATCAGCTCGGTGCAGCCCAGAGGCCTATGCACACGATCGCGGGCGACGGCTTGCATGCGCTGGCCGCCGCCTACATGCAGATCGCCTCGGGATTGATGGATGTGGTGGTCGTCGAAGCGCACAGCAAGGCTTCCAATATCCTTTCCCTGCCTCACATCACCGCGTTCGCAGAGGACCCAACCTTCGAACGTCCTCTGGCTCTGCACCCCATTGCGCTGGCGGGTCTGGAAATGCAAGCGTTGATCAATTCAGGGCGGATCACAGAGGAAGAGTGCGCCGGAGTTGTGGTCAAGAATAGGCGCAACGCAACGCGCAACCCATCGGCCGCTCATGGAATTGAGGTCACCAGCAAGGATGTCCTTGCCTCGCCGCCCCTGGCCTCGCCGCTCACGAGCCTGATGGCGGCCCCCCATGCAGACGGCGCTCTGGTATTCGTCTTGGCAGACACGGAGAGGGCGCGAACTCTCAAGGGGAATCCGGTCCGTGTGCGCGGCGTGGGCTGGGCCACCGACACGCCAGCCTTGGACTCGCGGGATTGGACCGGGGGGCGTTACGCCCGCAAGGCCGCGGAGATGGCTTACCGGGTCGCTGGAATTCATACGCCCGGGCGGGAGATTGACTTCGCGGAGGTGGATGACTCCTTTGCCCACAAAGAGCTCCTCCACCTGGAGGCCCTGGACCTGGTGCCCAAGGGGCGCGCGGGCGAGTGGACCCTGCAGGGCCAAACGGCTCCTTCCGGATCGATGCCTGTCAACATTTCCGGAGGGGCCTTGGGGGAAGGATCGCTCCTGGATGCCACCGGGCTGTCGCGCGCCTTAGAGGTGGTGCTGCAACTACGCGGCCAAGCCGGACCGCGGCAACTTCCTCATGTCACCACCGGATTGGCTTTTGGCTGGCGCGGACTGCCCACCACGGTAGGCGTCGCTGCCGTGCTCAGCGCGTAAAGGAGGGTGACATGACCATGCGACGGGTGGCTGTTGTGGGGGCCGGGATGACGAAGTTTGTCCGCCGAGCACAAGAGACGGGGCGGGAACTGGCCTGGGAGGCGACGAGCAAAGCGCTCGAATCCTGTGAGATGAGCATTGACCAGATTGAGGCGGTCGTGATGGGCACGGGTCCCGATGCCTTCGATGGGGTTCACATGAAGTCAGAGTGGCTGGCGGATGGGGCTGGCGCGTGGGGCAAGCCTTGCCTGCGCGGGTATGTAGGAGGCGGAACGGGAGTCTTTGCGGCTGCCCAAGGCTGGTATCACGTGGCCTCCGGTCTGTTCGATACCTGCCTGGTAGTCTGCGAGGAAAAAATGTCGCCTGCGCAGCCCCACCCGCAGGGTGCCTTCCTGACGATCTTTGATAGCTTCATCGAGAGGCCTCTGGGGCCCAACCTGCTTTGGATCTTCGCTCTGGAGATGAATGCTTACATGCAGCGCTACGGCCTGCGTAAGGAGGACATTGCCCAGGTTGCTGTCAAGAACAAGCGCAATGCCGCCGACCACCCCGCCTCGCTCTTGGGGGATCGAAATATCACTCTCAAGGACATTCTCGAATCTGAGGTGATGGCTTGGCCGGTCCAGCGACTCGACGTCAGCCCCGTAACGGACGGAGCCGTGGCCGTGGTGCTGGCGGCCGACAATGTCGCCCGGCGAGTAACCCCCCAGCCCGTGTGGATCGAGGGCGTCGGCTGGAACCTGGACACTGCCTACTGGACCGATCGCGATCTTTCCTACCCGACCTACGTCGAGGAAGCAGCGCGGATGGCCTACCGCATGGCCGGCATCACCGAGCCGCGCCAGCAAATCCATATCGCGGAACCCTACGACCCATTTGACTACAAGGAGTTGCATCACCTCGAGGGGCTGATGCTCTTCCCCAAAGGCAAGGCTCCCGAGGCGACCGCCTTGGGCATTACCCAGCGCAACGGCGACTTGCCGGTTTGTCCTTCGGGGGGCTTGCTCGGCGTGGGCAACCCCATAGCCGCCGCTGGCCTGATGAAGGTCGCCGAGCTCTTCTGGCAACTGCGGGGCGAGGCGGGCGGAAGACAGGTCCCTGGCGACCCGAGGCGGGGTGTCGCGCAGGCCTGGGGAGACCTGATGCAGGTGGGCACTGTTGTGGTCATGGGGAAGTGAGGAGGGAAGGCCATGATGGATCAATGGGTCTATTCCACGACCGGGCTGCACGAGAAGGACTTCGAAACAGGGCGGGTCCTGGTGGAAACATGGAAGAGCAAGGCCGAGTACGCCTGGGACGCGGGAATTGCGATGGGACGGTTTCTTGAAGAACTCCGCTGCGGCCGCTTGGTGGGCCGCCGCTGCAACTCCTGTCACCGCGTCCTCTTTCCGCCCAGAATGTTCTGCGAGCAGTGCTTCCGGCCGACAGCGGAATGGGTCACTCTCGCCGAGACCGGAACCGTGATGACCTATTCGATAGTCCATGTGCGCTGGGACATGGTGAGACTGAACCAGCCGCAGGTGCCGGCCGTCGTCGCGATAGATGGCGCTTCCCAAGGCATGGGGATCCTGCACCTCCTGGGAGAAGTCGTGCCCGAGAGCGTCAAGATGGGAATGCGAGTCCAGGCGGTGTGGAAGACGCCCGAAGAGCGCGAAGGGTCCATCACCGACATCCGGTATTTCAAGCCGATCAGCTGACGGTTGGGCTTTGTCCCACGGGGAGGTGAGCTATGGTGCCTGCGGATAGGCTGGAACACCCGACCGAGGCCAGGACCTGGAAAGGGTCCATCCCAGTTTGGCACCGCTACACGGCGGGAATTGCTGGCGAACGTTTCCTTCGCGTCCTCAAGGAACAGGGCAAGATCATGGGGGCACGTTGCGGGGCCTGTGAGGTGACTTACGTGCCGCCTCGCATGTATTGTGAGCGCTGCCTGAAGCCTTTGCCCGACGCGAGTTGGAAAGAAGTAGGGCCGCGAGGGGAACTGGTTTCCTTCACCCGAGTCTACCTGGACCTGGATGGCGAGCAACTAAAGACTCCCCGCTGGGTGGGCTTGGTCCGCCTGGAGGGCGCTTCGGGCGTACTCCTTCATTACCTGCAACTGCCCGAAGGGGTGCCACTCCGCCCAGGGATTCAGGTTGAAGCCGTCCTCAAGCCGGCTGGAGAGCGGCGAGGTTCAATCCTGGACATAGAGCACTGGAAAGTGGTCTGATCCCGGGGGCCGTCCGGCCCCTGTCCGGAACGACGGCTTCGACGAAAGGAAAACGCCAAGAATGGCAAAGGCCCCAGATCTCTCGTCGACGGTTTTGCTGGTCACGCGCAACGGCATGGGGTGGGGTGACGAGAATCTGCAAAAACAGCTCTTGAAGAACTACCTGAACATGATCCTCGAAAACGGATCCTTTCCCTCCGCGATCTGTTTTTACACCGAGGGGGTCAGACTGGTCACCGAGGGTTCCCCCGTCCTGGATGCCTTGCGGGACCTGGAGCAGAAAGGCGTGCAGTTAATTGCCTGCCGCACATGCTTGGCCTTTTATGGGCTGACCGCGAGCGTGAAAGTGGGAGTCGTCGGGGGACTCGGTGACATCCTTGAGGCCGAAGGTCTCGCGCAGAAAGTGATCCCGCTTTGAGCAAGGGCGCCGGGGCCTGACATGGCAAGAAAATGAAGATGAACCATTGGCTGATGCAGCTTGCGGGGAGACCGCTTAGGACGAGCGGCATGCTCGTCCTTGCCCTGGGGCTGGTCAGCTGCGGCTACAGCCCAAAGAGCCCCAACAGCCTGCTGGCTGCGCAGAACGGGAGTTCCGGGGATACAGCCTCGCCCCTGGCGGATGAGGCGACGGTGCTGCAAGTGTTTCTCCCGGGGGGAGGGTCGATCCCCTTCACCCTGCGCCAGCTTCGGGTCCTTCCCCAAGCCACACTGGATGTCCCCGGGGGGCAGCTCAGCGGACCTCCGCTGGAGGAGATCCTGCAGGCGACGGGGGTAGGAGACTACAGGACGGTCACGTTGGTGGGGAAGGAATCGGTCCGCCTCTCTAGCCTGGATGTCTCGCCGCAAGTCATTCTCCGTTTGACCAGTCAGGGCACCTTGGATTTGGCGGGGGCGAACATCCCCCATGCCGATTGGGTCAGGGATGTGCACGAGATTTACGTCCACTGACCGCGCCGAGCGGAGGGTGGCCGTCTCCCCGGCCCGTGGTTCGCGAGACCGACCCGGCGGGACGTCGCCAGGTAATTGACCCCGTTCAAGATGTGAGGAGCCCCCTCGAAATGGGGGGAGGCTTCTCCTGCCCCACGGCCGCGCTGCGGAAGCACGACGAAGCAAGATCTCAAATTGGGTGTAGGGTAGTTCCCGATTGTGTGGGCCAAGCTGGCCCCGTGGCCGAACCTCGCGACCGGTCCGGGGCGCATAGGAGGAGCCCATCGGGACTGCGTAACGTGGCTCCAGCTTCTGAAAGGCGTCGGATTCCCGAAGCCTTGGCTTGGAGGCTCGAAAGCGACATGCTCTTGGGCGTCCCGGTTTCCTTTGCATTGGGGCCTGCGCCAGGAGCAGGAGCCCAGCTTCCAGCAGGGGTCAATCGCGCTTGAGTACGGAATCCCTCGTGCACACGGTTACGTGGGCGGATCCCCGCACGCGTGGTTCCGCCGCAGAGGCAGGACCGGCTCTGTGGGCCTGGAACCGACAGAGTCGACCTCTCTCCGTTTGGCCCAGACAACTGGAAACGGAATGAGTACAGCTAGGGCTTGCGCGAGACCAGGTAAATCGCGCCGTCATCAAATCGGTCGACTTGCTGAAAACTGGCCACGCGTTGCAAGTCGTTGAGAGCATACAGGTAGTGTCTATCGGTGATCTTGTCAAACCAGATGAGGTAAGAGGCGCTTGGCCCGGGCCATAGGTCACTGACCTGGGACAGATCCTGGGCGACGGGGCTGGAAGCCGGGATCTCGCCACTGGTGTCAATCGTCTTGAGCGGACTCAATTTGCTTTGGAGATGAACCAGGATATAGAGCACGTCCGGTCCGTTGCTGTAGATGGCCTGGGAGGCTGGTAGAGGGTGGTGCTGCAGATATTGGACGGTTGGGCTCTCTCTCCAGAGCCGACCGCTATATCCCCAGCCCTGGTCCAGACCCGTTCGGACGTCCGCCCGGATCGTGCGCAAAGGATAGAGTAGCCAAATGCCGACAAGGAGAACCGCGAGCGTGCCCGGAAATCTGGGGGTGAGCCCTTGGCCGATCGGCGCGAGTAATTGATCGGCAAGTATGAGTACGAGGAGAGTTAAAGGAACATAGATAGGCGATAGCAACCGATCCTTGAGCGGGCTGACCTCGGTGGTCACTGAGGAAATCACCATGAAGGCTAGATAGCTCACGACGAAGAGAAGGACCGGGGCGGCCTTTGCGATTTCGGGTCGCAGGGCTCGGACCGTTGCCCAGCCACCTCGGAAACGGAACCCCGCCAGAAAGCCAATTGCTAGCGCAAGAAGGAAAAGGACGGCGCGGCTCCCAAGGATTGCGCTGGGGAGGTACCAAGCCGTGAGGGTCTCGAATGTAACTTTGAGAATCTGGATCAGGCCATAAGCGGCTGGAGCTCGCGGGCCAAGAAACGCGCCAGAAACATCATGGTTGCGCACCAGCCAAAGGGCGACGGGAAGAATGGAGATAAAGCCAAAGACGATGGCATGAACTATTCTGAGTTTCAACTTTTCGTTTTCGAGGAGCAGAACAGTTACCCCCTCAGCCAGGATCAAAGTGATCCCGACGTAACGAGTCATACACGCCAGGGCCGCGGAAAGGATCAGGACGGCAAAGCAGACTCCGCTTTTGTTCTGGAGCCACAATGTCAAGCCTAGGAGAGACAGCACGGTCAGGAAGATGAAGAGCGGCTCGGAATAGGCCATTACGGAAACACCGAACAGCGCCGGTGAAGCCAGAATGCAGGCTGCCCCAAGCAGCCCGTAAACGCGCGCCCGGCCTAACAAGGTTGAGAGCAGCCATCCCGAGACGTAGATCGTAAGGCCAAGAATGAGGGCATTGACGACGCGGGTTGATGTAAGTGGATCGACTCCCAGTAGGCGGTCGACCATGGCAAGGACGAAGGGATAGAAGGGCGGTTGCAAGACCAGCGGGTTTCCGCCGTAAGAAACAGCCCCGAGGCCGTGCGCTATGTTCCTCGCGGTCCCTATGTATGCCACGCTGTCGGGATCCAATCCTGCCCCGTAGGACCTTGTGGACAGGAGGACGAGGACGGCACCCGCCGCGCCCAACAAGCCGAAGACGACGTGGTTGATTACCGCGAGCCAAATGGGCTTCAAGGATTTCACTGCTTCTCGAGCCTCCTTCGGAAGATGCCTAGGGCGAACTTCACTCGCTTTCTGTCGGCCAGAGCTCGCCCGCCTCTCTGAAACCGCCAATCCAGCTCTGAAGAGACAGAATGAGCAGCACCGTCTTCACCTTTGTCGATCGCATGGTTCGTGTCAAAACCTGCCGCCGGCCAGCTTGCCTGGTTGCCTCGCGCGAAGCTTTCCGTAAGGGGCTGAAGGAGATTCACTCCGTTTCCGCCACCCTTATGCCTCCCAGATCCTTGGACAGCAGGAATTGCCATCGGAATTTTCCACAGGCGCGGAGAGCGGCTAAGGTCAGGGACTCCGTCGGGCTCCTGATCCAATCGGAACTGGAAGACACCCGCGGTCAAGCGTTGCGTAATTGGAGGCACGTGCCTCCGCGATCAATCGGCGCGATCGCGGCTGGACGCGTTCTGGGAAGGGGTGCCCGGACCTGATTCTTTTCCCCTTCGGGTTCGGCCCCTGGCGCGAAGGGCTTGGGGCCAATCTCCCTTGGTGCATGAACGGCCGAGCGCTTCCGGTCGACTTGCCTGGGATTATCTCACCCTCTGGCGGCTTCCGAAATCGGACGCTCCCTGGCCTGGACGCTTTTCTGGGGACAGAATGCAAGCAGATTCTGCTCCAGATCGGCTAAGCGGCCTTGGCATCACCTGGGGGCAACTTCTACGGGAACGCCCAGCGTGGACAAGGGCTGGAGCATGAGCCACGGTCCTTCAACGGCGGGGTCGCGGCGCTTCCTCCATGTACGGGGGAGCTGGGAGGGATGGCTTGCTTCAGAGGAAGATGGTTGGACAGCAGGCATCCAGTCGGCGGCTTGAGGCCGCGAAGGCGGCTGGCTTCGGGCTTTGCCGGCCTTGGAGGGGCATGGGCCTGCGGCGGGAGCTCGCACCCGCCTCGGAGTGGGATTGGGCCAAAAGGCCATGGCGGCCAATCGTATAATAGAGGGCCGGGGAGGTGGGCGGCATGGACTTGGGCGGAAAGACGGCGCTGGTCACGGGCGGGGGCGTTCGCCTGGGGAAGGAGATTGCCCTGGCCCTGGCGGGGCAGCGGGTCCGGATCGTCGTCCACTACAATCGATCTGCGCTAGGCGCTGAGGATACGGTCAAGAAGATCCGGGCTCTGGGCGCGGAGGCCGTTGCCCTCCAGGCGGACCTGGGCCTGGCAGGGACGGCGCCGGATTTGATTCATCGGGCAATCGACGTGATGGGGCCGCTTGACTTCCTGATCAACAGCGCGGCGGTCTTTGACGCGGATTCTGCAAGTGCGGTGACCGAGGTCTCCTGGGACGAGCAATTTGCGGTCAATCTGAAAGCGCCCTTCTTCCTCTCTCTGGAGTTTGCAGCGCAGGTGGGCCGGGAGCGCCGGGCGCATATCATCAACATGGCCGACGCTTCCGTGGGACGCCCCGCCGCGGCTCGTCTCATCTATCGTCTGACCAAGGCCTCCCTGGTCCATATGACCAAGGACCTGGCGATAGCCCTGGCCCCCAACATCCAGGTGAATGCCATCGCCCCGGGGGCCATCCTTCCTCCTGTTGGGAAGGGACAGGCCTACATGGAGGAGCTGGCCAAGAAGATCCCTGCCCTGCAGGTGGGTTCTCCGGAGGAACTGGCCAAGGCCCTCCTCTATCTCCTCCACTCCGATTTTGTGACGGGGGAGATCATCTACGTGTCGGGCGGGGCTCAGCTGTAATGCGGAGATGACGATGTTGGACGAGATCCATGTTCGCGACCTTCTGCTGCGTGCGATCATTGGCCTGAGCGAGGAAGAGCGCCGGGATCGACAGGATGTCCTTATCAACCTGGTCCTGTACACGGATACCCGGCCTGCCGCGAGCACGGACAGCATTGATCAGGCCATCAACTACCGGACCCTGACTAAGCGCGTCATCGAAGTGGTCGAAGGTTCGAGTTTCTTCCTGGTGGAGGCCTTGGCCTCAGAAATCGCGTCGGTTTGCCTGCAGTTCCCCGGGGTGGAGCGGGTGCAGGTGAGCGTGGAAAAGCCAGGAGCCTTGCGTTTCGCCCGCTCGGTGGGCGTGCTCATTGAGCGGGCCCGCCAGGATGCCTGAGTGACTCCGGTCCGGCGCTCAAACCACATCTTCCTTTCCTTGGGCTCGAATATTGATCCGGAGTTCCACCTGCGGCTAGCCCTCCAGGAGCTGGCCAAGTTCGGGAGGGTTCGGGCTGTCTCCTCGGTCTGGGAGTCCCCCGCTCTGGGGCGCCCCGATCAGCCGCCATACCTGAACGTAGTGGTCCATTTGGAGGCCGGCCTTAGCGCCGCAGAATTAAGCCGACGGCTGATCCCAGAAATTGAGAGACGACTGGGGCGAGTACGGACGGCCGATAAGTCCGGGCCGCGGACCATTGACATCGACCTCCTAGTCTTCAATGAGGAGCTCCTGGAGATCGAGGGCCACATCATTCCCAGCCCGGAGATCCAGGAGCGACCGTTTGTGGCTTTGCCCCTGGCTGAGGTTGCTCCAGCCATGCTCCACCCGGGTGGAAATAGAACCTTCCGGGAAATTGCCAGTGCGTTCGACCAGCGCGGTCTGAAGAGGCGCCCGGACATTCGATTAACGGACGGCACACTCGACGCCGAGTCGGGTAGCGAAGGGAGAGCGAGATGAAGCCACTGGAATACGACCCCTCTGATTTTGACGTCTTCCGTGATGACCTTAGAGACCGGCCGCGGCAGGAATGCTTTGGGGACATTGAATGCGCGGTGCGGGACATCCTCACCGCGATTGGGGAGAATCCCAATCGGGAAGGGCTGCAACGGACGCCGGAGCGCATCGCCCGCATGTATGAGGAGCTCACCTCGGGATATCGTGTAGATCCCGATCGCCTAATAAACCAGGCCGTCTTCGAGGTGCGATATGACGAAATGGTCGTGGTGCGTGACATCGACTTCTACAGCTTGTGCGAGCACCACCTGTTGCCCTTCCTCGGCAAGGCTCACGTGGCCTACATTCCCGACGGCAAGGTGATCGGCCTGAGCAAGATACCGCGCATCGTGGAAATGTTCGCTCGGCGCCTGCAGTTGCAGGAGCGGATGACTCAGCAGATCGCCGACTTCATTGACCAGGCGCTGCACCCCTGCGGGGTCGCGGTCGTGATCCAGGGTTTGCACATGTGCTCCGCCATGCGAGGGGTGAGGAAGGCCAATGCCCGCATGGTGACCAGCGCCATGCTGGGGAGTTTCAAAGAGAATCAAGCCACCCGCAACGAATTTTTCAATCACATTGGGCGCTCCCACGTGGAGGAGTGAAACAAGGATCCCGTTCGTCTGGGCGGGCCGAGCGGGGTCGAGGGGCAGGTCGGGACCGCGCCGCAGGGCCTCGGGATAAGTCAGGCTGAGGCTCAGAGGACTTGCCCCAAGGCGTAGAAGGTCGGTACAAACAAGACGCGCTCGCCTTTAAGCCAGGCGCTTCGGTCCTTCTCCCGTAGCTCATCCCGTAGGACAGGCGAGATCGAATCCCCCAGATCGGCCTCGAGGACCTCCCACTCCAGGGCCCACTCCTCCGCCGAGGGCGGGCGGGTCCACTCGCCGCCAAGAACCCCCGTTTGAATGCCCTGCAGGCCTGCGGCAGAGAGAAGCGCCGCCAATCGGCGTCCCATTTCGGGGAAGGCACCTTGTCGGCGCAAGGAGGCCCGCTGCTGTTGGCCCAGCAGGGCCAACGCCGGCGGATAGTCGATACGCCCGCCGTAATCTGGCTCAGCCAGGACGAGCACCCAGCCCTCCTTGCGGGTCACGCGCCTCATCTCCCTCAGCACCTGCAAGGGATCCTTGACCCACAGCAGCAGGTAGTGGCACAGGCAGACCTCGAAGCTCGAATCGGGAAACGGGAGGAAGTGTCCGTCTCCGCATGAGTAGGAGCAATCCGCGTCCAGGGCTTTGGCGAAGCGGAGACGCGCAAGGTCAACATCGAGCCCGTGGACGGACGCGGGCAGCGTTCGGTGGAGCTCGAGGGTCAGGACGCCCGTTCCGCAGCCGACTTCCAGAATTCGCCGGGCGCTCGCGAAGTTGAGGCGCTCATAGAGAGCCCGGCGCAATGAGCTGGTCCAATGCGCTTGCTGCTGGAATCGCTTGTGCCACCCTTCGACGCTGAGCGGCATGGACGGGAGGCCTCAGGCGCTAAACTCTCTGGCCTTCTGCCAGATGGTGGCCCAAGGATCCCGGAGGAGATTCCCCAAGGGGTGAGGAATTCCCTGGCCGGGAAAAACCTCTCCATCGGCCTCAACATACAGCCAGGCTCGACCTGCCCCGGCTTCGGACGTTTCCGTCTCCAAGGCGACCGGGTTGAAGCGGCCGTAGGGGACCGCTACATCCCACACCAGCTTCAGTCCCAGGGCGGCCGACCGATCGCGCACCGCGTGGAGAGAGCGGGCCAAGGAGGGATCATCGGTGCTGAGCGAGATGGCATGAATGTTCATCTGCGAAAGCCGATCCAGGTTGTCCGTCACTTGGTCGACCGTCTCGCGGAACAGGCTCAGGTGCACCACCGTGAACAGGTTTGCCTGGACGCAGGCCTCCAGCGCTTTCCAGGAGTCCGGGAGCTCAGGCTGGAAAAGAAGAGTGAGGTGGTCCAGTCCCGACTGGAGAATCTTTGTCAAGAAGGCGGGGTCATTGAGGCGCAGGCCATCGCTGATCAGTCCGGTGACCTGTCCCAGTTTCTGAGCGCACCGGATCAGATCGCAAAGATCCGGCCGCCGTGTCGGTTCGACACCCGTGAAGACAATGTGCGGAACGCCGGCCTCCCAGGCCTTCTTGAGGACGCTCTGCCATTCCTCCGAGGTGAGTTCCTGCTTGGGTTGAGCCGCAGGAGCGGAGGATTGGTCCGTTCCCCGAGGCGTTTCGAAGGTCAGGGCGCAATCCAAGCGGTAGGGAGCCGAGAGCTGAGTGCTGTAGGGAGGTCGCCGATCGAAATCCAGGTAGGTCTCCGGGTCGATCTCCGGGCGGTGGATGACGGTCTCGATGCGTTCGACAAAATCCAGGTAGTGCTTCTCCGCGGCTTTCTTTCCGACGCGGTAGCGCGAGGAGATGGTCCCGGCCACCTGCGGTTGGGGCGTCTGTTGCACCAGGTGGTAGGCATACTCCGTCGCCGTCTGGTTGAGGTGGAGCACGGTCGCGGCGTTGACAATGAGAACTCCGGTTCCATCCGGCTCGACCCGGAGATGCAGGCGATACTGGCGGGGAGCCTCAGGGGGAGTCTGGTAAGAATAGCTCCCCGGAGGGATCGGCTCAATGCGCGCAAAGAGCGAGCGGAAGAAGTCAAGAGGTGGGGTCATGGAATGCTCCTGAGTGCCGGCGGGGAGGCCGGAGGGATTGCCCACGGCAGGTAGCGGAAGGGTGCCGATTGTTGGCCGGCCTGGCGGGCCAGAGGGCAGCCGCCACCGCATTCCGCCTTCAGTGCGCATTCCCGGCATGGCTCGGGAAGATCCAGGTGCTCGCGCAGTCTCCGGGCCAGAGGGTGGTCCCAGATCTCCGGCCAGTCCTGTTCGAGGAGATGGCCGATGGGTTGGTAATAGGACTGGCAGGGCAGAACGGAGCCATCCGGCTCGACGCACATGCTGTAGAGCGCGGCCGTGCAGCCTTTGACCCCCAGCTCCAGCTGCATCGGGTCGAAATGGCAGTACTGGGTCGGGGTGTACCAGATCAGCCGCTGACCGGAGCGGTCTGTCCTCTCTCGGGCCAGGTCAAGCAAAGGCGGCAGGTCGCTTTCCGGCAATCCGGTGCTCACTTGCGCCCCGCGCCCGGAGTAGATGAGGGCGTTCAGACCGACCGTCGGTACCCCCAGCCGGGCCAGGGAATCCAAGGTTTCGCCCAGCCCAGGGCTGTTCTCGCGCATCAGGGTCGTATTGGTCATCACGTACAGCCGCGTGGTCAGGGCCCGCTGCAGGCCCTCGAGGGTCTGCTCCCAGGCCCCCGAGACTCCCACCAGCCGGTCATGAATCCTCGCGTCGTGGGACTCGACCGTGATCTGCACATGGTCAAGCCCCGCCTCCACCAGCTGGGCGAGATAGCGGGGGTCGTGCAGGCGGCGTCCATTGGTGTTGAGTCCGGTGATCTGGCCCAGGCTCTCTGCGTAGGCGATCAGCTCCGGAAGATCACGCCTCAGGGTCGGTTCTCCGCCGGTGAATACCACATGGGGAATGCCAATCTCCCACAGGCGGTCGAGGATGCGCCTCCAGAACGGCGTGTCCTGCTCGGGAAAGTCGCGTGGGCGCGCGTTGTAGCAATGGGCACAGTCGTTGTTGCACCCGTAGGTGAGGGCCAGATCCATTCGATAAGGAGCGGAGGGCCGAGCGGAGAAGGGAGGGCGCACCTCGAGTTGCAGGTCGCAAATTGGGCAGGCTCCCTCGGGGCGAACCAATTCGGCCAGCTGGCGTTGCAAGGCCACATAATCTTCCTTAGCGCGGTCCGTCGAAACCCGGTACCGATCGACCACGGTGGCAATTGCCTGGGGCTGCTCTGTCCCCGCAAGGATTAGGCGAGCCATGAGCGCCGCCGTGGGATTCAAGTAAAAGACTTGGCTGGCATTGACGAGCAGGGTTCCTGACCCATCCTGCTCAAAACGCAGATGGATGCGGCTCCGTTGAGCTTCGGAGCGGTACTCGTAGTGATTGATCCGACCCTGGGCTGGGGATGGCCTGGCTTTCTCTCGGCTGATTTGGTTTTGCTGGAATGACAAGCGCACGCCCGCTCCCTCCAGGTAAAGTGTCCCGAACGCGGGCTAGCGGCCGCCGCCGGCGCAGGCACAGGCGCAACCGGCGCACGCGCAGGCGCAGGCGCATCGGCCCCCTCCCATGCCTCCGCCGCCGCGGAGCCCGCCCCCCATGCTTGGTCTGGGAGCAGGCGGGGGATTGGTCACGTTCGCAATCCTGCCCGTGAAGGATGAGACGTTTCCGACGACGCTGCCAGCAAAGGATTGGGTGGTGTGCGCAATCGAGGCGGCAAAGTCCGAGCCGGGCAGGTGAGGAAGGGAGATCGGCGCCGCCGCTTTGCCCGGGATGCCGGCCGCAGGTGCTATCGGGGCAGAGGCCCCCCGGAACGTGGGGTCGTAGCTCCCCCACCAGATCGGCATAAAGATAGGAAGCCCGACAAAGACCTGCGGGGAGCGACCTTGGAAATCACGATCCGCCATCATCCAGTCCATGTTCTCGTCGAAGCGCTGGCTCTTGACCTCTGGCGTGTCCGCCGCTTGCACCTCGGCAAAAGCCTTCTGGATGATGCTCTCGTAGTATTCGATGGTTTCCTTGCGGCTGAACCCTTTCATCTTCTCGGTGACCCCCCGGATCAGGTTGACCATCAGATTCTGGAGGGCGAGTTGCCGATCCCGCTCGCTTTCGATCTGGAAAGCCTTGAGGAAATCCACTTCATACGGCTGCAGGACCTGCGGCGCAGGCTGGGTCACTTCGAGCTTGAGCGGATCCCGTGTAGTGACCTTCGCGCCTCCCTTCTTGACCACGGAAAACAGAATCATCGTGAAGATTTTGTCCACCGGCTGTTGCATCAAGACCGCCGCCTCGACGGCCGTCAGACCTCGTTTGATGCCATGGCCCTCGATCGAAATCGTCGGCGGCAGATACTGCATCTTCCGTCTCTGAGCCGACCGGACCGAAAGTGCGATGATGAGGATGAAGAACGCGAACACGACCAGACAAAGAAGCGGGCCGGACAATGCGGCCAGCAGGCCCCCCAGCGCTGTGCCTAGGGCCGCGAGGGCCGAGACGCGCACAATGGAGTCCGCGGGGACATACTGCGAGGGGAAAGAGGCGCCAAAAGTGTATTGGGTTGAAGCATCGGCCTGGTTTGTCGTCCAGGTGTAGGTGACCCGGCTCTGGCTGTCGATTCCGGCCGCCGGTGTGGAGCTCCCGGGCCAACCCGTAATACTGTGATAGCGAGGTTCTTGAGGCTGGACCCCAGGGGGCAGATGGAAAATGACCGTCAGGGTCGTTGAGCCGTGCACATACTGCGAGGAGAACCAGGTTGGTGAGAACACCGCGCTGGCATAGGAGCTGTCGGAGGAGTCCGGGTACAGAACGCCCGTGACCTGGGGAATCGAGACGTGCACCGTGCCGGTCGCTCCCGCTGGGATGCTGTAGTCCCCCAGGCCGAGGGTGACGCCTGAGCTCAAGGACGTGGAAGGTTGGATGTCGCTGATTGCATTTCCGTTCACATCCGCCGCAATCGAACTGATGTCGTAGTTGGCATTGGGGAGACCCACGTCTACGTAATCGATGGGCGGCGCTCCCGAGTCGTTGTTGAAGGTGAACACGTAGTCAATCGCCATCGTCCCGTTCTGGTTCCAGGAAACGTTGACAACTTCCTGGGTCAGCTGGAAGGAATAATCCTGTGCCAGCGCACTTGCGGTCAACGTCAGGCAAACCGCCAAGGGGACAAGCAGCCAGAGGATGCGCTTCTTCATGAAGGTCCTCCTGGGAGGCATGAATCAATTACCACTTGGGTTCTTCCGTAAGCTGGTAGGAGGTGTGGCAAAAGGGGCACGTAACCACCGGAGCCCCTGCGACCATCTTAATACTGTCGGCCGTTAACGCTCCGCCGCAGGAGCGGCACTTGAGCATGTCCAGGCTGACGTTGCCCGGAAGGTCCACCTTCAAGGTCACGTTCTCTTGGCTCGCGGCGGGACGGCGCCTCGCGGCGATAAAGATCAACACGAACCCGACCACCACGCTGATCAGCCCCACCAGTATCCAAGCCGGGGATCCCTGCGGGCTGAACGCCCCCCAAATGAAGATCACGCCAAAGAAAATGAGGATCGCCGCTGCAATATAGGCAATCAATTTTCCAGCGCTCATCGTGGCCTCCGGCTGTTCGCGCGGAGTGTATCATCACTTGTGAAAAGGCTGCCTCCTTTCTTGCTGGGCTGGGAGCAGAAATCCGACTATCGCGGTCCGGTAATTGTGCGCGCCCGAAGCACGTGAATTCGAGCCGGTGTCAACGCGTCGTGTAGGGCCTGCCGCGAGGTCGTGTGCTTGTGGCTTTCCATTCTGGAGTTGAGCGATGCCGGACGATCTGAGCGAACTGTTGCGGAAGCGAGCCGGGCTTGTTTCCGGCGGAGCTCAGGAGGAGATCCGCGTCGGCCTAAAGGCGTCTCTTTTGGGCCGGGAAGTTTATGCGTCCGAGACCATTTCCTCCACCAATCAGGTGGCCCTCAATCTGGGAGAGAAAGGAGCTCCTGACGGCACGCTGGTCATCGCCGATTTCCAATCGGCCGGAAGAGGCAGGCTTGGGCGCAGTTGGGTGGCTCCCGCTGGAACCAGCCTGCTTTTCTCCCTCCTTTTGCGGCCTCCCCTCGCAGCCTCGCGTTGCTTTCTCGTGGCCATGGCCACCGGGCTGGGCGTTGCGGAGGGCATCCGCCGCACGACTAGCCTGGTCGCCAGGCTGAAGTGGCCGAACGACGTGTTGATTGAGGGACGCAAGGTATGCGGTCTGTTGCTGGAATCGCGGATCCTGGGGGAACGGCTCGATTTCGCCGTCGTCGGAGTCGGGGTCAATGTCAATCTCGAAACGCAGGGAGTGAGTGGGATCCCGGCCGATGCGACTAGCCTGCAGGGAGCCTTGGGCCACGAGGTCTCGCGCCTGACCCTCCTGCGGGCGATCCTAGAAAGTACAGAGCGGAGGTACGTTGCCATCCATCACGGTCGATCGCCCCTGGACGAGTGGTCGGCGCTCTTGGACACGATCGGAAGTCGTGTCCGCGTCCAACTGGGGGACAAGTTGGAGGAAGGACTGGCAGAAGGGGTGACCGAGTCGGGAGCCTTGCGGGTACGTCAAAGCAATGGACGGGTGCTCAAAATCAGCACAGGAGAGGTCATTCACCTGGAGCCGGGCCCGTAAAGGATCACTTTCTCCCGCTATCCTCAGCCGATGGGTGGCGCGCTGCGGCTCGCGAACCTCACCCGAGGGTTCCGCATCCGCAGGCCTTTTTTCGGGCGAATGGCTTGGCCAGTGCGGGGATCCGGCGCCCTGCCATCGGAGGTATCGGAAGGCCTTCGCCTCGTGTTTGTGTCACCGAACCTTCCCGCGGGGGGATGCGGTGCGGATCCCGCGCTGGCGTGATCCTTTCTCGGGGAGAGAAAAAGGTTGCCTGGCTCGGGCCGCAGTTCGCTGGCTGGCGGGCTAGCTAGTCCAGGGCTCTGGATCGGGGATAGGAACCAAGGAGGAATTCCGTGGATGATGACACACGAATGGATATCCGCAAGTTGCTCAAAGAATTTGGGATCAAGGCGGACGAGGCAATTACGGCTCACCTGGCGCACTTGAGCAGCCCCGGACCGTTGCGGGTGCGGCTCGTGCTGGAGGATGAAACCGACTACCATGGGAAGGGCCCACAACCTCCATTGCATCTTGAGATCCGGGGTGAGGTGAAGACGTAGCCCTCGTCCCTCGGCAGGTTAGCCTTGCGGGATTCCCTTCCGCGCATGGGGCTGCCCTTGAGCGCTTTCATATCAGGCGGATCTTTCAGGTGCCGGCGGACCAGGGATTGCCTGGGACAGCGAGGCTGGCCTAAGGTGGGCGCGACTCTCTTCGGACGATTTCTCGACTGCGGGGGGAATACCGGGAAAAGGCAAGTAGCATTGCGGGATCCTCGCTGGGGTAGGCACTTGGCCCCTGAGGGCCCCAAAGGTGCCGTGTGGGAGGACCCAGGCAGGTTTGCCTGCGGTCCTTTTTGTCAATAGCCGCCCGCATTGTGCCACCCATGATCGCCTGGATGTAGACCACTTTTCGAGTCAGTTGTGCAGGTGCAAATCGACTTCTGATGGGTCCTGAGACGGCAAGGCTGAAGAGGTGC
>JBEKXU010000003.1:0-151853 GCA_049511715.1 Anaerolineales bacterium
CATGGTCCGCTTCGAACATCCCACGCTGAGGCGATCGCTTCCCAAGCATCAAGCCCTCCTGCTTCCTCATGGATCAACACCTGGGCTTGATGGTCGATTCACTTTTCGGCCGGACTTCTAGGCTTGCAGGTTCACCAGGGTGACACCTTCTCCGCCCTCGTTTTCGGCAGCGATGTCCGTCGAAGCCACAAGGGGGTGGTGCCCGAGCAGTTCGCGCACGGCTTTGCGCAGGCGTCCGCTCCCCTTGCCATGGATGATTCGCACCCAAGGTAGCTTGGCGGCAAAGGCCGCGTCCAGGTAGCGTTCGATCTCGAGCGTCGCCTCCTCGACCGTTTTCCCCCGCAGGTCCAGTTCAATCCCCGGGGAGGGAAAGCTCGGGACCTCCAGAGAAGACTCGGCCAAGGATCCAGGCGGAGTCGGCGCCTCCGGTTGGGCCGTCTCCTGCCGTTCCAGGTCGCGAAGTTCGGCCCGGATGCGGAGCATGCCAGCCTGCACCTCAACCTGGTCGCCGGATCGAGCTACAAGCTGGCCGGTCATTCCCAGGCGGCGCAGCCGCACGCGATCCCCGATCTGGGGTACACCGCGCCCTCCGCCGACCCCAGGAAGTTCTACCGGCGGAGCCGCTTCCTCGAGGCCCTTTTCGAGCTGCTCGAGTTTGTCCTGGGACTGAGTGAGTAGGGCGGCCTTGTTTGCGGAAGAAAGATTCTGCAACGTGCGGCGAACCTCCCTCAGTTCGGAGCGGACTTCGTTGACCTCCCGGGCCGCCTGGCGGCGGGCTTCTTCGATCAACCGCTCGCGTTCGTCCTCGATGCGGCTTAGGTGCCTGGCCAGGTCCTGCTCCCTCTGGCTTACCTCTCTGCGCGCCGCCGCCGCCTGTTTCCTCTCAGCCCGCAGGGCATCCCGCTCGCGCTGGATTTCCTCCAACAGCTGCTCAACCTGCAGATCGGAAGAGGAGACCATTTCGCGGGCTTCTTGGAGAATCGGCGGGTTGAGCCCGAGGCGTCCGGCAATCGAAAGCGCATTGGACCTTCCTGGCACGCCGAGGGCCAAGTGATAAGTGGGAAGGAAGGTGTTCGGATCGAACTCGACGCTTGCGTTTTCGGCGCCCTCGTGGCTGTAGGCAAATGACTTGAGCTCCGGATAATGAGTTGCCACAAGGGTGGGAATCCTTCTGCGGATCAACTCGCTGAGGATGGCGCGGGCCAGTGCCGAGCCCTCCTGGGGATCGGTTCCGGCTCCGAGCTCATCGAGGATGACCAGGGAAAGAGAGCTGGCCATGCGGAGAATGCGGACGATCTGCTGAATGTGGGCCGAGAAGGTCGAAAGGGACTGCTGGATGGACTGCTCGTCACCGATGTCGGCCAGGAGGGAGTCAAAAACGGTCAGCTCGGACCCTGGTTCCGCCGGGATGTGAAGCCCGCATTGTGCCATAGCCGCGAGCAGGCCGGCGGTCTTGAGGGCCACGGTCTTGCCGCCGGTATTTGGACCGGTAATGACCAGCGCGGACACCCCCGGTCTCAGGACCAGATCGATTGGGACCACGGTCGCGGGGTCCAGCAGAGGGTGCCGCGCCCCAAGCAGGGTCAGAGGAGAAGGGCCAGGGGCAGGAGGCTGAGAGTGCGCGCGCGCCTCAGTTCCGGAAGCCCATCCCACCAGGGCCGGCTCGCAGGCCCCCATCGCCTCCGCAAGGTCGGCCTTGGCCAGGATCAGGTCCACCTGAGCCAGCGCTTCTGCGCTCTCGCTCATCTCCTCCCCGTGGCTGGCGACCATTCCCGAAAGTTCCGAGAGGATTCGTTCCACCTCTTCCTGCTCGAGGAGCTGAAGCTCTCGCAAGCGGTTGTTCATTTCCACCGTGGCCAGGGGTTCGATAAAGAGCGTGGCTCCCGAGGCGGACTGGTCGTGGACGATGCCTCGCAGCCGGCCCTTGAACTCGGAGCGAAGAGGGACCACATAGCGTCCTTCTCGCTGAGTGATCAAGCTTTCCTGAAGATGAGCCGCGTGCTCACCCAGCAGGTGTTGCAACCTGGCCATCAGACGTTCATGCGTCCGGCCAAGTTCGCCTCGCAGGTCCGCCAGGCGCTGGGAGGCTTGATCCAGGACCTTCCCTTCTTGGTCCAGGGCCCGGTCGATGCTGGAGGAAACCTGCGGGCTGTCGTGGAGTCTGGAGCCGATGTCTGCCAGGAGAGGGGCCTCTTGGCTGGCGCGGGTGAGGGCCCGGTTCAGAGAGCGTGCGGCTGAAAGGGTGGCGCGGATCTGCAAGAGATCATTGGGTGAAAGCCTGGCCCCCTTGCGGGCGGCCTCAACGAGCGGGCGGATCTCCCGCGCGCCGCCGAGGGATATCCCCTCTCGGGTCGCCAACAACCGCCTCGCCTGGCTGGTTTCCTGCAGTCGGCGAAGGACCTCCTGAGGGTCGCTGGAGGGGGCGAGCTGAAGAGCAAGTTCCCTGCCGCCGGAAAAGGAAGTTCGCCCGGCCAGACGCTCTAGAATGCTGAACAGCTCAAGGGCCTTCAGGGACTTCTCGTCCATCTTGATCGTCGAGGAGAATTGCCCTCGGAAAGCCGCCGGGGCAAGTGCTAGATCACGAGAACCACGAGGGCTCCCATCAGGAGACCCAGGATCGTGCCACCCAGGGCATCCGACAAATAGTGGACGCCCATCGCAACTCGAGAAAGGGAGACGAGCGGAGCCCACACGAGGAGCAGGGCGGCCAACCAGAGGGGGCCCACAGAACAGCAAACCACAAAGAGCATCGTCATGCGCGCCGCGTGACCCGAGGGGAACGAATGCGGATCGCTGGCCCGGTAGAGCCAGCCCCAATCTCCTGCGGGCCTTCTCCGGCGGACCACGATTTTGATGGCCATCACGACCAGAGCGGTACTGGCAATACCCAGGAGCATGGTCAGCGCGCGCCAGCGCCACAGCCCGGGATCCAGCCAGGCCGTCGCCACCAAGGCCGCGCCCCAGAACCAGCTGTCTCCCGAATGGGCAAGCCCGATGCAGACCGTCCGCAGCACGCCAGGGGTCTCGCCGACCCGCAGGCGGGTCGTCAGGCGGTTGTCCAGCAGAAGCAGGGGTTGCATCACCGATCTGTCCAGGTCAGGTGGCTGCGGCCTCCAAGTCCCGCCGAACCAGGTCATACTGGACGGGCTTGTCGACATCCATGCCAATCTCCGCGTAAGGAGACAATAACACCCGACCCTTTACTCCCAGGCGCTGGCTCACCATGGCCTCGGCCCGGGCCGCCGACAGCCGGCGCAGGACCAGTAGGAAAAGCAAGTCGTAACCGAGCAAGCTGGCCTGATGCATAGGGCTCTTGCGAGCCGCAATCAGACGTCTCCAAAGCTCTACGTTCTCGGTGGCAGTTGAAGTGCGCACCACGCATACATCGCCGCCGCAAACCCGCATCTCTTGGAGGTGAGTGTAGGTGCGGCGCGAGCCGGGGAACCGGCGCTCCATGACGCGGTCCTCGACAATGGGATAGTAGAGATCATCGTCTGTCCGCATCGCGGTATCGACGGTCCAGTCCACCATGCTGGCAGTGATGGTGGGAATGTCGGAGCTCACGAGCAGGGCATGCCGCGATCCCGGATTGAGACGCAGCACCTCACGCATGCCGGTCAGGACGTTCTCCAGCAGTCCCCCCTGATTTGGCAGGAACGAGGCGATCTTGGGCATCGGCGGGAGGCTCTCCTTCTCAAGGCCGATCACGACGACCTTGCCGACGCGCGACGATCCTTCCAGGGCCTCCAAAACCCACTGAATCATGGGTTTTCCCACGAGACGCAAGAGAGCCTTGGGCTGCCCCTGAGTCAGGAGGTAGAGGGGCTCGCCCGGCTTTGGGATTCCCCCGGCGGTGACCACGGCATCCAGTACCTCAGACATTGTTCCTCCCTCCCGCAACCCGAGGCCCCTTCTACTTGCCCAGGTCCTGGATTTGCGGTTCCATCTTCAACTCCGCGAGCATAGTCTCCAGCTCTTGCTCGGTGAGCACGCGCCCTTTTCCGGATGCGGCGACCAGGGCCGCCTCCATCATATTCGTCCCAAAAGAACGGCCGTCAAACACGGGGGTGGTAGTCACCAGATACCGTACCCCGGCGTTGCGGAACAACTCCACGTCCTGGGCCGTGGTGGTGTTCGTGCAAATGACCTTGCCCGTCAGCAAGTCCGGCATGTGCCGCTTGATGTAATGGCAGTCGCCTGCAATCACGCCGGCCCAGTCATACCACTGAGTGAACTTGGGGATCCTCTTCTCCTGTTCCTCTCCGGTCGGGTAGACCCACTTGAACGGCAGGTGCCCCGCTACGGGCATCAGCACGCTGGCGAACCGCTTCATTTGGGCAGTTGTGTGCAGAGGGATGGGAATCCCCAGGGCAAACATGAGGTCTCCAAACACACACTCATAGCGAGCTTGGACAAAGGACAGGGACATCCCCCAGCGGTCGGCCCCTCCCGTCATCAGGCAGCGCTTGGGCTGGATCTGCGCTCCAATTCGCGCTTCCATGAACTGGGCGACGCGCCCCTCCAGCGTGTTCTTCAAGCCCGCGCCGTCCACGAGCGGAGTTTTCTTTACGTACCGAATCATGGGTTGCACCGAATACAACGGATACCATTTGCGGTCGACCATCAGGCCAAGGTCGGCGCCGCCCAAACCGAAAGCATCCACTTTGCCGTCCAGGTCCCGGAACAGTTCGGCCGCCTTCTGCATATCTCCGTCCGTGCCGACCCGTTCAATCCGGACCTGCTCCCCCAGAAGACTGATTTCGACCGCCTTATCCCGCTTAGAAGATCCAATGCTGATGCTGACCGCGCGCTTCATGCTGTCCTCTCCCCGTTGGTCCTAGCTTTCTTTTCTTGACTGCCGCCTCTCAGGCGGCGCCGGACCCTCCGACCTGCGTCCTACGGTGCCGGAGATTGGATCCGGACGTGGGTGTGGGAAAAATCCTCCTGCCCGACGGGAGGTTCTTCGCCGCTATAGTGGCGCACTTCGGGCGTGGTGGCTGCAACCCAGCCGGTCGCCAGGAGCGATCCCATCCCACCGATCACGACGGAAATCACTGCCCCAAACCAATGCGCGACCAAGCCGGCCTCCAGCTCCCCCAGCTGCCATTCCGCTTTGGGTCATCACCATCAGCCGGCGGCGGTCCATCGCATCCGCCATCAGGCCGCTGATCAGGCTGAACCCAGTCATCGGCACGAGGCGGGTGAGGCCGATCAGCCCCAAGTCCATAGGGCTGTGGGTGATCGCGTAGATCTGCCACAAGAGGGCGGCGGACTGCATCTGTGAGCCGGCGGTCGAAATCAGCTGTCCGAACCAAAGCAATCGAAAGTCGCGGTAGCCGAGAGCGACAAGGGAATCTCCTCTCATGTTCCCCAGTCACGCAGATAGAGAAAGTCGTATCCAATCGTGCGATTGCTGAGCTTGGCGATCGGGGCAGGCACCCGCTTGAACTGGCTTTGCCGAACGCGCTCGACTACCTTGCCCACAAATGCGCGATCGAATCCGGCCTCCACGCACTCCGCGGGGCTGTAGCGTTCGTCCACCAGTAGGTACAGCAGTTGATCCACCTGATCGTAGGTGAACCCCAGTTCCCCCTCGTCGGTCTGGCCCTGCCAGAGATCGGCCGTCGGGGCTTTCGCCACAATGTGATCCGGGACCCCCACCGCGCGCGCCAATTGCCGCACCTGGTTCTTGTACAGATCGCCGATCGGGTTCAGCCCGCAGGCTGAGTCCCCATAAAGGGTGGTGTAACCCAAAAGGATTTCTGTCTTGTTCCCGGTTCCCACCACAATCTTTCCCTGGGCTGCGGATTGATCATAGAGGACGATCATTCGAGCCCGGGCCATGATGTTGCCACGCCTGCGCTGGTCTGCCTCCGGGAACTTGGCCAGGAGGGCCTCCACCATGGGGGTGATCTCTACCGTCAGGCCGCGGACACCGGAAAGGCGCACGATCTCCTCAGCGTCCCGGAGAGAATCGGGAGAGGAAGTGCGGTAGGGCATCAGCACGGCCAGAACTTTCTGGGGGCCCAGAGCCTGCGCGCACAGGAAGCAGGAGAGGGACGAGTCGACGCCGCCGGAAACCCCTACGACCGCCCCGTCCAGGCCGGTGCGTTCAATCTCCTGGCACAAGAAGGAGACCAGAATCTTGCGTACCAGGCCCGTGTCGATTTGAAGGCTGGAAAGAAAGTCGTGCATGGTCCCCTTTCCCGGGCGGGCCAGGGAATGACGGGCCGGTCGGACTGGCCGGGTCGCGGGAACTATCCGAAGTTGTTGGGCGGTCCGCCCTGCGCCCGGACCCGCTGCAACTCGCGCAGTACGAGCTCTGTGCGCTCGTCGCGAAGAAGAGGCAGCCGCGCTCGAGTGCGATGAAGCTGGTTCAGGTCCAGGTCCACCCTGGTCAAAGACTCCTCGTGGAAGGGAGCCCGAGCCACCCGCCGGCCGTTCGGGTCGAATACGGTCGAACCGCCCCAAAAATTCAGGCCGTCTTCAAAGCCCACCTTGTTCGTGTGGGCCACAAAGGAGGTGAAAAGGCTGGCATAGGATTGGTTGACTTGCTCCACCCACCAGGCGCTTTCCAGAACCCCTTCCTGATAAAGACCGCGACCGGGGGAGGATGACATGAAGAGGAGAATGTCAGCTCCGTCCAGCCAGAGCAGGTAGGGAGGCGAGGCGTGCCAGAAGTCCTCGCAGATCAGCAGGCCCATCCGCCCCCAGCGGGTGTCGAAAGCTCGGACCTGGTCTCCCGAGGCGAAAAACCTTCCCTCATCAAACAGCCCATAGGTAGGGAGATAGACCTTGCGGTGAACGTGAACAACCTGTCCCCGGGACAGGTAGGCGCCCGCAATAAAAAACCGATTTCGGCGGTCTTCCTCGACGAATCCGACCACCAAGTCAATGCTCATGCTCTCGCGCAGGAGAACCGAGAAGACGGGGTCATCTTCTACCGGGCGGCAGGCGACTGTGGAGGCCAGATCTTGAAGGACGTAGCCCGTCAAAGAGAGTTCGGGGAAGAGGATCAGCTCGGCTCCCTGTCGGCGCGCCTCCCGTGCCAGCTGGATGTGTTTCTCCAGATTCCCTGCGACATTACCGAGCAGGGTGGACATCTGAGCGAGGGCGAGGGGGAGTCTCACGCGCCCATGATACCACGGTGGATGGGGCTGAGCAATTCCTCTTGCAAAGTTGAACGCGAATGCCACGGCCATCCGCCCCGCGCAGGCTGGTTATAATGGCTCAGAGGTGGGCTGCGAGGCGTCTTGGCGTGGAATGCAATCGGCCCGGTATCCAGCAGGCTCCCGGTTCTAGTTGTCGTAACTCGCCTGGACCCAAGGAGGGGAAAGGCCCTGCTACCCTGGAGGTTCTTGGGCCGCCACGGCGCGATGACCAATGAGAATCATCCGGTTCTTGGTTCAGTGCCAACAGGAACGCCTGCGGACAGGACGGTCGAGAGCCGGGGCCGGTTGATCCGAGTTGCCTTCCTGCATCTGTGGAAAACTGGCAGTTTCACCCACCCCAACTTGGGCTGTCGGATCGTCGAGACGATCGAGCGCACAGCGCAGGAGGAGAGAAAGGCTGTCGGGAGGCAGGCGATGCGGGTGCCCATCGCCTGTCCGGGCGCTCCACGCAGGCAACTCCGTCGCCTCCAAGGAACCCAAGAGGGCTGGGCGACCGATTACCTGTGGACCTGCCAGCGAACTCTGTCGAAGTCCAGTATGATGATCGCACGGACAGATTCGGGTTTCGCTAACGCAGGCCCGCCGGATTGAGTTAGCGATGCGGTTGAATGGGGCAAAGCTGAGACGGGCTCAGGCCGCAGTGGAACTACAGGTTTGATCAGGGGGAAAGCCGGGCGGTGTCAGGCGTGGGGACCCGGGGGGGCCGCTCCCCAGTGCCTCCATGGGAACCCGAACCGGATTGACAAGGAGGGATCATGGCTTTGCCGTTCTTGCAATTCCTGCAGAACCCCGACGTGGTCTTTCTTTTTCTCTTGGTGGGGATCTGGGCAGGGACGTTTGCCATGGTAATTCCTGGCACCGGGTTGCTGGAGATCATCTCCGTATTCTGTCTGCTGGTCGTTGCGGCGGCTTCTCTGACCATCCCGCTCAACCTGTGGGCCATTGGCTTGTTGGTGCTGGGGGCCGCGGCCTTCGTCGCCGAGGTGTGGCGTCCGCGGCGCGGCCTACTGCTGCTCGCTGCGGTGATCTTCTTTTCTTTTGGGTCGGTGCTCCTTTTCCGCGGTCCGCAGAATATGGTCACGGGAGTCTCCTGGCCGTTGGCCGTAGGAGGCTCGGCGGTTTCCCTGGGTTTCTTCTGGTTCGTGGTTCAAAGAACAATGTTGGCCCATCGGAAACGGCCGGACTTGGATTTGGGCCGCCTGATTGGGCAGCTGGGGTTCACGGTCACGGACGTGGATGGTCATGGCTCTGTCCAGGTGGCCAGCGAGCAGTGGAGCGCCCGGGCCGAGGCGCACCTCCCGGCGGGCACGAGGGTTGAGGTGGTCGGCCGCGAAGGACTCACCCTCCTGGTCCGGGCGGCGGGCGGGGACGAGGGGGGAGGCACGGCCCCGAGTTGATTCTGGGGCGCCGGGCCGAAGAGTGGGCCCGTGGAAGTCTTCCACGGGCGGATCAGTCCGGATCCGGGACAGGCGCGGATCCGGGTCAGCCAAGGAGGGATGGATGTCACAGTTTACCGTGTTGACGCTCTGTGTAGTGGCCATTGTGGTTGTCGGATTGATCGTGATCGTGACCAATGCCGTGCGGATTGTTGCGGAATATGAGCGGTTGGTGGTGTTCCGGCTGGGGCGCTGTCTGGGGCAACGAGGGCCCGGTCTCGTCCTGCTGATTCCCTTTGTGGACCAGGCTCGGCGCGTCGACCTGCGCGAACAGGTTCGCGAAATTCCTCACCAGAGCTGCATCACGACGGACAACGCGCCCATCTCGATCGACTTCATTTGGTACTACAAGATCATGGATGCGACCCAGAGCGTGTTGCAAGTCGGAACGTTTGAAGTGGCCGCCCAAGGAATGGCCACGACGACCCTGCGCGCCGTGATCGGCAGTATTCCTCTGGACGATGTGCTCTCTCAGCGCGAGCATATCAATACGGCCCTGCGACAGAAACTGGACGAGGTTACGGAGCGCTGGGGGGTGAAGGTCACCAACGTTGAGATCCGAGAAATCGTCCCGCCGCGCGAGGTCCAGGATGCCATGAACCGGCAGATGTCGGCGGAGCGCATTCGCCGTGCGACCGTAACCGAGTCAACCGGTGCCCGCGATGCCGCGATCAATGTGGCCGAAGGCCAGAAGCAATCGGCCATCCTTCAGGCCGACGGGGACAAGCAGGCCAACATTCTCCGTGCGGAGGGCGAGCGCCAAGCCCTGCTGCTTCGAGCCGAAGGATTCTCCTCCGCCTTGGACAAAATCTACTCGGTTGCCAAGGGCATTGATCAGAAGACCATGACCCTGCAGTACTTTGACACGCTCAAGACGCTCGGGACCGGCGCGGCCACCAAGATCGTCTTCCCGCTCGAGTTCACCAGCATGATGCAGGGTTTCTTGCGTGGCGACTCCAAGTAGGGAGAGCAGAGTTGGGTAGACGATGGGGTCGCGGCGAGAATGTGCTGTAAGCGCCTGCCCCTTTGGGACCCCGGTGAGCCGTCGGGCCCCCGCCTCAAGAACGGCTGCAGGGAGGCCCAGGAACCCCTGCGGCCATGAGTGGGCGGGATCGGTCGTCGGATCTGAGAGTGCAGCCGGCCACGATCCGCATGATCCGGGACGTCATGCGGCTCGAACGGCTGTGTTTTAAGGAGGATGCTTGGCCCTGGGTTGACGTGGCCAGTGTCCTGGTGTGGCCTAGCGTCGTCCGATTGGGCGCGCTGGACGGCCGCGAGTTGATCGGCTTCGTTGCCGGGGACAGGCGCTGGAGACCGCGGACGGGCATGATTGCCACCTTGGCGGTACACCCTGCCTACCGAAGGCGCGGCGTGGCTCGTCGCCTCCTGAGCGAGTGCGAGGCGCAACTGGGTGCTCCTGTCATTCGGTTGACCGTGCGGGTCGACAATCTACCCGCCATTGCGCTGTATGAGAGCGCCGGGTACCAGAGGCGGGAAACGCTGGCTGGGTATTACGCGGAGGGGGTGGCGGGGCTGATGATGGAAAAGGTCGGTAGCCGCTTGGACTGACGTCAGCGGTTTCTGGGATTCCGCGGAAGCAGGCGGGAGGTGGAAATGGACTCGAGGCTGGGCAGGACAGCCGATGTTCGGTGTTATGGTATGCTCCACCCTCGAGCCTGCGCTCCGGTCAGAGAGGCAAACTTTCGGGGAATCTCGATCGCTCCTGCGGAGCACAGAGGATCGTCCAGTCAACGCGGCAGGGGCTGAAGGGTGGAGGGCAACGAGATCGGCGGTCGTGGGCTGAGAACTCACGGCCGTTTCGTTCCTCCCGGTTACCGCTGGCGGGCAAGCCGGGGCCGACATGACTATTCGTGCGGTTCTCTTTGACGTGGGTGGAGTTCTGTTGCGGACCGAGGATCCGCGACCTCGCCGGGCCTTGGAAGAGCGCCTCGGCCTAACGGCGGGTGCTTTCGAGGATCTGGTCTTCAACAGCCCGGTTTCCCTCGCGGCGAGCATTGGCCAGGCAACCTCTCAGCAAGTCTGGGAGCATGTGCGCCAGCGGCTGGCTCTGCCGCCCGGGTCCCTGGAGCAGGTGCAGCGGGAATTCTGGGCCGGGGATTGCTGGGATCAGACTCTCATCGGTTTCGCCAAGTCGTTGCGCCCGGATAGGCGGACGGCGGTGCTTAGCAACGCTTGGCCGGACGCGCGGGAGTCTTTCGCACCCCTGCTGACCTCGGGGGCTTTCCAGGCCATCCTCATTTCCGCGGAAGAGGGCCTTATGAAGCCCGATCCCAGGTTCTTTCAGTTGGCCTTGGATCGTCTGGAAACCCAACCTGAAGAAACGATCCTGGTCGACGACATGCCGGCCAACCTCCAGTCTGCCCGGGCTCTCGGCATGGGCGCCGTTCAGTTTACAAATACGGGCGAGGTAGTGGCTCAGGTGAGGCGGATGCTCGGTTTGTAACCTGCGATTCCGCTTCGGCCTGGGCTGAGGGGAGAGCACCCTTGTCCATGTCGGCATAAGGCTTATGCAGATCACGACGGATGCCGTTCAACGGATACGTGGGTATTTCCCCTGGGAGCGCAAGTTCTCCCGGAATGCCTGGCTGTTCCTCCTGTCGACGGTCATCGACGGTTTCGCGTTCGCGGGGACCGTGCTCTTTTTCAACCTCTACATACTCGCCAGTGGCCACAACCGCCAATTCCTCGGCCTGGTGACCACCCTCGAGTACCTAGTGGGCCTACTGCTGGGCCTGTCCCTGGGAGTCCTGGCCGATCGCATCGGCTTCAAACGAGCCATGCTGCTCAGCATTTTCATTACTATCGTCACCTTCATCGTGGTGGTGGTCACCCCCTCCGATTGGGTCCTACTCCTCGCGATTTCTGTCTACGGAATCGGGTACTGCCTGTACTATCTGAGCGCGACCCCCCTCATGATGTCCATTGCCGGGAGGGAAGAGGGAACCTATCTCATCTCCCTTAATTTTGCTGTTGTAACCCTGGCCGGGGCAGGGGGAACCCTCCTGGCAGGTGAGTTGCCAGGCTGGTTTGGCTCCGCCCTGCGAGTCGGCGCGGACAGCGCCCCTGCTTACCGCGCTGTAATGCTCGCCTGTCTCGCGGCCGGATCTCTCTCGATTTTGCCCATCTTGCTGATCCGCGGGGTTCGCGCGCACAACGCGGAGGACCCTCCCTCCAACTTATTGGCCAACGCCGCACAAGCTCTGCGGTCTCCGATGCTGCGACAACTGGCGCTCCCCAACTTTCTCATCGGGGTCGGGGCGGGCACCCTGATCACCTATATGAACGTCTTTTTCCGGACCAAGTTCTCGATCTCGGATTCGTGGCTCGGGGTTCTCTTCAGCCTCGCGGCGATCGTCACGGCCGCCGGGACAATCGCCGGACCCTGGCTTTCGGATCGACTGGGCGGGAAAGTGCGGGCCGTGGTCGCTGTGCAGGCCCTCTCTGTCCCCTTCTTGTTGCTTCTGGGGTTCTGGCCCGGTCTGCTCCTGGCTGGCTTCGCCTTCTTGATGCGCGGGATGCTCATCAACATGGCTTCTCCGCTTTACTCTGCGTTCGCCATGGAGCAGGCCCCGGAAAGCGGCCGGGGCCTGGTGAGCAGCGTCCTCATCGTCACGACCCAAATTGGGTTGTCCTGTGGGCCATTTGTCTCCGGGTTTGTGCAGGACCGCTGGGGATTCTCGCCTCTGTTCATCTCCACGGCTATCCTCTACGCGTTGGCGGCCGCCGCCACGTGGACGTTCTTCAGGGGAATCCACGAACGGCGGCTCTCACCGGTTTCTGACTAGTCGCCGGAGGGTTGCGTCGAGGGCCAGGCCCAGGGTGGCCCCGCAGTCCCGGGTTCGCTGTCGTGGCGCGAGGCCTGTTGACGGAGCGCCGACGGTTGCCCCGGATCCATCGTTGCCGGATGACCCGGTCTTCAGTCTTCCTGGCGCAGTTAGCCTGCAGCGGGCAAGCGGCTCCCTGCCCTGAGGAGCTGGACAGGAAGAGGATTGGGGCGATCAAGTCCCCTGGTCTGGTGTGTGTCGTGACCTCGCTGGCCACGGCCTGCGGCTGCAATCGAGGCTATAATCCCGGCCGATCTGACGTGGTATCGTATCCACCCGCCTTGCCGCGGCCGCTCGACCTGGAAGGGTCGGCCGGAAAGGGCGAGTCGGGCCTGAGGCGCAACGAGCGCGGCCGAATCCCCGGCGCCTGCGCAACCACGAACTTGATACTGCCCTCTCGCGTTGCGTGGGATCTGCGAACGTCCAGCGCCGGTTTCCGTTCCACCAGGGAAGGGATGCCATGCCGAAGGTGAAAATGATCTTCAACCCGCAGGCTGATCGCGGCCGGACCGACCGAGTTGCCAGTGACCTCGAGCACCTCGCGGAGGAACTGGGGGGGGCGGATTGGATTCGGACCGAATACCGGGGGCATGCCATCTCGATTGCCGAGCAAGCCGGGCAGGAGGGATTTGACCCGGTCGTGGCCGTCGGAGGCGATGGGACCGTTCATGAGGTGGTGAATGGCCTGATGCGCCTGGAGCCAGATCGGCGTCCTCGCTTGGGAATCGTGCCGATTGGATCCGGCAACGACTTTGTGGGCGGTATGGGCTCCAGCCTCGATCCTATACGCGCCCTGCGGAGCATTTTCTCATCACATCGGGAAATGGTATTCGACGTGGGCTTCATCCGCGATGACAAAGGCCGGATGGAGTACTGGGTCAACGTCGTGGGAATCGGCTTTGATGCTGCGGTCAACTTGCAAACCCGCAATGTGGCATGGGCCCACGGCTTCTTGATGTACTTGCTGGCTGTGATCCGGGTGATCATCCAGAATTTTGATGCAGCGCAAATGGAGATTCAGCTCGATGGGGAGACCCTTCATAAGGAATTGCTCATGTTCACTGTCGGCAACGGGCCGCGTGAGGGCGGGGGGTTTCTCACAACCCCGGCCTCGAAATATGACGACGGAGTGCTGGATTTTGCAACGGTCGCGCGGGTCTCAAGGCTGATGATGTTCCGCTTGATCCCCGAGGTGATGCATGGCACTCACGGCCGATTCAAGGCGGTGACGATTGGCCGGTTGCACCACTTGAAACTCGAGGCGGATCGCGCGCTGCCGGTTCATCTCGACGGGGAAACTTTTGCGGGCTATGAGGCCGATGTGCGAGGTTTGGAGGTCGGCCTGGTTCCTGGGGCACTGCGACTCATTCTCTAGGAGCTCGATTCCCACAAACTGTCCATCGGTTCACCCATGGACCTGATCCACGTACTGGAGGGCCAGGACAGCGGTTTTTGGCGCATCCTTGCCCGTGCCTGGGAAATTCCTCAGATCCTCAACTCCCGGGATCAGCTGCCGGACGTAGTCCGGGCCATGCTGGAGCCAGATCGAGTAGACGCCAAGTATCGGGGGCTTAGTCCGGAGGACCGGGCCGGCGTCGATCGACTTCGGGCTTTGGGGGGCAAGATGCCGCTGGCGCGATTCTCCAGCGAATTTGGCGAGGTCCGCGAGATGGGGATCGCCCGGCGTGAGCGCGACCAGCCCTGGCTTAATCCCGTTTCGGCCGCAGAGCGACTGTGGTATCAGGGATGGCTCGGCCGGACGTTCTTGGATTCTTCGAACGGCCCGGAGGAGTTCGTCTTTATCCCGGACGATCTGTTGCGGCTTATCCCTTTTCCTGCGGCGCAGACCGTGTCGGGACTTCCGGTGGAAACCTATGTGCCGCGCCGCGGCGAGCGGGAAGCGCGGGCGGGGCTCGCGTCCGTCTGGGATGCCTGCACTCTCATGGCCTTTCTCAGGAACTACCCTCCCCGAGCCAGCGAAGAGCTCTCCCGGTGGCCGAACCGCCATGTTTTGGATAGGCATCTTCAGCTCCCCGAGACGGCAGAGCTCATCTTCGCGGTCCTGGCCGAGGGGGGATGGATTGGCGGCGATCCCCTTCAACCGGTGCCCGCCCGCTGTCGCGAATTCCTGGAGTTGGAACCCCAGGCCGCTCTGGAGAGGATCATCCAGGGCTGGGAGGAATCCCGGTCTTGGAACGACTTGGCTCACGTGGCGGGGATTGCCCTGGGCGCGAAGGCCTGGCCGAATGATGCTCTGCGGACCCGCCTGAACTTCATTGAGATTCTGCGGGATCTTCCCCAAGGAGAGTGGATTCTGGTTGACTCCCTGATCAAGACCATCCAGGAGCAACGACCCGACTTCCAACGTCCCCTGCCGGCTTTCTCAAGTTGGTACCTGCTTGACCCGTCGACCGGCGAACCGCTGGCAGGACCAGAGAAGTGGCCGCAGGTGGAAGGCGCCTTGATTCATTTCTATCTCGAGGGCCCGCTTCACTGGCTGGGAGCCGTTGACCTCCTGCCCGGCGAAAACCCACGGGCCTTTCGCCTGACCGCCTCGGCGGCGAGCCTTTGGCAGACGGAGGACCGGGAGGCATCCCGCCGTCAGAGGTCGAAGAAGAACAGCAAAGCGCCCAGGCCAAGGATTCGCCCAGAGGGAACGATCGTATTCCCCGCCGCCGGATCGGCACTGAGAAGATACCAGTTGTCCCGTTGCGCCACCTGGGTCACACGGCGGGGCGGGGATTATGTCTACCGCCTGACGCCGAATGCGTTGCAGCGAGCGCGCGAACAGGGAATTGAGGGGAGCCACGTGATCGCCTTGCTGAGCCGACTGGCGGAGGGTGAGGTCCCCCCTCAGCTTGTTCAAGCCATTACGCGCTGGGGCCGAAGCGGAGCGGAGGCCTCGATCCGCTCCTTGCGCGTCCTCGATTTGAGCAGGCTGGGGACAGAAACGCCTTTGTGGGACCTCCCCGCGGTGAAGGACTGCTTGGGGGAGGCTATCGGCCCTCGCACCTGGGTGGTGCGGCGAGACCGCGTGCCGCAGCTGCGCACGGCTTTACTGGAGCATGGGGTTCTGGTCGAATTGGAGGATGAGGAGTGAAGGAGGACGCAGGTCTGGCCCCTCGGGCGGCCGCACAATTCCGCTCAGAATACGGTGGCTCCCCTTTTGCCGTCGCTCGCGCCCCTGGGCGAGTCAATCTGATCGGCGAGCATGTGGACTACAACGACGGCTGGGTCCTCCCGGCGGCTATCGACCGCGCTGCTTTCCTGGCCTTTTCGCCACTGGCTGCGGACGACTTGCGCATCCTTGCCTTGGATATGGGAGAGCGCATCGCCCTCCGCCTAAGCGAACTTCCTCCGCCGGAGGGTGCTCGAACCCTGCCGGCCTGGGCTCGGTATCCGGCGGGTGTCGCCTGGGAGCTCCGCCGGGCTGGATTGAGGGTGCGCGGGCTGCAGGGGGTCGTTTCCTCCTCCGTTCCGGTCGGGGCCGGGCTGAGTTCCTCGGCGGCTCTGGAAGCCAGCTTTGCCATCGCCTGGGAATCGATAGGAGGATGGAGCCTGGATCGAATGCAGCTGGCCCAGCTGTGTCAGAAAGCCGAGAATGAATACGTTGGAGTGCACTGCGGCCTGATGGACCAGTTTGCCTCTTTCCATGGGATGCACGGATCGGCTCTTCTCCTGGATTGCCGCACCCTGAGCTGGGAGCCGGTCGCCATTCCCGACGAGGTGGGATTGGTCATTGCGGATACCGGCGTGCGCAGACAATTGGGATCCTCCGCCTATAACGATCGGCGAGATCAATGCGATCAAGCCGTGCGGCTGCTTTCGCAGAGCCTGCCGGGGATCCGCGCGTTGCGCGATGTCTCCGTGGCGGATTTCGAGAAGTATGCGGACCTGTTGCCAGCGGAGATCCAGGCCCGAGCTCGCCACGTGATCTACGAATGCCAGCGCACACGGAGTGCGGCCAAGGCCTTGCAGGAGGGAGACCTGGGATTGGTCGGTCGTCTGATCAACGCGAGTCACGAGAGCTTGCGGGACCTATACGAAGTGAGCGGACGGGAGCTCGACGCGATGGTTTCCTGTGCCCAGAGCATCGAGGGCTGCTATGGAGCCCGGCTGACGGGGGCCGGATTCGGGGGGTGCACAATTAATTTGGTTGAAAGGCAAAGACTCGACCAGTTTCCTCGCCTGCTGGCGGGGGCCTACCAGCGCGCAACGGGTCTCCAGGCCCGAACCCTGGTCTCCGAGGCCGCCTGCGGCGCCTCCTTGCTGGAGGCGGATGTGTGGGGCAAAGGATGACACCACAGGGCCACGCGCCAGGCAGGCCGCGCATGGAAAGGAACCCAATCTCGACTGGTATAATCAAAATAGGAGTAATCCCATGCTGACCCACGTCGACGATACCGGTAAGGCTCGCATGGTCGACGTCGGCGGGAAGCCGGCGAGCGAGCGCATGGCCGTGGCGCGCGGACAAGTCCGCATGCGGGCCGAAACGCTCGCACTCATTCGGAACAACGAGATCCAGAAGGGAGATGTCCTCACCGTGGCTCAGGTGGCTGCAATTCAGGGAGCCAAGCGCACGGCGGACCTGATTCCTCTCTGCCATCCTCTTCCCCTGAGCGCCATCGACGTCCGCCTGGACCTGTCCGAACAGCTTCCGGGCGTCTTGATCACCGCGACCGTCAAGACGACGGCGAGAACAGGGGTGGAGATGGAGGCGCTCACAGCGGTTTCGATCGCCGCCCTAACCGTCTATGACATGGCCAAGGCCGCCGAAAAGACCATGCAGATTGAGAATATCCGGCTGGTGGAGAAGCGAGGCGGACGTTCCGGTGACGTGATCAATGAGTAGGCAGGGGATGACCTTGGAGCCGCTGGGGGGAGCGGCGAGGAAGACGGGGGTTCGCATCCGGGTCCTTTTTTTCGCGAACCTGCGGGAGCGCGTCGGGTCGAGCGCACTGGAGGTCGAGTTGGCCGAGCCGGCAACCATTGGCAGCCTCCGAGAGGTGCTTGCCAGCCGTCATCCGGCGCTCCGCAGCCTGATGGACACCGCGCTCTTCGCCCGGAACCGGGAGTTTGCCTTCGCCACGGATAGCCTGCACGAGGGGGACGAAGTGGGCGTCTTCCCTCCCGTCAGCGGAGGCAGCGGGGATCAGCCCACTCTGGTCCAGGTGACGGAGGAGACGCTCGATCTGGATGATCTGGTCCGCCAGATCACGCTTCCGACCACTGGGGCTGCCTGTATCTTCACTGGGATGGTCCGCGCCCGCAGCGAGGGTGGATCGCCCCCCACTACAGACTACCTGGAATATGAGGCCTATCGGCCGATGGCTGAGGCGAAGCTCCGTCAGCTTGCCTCGGAAATCCGCTCGCGCTGGCCCGGCGTGGAGGGGGTTGCCCTGGTTCAGCGGATCGGCCGCCTGGAGGCCGGAACCCCGACGGTCGTGGTCGCCTGCAGCGGGTCCCATCGAGACTCGGGGGTTTTTGAAGCCGCGCGCTACGGCATCGATCGGCTCAAGGAGATCGTTCCGATTTGGAAGAAGGAGATCGGGCCGGCGGGTGGGGCGTGGGTAGAGGGCCACTATCGTCCAGCCCGCCAGGACCGCGACGGACCGACTGGGCCAGCCGACCGCACGCGGCTCGTGGGGTGATGATTCCCGCCATTGAGTGTTCGGCCTGCCATCGCAAGTATCCCGAGCACGGTTTTGCTTGGCACTGCGAGTCCTGCGGCGGTGTTTTTGACCTCCCGGAACTGGCCCCCTTTGATTCCTCCCGGGTTGCCCAAGATCGGCATGATCTCTGGAAGTATCGGGCGTGGCTCCCGCTCGAAGAACAGGCGGCGGAGATCAGCCTGGGCGAGGGCGGGACCCCGCTTGTTCCGTTGGAGGTGATGGGCCGGCCGGTCTGGGGGAAGGCCGAGCTGCTGAACCCCACAGGATCGTTCAAGGACCGTGCGACAGCTGTCTTGGTCAGCGTGCTCAAGGACCGGGGCGTCTCCGAAGCTGTGGAGGATTCATCGGGCAACGCTGGAGCCTCATTCGCTGCCTACTGCGCGCGGGCAGGGATTCGAGCGCGCATTTATGTTCCTGGGAGCTCTTCCGGTCTTAAGCGCACTCAGATCGCCGCCTATGGCGCGGAAGTCCGGGAAACCGAGGGAGGCCGGAGTGCGGCGAGCGAGGCAGCGCTGCGCGAGGTGCAGGCGGGGGTTGCCTATGGAAGCCATGCCTACTTGCCCCATGGGCTGGGCGGCATTGCAACCATAGCCTTTGAGCTGGTTTCCCAACTAGGTTCCGGCCTCGGCCTGGTCGCCGCCCCCGCCGGGCAGGGATCCCTGATCACGGGGCTATTCCTGGGGTTTCAATCGCTCCTGAAGGGAAGGCTTATCCGCGAGTTGCCGAGGCTAGTGGCCGTGCAAATCGTTTCGTGCGCTCCCATTTGGAAAGCTTGGCAACCATCCGCTCCCGACCAATCTTCCGCTCCGCCTGAGACCGGCATCGCCGAGGGAATTCGCGTGGCCCGGCCGGTTCGGATGAGCGGGGTGATACGAGCCTTGGAAGAGAGCCAAGGCGACGTGATCGCGGTCGATGAGCGCGAGGCCTTGCTGGGGCAGCGCGAGTGGCTTCGGCAGGGGATGTTCGTGGAGACAACCTCGGCGGTGGTCTACCCCGCCATCGCGAAAATCCTGGGCGGACAGAGCCGGCTGCGTCCTGAGGATATCGGCGGCGCAATCGTCGCTATTCTGACCGGAAGCGGCCTGAAGGAAGCGGGACGCTTCACCCTATAGTTGGGTAGGGGAAAAGGCTGAGCATGGAACGGGTGGTCATCACGGGAATGGGAACCATCAACTCGTTGGGCCTGGACACTGAGGAAAGCTGGCGCAACGTGGTCAAGGGGGTATCGGGGGTAGGCCCAATTACTCAGTTCGATGCCTCGGACCTCCTCGTTCGTATCGCCTGCGAAGCGCGGGGATTTGACCCCTGCCGATACATGGAACCGCGGGAGGCTCGCCGCCGCGATCGATTTGAACAGATGGGATTGGTGGCGGCCAAACAGGCCCTTAGTCAATCGGGTTTCGAGATCAACCGGGCTCCGGATCGCGTCGGAGTGATCATTTCCTCGGCCACCGGAGGGCTAGCGACACTGCAGTCGGGGATGGATGCTCTGCGAGACCAAGGGCCGCGACGCTTGAGCCCGTTTCTCATCCCAATGTACATGCCGAATGGGGCCTCGGGACTCGTGGCCATTGAGTTCGGGGCCAAGGGCCCCTGCTTTTCCATATCTTCCGCCTGCGCCTCGGGGGCAGATGGCATCGGGGCGGCTTGGCAGCTTGTGCGCAACCGGGACTTGGATGCCGTCTTGGCCGGGGCCAGCGAAGCAACCATTTGTCGGCTGGGGGTGGCGGCCTTTGACCGCCTGGGGGCGATGTCAAGGCACAATGAGGACTACACCACAACGCCCAGGCCCTTTGACAAGAATCGGGATGGGCTAGTCATGGGCGAAGGCGCAGCGGTGCTGGTCCTGGAGAGCCTGTCCCATGCCAAGAACCGGGGTGCGGAGATCTTGGCGGAACTGGCGGGCTACGCGGCCAGTGCCGATGCCTTCCACGTAACGGCACCGGCCGAGGACGGCGCGGGTGGGGCCTTGGCCATACGCAGAGCTCTGGAAGCGGCTCGCGCCGTACCCGAAGAGGTGGACTACATCAACGCCCATGGCACGGCCACGCAACTCAATGATCTTTCGGAGACCCGCGCCATCAAGGCGGCTCTTGGTCCGACGGCTTATCACATCCCTGTGTCTTCCACCAAGGCGATGACCGGGCACATGATGGGGGCCACGGGAGCACTCGAGGCGATCTTCTGCGTTTTGGCGATCCGCGATGGGGTGATCCCGCCGACCCTTCACTACGAGACCCCCGATCCCGATTGCGATCTTGACTACGTGCCGAACCAGGCCCGCGAGAAGAGGGTGCGCCTGGCCTTGTCAAACTCCTTCGGTTTCGGCGGACACAACGCGGTTCTCGTGATTCGTGAGTTTCGGCCATAGCCTGCGGGAGACAGAAACTCTGGGAGGGACGGGAATCTTGAACCGCGAAGCGACATCTCAACCCGGGCTGAAATCCTTGTGCGAGCGCACCGGTCTCCAGTTTCGGGATGGCCAATTGGCCATCCGCGCCCTCACCCATCGCTCTTTTGCCAATGAACATCCCGGGAAATGGGAGGACAACGAAAGACTGGAATTCCTAGGCGACGCGGTGCTCGATTTCGTGAGCGGGGCTTGGGTCTATCGCCGCTTTCCCGATTCCTCGGAGGGACGACTGACTCGCCTGCGCTCTGCCCTCGTGCGCACGGAGACCCTGGCCGAGTTCGCGCGGAAGCTGGAACTCGGCTCCCTGTTGCGATTGGGGCGGGGAGAGGAGGAGACGGGAGGCCGGGAGCGTCCGGCCAATCTCTGTGGGGCCTTCGAAGCCCTGATCGGTGCCTTGTACCTGGACCAGGGCACCGAAGCCGCGCGTCAGTTTCTGGAGCCCCTTCTTGAAGAAGCCGTCACCAGGATTCTGGGAGAACAAGGCGAGATCGACGCCAAGAGCTTGCTGCAGGAATGGTCGCAGGCAGAGCACGCCCTCACTCCACGGTACGTGACGGCCGAAGAGCGGGGTCCCGATCATGAGCGCGAGTTCACCGTCGAGGTGTACATCGGAGACGAACTCTGGGGAGCCGGGGTCGGCCCCAGCAAGCAGGCCGCAGCCCAATCGGCGGCCTTGGAGGCCCTGCACCGCATCCGCAAGGCCTCCTGATCCTCGGGTATCTTCCTCAGCCCAGGGCTGCGAGCAGGGCCGGGGCAAAGCCGGTCAGATCTCGCATTTGCTGCGCGAAGGGCTCTCGTAGCGGGCGCGGCCCAATCAGAAGGGCGGGGACCGAATTCCGCGTGTGCCCGCGTTCCTGAAGGTCCTCCAGGTTCCCGTGGTCCGAGATTACGACCACCAGCAGGCCGTCACGGCGGGCCGCCTGAACCAGGGCCTCCAACGCTTCGTCCAGCACCCGAAGCAGTTCCACGGCCGGCTCCATTTTGCCCATGTGGCCGACGTAGTCGGTCGGCCAGTGGTCGAAAATCGCGAAATCAACCGCCTGCGACAGTTCCGCCATCCGTTCGCCGGCTTCGCGGGGAGTCAGCAGCGGGGTATTGGAGTAGCCCAGCCTGCTCCGCCAGCCGGCCCCGGTGAAATCGGCCGAGAGCGCGTTCCCCCGGCGAAGCGCCTCCTCATCGGCCAGCTGACCTCCCGCCAATTCGATCGCGAGGGGGATCGCGGAATGCAGCCGATGGCCCGAGTGGACCCCTTCAAAATAGGTCGGGGGATAGGCGTTTAGTAGCCGGTGGCGTCGGCCTCGCCGACTCAGCTCGGCCAATAGGTTGCGATCCCGGAGCAGAGCCCGGATGGAACGGTTGGGTTTGGGTCCATAGTGAAACCCCAGCTGCGCGGGGACGTTCACTCCGGTCAGGAGGGAAGCCTGGCCGCTCGCCGATTGCGGTTTCCCTTCCACCCCGAGGTTGGCGTCGCAGGGAAAGAAAGTTGCCTCCTCTCCTTCAAACGGCCTCGCCTCCTGGGTAAGGTCCTGACCCCCCAGCAGGCGCTTGAGGGTTGGCAATTTGGCAACCACCAGGGGGTTGCGCTTCGGATCCGGCGCACCCAATCCCACACCATCCAGGAACAGCAACAGAACGCTCACCGTCACCTCTTGGCTTCTTCCTACCGTCTTTGATAAGTGTACCAGGCGGCGCTCCCGTCCGCGTCGATCTGTATCTGCCGCTCTTCGAATCGTCCGGAGAAAAGTTGGCAGACCTCCTCGACCGCAACCCCTGACCGCGTCTTGTGGGTGAAGGCATAGAGGAGAATGTGGCCGCCGGATTTGAGCAGGGTCTGGACCCGGTCGCAATACCGCGTGCGGTCGCTCCCAGGCAAGCCGTGAAAGCAGCCGACATCGACGATCAGGTCGAAGGGCCCAGAGATGCCCTTGAGATCAGGAACCTTCCCGACCCGGAAAACGGGCCGGCGGATGAGATAGCGCGACCGGCGCCTGGCCTTCCAAATGGCCAGCGGCACGAAGTCGACCCCGGTGACGGTCCAACCTCGCTCCGCCAGGAACACGGAGGTCGCTCCGGTTCCGCAGCCCAGGTCAAGTGCCAAGGCGGGGGGGTGGTTGTCGGCGAACTGAACCACCTCGGGAGGGGGGACTCCAGTATTCCAGGGCGGACTTCCCAGGTAGCGAAACGAAAAGTAGATCTGTCGCAGCAAATTGAACTCCCTGATGGGCGATCTCCGAGGCGGCCCTTGACCCTGAGGCGAAAGAGGACACTAGGTCTTGGAAACGGACTCGAGGAAGATCTCGACAACCGACGGGTCGAAGTGGGTTCCGGCCTTGTCCCAGATGTATTTTCGGGTTTGCTCTCGGGACCAGGCCTCGCGGAAGGGGCGATCCGAGGTCAGCGATTCCCACACGTCCACAACGGCGAAAATGCGTGCCCCGATGGGGATCTGCTCACCAACCAGGCCCCGCGGATATCCTGTTCCATCCCATTTCTCATGATGGCAGTAGGGGATATCAAGGGCGGGCCCCAGGAACTCGATGGGGGAAAGCAGCTCAAATGCCAGGACCGGGTGGCGCCGAACAAGGCCCCATTCGCGCTCGTTGAGAGGACCGGCCTTCAGGAGAACGGCCTCCGGCACACCCAGATGACCCAGGTCGTGTAGCAGCGCTCCCCGTCGGAGATGAACCAGATCGGCTTCCCCGATGCCCAGGACCCGCGAGATCTGAAGGGTCAGCTCGGTCACCCGCAGGGTGTGTCCCTCCGGTTCGTGGTTGCGGAGATCCAGAGCCCGGGCCAAAGAATCCAGCGTGGAGTCATACGCCAAGGTCAGATCCAAGTTGGTCCGTTGCAGGCTGTCGAACAGGCCGGCATTGTCGACCGCAATGGCCGCTTGGCCGGCAATGGTTTCGAGGAATTCCATCCACTCCGGGTCGGGTTCGATGCGCCGGCGACTGAATACTTCCAGCACCCCCTTGATTTGAGCCTTGGCAATCAAGGGAACGCCATAGTACTCGACAAAGTCCTCACTTCCCAGGAGAGGAGATTTTGACAACTCTCCGGGCTGGCCGACTAGGTCGGAAAGGTGGACGATTTCACGCTCCAGCGCGGCTCGTCCGGCGAGGCCTTTGCCCACTTGCAGGCGAGTGTTCTGGAGGGCTCGGGATCGGAAACCTCGGGCCGCAGCGAACTCCAAAAGTTGGGTGTGCGTGTTGAAGAGCAAGACATCGGCGGCGTCCATTCTCAGTTGGGTGGTGACCTGATCCAAAAGGACGTTGAGAGTGACTCGCAGGTCCAGGCTGCCCGTAATGGCGGTGTCGATGCTTCTGGAGGAGGACATGCGCTGCAGGCGCAGCTCGGTTTCGCTGAACAGGCGGGCATTTTCCATGGCCACGGCCGCCTGATTCGCGAAGAGCAGGATCAGGTCCACGTCCTGTTTGGAGAACGCCGCGCCGCGATTGCTCGTCACCCCGAGGACTCCCAGGAGTCTTCCTTCCCTCTCAATCGGCGCCCAGATCCCAGAGTGCACGCCGGGGTCGACCGCCACCCACCCTGGGAAGGAGGGCGCGTTGGGGAGATTGATGGCCTCGCGCCGGGCGGCTACCCAACCTACTGGACCGGCATTGGCCCTTTCGGGGAAACTGAGTTCTTCCCACTGGGCGACATAGACCGGATCGATCCCTAGCACCGTCTCGGCTTTCAGTTCGCCGGAGGCGGCATCGTACCGGAAGAATTCTGCCTCATCCGCATGCAGAGCCTGCAGCGCGCTCTGGAAGAGCAGCTTGAGCTGTTCCTTGGGATCCAACAGGCTGTTGAGACCCAGCCCGGCGTCGTAAAGCAGCCTGAGCTGTTCCGCTCGCCGACGGGTCTCATCGTGGAGCTGGGCAGTTCGGAGCATGTTGCTTGCCAAAGTGGCAAACAGGCCCAGCAGCCGAACATCCTTGCTCGTAAACTGACCGGGCGCTCCATTGACCCTGCCAACTACCAGCAGACCGGCCAGTTCCTCCTCTTGAAGAATCGGGCAGCGGACATACGCTCGGACACCGTGTTCTCTGGCAATCAGGCTTCCGTCGGAGGCCCGATCGAATTCGTTCACTATGACCGGCGCTCTCAGGTCCAGGGCTTCCCGGCCGAGTCCCTGGCCTCCCATGGCCGCCAGTTGATCTTCCTCTGCCGGTCCGACCGCGGTCGCGAGTTTGAGCTCTCCCCCCGGCTCCTGGAAAAGGAAGATCCCACCCACCTGGGCGCCCACGAGAGAAATGGCACGTTGCACGACCGTACGCAGGAGAGAGTGGAGGTCTTCTTTTGTCGTGATGTCTCTCGCTACGTCGTAGAGTGCCTCGAATTCCTCTGCGCGGCGTCTGCTCTCGTCGACTAGGCGAAGCGATTCCAGCGGAGTGGCCAGTTCGCTGCCCAACGTGAACAGCAAGCGGATATCCCTCTGGGGGTAGAAATCGTCCGGGTCGCGGCGGCCGAGGAGCCACAGGGCCATGACATGGCCACCGGTGCCGACCGGGACGGCCAGGCGAACCCAACCGAACGGGCTTTCCGTCACTACGCGCCGAGGGTACTCCCCGGTCGAGGCGGTCAGTCGGTGAATCTCCTCCTCGTCCAGGACGGAGGCCCCGATCTCGACCCCCGATTGGTAGGCAACTTCGGACTGCTCTTTGGAAAGCAGAATAAGGGCCGACTGCCGGATGAGGAGAGGGCCGGTCACCTCCCTCTCGAGCAGGTCCGCAAAGGCCTGCCGAGTGGTTGCTGTGGGCAGCTGGTTGGCGAACACACGGAGGATTCCCTCCGGTTGGATACGGGCCCCGTAGAGCAGTCGTTCCGCCATCTTCCGGAAGGCGACATAGACGGGCAGGGCGGCCAAGACGAAGACGAGGGAGAGGATGAGGCTGAAGGCCAGGGTTGGGCTGAAGGCAGGAACCAACCGGGAGCCGATTACGTACACTAGCGCAAAGGCCGTCGCGTAGAGAAGCGCGAAGCTGTACAGGGTGAGGACTTGGATGGCCGGAAGCTCCCAATGGCCGAAGCGGTCCCGGTAGATGGCGAAGGCGTAAAGCGCCGCAAGAAGCGGCAAGGCAAAGGCCGAAAGGATGGTGGCCGTGCCGGCATAGGCTGATTCTCCAATCAGACTAAAGACCAGGATCAGAATCAGCCCTGGCCCGAAAGCAATGACCATCGCAGCCGCCATAAGCCGCGCGGCGGGCCGATCGGCAGGATCGCCTCGCAGCAGGCGATAGAAGAGGATCGAAAGGCAAGCGACAATCAGAATGAGAGCCGGAACCAGATAGGCCTCGTCGGGGAGGAGGCGTGGCAGGTTCGGGGCCCCCAGGATTGCTGAGACTCCACACGCCACTGGGATCAACGTGTTCCGCAATCGCGGGAAGATCAAACTTGGCATGGCGAGATGAAGGTGCTGATAAGACGGGGCCAAGAGCCAAGAGAGCGAGTAAAAGACTGGAGAGGAAAAGGCCCCTTGGAGGAAAGAGAGGGCTCCAAACGATATCCAGGCGGCTGTGACAGAGTTCTGCGATGCGAGCCGTAGCGCCTGCTTGTCCCTTGGCGCAGCCAAAACCAGGAGAAGAGTACCGACCACACAGAACGGAAAGAAGAAAAGGACCGCCCCCAGACGACTGAAGGTGAGGGCAAGCGAAGCCCCTTGGATCTGCCAAAACCCTTCACCCTGGACTCCTTGGCGCACATATTGGACAGGGGCGCGAGACGCAACCGGATCCCCTGCGAAGGGAACTTGGGTGCCACCTGCCTGGAACTGCTCATAGGTCAGGTTCCCCGATCTGGTCCGGAGGCCCCCAACCTGAAGCCGCCCCTGGTTAGGCTCGCATGAGCGTTCCTGGACCGCGCAGGGTGCGGAGCAGACGACGGGCCGGGCCGATCCGACTATCGGCGCGGGGTATGGAAGCAAAAAGCCCGACCGCAAGGCGCAGAAGCTGCCCACGATGAGGGCAGCGATACAAAGCAAGAGCCAGCCGGCGCGGCCCCGCGAGCCCCTCGGCCGATTCTGAGGTTCATGTTCGCCCGTCAAGAGGCCCGGAGGACCCGAGACCCCAGGTTAGCTCAAGAGTCGCTATGGAACAGCCGCCCGGTTGGCCAACCCGGCCCGGGAGACCGTATTCGTATCTTGCCCGCTGAAATCGGCCTCCCAGCCCTGCCAAAGAGAGACTTTCGGGCTGGTTCGACAACGCAAATGATTATAGGAGTGGCCCTTTGGTTGCACAAGCGATGCGTTGCTTCGGGCTAAAGCTCGAAGCTCAGGAACACGTCCACCACGTTAGGATCGAAATGCCTCCCGGACTGCTCCCGCAGGTAGCCCAGCGCCTTTTCCTTGGGCCAGGCGGTTCGATAAGGGCGGTCGGAGAGCAGGGCATCCCAAACGTCGACCACAGCGAAGATCCGAGCTGGCAACGGGATTTCCTCCCCTTTCAACCCTCGGGGGTAGCCCGTCCCGTCCCACTTCTCGTGATGGCAGTAGGGGATATCAATGGCCTGACGCAGGTACGTGATCGGGTAGAGCAAGTCCCGGGCGTACACCGGATGCATGCGCATCACCTGCCATTCCACTTCGGTGAGCGGCCCGGGTTTCAGCAGGATCCCATCGGGGATGCCCATTTTCCCGATGTCGTGCAAAAGCGCACCCCGGCGTACATGCTCCAGCCTTTCGGCCGGAACACCCATGGTGCGGGCCAGACGCAGGGCCAGTTCGGCTACCCGCTGGGTGTGTCCCTCCGTCTCGCGGTCTCTCAGGTCGAGCGCACGCGACCATCCCTCCAAGGTCGCGTCATAAGCAAGCATGAGTTCCAGATTGGAGCGTTGCAAATCCTCGAGCAGGGAAGCGTTCTCGATCGCGATGGCGGCCTGGCCCGCCAGGGTCTGCAGAAACTCCAACCACTCCGGGCTGGGGTTGAGAGGGGCCCGGTGAAAGATCTCCAGGACTCCCTTGACATCGCCTTTGGCGATCAGGGGAGCAACCACTTGGGAAATAAACCCTTCGCCTTCCAGGAAGCGCCCGCGGGGCTGGCGAACTTCGGAGGAAAAGATCTTCGCGTCGGAAGGGAGGTCCAGGACGGTCAGCACGCGCCGTTCGAGAGCTGCCCGCCCGGCCAGACCTTCTCCAAGTCGCCAGCGAGCTTTGGAAATTGCGCTACCTCGAAACCCACGACCCGCGGCATATTCCAGGGTTTGGCTGTGCGGTTTGAGAAGGAGAACATCTGCAGCGCCGACCTGGAGCAGGCCGGTCACTTTGTCCAGGAGAATCTCCAGGGTCACGCGCAGATCCGTGCTGGCGCTAATGGCCAGTTCAATCGAGTGCAGGGCGGTTAGGCGGTCAAGGTTGGCCTCCATGTCGGCGTGCAGGCGCATGCGATGGATGGCGTTGCCGGCGATTTCTGCGATCGTGCCGAGCAAACTGAGTTCGGCCTTCTTCACCGAGCGCGGTCGTTCAGCCGCGATCAGGATCACCCCGACCACCTCCTGGGCTGAGCGAATCGGTACTGCCGCCCCCGCCCAGTTGTGCAAAAGAGTCGCCTTCATCTCATCGGGCGTCCAGGGGTCTGCGGAGAAGTCCTCAATGAGATGGGCGCTCCCGCCGGAGAGCATGTGTCCGGCAAGGCTCTGCTCCCCCTCACTGTACTTGGAGGCTGCCTTGGCGAGCCAGCCGCGGACCGCCACCTCCCGCATCCCTCCGTCGAGAGGATCCCTAAGGTAAACCGCCCCAGCCTGAACGGCAAGAACGGCAAGGATCTCATCCAAAAGAATGGGCATCATCTCTCCGACGGTGGAGGCGGAGCGGAGCGTTGTGGAGATCCGGTTGACCGCCTCGAGCTCGGCGAGTCGCAGCTGGAGCTCCTTCTGGACCCGGGCCTGGTCGGTCATCTCCATGAAGACGGCCATGGCTCCGCTCACCCTGCCCTCGGCGTCATAGAGAGTGGAGGCGAAAATGGTTAAATCGATGGGGACTCCGTCTTTGCGGACGCGGCGAATCTCAGTACCGCCGACTTGATCTCCTCGAAAGATGTGCTCACGCAGCTGTTGATGCTCGGCCTGCTTTTCCGGCGGAACCGTCGGCAAAGGCTGCCCAAGGACCTCCTGGCGGCTCCAGCCAAATGTTCGCTCGGCAGAGGGATTCCAGATCCGGACCAGGCCCTCTCGGTTGATGGCGATCGTGGGAAGAGGACAAGCCTGGATGAGGGCAGCCAAGGCCTGAGTGTCTTCAGTTGACGGTTGTTCTGAAGCGGATTGTTCGCTGGTGTCCATCCCGGCGCAGATCAGTATGGGCTGACCCTCAGGGTCATGAACCTCACTGTTCTTCCAGGAAAGGTACCGGACCTGGCCGGATCGGGTAGCGATGGGATATTCGCAGAAAGGCGCCAGCTTGCGCTCCTGCCTCCAGCGCTCAAAGAGGTTGTGGGCTTCTGTCCGCTTTTCGTCTGTGGCAACCACCTCGAACCAGCCCTTCGCCCGGACCTCTTCCAAGGAATATCCGGTGATCCTCTGGGCGGCAGGGTTGAAGACGCGCACTTGGCCGTCTCGGTCCAGGCCGACCACTGGCGCAATCGCTGTCTCGATGAGTTGGTCCGCTAGCGAGGCGGTTGACGCGGTCAGTTCGTGAGCGGTAAGTGGCTCGGAGACCCTCTCCAGGAGGCACGAGATCCCTCCCTCCTGCGAGCGGATGGTTTCCGCCTGAAGGCTGAAGCCTTGCACCTGCCCGTCCTTGCGCACGATTTGAACCATCAGTTCTTGCGGCTTGCCTGTCCGCCTCCATTCTCCCCAGGAGGTCGAGAATTCCTTCGCCGAGGGCTCGGTGAGCAGGACTGCAAAGGGGCGTCCCAGGATCTCCTCTTGGCTGAATCCGAACGCCTGTCGCCAAGCTTCGTCGACCTGAAGGATCTTCCCGTCCCCGTCCAGGGTTTGCTGGCAGCGAAAGATAGCCTCCCGCGGTGCGCCCATCGACTCGTGCGTCAATCTTCCTCCCTACCTTGGGTCATTCTGGGGATCATGGCTCAAAAAGCAGACTCCGGGGCGTTGCAACTGATCCTCTCGCGGCAGAGGTCCCTCGACCCATCTCTGGGCATTCTGTCCAAAGAGGCCCGTCCGAGTGCCCGCAGGAATAGCCGGGCTCCGTCCGGCTGCTCCTGGAGCCCAGACTGGAGCCCCGCAAGTTGCTCTTCCCTCGTAGCCCGATTCCTCTGCTCCTTCCCCGGCAATCCTGGTCAGACCCAATAATGTCAAACCGTTGCGGCGAGAATCGATGCGGCGACGGCCGAGGTGGCAAGAAAGGAATGCCCCCCACGGCCCGAGCGCGAACGGCGCGCCGGAGCAGATGGAGGACGGCAGCCATAATCGAGACGGAACCTTCGGTCCGGGGATCCATCCGGTTTCAGGTGCTCCTGGGAGGGCCACGCCACACGGGACCCTCCATCAGAACGATTATACAGTGAGGATTTGCGACCCAAGGTGACGGCTTTCCTGGAGGGTCTTCGAACCGCGATTGCAACTCGGGAAGATGCGTACCGTGAGGTTGCGGCGCGGAGCAAGGCTCCCCTGGGGCGTCGGAGGCGAGAGTCTACCCGGTGTTAGTGTTCAGTGACAAGGTCACCCTAACTGTTCAATAAAAACGTCACCTTAGCGGTCCTCCGGGCACCGGCATGTTTTTGTACGGCTGGCGCCAGGGATGATCTGGTGCTGGAACACAAGCTGGAAGGGGTACCAGTTTGCTTTGAGCTCTGGGCTGAAGGGAGGGTCGGACAGCGACCTTCTTCACGGGGAGAGCAGCTCTCTTGGCAGGGGTGAACTTCCCCACCTGGGGAGTGCCGGGCTCAAGCGGCTCGTGCACGGCCAACGTCTTGCCATGGTGGGTGATGGCCAGACGGCCATCCATGTGGTGTCGAAGCTCAACCCGTGTGCCTGCGTAGCCGCGCTGGCGAGGGGTGAGGGGAATTGCCAGGGAGTGGCCCGAGAAGGAGACCGTGTTGTCCTGGGTCACCACGCGCTCGAACTTGAAGCAAAAGAGATCCTCGGGCCGAGTGCGAGCTGGCCAGGGCAGGTAGGCCGAACCTGGGTAGGCCGGCGGCTGTCCAAAGCGAGCGTTGAAGGCAGACAAGAAAGTCACCAGAACCTGGTTCGCTTCCGCCAGCGTGCGCGCATTGGCACGCCGCAGGGCTTTGACTAGGCGGTCCTGAAGCGTGCCGAAAAGCCGTTCCACACGCCCCTTGGCTTGCGGAGAATGAGCCGGGATGAGACGGATGCCTAGTTCATCCACCAGTCGCCCAAATTGGCTGCGCGGAAGGTCCCCCGCGAGCTGTTCGGCCAGGCTGGGTTCTTTGGGGCTCTGGAAGATGGTGTGGCGGTCAGCGTAGAGCGCCAGAGGCAGACCGTGGGTCCGGCAGATCTCCTGCAGCATCAGGAAGTACCCGGCCGCGTCCTCCTGCTCACGAAACGAGGCATAGGTGATCTGGGACGTGGCATCGTCGATCGCCGCCAGCAAGACGAGCACGGGTCCGCGTCCCTCCAGCCAGTCGTGGTGACTGCCATCCACCTGAAGCAACATCCCCACCTGCGGGTAGCGCTCCCGCCTTTGATGGTGACGGCTGGTTCGCCGTTTGCGGGGACTGGCCAGACCGGCCTCCCGGCGGATCCGGCGGACTGTCGAGCGCGACAGCCGGATGGCATACTCCTCGCCCAGGATCTCGGTGAAGTGCTGGTCGTTGAAGTCGCGGAACTCCCCCTTGGCCAGGGCCAGGAGCTTGCCCCGCACTGCCTTGGGCACCCGGCGCCTGGAGGGGCGTCCCCGGTTCCCGTGCGCCAGCCCGGCGGCTCCCCGACGTCGGTAGCTGGCCATCAGCCGCCTCTCCTGCCGCAGAGAAACCCCCAGCAAGGCGGCCGCCTGTTGCCCAGTGATTCGCCCAACTTGAACCTGGTTCAAGACCTTCAGCCGCTTCTGTTCCTTGTTGGTCAATGTCACCTCGGTGTCCATAGGGTGACATTTTCATTGACCAGTTACAGGGTGACAAATTCAATGGACTCTAGCACGAGAGTCCACCCGGTTGACAAGCGGAAGCCTATGTGTCATACTGCCTGCCTAGCGCGTGAAACAACCTCTTTCCCTTGCTATCCTAAGAAAAGGAGGAGGTGGTGCCGAAGATGAAAACTTCATGTAGTGCGCGCGCTGCGGCATCCCTCCTCCAAGGATAAGGATGCCGCAGCGCTGCAAAGGGCCGTCGAACCTGACGGCCCTTTGCATTTAAGCCGCTGGCGGCCGAGCCTCATAAAGCTCCTATGGAATCCTCTTGCTTCTGGAATGACCGAACCTCTGGCCCGTGGTGACGTGGCGCTGCAAAAAACTCCGCTCCTCCTCATGCGCCCCATGAGGCGCTGCCAGTCCTCAAATGCCCAATCGGATGTTGAGTCCCTGGCCCATAGAAAGGCCATTTACGGTTTATGGCCTCCTCCCAGACCCCGCGGCTTGAGGTTGGGCCTGAAGCCCATCCCGTCTCGCGTCCCTCCTGAGAACCGAAGCCGGGGAGCCCGTCCGCAATGAGATCTCTCGCTGGGGTTGCATAGGGATGCGTGTTACCCAAAGTGGAAAAGTGAACGACTTGAAATTTCAAGAGTGGACTGTGATTCCCTGCAGGGGAAGGGTAGTCGACTGGACCAGCCACGGATCTCAAGGACCTGGCGGGCCCCGTTGGGGATCAAGTGGAGCCCGCCTGTCGGCGGACAGGTTCCACGCACCGATCGAGATGGTCAGGACTTCCCGCGTGTTGGTTTCCGGCTTGCGCCGACGAGGGATGGAGCCGTCCAAGCGGATGATCGTGGGCACGGAGACCGACACGCCATTTGTCTTCAGGCGATCCCGGACAGCAGAATAGCCTGCCTGGCGGAAGAAAGGTTGCAGCCGGAGATTGGCAGGCGCGGATCGTCCATGAGTTTCTTCTCGCGCAGCAGCTCTTGCCTAATCTTGGCCTCCGTCGCCACACTGAGCCTACTGCGGCTTCTGCGGTCATAAACGACCTCAAAGCTCTCCAGACCTCGTCGTTACTCTTCGAGCAAGGCAAAGGATCGGGTCTTGCTGACTCCCAGGGCCTCCCGCACCTCAGGCCGCTTGACGTTTCCTCCCAGGCAGGCCTGGAGAAGAAACTTGATCTGCCGGCTCGTGAATCGCTTATGGATCTGGCCCATCGTTCCCTCCCGGTGGTTTCGGGAGGGGTCCCCGGCGGTGTCCACTTTTCAGCTTTGAACTGTCCACCTTTCAACTTTGAATGACATTGCGGAGGGATGCGTTGACAGTCCCCTACCCTTGAATTACCATGGCAGATCAGCCCGGCCGGGTCCGGCGCGGCGGAAACCCTTGAATCCCGCCAGGACCGAAAGGTAGCAACGGTAAGAGGGACCTTCCGGGTGCCGCCGGGAAACCTGACCGGGCTGAGTCACTCGATGAGAATGAAGACTGCTGGGCTGACGCCTGGGAGCGCCGTTCCCTTTTTGGCCGGCCTGACTGCGATTCTGGTCGGCGTTGGACTGTTTCTGGCGACCCAGCGTACTGTCGTTGTCGTCGCTGAGGGTCAGACCCAGAACGTGCACACCCATGCCCAGTCGGTGGCCCTGGTACTGCGCGATGCTGGGTTAGTTCTGCATCCGTACGATCGGGTTCAACCGGGTCTCTCTTCTCCCGTGAAGAGCGGGATGACGATCCGCGTCGACCGAGCCAAGTGGATCCAGCTGGAGACGGGGTCTGGGTCGACCGAAATCCTCGTGCACGAGGGGGACCGGCTGATCCCCGCCAATCTCTTGCTCTCCAAAGGAGTCTCGATCTTTCCTGGAGAGGTTGTCCTCGCCGACGGCTCCGTGGTTGATCCCTCCCTTCCACTACCACAAGTGCCGGCGGCGATTGGCGTCACGGCGGGCACGACCTTCGTCCTGATCCATGATGGCAGAATCGAGAACCTGCAAGCCGCGGGGCCCACGGTGGGCGATGCCCTGTTTCAGCTCGGGATTCCTGTTTATGAAGGCGATTCCCTGGACCCTCCTGCGGACACTCCGCTGAGCCCAGGACCAGGGCAGGCACCGATTCGTATTGTTCTCAAGTCCTCTCGTCAGTTCCAGGTGCGCGTGGACGGAAAAGAGGTGACGATCCGCTCGGCGGCGAACACAGTCGGCGAGGCCCTGGCCCAAAATGGCTTGGCTCTCTCCGACGAGGACTACACCCTACCGGCCGAGGACCAACCGCTGCCTGTGGACGGCCAGATCCGGATCGTACGCGTCCGAGAGGCGCTGGTCCGCAACCAGTCTTCTTTACCCTACGGGACCAGCGTGGAATACCTGGCTGACCTTGGTTTGGGCCAACGGCAACTCGTTTCTCCAGGCAAGTACGGGGTCGAGGAGAGCGTGGTTCGTGTCCGCTATGAGGACGGCGTCGAGGTCAAGCGCACGACCGAAGGACAAACGATCTTGGTCCAGCCCACGAATGAAGTCGTCGCCTATGGCACCAAGATCGTGATCCAAAGCGTCAGCACCCCGGACGGGCCTAGGCAATACTGGTATTCCGTACCTGTCTATGCCACGGCCTATTGGCCCTGCGGCTCGGCGGGAGCGCCCGGCCAGTGTTATCCCCTTACCACCAGCGGCAAGAAGGTCGGCCTGGGGATGATTGCCGTGGTCTATTCCTGGTATCTCGAAATGGAAGGCTGGCCGGTTTACGTGAGCGGCTACGGTCAAGCCAGCGTGGAGGACTACGGCGAAAACGTCACGAGCGTGTACTGGGTGGATGTCGCTTTCCCGGATTATCAGACTTTCCTCAATCATGGCGGAAGCGGCCCGAAATCCACAACCCTGTATTTCCTCACCCCGGTTCCCAGCGAGCAGGCCATCCAGTTCGTGGCTCGACTCCCCCTGCGATGATCTCCCCGAACCCCGACTTTGCGCCATTGGACGTAGTGCGGCTGCTTCGCCAAGCCGGGCTCCCGGCGCGCAGGTCGCTCGGTCAGAATTTCCTGGTCGACGAGCAGATGCTCGCGCGCATTGTGGATTGCGCAGACCTTGGGCCCAAGGATGTCGTGCTCGAGATCGGGGCTGGGCTGGGGAGCCTGACCCGGCACCTGGCCAGTCATGCTGGTCAGGTTATCGCGGTGGAGATCGATTCCGCGCTGCTTTCCGTCCTGCGAGGCGTCGCGGGACCCTGGAAGAATGTTCTCCTGGTCGAGGGGGACATTCTGGGGCTGGATCCGGAGGCCTTGACCGCGCCTTTCGCGGCGGGGTCCTACTTGGTCGTAGCTAACTTGCCGTACTACATCACCTCGGCCGTGATCCGCCATCTTCTTGAGGCGCCACATCGGCCGCAGCGGATGATCCTGACCGTCCAAGAAGAGGTGGCCGGGCGCATCTGTGCCACCCCGGGAAGCATGAGTTTGCTCTCGCTCAGCGTCCAGTACTTTGGGCGGCCGCAGATTGCCTTCCGGATTCCTGCCCAGTGTTTCTTCCCTGTGCCCAAGGTCGACTCGGCTGTCGTGCGGGTGGACCTGGATCCCGCCCGTGGATTGGAGCCTTTGGGAAACCGGGCCTTCTTTCGCGTGGCGCGGGCGGGCTTTTCCCAGCGCCGCAAGCAGCTTCACAACGCGCTCGGCGCGGGCTTGGCCGTGGATGACCGACGGGTCCGGGATTGGATGAGCCGCGTGGCGGTTGATCCCGCGCGGCGAGCGGAGACCTTGAGCATAGCGGAGTGGAAGTGCCTGGCGGATGCACTGCCCGAGCTCCTGGCCGATTCTCGCCAGGAATCGCCGTCGGATTAGGAACCTCAGCCGGGCTGCCCAAGGCTCAAACGGGCGCCTGCGGTGCCGCTTCCGGTGAGCGGTCGCCTGGCGTGAGCCGGTGGTGAAACCACCAAACCTGCCAGACGCGCCAGGCGGCCTCGACTTTCACTCGCGTGTCCATCTTGGAGCGGCCGATCCTGCGATCCTCGAAAAAGATCGGAACCTCGCAGGCCCGATAGCCCAGCCTTTGGGCCACATAAGCCATTTCGACTTGAAAAATGTAGCCGTTCGAATGGATGCGCTCCAGCCCCATACCCAGCAGGGTTTCTCGCCTCCAGGCTTTGTAGCCGGCGGTGACATCGTGAAGCTCCAGGCCAAGGACCAGGCGCGAATAGAAATTACCCCACCGGGAGAGCCAGCGCCGTCCCCGGCCCCAGCGCAGATCGAGTCTTCCGCCGGTAACATACCTGGACCCAACGGCCACGTCGCATTCGCCCAAGCGCTCCAGCAGTTGCGGGAGAGCGGCGGGGGGATGGGATAGATCCGCATCCATTTGGATTACGGAGGCCGCGCCGGTGCTCAAGGCCACTCGAAATCCCGCCAGGTAGGCGGTCCCCAGCCCCAGCTTGCCGTTGCGGTGGAGGACCTGGAACCGTCCGGGCATGCTGCGGGCCAGGGTTTCCGCCACCTGCCCTGTGCCGTCGGGCGAACCATCGTCCACGACCAAAAAGTGAAGGTCCGTCAGGGGAAGATCCCGCAGGTTCTTGACCATCTCAGGCAGATTCTTCGCCTCGTTATAAGTCGGCAGGACCAGGGTGACGGGCTCATTCAGGTAGTTGGCCATGTTGTAGGCGTTCGCTCTCCCAGACCCAAGTTCAAGAGGACAACCCGGGAACTCGAGGCTGGCTGGACAGTTGCCTCGGGAATATCCACCGAACCCCCAAGATGTCCGGAGGCATCATAACTCGGGCCGTTCCACAAATGCCATCGACCAGCCTTTCGGGAACCATGTACTTGCTGAGAACACGGCCTCGACCTCCCGGGTCACCCGCGCTGGCTATCGCGATCGGAGCTCCGAGTACGCCCAGGGGCGCGTGATCCGGCCTCGGTCCGCCTATCCGCTCGGCGCATTCGCTAATTCCGATGCCTTGTGCGAGGAGGCTCGGGTGTGAGCCGTCCCACGAGAGTTCGGCCACGCTCTGTGGGTGATGGCTGAGAATCAACTGGTCGGCCGGCTTCCGTTTGGATGGGTTCACGCCAGTCTCAGCTAGGTTCGCGGGGGTCTGGAGCCCGGTGTCTCCGTTCCGAGCCGGCCTTAGGACTCGGGCCTCCACCCAGTCAGAGGGAGGGTATGGCCACCGTCCACCAGGATTGTCTGTCCTCGGATCATCTCCGCCTCCGGCGAACACAGGAAGGCCACGACCCCGGCGATGTCCTCGGCTGTAACCAGACGCCCGGCGGGGACTTGCTTCCGGGCTGCGCCCCGCCAATCTGCGCCCTGCAGAATCTCGAAGTGACTCAGAGCTTCGGTGTCGACGATGCCCGGCGACACGGCATTGACAACGATGCCCAGCGGAGCGAGCTCCACGGCCAAGTAGCGGGTAATCGCCTCCAAGGCGGCCTTGGACGACCCGACCAGAACATAGTCGGGCATCACCCGCGTGGAGCCCGGGGAGGAAATGCTCACAATGCTTCCGCCTCCGCGGGCTTTCATCAAGGGCGCAGCCCGCTGGGCACAGAACAGCACCGAACGGGCATTGATATTCATTGTCCAGTCCCAGCCCTTAAGCCGTTGTCTGAGCACAGGGCGGTTGTAGCCCGAGGCCGCATTGCAAATGAGAATGTCGAGCCCGCCAAACGTGTCGCCGATTCCCTGGAAGAGCCGGTCAATTCCCTCCGCCGTCCCCACATCGGCTCGGATCACCTCCGCCCGGCGACCGATGGTCCGGATCTCTGCCGCGGTCTCCTCAGCAGGGGCTCGGTTCCGAAAGAAATTGATGGCGACGTCTGCTCCTTCTCTTGCCAAGCGAAGGGCGATGGCGCGCCCGATCCCGCGCCCGCCGCCTGTGACGACTGCCACCTTGCCTTCAATCACCTATTGCTCCTCCGCCCTTGGCGACGTTGCGGTTGCCTGGGCTGGCCCCCGTTGGCCCGATTCCTCCCCCGGGGGCAGCCTGGGGCGCAGGGACGATCGGCAAGAAGAGATTCGGGTTCACGAGGCCGATGCGGGTCGGCCCCAGGGTTTCCACTTCGAATCGCAGCTGGCGTACGTGGCCGCGAATCTGCTCGACATCGATGCCTTGGCATGCCGAGGGCAGGGGGGCGAGCCAGAACTCCGCTCGGCCGAGCATGTTCATGGCCCCGCGGTAGTTCAGGCGTGATACCTGGTACCAGGCCAGCCCGAGCTGTAAGATGCCCTGATACAGATTCCTGGCTTGCCTCGGTTCCGCCCGCCAGGCAAGCTCAAGCTCCTCGTGAGCCTCAAGAAACTGCTTCTGGTTGAAGAGCTGCAACCCGGCCCGCGCGTGCTCGGAAAGAGTTCCTTCACAGCCTCTCTCGGCAGAGTAGCTCCTGGCCTTTTCCATTCGAGCGGCCAAGGGCGGATGGCTGTAAAAGAGCGCGACTACCCAGGCGGGTGGGTCCACCTCCGCCAGGTTCTGATTCGCCAGTCGGTTCATCGCGCTTCCGAAGGCGTCCGGCTTGCCTGTCGCCTCCAGGGCATAACTGTCCGCCAGGCTTTCACGCCATCGAGAGAGGCCGTTGAGTGCGGGCAGCAGCAGCAGGCTGATCAGCGCAAGACTCAGCGCCAACACGGGCAGCGCCGCGGGATCCCAGACGGCCTGGTAGCCGAACGCCCGAGTGCCCCATTGCAGGGCCAGGCTCCCGGCAAACAGGGATCCCAGGATGAGCACGCTCTGGCTCAGGATCTGGAAGGGGATGTCTCGATGAACCTGATGACCCAGCTCGTGGGCCAGGACTGTTTCGATCTCATCCGGGGTGAAGTTGGCGAGAAGGGTGTCACTGAGCAGGATCCGCCGCGTTCGGGCCAGTCCCGTGAGGGCGGCATTGGCGGCCTTGGTGCGGCGACTCATGTCGAAGACGTAGACTCCGCGGACCCGCGTCCCGGCCGCATTGGCCAGCTGCACGAGCCGGTCGCGCAGCTCCTTCCACTCCTCCCCCAACGGCTGAACGCGGTAGAAGACCGGCAAGAGCAGGATGGGGGCGAGAAGGGTCAGCACCAGGGTGAGCAGGATGTAGCCAAGCCCCGCCCACAGCCACCACCAGACCGGAAAGACGCGCAGGAAGAGATTCAAGGCCAGGAGCAGCGGAACCCCGAACAGGAGCGAAAGGCCGAGTTCCTTGAGTTGGTCGCTGACCCAGCCTGGCAGGGTCTGGGTGGAAATCTGGAAACGGTGGGGAAGATGGAAGCTGCTATAGAAATCCACGGGCAGGGTGGCGATCCACCAGGGAGCAGCGATCAGCGCTGCCTCCAGCAGGATCAGCAAGGCTATTGCCGCCCATTCGGAAAAGGTCCGGCCGGGGAAGGAGCCGGAGCCGGGCAGGAGGGCGGAAAGCCGCTCGCGAAGCCGCAGGCTGAGCCCGCTCACAACCCAGAGAGCCAGGTAGAGGAAGCCCAGACACGTTTCGAGGATGGCCAGACGCCTCTGCAGGCGGGCATACTCGCGAGCCGAACCTTGCCGCTCCGGGTCCACGCTCCCGGCTTCGTTCTCCATGCTCGCCATTCTAACCCGATCACCGCTTCGGCGGCCCTTCAGAGCGGTGTGCCCAGGAAATGCCAACAGGCGGCGAACAAGATCGCGAACTGGGCCAGGTGGTAGGTGACCATCACTCGCAGGTCGGCTTGGCGCAGCGGCCCAACAAATCGGTTCCAGGCCAGCTGTCCGTCCGAGGCGAAGAACAAGGCCGCTCCGACGCTGGCAAGCAAAGCGGGCTGGATCTGCCACTCGGGCCGGGTGAGTGTGGCCAGGGCCGAAAGGACCATGACGGAAATGACCAAGGTATAGGCGAACACCGGCATCACCAGGCTCCGATTGCCCGATCGAAGGAGACCCGCCCGAACCCTGACGAATAGCCAGGCGGCGGCGAGGAACACCAGGATGACCAGGGGAAGGCTGACCAGCTTAATGGGAAGGGGTTCCTGGTTGAAGCCCACGATGAAGAAGAGATGAGCGACCAGAAAGGCGACGAGCCCGCCCAGGAAACTCTCGCGGGGCAACATAAGCAGGACGTCCCCCGCCAGGGAAAATACCAGGGCCAACTCGAACCAGACCAGGGTCGGCATCAGCCCGGCGCGGGCTAGAAGCCAGGCGAGCAGAAAGACCATGGTGCCCGGCTTGGCCACGTATTCAAGACCTTTCACGCCCCGGGCGACAGCCACCCAATCGAGAACCGCGAGGCCGGCTGAAATAATGAGCAGAATGGCCATGTGGTTTTCCTCCACTGCAGATTCGAGCGTATAGTCACCCTGTTTGTGGACACGCTTACGATTGTATAGGAAGCTCGGGAACTGCGCGTGGAGGTGGGATGCCAAGAGAGGGCGCGACGACCGTCCGGAACGGACCCCTCGCGCCCTCCCCCAAAGCCGATCTTCGGAGTCAGCGAGGCAGGATCTTGAGGATCCGCGATTGGGAGAGGAACTTCGCACCTTTCTGAGCGGCCTTGGCCTCTTAGGCGATGAGGACGGGGGGGACGACAGGCATTCCTGCATGAAATCCGAGCAGGGCCAGGGTGTTCACCCAGGAGGGCAGGGGGAGGGGCAGGTTCAGGCGATGCCGGCCAGCCCCAGGTCGGAGGCAATGCTCCGCATGGCCTCAATCACGTTGCCCACGTGCTCCCACAAGTCAAGTCCAAGTTCTTGAGCGCCTTTCTCGATATCGCTGCGATTGACTCCAGCGGCGAAGGCATGGTCCTTCCACTTCTTTCTCACGGAAGATACAGTCAAGTCCGAAAGGGACCGCGAGGGCCGCACGAGGGCTACCGCGGTGATCAGCCCGGTCACCTCGTCGCACGCGAACAAGGCATGCTCCATCCGTGTCGCGCGGGGCACCCCCGTATGATCGGCATGGCTCTGGATCGACTGAATGACGGGCTCGGGGACCCCGTGTTCGCGCAGGATGGGGACCCCGTCCTGGGGGTGTTGTTCAAGACTGGGGTGGATTTCCCAGTCGAAGTCATGAAGCAGTCCCACGATTCCCCACCGTTCCTCATCTTCCCCCCATTGGCGGGCGTAGAAGCGCATTGCCGCCTCCACGGCCAGCATGTGCCGGACCAGGTTCTCGTTCTTGACGAACTCGTGGACCAGGGTTAGGGCTTCCTCTCGTGTCACGGTTTTCCTCTTGAGCCAGCTTGAGTGGGGCTTGGGAAAATGGGTTGGAAGGGGCCGAGCACCGGTTGCGGCCGAAACACATTGATATCCAGAACGGCCAAGCCCGAGGCGGGGACTTCTCGCGCGGACCAGAATAGCTGGGAGAGAAGCCGGTACGGGTGTCGATCGGCCGAAACTCCCACGACGCGAATCCCGATCCCCTCGCAGGTGTAAATCACACGGGGCAAATGAAAGTCCTGCGTAACCAGGATGGCCTCTTGGACTCCAAAGGCAAAGCGGGCCCGGTAGCAGGTGTCGTAAGAGCGGGTACCCGCAGGGTCAAGGACAAGATCTTCGTTGGGGACACCCAGCTGCAGCGCGTACAGGCGCATGGACTCGGGTTCGTTGTGGCTCGGGGTGCGGTTATCTCCGCTGAGAAGGAGTTTCCTGACCAACCCGGCGCGGTACAGATCTGCGGCCGTGGAAACTCGGTCAGCAAGGAGCTGGGTGGGAGTCCCGTCTCGTCGCAAGCCTGCCCCAAATACGATCGCGACGGGCGCGGGGGGCACTGTTTCGCCAAGCCCGTAGATTCGCGGTTGGGTCTTGACCCGCAGGTAGATCCAGGGGGCAAGCAGCACCACGACCGCCGCGCCGAGGACCGCCGAGAACACTCCAAGGGTGGAACCCAGATGCCTTTTTTTCATTGGCTGGGGCTTGCCGCTCCTCTGGGACTCGGGGGAGGACCGATTTCCCTTGAGGGCCCCTCTCTGTTTGCATCGTCCTGAGCCCCACGTGCCGGACAGCCTGCGCATTCTATCATCCCCAGGGAACCGGCGAGGGCCCCCCGTGCGAGGGGTTCGGTGAGAGGAGGAGGTCGGAGGGATTCCGTGCAGGAAGCTGCAGGGCTCCCTCCTGCTGAGGGAGGCGCCGCGCCAGGCAGGTCCTCATGACTCTTGGGCCACTGGGGGCCCGCAAAGGGAAGGGCTGTAGCCGAATTCGGCGTGGGTCCTGGCGGGCTTGGGAGCAAGGCCTCCCGTGGGCTGAAGGGACGATCCTCCCTGAAACGCGTCCGCCTTAATGACGCGGGCCAGCCCCATGCGGCTGGCCGCTGATTCCAAGGACTTCCTGTGAACCCGCGCGAGAACTTCGCCTCCGGGAGTGCCGAAGCGGGGAGTTGAACCCCGACGGCCTTGCGGCCACTGCGCCCTGAACGCAGCGCGTCTGCCATTTCCGCCACTTCGGCGAGCAGACCACATTCTACCTTCTTTCCCTGTCGTGTCAAAATTTGCAGGGGCGTGCAGCAAGATCCCGGCCGGGATCCCGCCTTGGCGAGATCTGGCTGGTTGCGTCCCGCAACAGGATTTAATACCGGCCGGCGCCCTGTCCTCACGAGGAAGGGCCATGTATAATCCGGCCTTGCCCACAGGACCGCCATGGAAAAGTCCGAATTTTCCCTGGAAGGGGAATACCGCTACGACCGCTCGGGGCCGGTGCGCTGGATCGCTTCGCACACGTGGCGCTATCCGCTTTTTCCCATCTTGATGATCCTGGCGGCCATCGGAAATAACACCGCCTTCAGCTATGTTCAAATCTTCATCGGCCAGGCCTTCGATCTGATCACCCGAACAAGCTGGAGCCGCCTGGGGTTGATTCTGGCGGCCCTGGCCGTGCTCGGCGCTGCGACCTCCCAGGGCCTGACTGGCCTCCTGCGCAACTATGCCGGGGAATTCCTCGCACAGCGCATTGAGCGCGATGCGCGTCACGAATTGTATGTGAGCCTGCTGGGGAAGAGCCAAACGTTCCACGGCCGCCAGCGCATTGGCGACATCATGGCCCGTGCCACGAACGATGTTCACACCCTGAATCTGATGTTCAGCCCGGGGATGATGCTGATCACGGACATGGTGATGAATGTGATCATCCCCGTCGTGCTGATCGGTACGATCAACTCGCGGCTGTTGCTCATGCCTTTGATCTTCGTCGCCCTGCTGGTGCTGACCCTGGTGGACTACAACCGGCGCCTGAGCCCCATTACCGTGGCCATGCGCGATCAGTTCGGGGTGATGAATGCCGGGCTGACCGAGGCGATTGCGGGCGTGGAGGTTGTCAAAGCCAACGTGCGGGAGCACTTCGAGTGGGACAAGTTCATTCAAAACGCGCGGGTGTTTCGCAATTACTACGTCAAGCAGGGAGAAGTCGAGGCCACCTACTTTCCCATGCTGGCCTTCAGCGTCTGCTGGGCAGCCGGAATCTTCCATGCGCTGTTGGTCTGGCGGGCCGGCCTGATCACCTTGGGAGATGTGGTTTCCTTCGTGCTGTTGATGGGCGGATTGCGCTTCCCGACTTCCAGTTCGCTGTTCTCCTTCGATCTGGTGCAGCTGGGAATCGCCAGTGGCCGGCGGATCCTTGAGATGATCAATGCCAAGTCGGACCTGGATCGGAACGAGCAGGGACGCTCAGCCCCGATGCGCGGGGAAGTGGAGTTCCGCCAGGTGTCCTTCCGCTACAACGGCCAGCCTGTGCTGCGAGGGGTGAGCTTCGCAGCACACGCCGGAGAAACCATGGCCATTGTCGGCCAGACTGGATCCGGCAAGACCACGCTCACGCGGCTCATCAATCGGATCTTTGACGCCAGCGAGGGCAGCGTGCTGGTCGACGGCTTGGACGTGCGGGAGTGGAACCTTGAGTCGCTGCGCTCGCAGATCTCCACGATCGAGCAGGACATCTTTCTTTTCTCCCGGACGATCGCCGAGAACATCGCCTTTGGCAAGAGGGAAGCGACCCGGGAGGAAATTGAACGGGCCGCGCGGGAAGCTCAGGCGCACGACTTTATTATGGATTTCGCAGAGGGGTACGAGACGGTGATCGGCGAACGCGGCGTGACCCTCTCGGGAGGGCAGCGCCAGCGTTTGGCCATCGCCCGGGCTTTTCTCACGGATCCTCGCATCCTGATTCTCGACGACAGCACCAGCGCCATCGACAGCGCCACGGAGGACCTAATCCAGCGGGCCATGCGCCGGATCAGCGAGCAGCGCACGACCTTTCTGATCACGCACCGGCTCAGTCAGATCCGCTGGGCGGACCGCATTCTGGTGATGCGCCGGGGCCAGCTGGCCGATTTGGGAACCCATGAGGAACTCATGGCTCGGAGCGCCGATTATCGCAAGATCTTCTCCCGGTATGAATAGCTCGGTTCCGGCCGACAGAGGGAATCGGGAACATGGGTTTTATCCTGGACGGACTGGAATCTGAGCCGTACGACCGCAACTACCGCGATCGGGATCTCCTGGCGCGCATCATCGCCTATTTCCGGCCGTTTGGCACCCAAGTCGCCCTGATTGCCGTCGTGATCGCGCTCAACTCCATCGCCGGGACCGGCGGCCCGATTGTCATTTCCCAGACTCTTGATGTGGTGGTGCGGAATCCCAGTACGGTGGAAATGCTGCTGCTCACCGGGGCGGTCCTGGGCCTGGGCCTCCTGGGATGGGTCACCAATTTCATCCAGCAGTGGGTCTCGGCGCGAGTCATCGGGGACGTTGTCCTCAAGCTGCGGGAGGATGTCTTCGACGCCACAATTCGCCATGACCTCTCTTTCTTCGAGGAACATGCCTCCGGCAAGATCGTCAGCCGCGTAACCTCCGACACTCAGGACTTCTCGGATGTGGTCTCGCTCGTGGTGAGTCTCGTCAGCCAGGTGCTTCTGGTCGCCCTACTGACGGTTTGGCTCTTGCACGTGAACTGGGAACTCACCCTCCTTTTGATTGCGATGGCGCCTGTGGCAGCGGGGATCGCCTTGGCCTTCCGGCGCGTCGCACGGCGGGTCACCCAACAGGCGCGGCGGGTGACAGCCAAGATCAATGCTCAGATTCAAGAGTCGGTCGGTGGGATTGTGGTGGCGAAGGCCTATCGCCAGGAACGCGCCATCTATGACACCTTCGAAGCCAACAACCGCCAGGCGTACCGGGTGGGCCTGCGCAGGGGCCTCACCCTGGACACGATCTTCCCGATCATGGGGTTGACCTCCGGGCTTGGGATCGCCTTGCTGGTCTATATGGGCGGCCTCTCGGTGCGGAGCGGTGCGGTCACCCCGGGGGATTGGTACCTCTTCATGCAGGCAGTCGGCTTCTATCTCTTCCCGATGATGAACATTGCATCCTTCTGGAGCCAGTTCCAGGATGGGCTCTCTGCCTCGGAACGCGTCTTCGCCCTCATCGACCGGGAACCCAAGGTCACGCAAATCGCCTCGGAACCTGTGGACCACGTGGAGGGAAAGATCGAGTTCCGCCATCTGGGCTTCACCTATACGGGAAAGGAGATCGTTCTGCCGGACTTTTCGCTCGAGATTCGACCGCAGGAAAACCTGGCCCTTGTCGGGCATACAGGGGCCGGAAAAAGTAGCGTGGCCAATCTGATCTTGCGCTTCTATGAATTCCAATCCGGACAGCTGCTGATTGACGGCCGGGATATCCGCCGCCTGGATCTGAGCCAATACCGCCGATATGTTGGGCTGGTGCCCCAGGAACCGTTCCTCTTCTCGGGGAGCGTAGAGGAAAACATCCGCTATGGAACGCCTCAAGCCTCCCGGCGCGAGGTCGTTGGTGCGGCCATGCACGTCAGTAATGGCGATTGGATCGAAGACCTGCCGCAGGGGCTTGACACCGACGTCGGCGAACGGGGCTCCAACCTGTCCATGGGCCAAAGGCAACTAGTCGCGCTGGCCCGGGTTCTCCTCAAAGACCCCGCCATTCTGATCCTCGACGAGGCGACGGCGAGTATCGATCCCTTCACCGAGTCACAGATCCAGGAGGGGCTGAGAACGGTCATGCGCTTCCGGACCTCGATCGTGATCGCCCATCGGCTCTCGACGGTTCGACACGCCGACCGCATCGTGGTCATGGATCATGGTCAAATCGTTGCCATGGGCAGCCACGAAGGGCTCATGGCCCAGGGTGGGCTGTATGCGGAACTATACAACACCTATTTCCGCCACCAGTCCTTGGAATCGATCAACCTTCCCTCCTGGCTTGCAAAGGAACCCTAGATCGGCGGTTCGGAGAGCGGCTTGCCTCCTCCTTCTCGGCGGGGGCAACCATTGCTCTGCCCTACAGTCGGCGCCTGGAGCTGTGGCGACCGTCTGGCCAAGAGGGGAGCCATATACCGTGCCCCTGCGAGAGATCTGAGCGCCCCTCCGTCCGAATCCCACCCCGCCCTTGCGGGGAAAAGGCGACTCCGGGCTCAGTCGCCAGGCCACAAAACGCCCCCTCATTGAGGGGGCGTTTCAAGGACCGGGCCTTGGAGCCGTCCCGCCTTCCGTCTCCGCATGCCGAACGGTCGGCTCAGCCGGCGGGTCGGCACGGCCAGAGACGTCATCGACTCGACCGCGCGGGCATATATTCCGCCAGGCGGTGGGCGACCTTGGTGACCGTCATCGAGTGAAGCCAGATGCGCCCGGGTCCCTTGAGCGTGGCCAGGAACATCCCCTCCCCGCCAAGCAGGATATTGGTCATTCCCTGAATCATCTCGATGTCAAAGGCCACCGTCGCTTCAAACAGGGCCACATGACCCGGCTCCACCCTCATCACCTCGTCCGGTTTCAGGTGGTACTCCACGGCGTCTCCGTCCAGTTCGGCAAATGCGACCCCGGGGCCGGTGAGCTTCTGAAGGATGAAACCCTCTCCCCCGAAGAAGCCTGCCCCGAGTTTCCGGGTGAAGAATACGTCCAACGACACGCTTTTCTCCGCGCACAGGAAGGCGTGCTTGTGCATGACCAGGGCTTGGCCCGCATCCAGTTCAATGGGCAGGATCTTCCCTGGGAAGTCGGTGCTGTAGGAAACTTGACCCGGCTCCCCCGAGGCGGTGAAACCAATGATAAAGGCCGTCGCCCCCGAGGCGGCCCGCTTCAGCATCCCTCCCAGCCCGCCGCCTGAACTGGTGTTCATGCTGACCGAGCGAGTCATCCAGGACAAGGCCCCCGCGTCCGTGTAGACCTCTTGGCCGGGCTGCAAGTCCACGGCCAGGGTCTGCTGAACCGTTCCCAGGATGCGATAGCTGATCCCGCTCCTCGATGTTCCACTCGTCTCCGTCGGGTTGGGAAGATCTGGAATGGTCATGGTTTATTCTCCAATTCTCCGGATTTGAGGTTTCCGAAACTGAATGGCCGAGATGTGGCGGCGCTGAGAAGTGGTCGTCCACTCCCCGGAACAGCCCGCTCCGGCGTCTTTCTCCTGTTGAAGTCCGGCATCCCGCTGGGTAAGCGGTGGACCCACCCGGGAGGCAATCATAGTCGAAAAATGGGACGCGGGCCAAGAATGAGGTACCGGGCATTCTTCGCCCCAGGGTTGCGGCTGGGCAGGGGACTCGGGCAGGATTGCGGTGCTGCAATCAAGCACGGAATGGCCCGGGTTTGCTAGAGGGTGCGAACGGAGCAAAGGGGCATGACTGTCGGATCGAGGGCGGAAGCCGCCGCTGAGACGTCCCCCAGTGCCGAATTCGTCAACCGGGAGCGCAGCGCATCCTCTCCGAAACCGGACGATACAGAATCCAGCCCCCCTCGAAGCCGAACGGGCACCGAGGCAGCCCCTTAGTCACCTGTTCCCACTGCGGACGGGAGCGAATTGGCTCTTCGAGGGAAAGGCGACGTACAATGGGATCCGCAGGACGTCGGGATCTTCGCAACAACGGATTAGAATGGGGTTCGCGGGTTACTGGAGGACCGCCCGGTTGTCAAGACAGGCTGCCAGATCCGTCAAATCCGTCTGTGGCCTGGAATCGCTGGCATGGGTTCCGCACGTGGCCCGCATCGGCGATGGGGGGTTCCTTGACGGGGGGCAGGCCATGGTGGGGAGAAGAATGATCCTGGCTCTGCCGAGGCGTGGGCGCGAAGATCACGCAAGCACCCCCACTCGTACGGTTGGTGTTGTAACAGGAGAAACTGAGGATGGAGGCGAGTACGTGGGAACGAGGCAAGGTCAGTCCCAGTGCAGTCCTGTAAGGCCACCCTCTTCGAGGAGGTAGGGCGCCATGGAAAAGAAAAGCTTCACGGTCTACGGGTACCGTTGGGCTGTGCTTGTGGCCTTTGCATTGGTGGTTGCGGTCACGCAGATTCTGTGGATCACCTTTGCATCCATAACCCATGATGCGGGGCAGTTTTACGGCGTTTCCGACCTGAGCATCAGCCTTCTCTCCATGAGCTTTATGATTGTTTTCATCATTCTGTCGATCCCTGCCTCCTGGGTAATCGACACCTACGGGATTCGCGTCGGCGTTGGGATCGGCGCCGCCCTCACAGCGCTTTTTGGCCTGATGCGGGGCCTAGGCCCTGTTTCCTCTTCCTTTACCTTGGTCTTGATCGCCCAGATCGGGATTGCCATTGGCCAGCCCTTTGTCCTCAATGCCCAGACCAAAGTGGTCGCGCGTTGGTTCCCCGTGAGCGACCGGGCGACGATCGTGGGTTTTACGTCTCTGGCCTTGTTCGTCGGTATCATCATCGGCATGGCCGTGACACCGTTTTTGGCGGCGCTTCCTTCCGGGATCCCGGGAATGCTGCTCATCTACGGGATCATTGCCTTGATTGCCGGTATCCTGTTTTTTGCCCTGGTGCGGGAGCGCCCACCGACGCCGCCGTGTCCTCCCGAGCAGGAGGCTCGATCTCTCGTCTTCGTGGGCCTGCGCCAAATGCTGACGAAGGCGGACTTCCTGGTGACGATGGTCATTTTCTTTGTGGGCTTGGGCTTGTTTAATGCCGTGTCCACCTGGATCGAGGATATCGTCAAACCGCGGGGCCTGGACGCGACCCAGGCTGGAATCATCGGCGGCTTGATGGTCTTCGGAGGCATTCTCGGCGCCGTGATTCTTCCCATGCTGTCGGATCATTTTCGTCGCAGGGTTCCCTTCATCATCGTCGCCCTGGCTGGCGGCACGCTGGGCTTGGCTGGCCTGACTTTCTTTGGGACCTATCCCCTCCTGATCGTTTCGGCTCTGGTCCTGGGTCTCTTCCTGCTCAGCGCGGCCCCCATTGGTTTCCAGTACGGCGCCGAGATCACGCTTCCGGCGCCCGAAGGGACCTCCTACGGGATGCTGATGTTAATGGGGCAAATCTCCGGGATCATCTTCATTTTTGGCATGGACAGCTTTCGGACCCCCACTGGGGCGATGACCCCGTCATTGATTGCCCTGATCGTTCTCATGGCCGCCTGCATCCTCTTGAGCACGCGGCTGCACGAACCGAAGAGCCTGACCCAGGCCTAAGGCACCAATCCCTGGGCAAGCCTTTAGGGGAGCAGGAGAGTTCGAGCCAGACGGAGATCCCAGGGGAGCTCCTCAAGAAGTTTTCTCCCTCCTCAGGAGGCTCCGCGAAGCCCCGGGGCAACCGGGGCTTCGCCCGTGGTTTGTGGGCCCAAGGGTACCAGCCCCTTGGAGTCGGCCCATTGGCACTCCCGGGCGGGGGCCCGCGCCTGCGGGCGGAGGTTACGGCGCGGTCGCCTCGCCTCCCTGACGGTGTGCCGAGGTGGGGCCTGTCGGGCAGAGGAGATCCGGTTCCAGAAGGCCATTCGCCTCGGGCCTGCGAAAAGAATCCGATACCCTGTTGATAATCTTGTCCTCCTGTCAGCGAGCGGCTGGACAGCCCGAGGCACCATTCCGTTTCAGATGCTACGGACGCATAGGGTTCTGCTGTTCGACCTCGACGGTGTCCTGATTACTCTCGGGGGCTACCACCGGGCTCTGCAGGCAACCGTGAACCTCCAAACCCGCCGAATGGGGCTTGGCGATCTGGCCCCAGATGAGGCTGCGATCGACTTTCTGGAAACGGGCGGCCTCACGGTCGAGTGGGACTCGTCGGCCATTTGCCTGGCCGTCCTGGTGACAGACCTGTGGTGCCAGGATCCGGGCTTGCGGCTTCCCGGGGTCTGGGAGGGGATTGTCTCGGCCATCCGCACCCGCTTCGGCGGGGCCCATCCTCATCCGGACTATTTCCGCTGGGGCGAGAAGATTTGCTCCGCGGTTTCCCAAGGGAGTCCCGCGCCTCGCACGGCACTGGATCTCCTTTTGGGTGCAGCGCAAGCGGTAGACTCCGGGGCGCGTGTGGAGGAACTGAGGTCGGCGCTAGAGGTTCTCCTTGGCCTGACCCGGGACTTTCGCCGCTCCGTAACCATGCGCGTCTTCCAGCACTTCACGTTGGGTTCGGAGGGATTTCGGCGGACCTACGGGGAAGAACCCTGCTTCGAGACACCCTCCCTGCTTGAGGAATACGACGGTCCCACCCTCCCGCCGGAGGAAACTCAGGACCTCGTGAGCTTGACCCGCAGCGGGGAAACGCGGGCTGCCGTCTTCACCCTCCGGCTGACCCGGCCTGCCTTGCCTTCCATCTTGGGCGGCGAGTATGCCCCGGAGGCTGAGGTCGCCCTGGAGAGACTGGGACTGTCCGGTTGGCCTGTCGTTGGCTTCGGCCAGCTTCGCTGGCTGGCCGGGACGCGCAACGCCTACTCGGACCTCTACTTGAAACCATGCCCCGCCCACGCCCTGGCGGCCATCGCCCGAGCGCTTGGGGCGGCGGAGGAAGACGCCCTGCGGTCCGCCTCCCGCCTGCTGGAGGAAGATCAGCTCACAGGGACTCTGACCGACCTTCGGGAAGAAAAGCTGGCCCTGCACGTCTTTGAGGACTCTTCCTCCAGCTTGCGCGGAGTCGAGCAAGCCGTGCGCCTGCTCAGGGGTCAGGGAGCGAACGTCGCCTTCCATCCCTGGGGAATCGCGAGCACCCCGAGGCGTGGCCTGGGCCTGAAGGGCTTGGGTTACCCGGTTTTCGAAAAAGTAGGGCAAGCCCTCACCGAAGCCGGGATTCTTGCGAGCGCGCCAGCTTGACACCTCCCCGGCGATCTGGCCGGGGCCCAAACCGTGGCCTTCGCTACTCTCATCTTGTCTGAGCTCCTGCGCCCCTTCACTGCCCGCAGCGAGCGGCTCGGCCTGTTCTCGCTCGGCCCCTTTTCCAGCCCTGGGATGAACTCCGCTTGTCTTTCCTCGTTCCTTCTGATTCTGGCCGTGATCTACGTGCCTTTCCTCGATCCGGTCTTCAGCACCATGGCGCTTGGGTGGCGGGATTGGCTGGTCATGACTCCCTTGTACATATCCTCCCCGGTGGCGGCCGAGGTTACCAAGTTCGCCCTGCGCCGCAGGGCAGCCAGCAGACGGCCGTTGGCCTGAAGCTGGTCCCGTCGGGGTCTGCCTTGAGCCGGGTTTTCCTGGGCCTCGCTGGCACCACCGGTTCCCTACCAAGCATACGCTTCCGGGGCCTCCCCGCCGGGTCCAGGCCAGATCTGGTCCAGTTCCGCCAACGTTCCACTCTCCATTTGGAGCCCCAGGGTCTCGACCGCCGTGGTCAGCTGTGCCGAGGTGCGGGGGCCAATGATCGGCGCCGTCACGGCCGGATTGTGAAGCACCCACGCCAGGGCAATCCGGGCTGGGTCCTCGCTTAGCTTCCGGCAAAGGGCCTCATAGCGATCGAGTTGGCCTTCGATCTTCGCCAGTTCCTCGCGCGCCATCTTGCTGGCCCGCCGTCCCTCTTGGGCCGCCCGAGCCCCGCCCGCCAGCAGGCCGCCGGCCAGGGGGCTGTAGGGGATCAGGCCCAAACCATAGCTGCGGCAGGCAGGGATGACCTCGAGTTCGATCGATCGTGTGGACAGGTTGTAGATGCTCTGTTCGCTCACCAGTCCCAGGAAGTGTCGCGAGGCCGCCGCGCACTCGGCCTGGGCAATATGCCATCCCGCGAAGTTGCTGCTGCCCACATACAGGACTTTCCCTTCCTGGACCAGCAGCTCCATCGCCTGCCAGATCTCATCCCAGGGTGTCTGACGGTCGATGTGATGCATCTGATAGAGATCGATGTGGTCGGTCTGCAGGCGGCGCAAGCTTTGCTCGCAGGCCCGCCGGATGTGATAGGCCGAGAGCTTGCCCTCGTTGGGCCATTCCCCCATCTTTCCATGGACCTTCGTCGCCAGAACCACCTTTTCTCGGCGGCCCCCGCCCTGCGCAAGCCAGCGGCCGACGATTTGCTCGGTCAGTCCCTCGCCTGGCTTCCAGCCGTAGACATTTGCAGTGTCGAAAAAGTTAAGGCCGAGCTGTAGAGCCTCGTCCATGATGCGGAAGCTGGAGGCCTCATCGGTCAACGGCCCGAAATTCATCGTGCCCAGGCACAGGCGACTGACCAGCAGTCCGGTTCGTCCCAAGTGCGTGTATTCCATGTCCACCTCTCTCTCTGCAAGGTATCGCGGCTTTTCACTCTCTCGAAGCGGTCGCGCTGGCGCTCCGGCCGGTGCGTCTACCAAGCCCTTTCCAGGATCTCCGTCATCTCATCCTTGCCCAGTGAGATAGGATTGCCTTTCATGCTGCTGGAAACGGCAGATTGCTCCACCAGGGCGGGGAAATCGGCTGGGGTCAGACCGTAGGTTCGGAGCGGGGGGATCCCCAACTCCGTGCCGAGGTCCGTCACCCAGCGGACGCCATCTTCTGGAGTTGCGGTGGGAAGCCCGGTGAGAACTTGAGCAACCTCTCGATACCCATCGAGACCTGAGCCCTGCGGCCCTCGACGCCGTAAGGCCCGGATGTTGACATCCATGGTCAATGGAAGCAACCGGGCACAGAGCGCGCCATGCGGGGCATTGTATTTCCCTCCGAGGGGGCCGGCAAAGCCGTGGGCGGCGCCCAGGCCCGCGTTGGCCAGGCTGATCCCGCTCAGCAGGCTGGCGAGGGCCATGTCCGCCCGGGCCTCCAGGTCGCTCCCCTGAGCGTAGGCTCGGCGCAATGACCGGGAGACGCGGGCCATGCCTTCGCGCGCCAGAGCTCGGACCATGGGATTGGAACGGGTAGACACAAACGGTTCGATCAGTTGTGTCAAGGCGTCCATTCCGGTACTGGCCGTTACCTGGGGCGGGGCGCTTGCGGAGAGGACCGGGTCCACCACGGCAAGCCGGGGGAGCATCAGACTGCTGCGGAGGCTGACTTTGACCTTGTGCTCAGGAGAAGCGAGAACCGCATTCTTGGTGGCCTCCGCCCCTGTCCCAGCCGTAGTGGGGAGGGCGATCAGGGGCAGGGGCGTCTGGGTCAGCGACCTGCCGCTCCCGATGATCTCCAGGTATTCGAGGAGTTCTCCGGGATTGGCGGCCATCGCCGCGATGGCCTTCCCGGCATCCAGGGCGCTGCCGCCGCCCAAAGCGATGACAAGGTCGCAGCGGGATTCGCGCGCCAGGCGGGTTCCCTCGGCGACCAGCGTGGTGGTCGGCTCGGCCTGTACCGCCAGAGGGACGGGAACGAGCCCTTGGGCTCCCAAGGCCTCGATGAGAGCGGCTGAGCGTTCCGGATGGCTGCCGGTGACCAACAGTGGACGCCGGCCCAACGCCTTCGCCGCCGGGGGGACCTGCTCGGCCGAACCCACACCGAACAGGATGCGCGCGGCCGTGGCGAACTCAAACTGGGAGACACTCATTTCCACCCCCGGTCCTCTGGAAAGACGTTCGAGTACTTGAGGCTGGATCTTGGTTCGGCCATCAGCTCGCCTACGGCGTCTCGCCACCTGGCGTAGTGGGAGGTCTCCCGGTGGCGGGCATTGTCCTCGGGCGTGTGGTAGACCTCAATGAGTAGGAACCGGGTCGCATCGTCTTGCTGCTGAAGGACATCGAACCGCGCGACCCCCGGTTCCTCGAGGCTGTGGCGGGCGTTTTCGATCGAGGCCGCCCGAAAGGTTTCGATGGCCTCAGGCTGAACATGGACAGATACCAAGACCACGTGCATCGACCACCTCCGTCTAGAGCGATTTGTTGGAGCGGCCGGCCGCGGGGAAGCGGGGGCCAAGATCGCTTCCTCGCTCGATCACGTTTCGGCCGAAGCGCTCTCGGATCTCATCGATAGCAGCATTCAAGCGGCGCGCTTTTTCCGAATCTGCCTCCCACAGGCTTAGCTGGTGCACCGCGCTGGTCAGATGGCTAACCCCTACGCCAATCAGGCGAACGGCTCGTCCGTTGCTCCACGCTCTCTCGAAAAGAGCAAGGGCGGCCTGGTAGACCTCCTGGTCCTGGTCTGTTGGGTGAGCCAGAGTGGATTGTCGGCTGAGGGTTGTGAAATCGGGCCAGCGCAGCTTGAGGTGCACGGTCAATCCCAGTCGTTCCTCCTGACGGAGCCGGCCTGCGACCCCCTCCGCCTGAGAGCGAAGTATACGGCACAGCGCTTGACCGTCGCGCAGGTCCTGCGCGAAGGTCTCCTCCTGGCTCACGGACTTGATTTCCCGCTGCGCTTCAACAGGACGGTCATCGATCCCTCGCGACCGCTCCCAGAAATCGTGGCCGATGGTCCCGTGGCGGGCGACAAGCTCGCGCTCGGAGAGGCGCGCGAGATCTCCGATCCGGTCAATACCCAGCTCGTGCAACTTGGCAGCGGTCTTTGGACCCACCCCCCAAAGGGCCTCAATGGGTAACGGGGCGAGAAAGGCCGCCTCCGAACCCGGGGGTACAACCGTGATGGCATTGGGCGGGCTTGCGCCACGCGCCGCCCCCTTGCCCACGTCTGTCGCGATCTTGGCAACCAGTTTGTTGGTGGCCACGCCCAGCGAGCACGGGAGACCGAGTTCATTGCGAATCCGGCGCTGGATCCCATGAGCGATCTGCTCGCCGGCTTCGGCAAGGTCGCTGACATCCAGGAACGCCTCGTCGATCGAAAGGGGTTCCATCACAGCCGTCACATCCCCCAGCCTTTCCATCACCCGTTCCGAGACCTCGCCGTAGACGGAGTGTCGAGAGGACACGATGATAAGATCGCGGCAAAGCTTGACGGCGCGCGCCATGGGCATGGCCGACCGGACCCCGTAGCGGCGAGCCGCGTACGAACAGGAGGCCACGACCCCTCGTCCCTCGGGTCGGCCTCCTACCGCAAACGGCTTTCCCCGCAGCGAGGGATTGCGCAGTTCCTCCACGGCGCAGAAGAAGGCGTCCAGGTCAACGTGAATGATCTTGCGAGGCATGGAGGCGAGAGGTGAATCCGGGCGGCTCAGGCCCATTGGACCGCGGCCCGACGAAGGCAATCGTCACTCGATCGGATTGGGCTCCAGTCCTCCCCCTCGGGGAGGGCTCAGGACCCTGCTCCGTGGAGGTGCTGGTGGTCAAGGCCATGTTGATGTGGATGTCGGTGTGTTTCCGGTGCCAGGTCATGACGGTGCCAGTGAGAATGGATCAAGTTGCTGGCGAGTAGCAGCGGCTCGTCCGCCAGGACTTTGTTCGGCGTGCCCTGGGCGGCCAGGCAGTGATCTTCGCCAAGAACCAGGACCCGGTCAGCGATCACCTCTACGATAGACAGATCGTGGGTCGCTGTGACCACGGTCTTCCCGGCCTCCCCCTGCTCGAGGATGAAATCCAGGAGCCAGGACTGAGTGCGCGGGTCGAGCCCGCTAGTCGGTTCATCCAGGAGCCAGACCTCAGGCATCAGGCTGAGCACGGAGGCCAGTGCGACCCGCTTTTTCTCCCCACTGGAGAGTTGATGAGGGGCTCGCTCGCGCAGTCGCTCGATTTGCAGGTTGCCCAGGGCCCTGTCCACCCGCTCCCTGACTTCCGAGGCCGCCAATCCAAGCTGGAGAGGAGCGAACGCCACCTCCTCCCAGACCGAGGGCATGAACAACTGGACATCACTGTCTTGAAAGACCAGGCCCACACGCCTCCGAAACTCGAAGTTGAAGGCCTCCTCCTGAAGTGCTTTCTCGCTTAAGGGCTGGCCAAAGGCCAGGACTGAGCCTTGGCCTGGGAAGTAGAGGCCGTCGAGGACCTTCAACAGGGTGCTCTTGCCGGACCCGTTGGAGCCCAAGATGGCGAGCCGCTCTCCGGCCTGGACGGTCAGGCTGACATGCTCGAGCGCGGGGACGCGGCCGTCATAGGCGAAAGAGACATCACGCACCTCGAACACCGAGGCTTGCTCCCGAGATTCCCCGAGTGCATTTGCCACGACTGCACTCCCTCAGCGCCCCAGCCAGATCAGGAGGGCGACTAGGATCAGCAGGATCACCGCCCAGACCCAGTCCTGGAATTCAAGGGTGTCGATCGTCCGCGGATAGTCGCGAAAGCCGCGGGATTGCATGGCCAGATAGACTTCGCTGCTGACCTGCAACGACTTGCTGAGCAGGGCCCCCGAGGTGGCTGCGACCAGATTCCGTCCCTCGGCCCCCGTCATCGGCCGCAGGACCCGGCTCTTGCGGGACAACAACATGTCATTGGTGAGGTTCAGCAGGAGGTGAATATAGCGGTAGGTCATCCCCAGGATCAGGATAATCACACCCGGCAGACGCAGCACGCCCAAGGCCTTGAGCATGCTGTTCCACGGGGTGGTGAGGATCAAGAGGACCGTCAGCGAGACTGAGGTGCCCACCCGGAGGAGCAGGAATAGGGCGGTCATTGCCCCAGTGGTTGTGGTTACCAACCCGAAGGGCAGATGGAGCCCGACCGGCCCGGGAGTGGTGAACAGGGCCGGGAGAGCAATGACCGCCGTGAAAAAAGGGATGAACAGCCAAACCCGCTTAACAAAGAACCCCATGGGCACGTGGGAAACTGCCGCGAGCCCGAGAGTCAGGAAGTAGACTAGGACGATGATGGCCAGGCTGTGTGAGAGGCTCACCGAGATGAGCAGCATCAGGACCGAGATGATCTTGAGGCGCGGGTCCAGCGACTGTAGCCATCCCGGTCCCCGCGCGATCTGCTCGGCGAACAGGGACTGCTCCAAGGCGTGGTCGATGTCCGCAAGCGTCCGTTCGATCACACCGCTCCGGAGAACGGACTTGGAAGACTGAGGCCCTTTCGTCATGTCGAACCCGTCTTGTGCAGGGTGACGAGCATGGTCAATAGCCAGGCCAGGATCCCAATGATGATCGTCCCGACCAGGGCCGAAAGGATATAGCCCATGTCGGCATTCCGTGCGGCCGGCAGATTGTAGCCCGGCAGCGGTGCGGACCAGAGCCCGGACAACTGCGCCATCCCTTTGGGAAGGGAGGCCAGCCCCCTTTGGGCCAGCTGCCGGGAACTCCATTCGCCCCAGGCGGTTCCGGGAGCCAGCAGCCCAAGCGGCACCAGGACCACCATCATGGCCAGGGCAATCCAAAAAAACCGCCAATTCATGAATCCACCCGCGGGGGCCTGCGCGCGGGAGTCGACCGAAAACTGGAGGGCCGACTGGTTGGCGCGTTGCAGGTAGGCCACGACCAGGGCCGTAATGAGACCTTCGACGACCGAGGCCACCAGCGCATGCGCAAGGACCATCGCGGGCAGGGAAACGGAGAGAGGATAAGGGGCGTACAGCGGCGTCCCATCCGCGGCGTGGAACAGCATGGGTTGGATTCCGAATTCAAAACCTGCAAAGAAGGCGGCGACCGTCAGGCCGGTCCATCCCCCAAGGGCGGCGCCAACGACCCGCCGCCGGGAAGTGATCGGTTGATTGCGGGAAAATGCCTGATAGACCGCGAAGCTCACGTAGGGCAGGACTACCGCCATGTTGAAGCAGTTCGCGCCCAGGGCCAGGATTCCGCCGTCACCGAAGAAGAAGGCCTGAATGACCAGGGCGATCGATACGGCCATGCAGGCAATCTCGGGACCGATGATGATGGCGGCCAGGGCTCCGCCAACGGCATGGGCGGTGGTTCCGCCCGGAATCGGGACGTTGAACATCATGATCACGAAAGAGAAGGCGGCCAGCAGGGAAATCAGGGGAACGTTCTTGGCGCTCATCCTTTGGCGCAGCCTTCGCGCGCCCGTCACCCAGAAAGGGAGGACGATCAGAAACATGACGATGCAGGTTGCGGGACTGAGGTAGCCGTCCGGAATGTGCATGGCGGTTGTGCCCAGCCAAACGGCCAAAAGGCCGTAGTAAAGGAGGAGTCTGCGCCGGGGCCGAAGAGCAGTTGAGATCCGGGACGTGATCGCCGCAGTCCGACGCTTTACAGGGCTTTGGAGGTTTGTGCGGTCGGCCTCGACCGGCTCCCTTGGCACGACGCTCACGGGCGCCTCCGAAGGGTCAGGTCGCGGCGGTCCTCCGCTTGGCAGGCAGGACAAAGGCCCGAGAGGGTCAAGTGGTCGATATCCACCTGGAAATGCTTCTGCTCCTTGATCTGTGCGAACCAGCGCTGGACGGTGCAGTTGTCCAGCGGAAAGACCCGATTGCACCTTCGGCAAACTAGGTGGTGATGAGCGACTTTGCCCGCAATCTCATAGTAGGCATGACGCTGGATCCGGGTGGCCACCACCAGTCGCAAGTCACACAGGAAGTCCAAAGTGCGGTAGACCGTGGCGCGATGAATCGAGGGCGCCTTGCGGTGCACCTGTTGAAAAATCTCCTCTGGTGAAATGTGGCCCTTGCGCTTGCGCACGGCATCGAGGATGAGTTGCCGCTGGGGAGTGACGCGAAACCCCTGCTGGTGAAAGAGGTCGCGGTAGTCACGGGCCGACGCCTTCATGCATAACCTCGTTACTGGGAATTGTCGCAACAACTTGAGGCCATTATAGCGGGGCAAACGAAAAAGGCAAGGCTTCGGCTCGGGACCTGCCTGAGCCCTTCGGACGCCCGGCCCCGCAGGGGCCGGAGGGATGCGCTGGCGCCCCCTTCCAGCCTGGGCCGACTGGATTGTGGGATGGGGCGGACCGCTCTGGCCAGCGCTGCCGGCGGCCCTCGGAGGGCCAGGCGCCGGGCTTCGGGTGTCGTTGCTAGGGCGGAGCCTGCGGATACTTCAGGCCGGTTCCCGTGTTGAACAGGACGACGCGCTCCTGGCGGGAGATCCACCCGCTTCGCAGGAGATTGCGAAGGGCAGCCACGGTAGCTCCTCCCTCCGGGCAGGCGAAGATGCCCTCCCGGTAAGCCAGGTCTCGCTGGCCGATGAGAATCTCCTGGTCGCTGACCGCAGTGGCCGTGCCCTGGGAGTCTCTCAGCGCGCGCAGAACCAGAAAGTCGCCCAGGGTAGAAGGAACCCGCAGTCCGGCCGCGAGGGTGCGGGCGTTCTCCCACGGGTGGGCATACTCCTCGTTCTGCTCAAAGGCGCGGACAAGGGGGGCACATCCCGCGGCTTGGACCACCACCATTCTTGGCCCGGCGCCCCGCACCCATCCCAGCTGCCTGAGCTCCTGGAAGGATTTCCAAATGCCGATCAGGCCCGTCCCTCCCCCCGTCGGATAAAGAATCACATCCGGCAATTCCCAACGGAGCTGTTCAGCGACCTCAAACCCCAGGGTCTTCTTTCCTTCGATCCGGTATGGCTCCCGTAGCGTCGAGAGCAGGAACCAGCCAAAGCGCCTGGATTCCTCCAGGGCTTTCTGGCCGCATTCGGTGATCAGGCCGTCTATCAGATGGACATCGGCGCCGTAGGCTCGGCACTCCCAGAGAAACGGCTCGGGGACGTCGGCCGGCATGAAGACGTGGGCGCCGATTCCGGCCCGGGCGGCATAGGCCGCTGCCGCGGATCCGGCATTCCCGGCGGAGGGGAGAGCCACTTCCTTCACGCCAAGCTCGCGGCCACGAGACACCGCCACGCAAATCCCGCGCGCCTTGAACGACCCGGTGGGGTTGAGGCTTTCATCCTTGATGAACAAGGATGCCATCCCCAGGTCGCTTGCCAGCCGGTTCGCCCGGATGAGGGGGGTGAATCCCTCCCCCAGGGACACGACCCGGCTTGGATCGCGCACTGGAAGGAGTTCGTGATAGCGCCACAGGGTGGCCTCCCGCCCGGCTAGGTCTTCCCGCCGAAGGTGGCGATGCAGCTCTTGCAGATCGTAGCGAGCGAGAAGCGGGCGTGAACAGCTGACGCAGACGGACTGCAGCTGGTCTGCGGGATGGATCCGGCCGCAGTGGGAGCATTCCAAGTGCGAGACCCCGTTTACGTGGATCTGGCTGGGTCGGGACACCGCAGCGGCGGACCTCTCCTTCCGGAATGATTCGCGATGAGAAGAGCGCTACGCTTTGGCCGCCAGGCTGGCGATGGCGAGTTCGACGCTTTTCTCCGGGGAGACACCGATTTGAGCGTCCACCACTCGGCCGGCCTCATCCAGGATGAAATGGCTGCGGATGATGCCCCAGGACTTCTGACCAGCAAGGGTCTTCTCACCCCAGACCCCGTACCTCTCGGCGACCTTGTGGTCGGGATCCGAGAGCAGCAGAAAAGGAAGATCATAGTCCTGGCGGAACTTGGTGTGCGATGAACCGCTATCCGGACTAATGCCGATCACCACGGCGTTGTGTCCCTGGAGCTCGGAGTAGGCGTCCCGAAACCCGCACGCTTGCTTGGTGCAGCCGGGGGTGTTGTCCTTGGGGTAGAAGTAGAGAACGACCCGCTTTCCCAAGAACTCCGAAAGTTTGACCACGCCTCCCTGGTCGCTGGCGAGGGCAAAGTCGGGCGCTGGTTGACCGATGACGACAGAACTTTGGCTCATGGAAGTCTCTCCTGAAATCTTCGGGTCCGCAGAAGCCTCGTGGCCCGCCAGGACCCAGGCCGCAGCGTTGGTCCAGGCGGTTCCCCAACAGGGTCAAGTGGAGGTTGCCCATGCTCGCGCAAACTCCGCCAGGGTGCGGACCCCAAACCCTGTGGCTCCTTTGGAGAGGAACCCATTGGGGTTCTCTCGCAAAGCCACGCCGGCGATGTCCAGATGGGCCCACGGGTACGAGGTAAACTCGCGCAGGAACGCTGCGGAGGTTCCCACGCCTCCCATCCGGCCTCCGCTGTTCTTGATATCCGCAACAGAGCTCTTGATCTTCTCACGATACTCCTCGTACAAGGGAAGCGGCCACAGCTTCTCGCCAGCCAACTCCCCGGCCGCACGGAGCTTGGCCAGGAGCGGTTCGCTGTTGCTGAAGAGTCCAGCGGCCACATCCTGACCCAGGGCGGTGACGCAAGCCCCCGTGAGCGTGGCGATGTCCACCACGGCGGCCGGCTTGTAGCGCGAGGCATAGCTTAGGGCATCGGCCAGAATCAAGCGCCCCTCGGCATCCGTTGAGATCACCTCGATCGTCTTGCCATTAAGCGCCCTAAGCAAATCACTGGGCTTGTAGGAGCTGCCGGAGGGCAAGTTCTCGCAGGCGGGAGCCAGCCCCACGACATGGAGGGGCAATTCGAGTTGGGCGATGGCCGTCATCGAGGCAATCACCGCGGCAGCACCGGCCATATCGCTCTTCATCTCCTGCATGTCCAGACCCGGCTTGAGGCTGATCCCGCCGCTGTCAAATGTAATCCCCTTTCCAACAAATACGAGAGGTTCCCCTGCTCCCGGGTGATGTTCCAGAATCGCCATGGTGGGAGGCTCGTTGCTGCCGCGAGTCACCCCTAGGAGCGCACCCATGCCTTCCGTTTCCATCTCTTTTCGGCCGAGGACATGGGCCTGCAACCCGAACTGCTCCGCGAGTCGAAGAGCCGTGTTGGCGAGGATTTGCGGAGTCATCTGGTTAGCGGGTTCATTGACCCAATCGCGGGCGAGGTTCGTCGCGCGAGCCAGGATTTCGCCTGTGCGAGCAGCCCGCGAATGGGACGGGGCCTTCGCGTCATCAGAGAGAAGAAGCTCAATCAGCCGCACCTGCGGGTGCTCTGAGGCCGTGGTCCGATGCTGATTGAATTCGTAGAGGCCGAGGATCGCCCCTTCCACCGTTGCCTGGACATAGCCCTCCGCCAGGTTCTTTCCTTGCAAGGGCAGGAAGGGGGGCAGAGCGATCGAGGTCGCCCCCAGGTCGCGGGCCCGCTGGCAGGCTGTTCCCGCTGCTTCTCGGCACCGACCCGGATGGCAGTCGCTCTCTCGGCCCAGCCCGATAAGGATGAGGCGGGGGATCCCCACAGTGTCCGGTGGGAAGATGGGGGTGACTTCATTAGTCACGCCGCGCACAAGGCCCTTGTTGATGAGCCTCTGTATTTCTCCCGCAAGGAGGCGGTCCGCCTCCAGGCTCAGACCGGCCAACGCCGAGCCCTCGAACACCGGAACGATCAGCGCTTCGGGCTTCAGCAACGCCAGCGGTTGCATGCTTATCTTGACGTCCATCCGTGTCCCCGTTTCCCTTCCTAGAGCAGGGCCTTTTCGCATTTGCGCCAGAAGGAGAATAGCCTTGTCGGATGATGAAGACGAGCGGCCTCGAGAACCCGGACGACTTGTGAAAGGAAGCGATTTTTCCTCTGTCGTCTCCCGATTCGCAGGGTCTGCTCCGGCGCAGTCGTCTCGACGGTCGGGCCGCCATCGTGAAAGGCCGCTCCGACTATCAGGCAGGGCCGCCTGGTCTCGCTCCAGGCGCCCATGCTCCGGGCTTCGCGAATAGCCGCCGAAAGCGTATTTTCTGGCATCATAACATGGGAGCCCGCCGTTTCGAGAGAGCGGACTCAACCGAACGACCGGAACGGGTCTTCCAGCCCCCTGGGCATGGCCTTCTTCCACAGGACGCCTCGCCTCGCTTGCCACGGAACAAAAAAAGGCGAGCCCGGAACCCAGGATGCCCGCCCAATATCAGGCCATTGCGCTCAGTTGTTTCGCTGCCGACCCTAAGGGTGAGGCAAAGTCGAGAGGTGCCATTGCCTCTCGACTTTGGAGCTCTGCTTAGTCTTCCTCCTGAGGCTCGTCTTCCACGGGTATCTTTGCCAACTCTCGGCCGCCCCGTTGCACCAGACTCCCTGCGGCCACAACCACGAGGGCCCCAAGCAGCGCAATCACCGGCACCGTTAATCCCATGTTTCCTCCTCATCCTGAGAGGTCTATCGGCCCTCAGAGACACCATTGAATACGAGATGATGGGCATTCTACGACGGGTCCTGGGCCATCGCCATTAGAAGGGTGTGAGTTGCAAGTTCCACGGAGAACAAAGGGCGGAGAATGAAATGATCTCCTCGAGTAGGTTCCATGGAATCGCCTTTGGTGGGGCTCCTGCAGAGGCCACTCCCGAGCACGGAGCGGATGGCCCGGGCTCCGCCTTCTCCTCCCAGGACGGGTGACAGGTCAGACCTGATGGCTCAAGGGCAGCCCTGGTGGCTGAAAATGGTATAGTCGACCCCAAGCTGCCTCGGGCTGTGCTGGCCGAGGGATCAAGAGTGAGTTCACGAGGAAAAACGGTGCCGAGGCACTTCAGCGTCGAGGAGGCAAATCGGACTCTCATCCGGATCCGACCCTGGATCAAGGAGATTCTGGAAATCCGAGACCGGATCGTGGCCCGACATCCAGAGGTGTGGCCTGCCATCGAACATTCCACCGGCAATGGTGGCAACACCGAGGCAAGCCGAATGGAGCCGGAATTCATCCGCTTGGATCATCTCGTCCATCAGGTTCTAGCCACGGGGGCTTTGATCAAGGACATCAACCAGGGGCTTGTGGATTTTCCGGCCCTGCGCGAAGGTCGTGAAGTGTTTCTGTGCTGGCGCTTCGGAGAAGATGACGTTAGGTTCTGGCATGGGCGCCAGGATGGCTTTGGGGGTCGGCAGAAGATCTAGTCCCGGTTTTGAGCCCCCGCACGAGCATCGGGGGGTCCAAGGGTGGCTCCTTCCCGGTCGCCTGCGGATCCATAGCACCCAATGTGGAAGCAGCAGTCCGCGCGAGCCTTGTCGGCAAGAGGCTTTCGCCTCCCGCTTTCGCCCGTGCTCCTGTCGCCGGCCTTTTTGGCCGGTTTTTCTCTATTCTGGCCTGTCCATCGGAGAAACTCCTTTTTGGCCGACCTGGGAGACTGGAGGGTCCCGGCCTGGGTTGGGTTGGCTGAACCGGAGTTGATCGCACGACTGGGAACTTGCGTGAGTTTAGGGGGCGAAACCTTCCTCGATCGAGGCTCCATCCTCCTAGCTGCCGCAAAGGAGCAGGACTCTCCCAGCTAGTCTTCCCTTCCACAATCCGTGCAAGCCGCAGGGAGTCGGGCAACACCCCCGCCCTTGGCCACTCCCATCGGCGTGGAGCCCCGTCAGGATCCTCCAAGGGGGTCGGGCCCCCATTTCAAGGGCCTCTGCAGAGAGAGCTTCCGCGTCCGTTCGGCGTCCAGGCGAGCGGGTCGCCGGGAAGGATATGACGTGCCTGCTCAGAGGGCCTGGCCCAATCGTCCAGATGATTCCGAAACCCTCGAGATCACCCAGGGAAATGAAATCGCGTGCGCTCCACAAGACCCTGCACAAGAGGCCGAATCCACGATCTTGAGAGGGGGAGCATCCGGGGAGAGTTGGGACCTCCCCGAGTTCCTGATCTCGGACTCTCCAGGGAAAGTCGAGGACTTTGCGCGAGGACGCATCCATCGTGGTGGGGTTGCCCGGGCGGAGACGCGCCCTCCTAACGATCCCGACCTTGCGTGATAAGTGAAGGCGCAGCCGATTATTAGATTGTCTTAAGGAGCGTGACATCGTTGGATAAGGACATTTGCGCTTGGTCGTCCTATGCTGAAAACGCTGGCAAAGCTCGCCGGGGAAGGGACGATCCTAATGGAGGTATCAACGAGGAGGGTGCCCGTCTCGGGCGTGCTTGTTGCCTTGGTGGCCTTGATCCTGGCTGGGTGCGGAGGAGCCCCACCGAGGCCCCAGGCAACCGAAGTCGATGTCACCCTTCAGGATTACTCGATCATTTCTTCAGTAACCACCTTCCAGGTGGGAGTCCCTTACGTCTTCGTGGCGAGCAACGAGGGGGGACTGGCCCATCAACTGGACATCATGCCCCCGACCGCAGCAGGGCCGGTCGCGGCGCAGGAAGTGCAAAAGGAGCTGGTGGCCGGAATTGGCGGATCGGGAATCGACCCGGGCAAGACCGTTCGGTTCCAATACACTTTTGCCAAAGCCTATCCTCCGGCACAGCTGGAAATGGCCAGCCATCTGAAGGGGGATTACGAGGCGGGCATGTTCTTGAGCATCACTGTGCAGTAGCCAGCGGGGGGTGCTTAATCCGGCCCTACAGGGGCGGGCGGTTGCCTTGAGGATCGGCAAACCGCGGATCGCTGGGCAAGCGAGGCCGGCGGCGACACGGAGGAGAAAGAATGTCTGACTTGGTTCTCATAGGGGCGTACAGATCGATCGCATCCGCCGAGCAAGCAATCAGCTCATTGCAGCGCGCCAGGTTCCCGGAACGGCAAGTTTCTGTCATTGTCCAGGAAGCTCGGGCCAGCCATGTCGATGGATCCACCAGGGTCGGGATTCATCCGGGGAGCGGGATAGACGCGGCCATCGGCGGCGCTCTGGGCTATCTCTACGGCGGAGTTATCTTGCGGCCCAAGGGGTTGGGTCCCGTTCTGGTCGTCGGGCCGATGGCCGAGACACTGAGCATCACAATGGGGGGACGGGCAGCGGAGCCCGGCAGCGGCCAATGGCTTGTGCCCTGGGCCTCCCTGGGTTTGACGCCGAACGAAATTCGGTCCTATGAATACGCGCTGCGGGACCACCTGAGCCTCGTCGTCGCCCAGGGCAGCAGGGATGAAATCGAAAGGGCGCGTCGTGCGTTGGCGACCGTGAAACCGGAGCGTCTTGCCCGGTCCCTGGCCCTTCCGACTCCTGGGGCTTATGCCGACTGACATCCAAGTTGCCGCTCGCTAGGCTATTGCGTCAGGAGCGACGGGAAGGCATTGGCGATCGCGGCACGCGGCAAGAAAGATGGCCACCCGCGGTTTCGCGCAAGTGGCTGGCAGGACCCAGCGTTCCGGTGCGGGCTTGGTCTTCATCTTGACAGCGCGATGCGTTGTCTGACCTGTCGGGGGGAATTTCGCCGGCGTCGACTCCAGCGGCAAACTGACCAGGACAGTCCCTCGAGCGTTCCGTCCAACCAGTTCTTTTTGAGGGCGTCGATAGTTCTTCAGGAGGCTTGGGAGTTCCAACCCGGGTTGGGAGCGGGGTGTGCCCAGGGACCGCCCAACGCGGTATCCCTATGTCTCAAGCCTGCCCCTTTTTGCGTGCGGTTGCGAAATCCCATCTACCTTCCAAGCGATTCGACCATCGTCCGCTTGCCCGCTTCCTGCCACGGATCGAACCGCCCCGGCTGGACCTCACGCCTGACGCACAGTGGTCGGATGCGCATGCCACCCGGCCGACCGGCTTCGCGGATCACTTGCGCCTTTAGGTCGCGCGCAGACTATTTGGCCGGGGGCGCCATGGGTGCCGTTCCTCCGGTGACTCCTTGCCGCTCTCTTTGGCCTCAATCCGTTTGAGTTCGGAAAGGGCTTTCAAATCCTGGACGGAGGCCCATCCTTTCCCTTTGGGCAAAGCGGATGGGAATATCGCTTCCAGAGGATGCCAAGTCCAAGCCGGACGGATTTCTCGCTTTTGGTTGCCTGATGGGTTTTGGGATTGGCCTCGTCATGGGCTCGGGCGGACCTCTCCCAGCCTGCCGGTCGACCGCCTCCGCCCTCGTCGCTGGACTGTTGCATCCCCGTTTGCTTACAACGTCGTGTTCTCGCACTCGGCCCATGCCCTGTGGATCGGGTCGGGGCAGGGGACCCGCCGCGCGCAACCGAGCCGTGGCGGGCCAATATCCTGTGGAAGCGGGAACAGGGGCCTGCAACAGGATGATCCAGCAGAGGTTGCCTCCAAGATTCGGGGTCGATCTTTGGAAGGGGCAGTGACCTATCGGGGCGGAGCCTCAAGGGAACGTGAAATGTAGCTGTCACGCCAAGACTCAAATCGCTTAACTGCAGGCAGAGGAGATCTGCTTCCTGCCAGGCCCAGGCAAGGCATGAAGTCATGCCAATTGAGATTGGGGGCATTCGCGCAACCCGCTTTGCCGGTTTGGTCATGGGCAATGGTGTGACTCTGATGGCCTCTTGCCGTGCGGACTTTCTGCTCACGCCTGTTGGCGCCAGGCTTCGTGGCGAAGGGCTCGCGGTTTGCTCTCGTTAGCACTTTCCACGAGCGGGCTTGGCATGAGGGGAGTGGAGGGACGGTCCGTATGGCGCGTCTCCTGCAACCCCTGCTTTGTACCAGATTCGGTGACCCGAGCAGAGATCTCATGGAATGGGGAAGGGGGGCGCGCCGTCTCCAGGAATGGGCGGCACGAGCAAGCAGTCTTCCTTCTGTAGCTCCAGAAGGCGTCGGGGGGCGCGGGCCACTGCACCAGGAGAGGCGCTTCTGGGGTGTGAGGTGTCTTCGACACGGGAAAGAATGGCCCAGGGTGCGCATCATTCGAATCTCCTCAATTGCCCTGGCTATCCCCTCGCCTCTTGGCTGACTCGTCATGCGAATTCTGATCATCGCACACGATGCGAAAGATGCCCTTTTGATCGAGGGCGAGATCCGTCGAGATCATGCCGATCTTGTCATAGGGCGCGCCGCCACCCTTTCTGAGACGCTATTGGCCTTGGAAGAGAATGAATGGGATGCGGTCGTCTGCGACGATTCCACGACTACGATCGACCCTTTGGCCACGCTCCGACTCGTGAGAGAGCGGTCGGGGGACCTCCCCTTCCTGTTCGTCTCCAACGGGATCGGAGAGGGAACCGTGCCACAGGCGATGCGCGCCGGAGCTCAGGATTGCTTGAGGAAGGACCAGCTTGAGCACCTGTCGACAGCCCTCGGGCGGGAGCTGCATGAAGCCAAGGGACGGCGTGACCGTCATCTCGTTACGCAGGCGGGCGAGGGGCGCGAAGCCAGATTTCGAGAGGTCTTCGACCGCGCCTCCGACCTGGTCTTCCGCTTGGATCGGGAAGGCCGCCTGCTGGAAATGAATCCCGCCGCCGAACGCGCGAGTGGATACGCCTGGCAGGAGGCGCTTGGATCCCGCCCCCTGGCAATCATAGCTCCGGAACATCAGGGGAGGGCCCGAAAAGCCGCGGAGAGCCTGCTCGCCTCAGGAGGATCAGATCTCCTCTGCCTGGAGATGGTGGCGCGAGATGGCACGCGCATCCCCCTGGAAATTAATCTCCAGGGGATCGTGCATGATGGGAAGGCCGTGGGCTGGCAAGGAATTGCCCGCAATCTGACAGGCAGAAGGTCTGCCGAAGAGCAGACCCGCCGCGGGATGGAGCGCCTTTCGGGTTTGCATGCCGTCGACATGGCTGTCACCGCCAGCTTGGATCTCCGCGTGACCTTAAGCGTTCTCTTGGACCAGATAACCTCACAGATACATGTCGATGCCGCCGATATCCTGATGTTCTCTTCTCAACTGCAAATCCTGGAATACGCGGCGGGCAGGGGGTTCAAGACCAGCGCACTTCAGCATTCTCGCCTGCGGCTGGGAGAAGGGCATGCAGGCAGGGCGGCACTCGAGCGGCATGCGGTCGTCATTCGGGACCTGAATGAAAACAGGGACGCCCCGCGCCGCGCTACGCTGATTGCCCAGGAGGGATTCGCCTCCTACATCGGGGTTCCGCTGATTGCGAAAGGGCAACTCAAAGGAATCCTGGAGATCTTTCAGCGGTCCAAATTGGGTGCCGAGCCGGAATGGATGGAGTTCCTCAACCTGCTGGCGGGGGACGCCGCTCTGGCGATCGACAACGCCGCCCAATTCGCCGAACTCCAGCGTGCCAACCTATCCTTGACTCTTGCCTATGACGAGACCCTGGAAGGATGGTCCCAGGCTCTCGACCTGCGTGATCCCGGGGTCGAAGGCCACACGCGCAGGGTAACGGAAATGACTCTCCAGATCGCCCAGGCCTTGGGGATCGAACCGGACCGGCTTGAGCACGTGCGTAGGGGTGCCTTGTTGCATGACGTCGGCATCATGGGGGTTCCCGACCGCATTCTGCTCAAACCCGGCCCTCTCACCCACGAGGAATGGGAGACCATGCGCAAACATCCGGTCTATGCCTACGAGTTGCTTGCCCCCATCGACTTCCTCCGGCCGGTCTTGGACATCCCCTATTGCCATCATGAGAAGTGGGATGGTAGCGGATATCCACAGGGCCTTTGCGGAGAGCGGATTCCCATGCCCGCTCGGGCCTTTGCGATCGTGGACGTCTGGGACGCCTTAACCTCGGACAGGCCTTTCCGACCTGCTTGGTCCGCGGAAATGGCCTCGGATCACATCCGCAGCCAGTCCGGATCCCATTTTGACCCGAGGGTTGTCGAAGAATTCATGCGCCTCATCAGTCCGCGGGGAACAGTCTCGGGCAGTTCAATCTGATCCCCTCCTCCCGGCCGAGGACCCACAGGACCGATCACGCCAGAGTGTGGCTAAGCCCCGCCTCGCGAATTTGCGGGTCTCGTGCCTGGGATGCAGACAGCTCCGCCTATCACGGCCTTTTTGGTCTCCCCTAGTCCGACGGGGAACGCGGGCTGAGGGGTGAAACTTAGGCCCCCTCAAGGAGGGGGAAACGCCTCCTCGGCCAATTCCGGCCGGGTTGTATGTCCGAATCTCACATGCGGCCCAAGTACTCAGGCCCACGGATCGGTCAGAACGAAAGGTCACCTGATCCGTGTCGCGCAGATGGTTCCCCTCCACGTCAGCCTTGACGATGCCCCCTCCGGTGCATGGGCAGAGCCGAACCCGGACGGCTTTCGGACGTGCCCTTAGGTTTCCTTGTCTTTTTCTTGACGCCTCCCCGGCTATACTCTTATACTGTGGAACTGGGGGCTTTCCCCACGGAGAGCATTGCGATGTTAGATCTCTTGTTCATTGGCTTGTCTCTCTTCTTCTGGATCCTCATCGGAGGGATCCTTGTGGCTTGCGACAACCTAATGGAGAAAAAACCGTGAACGTGCGCTACGTCATCTCGGGCCTCCTGACCCTGGCTCTATTTGTCTACCTCGTGCTGGCGCTCGTTAAACCGGAGTGGTTCGGATGAACCTAGCGGATTTCCTGCAGCTCGGCCTCTTCCTGGTCGTTCTGTTCGCGCTGGCGGCTCCGCTCGGCGCCTACATGGCTCACGTCTATGAGGGAAAGAGGACTTTCCTGGACCCCATCCTGGGTCCGGTGGAGCGCCTTCTTTATCGGGCCTCGGGCGTTCGAACCGATGCCGAGATGGACTGGAAAGTTTACGCGATCGCCGTGCTCCTCTTCAATCTCCTCGCCCTGCTGGTGGTCTACGGGATCCAGCGACTGCAGGGTGTTCTCCCGCTCAATCCTCAGGGCCTTCCTGGGGTGCCGCCGGACCTATCGTGGAACACGGCGGTGAGTTTTGCCACCAACACCAACTGGCAGGCCTACGGCGGCGAAACCACGATGAGCTACCTCACCCAAATGCTCGCCCTGGCCGTCCAGAACTTCATGTCCGCGGCGGCAGGGATGGCGATCCTGGTGGCTCTCATTCGCGCCCTGGTTCGCAATTCGGCCAAGACAATCGGCAACTTCTGGGTGGACTTGGTTCGGGGAACGCTCTACGTCCTGCTCCCGCTTTCCTTTCTGCTGGCGCTGGCGCTCGTCTCCCAGGGCGTGGTACAGAGTTTCGGGCCTTATCGGCAGGTCCCACTCCTCCAGCCCGTTTCCTACCAGCAGCCCAAGGTCGACGCGAATGGGAATGCCGTCCTCGGCGCAAATGGCCAACCCGAGACCGTAACCCAGGAGGCCACCAGCCAGTTGCTGCCTCTTGGACCGGCGGCTTCGCAGATTGCCATCAAGCAGCTGGGTTCCAACGGCGGCGGGTTTTTCAACGTCAACTCAGCCCATCCCTTTGAGAACCCGACCCCCTTTTCGAATTTCCTGGAAGTGCTCGCGATCATCCTGATTCCCGTTTCCCTTTGTTTCACTTTCGGGCGAATGGTGGGGGATCGCCGGGAGGGCTGGGCGATCTCGGCCGCGATGGCGTTCATTCTCGTGACCCTGCTGGCGGTAGCGGTATGGTCCGAGCAGGCCGGGAACCCGATCCTCTCTTCCCTGGGAGTGGACCAGCGCGCCAGTGCTTACCAGTCCGGCGGGAACATGGAGGGAAAAGAGGTGCGCTTCGGTTCGGTCAACTCCGCCCTCTGGGCGACGATCACCACGGCGGTTTCCAACGGGTCGGTGAATTCCATGCACGACTCCTTTATGCCCCTGGGCGGTCTGGTACCGATGTGGATGATGCAGCTTGGCGAGATCATCTATGGCGGTGTGGGCTCGGGATTGTACGGGATGCTGGCATTTGTGATCGTGGCGGTCTTCGTCGCTGGCCTCATGGTGGGGCGGACACCGGAGTATCTGGGCAAGAAGATCGAAGCCTTTGAAATGAAAATGGCTTCGCTCATGGTGCTCACCCCCGTGGTCGTCGTGCTGGCTGGCACCGCGGTGGCGGTTGCGGTTCCGGCAGGCCGCGCGGGCGCCTTCAACCCAGGCCCCCACGGGTTCAGCGAGATCCTCTACGCCTTCTCCTCCACGGCCAACAACAATGGGAGCGCATTTGCCGGCCTGGGCGCCGATACCTTCTTCTACAATGTTTCTACGGGATTCGCCATGCTCATGGGGCGCTATTGGCTGAAGGTGTTCGCACTGGCGCTGGCCGGATCCTTAGTGCAGAAAAAGAAGGTCCCTCCCAGTGCGGGTACTCTGCCCACCCATACGCCGCTATTCGTTGCGTGGCTGGTTGCCGTGGTGGTGATTGTGGCCGCGCTCAGCTTCATCCCGGCTCTAGCACTCGGCCCGATCGTTGAGCACCTGATGATCTTCGGTTAGCAAAGGGATCAGGAAATGACAGCTCGGACAGGCAAGGCACCATCATTCGGTCGGGACCTCTACCTGCGGGCGGCAGGGGACGCTTTCCGCAAGCTCAATCCTCGCTGGATGGTGCGTAACCCCGTGATGTTTGTGGTGGAGGTAGGGAGCGTCCTGACCACGGCCCTATGGGTCGAGGGGCTGTTCGGCAAAGGCGAAGCCCCTGGCGCTTTTATCGGGGCCATCGCCGTATGGCTCTGGTTCACGGTGCTGTTCGCCAACTTTGCGGAGGCGGTCGCGGAGGGGCGCGGCAAGGCTCAGGCTGAGGCCCTTCGCAGGACCCGCCAGGAAACAAAAGCCAAGAAGCTGCGCAAGCCGGAGCGTACCAGCGGGTTTGAGTTTGTTCCCTCCACCGCCCTGCGCAAGGAGGACGTCTTCCTGGTCGAGGCGGGAGAGGTCGTTCCTGCTGATGGAGAGGTGGTCGAGGGCATCGCCTCCGTGGACGAGAGCGCGGTCACAGGCGAAAGCGCGCCGGTTATCCGCGAATCGGGGGGGGACCGCAGCGCGGTCACCGGAGGGACCCGGCTTCTCTCGGACTGGCTGATCGTGCGCGTCACGGCTAGTCCCGGAGAGGGATTCCTGGATCGCATGATCGATCTGGTGGAGGGGGCGCGGCGCCAGAAGACGCCGAATGAGATTGCCCTGAACATTCTCCTTTCGGCCTTCACCATCATTTTTCTGTCGGTCTGCGCGACCCTCTTGCCCTATTCCCTCTACAGCGTCAGCGTAGCCGGCCAGGGAACCCCGATCACGATCACGGTTCTCGTGGCCCTCTTGGTGTGCCTGATCCCGACCACGATCGGTGGCCTTCTCTCGGCGATCGGTATCGCTGGAATGGATCGGCTGATCCAGCGCAACGTGATTGCGCTCTCGGGGCGAGCCGTGGAAGCGGCCGGCGACGTCGACATTCTGCTCCTGGACAAGACCGGGACGATTACCCTGGGGAACCGCCAGGCGGTGGAGTTCGTCCCAGCGAAGGGGGTGGAGATACGCGACCTGGCCGAGGCCTCCCAACTGGCGTCCCTTGCGGACGAAACCCCGGAGGGGCGCAGCATCGTAGTCCTAGCCAAGGAGAAATACGGGCTGAGGGGCCGGACGGTGGGAGCGGGCCCAGATTCCCCCCAAGGGATGCGCTTCGTGCCTTTTACCGCACAAACCCGGATGAGTGGCGTGGACCTGGATGGCACGAGCATCCGCAAGGGAGCACCCGATGCGATCGGCCGCTTGATCGACCAAGCTGGCCGGAAGATGCCTTCCGACCTGGAGGAAACGGTGGCTCGCATCAGCCGCGATGGGGGCACCCCACTGGTTGTGGCCCGCAACGGCCAGGCCTTGGGGGCGGTCCGGCTCAAGGATGTCGTCAAGGGAGGAATCAAGGAGCGCTTCGCGCAGCTGCGCAAGATGGGGATCAAAACGATCATGATCACCGGAGACAACCCGTTGACTGCGGCGGCGATTGCGGCGGAGGCCGGGGTGGACGACTTCTTGGCCCAGGCGACGCCGGAGGCCAAGCTGAAGCTAATTCGAGAGTACCAGGGCGGAGGACGCTTGGTCGGGATGACCGGCGACGGGACGAATGATGCTCCGGCCCTGGCTCAAGCCGACGTGGCCGTAGCGATGAACACCGGCACCCAACCAGCGCGCGAGGCCGCCAACATGGTGGACCTGGACAGCAACCCCACCAAGCTGATTGAGATTGTGGAGATTGGGAAGCAACTGCTCATGACGCGGGGAGCGCTGACCACCTTTAGCATCGCGAACGACGTTTCCAAGTACTTTGCTATTATCCCGGCGGCATTTGCCTCGACTTATCCAGTTCTGGAGGCTCTGAACTTCATGCGCCTGGCGACGCCGGAAAGTGCGATTCTCTCGGCTGTGATCTTCAATGCCCTGATCATTGTCGCCCTTATTCCCTTAGCTCTGCGCGGGGTTCCCTACCGGGCGCTGGGGGCGGCGCGCATCCTGCGCGATAACCTGCTGCTCTACGGGGTGGGGGGATTGATCGCACCCTTCATCGGCATCAAGCTCATTGACATGCTCCTGGTGGCCTTTCACTTGGTCTAGATCCGCGGGACCCCGGCGGAGAGATTGCAGCGGCCCGCATGGGGCAGAAGAACATAATCTGGAGGCAAGGCCGTTCGGCCGCGACAGGATGCTCGAGCAATTGAAACCCCTTTTGGTCCTCTTTCTCCTGCTTTCGATCCTTCTTGGGATCGTCTACCCCGTGGTCGTTACGGGAATCGCGCAGCTCGTTTTCCCCCATCAGGCCAACGGCAGCGTTCTCCTCGATCAGGGCCGAGTCGTGGGGTCCGCCTTAATCGGGCAGCCGTTCGACGCCCCCCAGTACTTTTGGGGCCGCCTGTCCGCTACCAGCCCCTTCCCCTACAATGCCTCCTCCTCGTCGGGCTCCAACCTGGGGCCCACTAACCCGGCTCTGGTGGCCGAAGTTCAGGCCCGGATTGGCGACTTGCGAAAAGCGGACCCGGGCAACTCGCTTCCCATACCGGTCGATCTGGTAACTTCCTCGGGAAGCGGTCTTGATCCTGACATCAGCGTCGCCGCCGCTCTCTATCAGGTGCCTCGGATCGCTCGGGCCCGCGGGCTCTCCGACCAGTCGGTTCGTGCTCTCGTTCAGGAGCATACCCAAGGCCGGCAATTCTGGATCCTGGGGGAACCCCGGGTTAATGTCCTGGAGCTCAACTTGGCTCTGGACGCGCTACAATAGTCGGCATCCAAGCCTTCCGCGGGGAGGAGGGCGGGTAAGAGGCCGTCCACCGCAGGCTTGTTCCCTGGCTTGGTGGGTCCCCAATTCCCAGGGGGGGCCGGGCGAGGAGCCCTGGCGCAGTCTCAGCTCGTTCTTGGCCGCCACCATGAGTTCACAACTGGATCGACCCAACCCGGATGACCTGCTGGCGCGCGTCCAGGCCGATGAGGCGCAGCGCACCCGCGGCAAGCTCAACCTGTTCGTGGGCTATGCTGCGGGCGTCGGCAAGACTTACGCCATGCTTGAGGCGGCGCGGCAGCGCCAGGCCGAGGGAGTGGACCTTGTTGTCGGCTATGTAGAGACGCACGGTCGGCCGGAAACGGAGGCTTTGCTCCCGGGCCTGGAGATCGTGCCTCGCAAGCAAGCAGAGTACCGGGGCACGGTTCTCAAGGAGATGGACCTGGACGCCGTCCTTGCCCGTCACCCCCAACTTGCGCTGGTCGATGAATTCGCTCACAGCAATGCTCCTGGCAGCCGTCACCCGAAGCGTTACCAGGATATTGAGGAACTGCTGGGGGCGGGGATTGATGTCTATACAACCCTCAACATCCAGCACTTGGAAAGCCTCAACGATGTTGTTGCGCAGATCACAGGGGTCGTCGTCCTGGAGACAGTCCCTGACAAGGTGCTGGACGAGGCGGCCGAAATCAAAGTGATCGACCTGCCTCCGGAGGAACTTCAGGAGCGCCTGAGGGAGGGCAAGGTCTACGTATCGGAGCAGGCCGCCCGCGCCATCAACAGGTTTTTCCGGCTGGGTAATCTCACGGCTCTGCGAGAAATGACGCTGCGGCGAGCCGCAGAGCGTGTCGATGAGCAGATGCGGGCCTACATGACGACCCGGTCGATCCCCGGCCCCTGGCCGGCGGGCGAACGCCTCCTGGTCTGCGTCAGTTCCAGCTCGCTGGCGGAGCGGTTGGTTCGCTCGGCGCGGCATCTCGCGGACGAGCTGAACGCGGAATGGTTCGCTCTCAATGTCGAAGCCGCGGAGGGGCCTCCTCTCTCCCCGGAGCGCCGCGATCGCGTCGCGCGAATGCTTCATCTGGCCGAGGAGTTGGGCGCCAAGGTTGTCACGATTCCCGGCCAGTCGATTGCAGGGACGATCCTCGCCTACGCGCGGTCTCACAATATCAGCAAGGTGATTGTCGGGAAGCCGCTGCGGGCGCGCTGGCAGGATTTCCTGCGGGGCTCCGTCGTGGACCAGCTCGCTCGATCCAGTGGAGCTATCGACGTCTATCTCATCAGTGGAGAGCCCCAGCCACCCCCCGCCGTCCAGGGAACACGTGACTGGCTCCCCCACCGGCCTTTGCGGCGGTACCTGCTGAGTCTCGTCCTGGTGGCCGCGGCCACGCTGGCCAGCTTCCCCATCGCTCCCATGATCTCCCCTGTCAATCTGGTGATGCTCTACCTAGTAGCGGTCGTCGTCACAGCGGTCTATTTGGGGCGGGGTCCCTCGATCGTGGCCTCGGTGCTGAGCGTCCTGGCCTTTGACCACTTTTTCATTTCTCCTCAACTGACTCTCCACGTGGCGGACGCGGAGTACATCTTGACCTTCGTCGGTTTCTTCGTGGTGAGCCAGGTGATCAGCACCCTGGCGATTCAGGTTCGCCGGCAATCGGAGGCGGCCCGTCGGCGGGAAGCGCAGACGGCAGAGCTTTACGCTCTGAGCCGCGACCTGGCCACCACCTACGGCCTCGAGGGGACCGTAAAGGTGGTGCTCAAACACTTGGAGCAGACCTTCCAGCGCAAATCATGCATTCTGGTTGCAGAGCCTGGAGGCTTGGTGTCCCGGGGGTCTACCGGAGGCCTCGCGTTAAACGAGGCGGAGTTGGCCGTCGCCGACTGGGTGTACCGCCACGGCGAACCAGCAGGGCTGGGAACAAACACGCTCCCCGCCGCGGACCTTCGCTATGTTCCTCTGAAGACCTCGCGCGGGGTGGTGGGCGTTCTGGGATTAAAGGGTCCCGACACCCGCCAGCGGTACCTGACCTCGGAACAGCAGCGGCTGATGGAGGCCTTCGCCAGCCAGTCGGCTCAGGCGATCGAGCGGGCCCAACTCGCCGATTCGGCTCACGAGGCCGAGCTTCTGCAAGCCACCGAGAAGCTTCAGAACGCGTTGCTCAATTCCATCTCCCATGACCTGCGGACCCCCCTGGTGGCCATCACCGGCGCCCTCAGCGCCCTGACCGAAGACCCCGAGCCTGTCGACGCCTCGGCCCGGCAGGCCCTGGCTGAGAACGCGCTAGAGGAGGCCGAGAGGCTCAATCGCCTGGTGGGAAACCTTCTGGACATGACACGGCTTGAGGCGGGAGCCATGAGGGTCGCCGAGGTTCCTTCCGACGTTCAGGACGTTGTTGGGGCGGCGCTTGATCAGCTTGGGAACCGGCTGTCCGTTCGACCGGTGAAGGTCGATATTCCCTCCGATCTGCCCCTGGTCCCGATGGACTTCGTCCTGATTGTCCAGGTCCTGGTCAACGTGCTCGACAACGCGATGAAGTACTCGCCCCGAGACGCGCCCATTGAAATCCACGCCCGCACGGTCGGGACCCGACTCGAGGTGCAGGTCGCCGACCAAGGCTTGGGCATTCCCGCCGAGGATCTAGGTCGTGTCTTCGACAAGTTCTACCGGGTCCATCGCCCCGAAAGCGTCACGGGAACAGGGTTGGGTCTATCCATTTGCAAGGGGATTGTCGAGGCGCATGGTGGATCCATCTCGGCCGCGGACCGTCCCGCGGGCGGAACCATCATCACCTTCACTCTTCCCCTGAGCCCGTCCCAGCCTGGAGTCTCCCAGGGGGCCCCGTGACGGATTCGGGCGCACGGGTCCTGGTCGTTGACGACGAGCCGGCCATCCGGCGCTTCCTGCGTGTCTCCCTGGGCTCTCAAGGGTACATGGTTTTCGAGGCGTCCACGGGGGAGGAGGCGCTCACAGAGGTCGTTGCCCACCGTCCCGACCTGATAATCCTGGACCTCGGCCTGCCTGACCTGGAGGGGGTCGAGGTCACCCGGAGGCTCCGGGAATGGTGCCAGACGCCAATCATCATCCTTTCGGTCCGCGGCCAAGAGGAGGTCAAGATCGCAGCCTTCGAAGCGGGGGCCGACGACTACCTCACCAAGCCTTTCGGCCTGGGAGAGTTGACCGCGCGCATGCGGGCCGCCCTGAGGCACAGCGCCCCCCTAGCCGACGAACCGATCTACACCAGCGGCGATCTCACGGTCGACTTGGGGCGCAGAATTGTGACCGTGTCGGGCCGCGAGCTTCAACTCACCCCGACGGAGTACGACCTGCTGAAAGTCCTGGTTCGGAATGCGGACAAGGTCGTCACGCATCGGCACCTGCTCAAGGAAATCTGGGGATCCGAATACGGGGCCGATGCGCATGTGCTCCGGGTCAATGTGAGCAACCTGCGCCGCAAGATCGAAGCCGATCCCTCCCGCCCTCGATTCATCATCACCGAGCCGGGCGTCGGGTACCGTTGGCGGACTCTAACGTAGGCGGGCCCAGGCGTGCTGGTCGCCACATGCCCCGGGGGAGAGGTTCCCGCTGGTTCGGGTGGGGAACGAGGTTTGCCTCTTCCGGCAACTTCCAGTGAAAATGAAGCGGCTTTCCGCGGCCATCGTTTGGGTTTTCGACCCCCTTTGACACATCCTTGACCTCTCTGCCCCAATTCTTGCCGCGAAGTTGGCAACCTCCGCAATGCTCTGAAAAAGAGCAGAACCAGCCTATTCCTCCAACCCCCTGGGGCGATCAGCAACGTTCTCCGATCGGGATGGGTCCAAGGGTGAGTTGGGTTGATAAGGAGACCCCATGGATATTGCCCGCAGAGAATCCGAGCTGAATCCGATCGGCACCCCGGCTGAACTCGCGGTTGCCCGCGCAATCTCGAGGGATCCGTGGGGAAACTGGTCCAGGATCCTGCATGCGGGCCTCATCCTCTTGGGTGCCCTCGCCTCTGTCTCACCGTCTTGGGCAGGAAGCTCGATGGCGCGGCCTGACCGGGCGAATGCTCTCTTGGCGGGCGGTTGGCTCCTGGCGGTTGAGGTTGCCGCCCTTCGATTAGCAGCTGCCCCGGACCGCCGCCTTTGTTTCCAGGTCCTCCCCCCGAAATGGACGCATAGGATACGTACTTCCAAGGGCGAGCTTTTGATGATTCTGGATAGCCTCGCTTGTTTGCTGGGCGCGTGGCTGGTTCTTTCCCCCATTGTCTTCTCCCTGCGTTGGCCAAGCCCCGGCTTGCCGTCGATGCTGCTTGGGCTGAGCATCTTTCTGTTCGCGGAAGCAGGTCAGCTCGCAGAGCTCAACCACCAAGTCCCCGTCCGCTGATCGTTTTCCCAATGGGACCCCGCGGGCTGTCCTACAACTCCTTGGTGGGCTTTCCATTTCCCTTCTCCTCCCCGAGTATTGTCTCCTCATGACCCTCCGGCCCGTCCGGCAGGCCCGCAGCGAGCCGAGGATCGTCACGACGGGCCGATGGCCATTCTGCGGCCGCTGACCTCGGCACCAGCTTCCTTCGTTTTCGGGAGGCGGGCAATTTGGTTGCTTAAGACTGATTCGCGGGTACACTGGGCTGGAGCCTCGTGAGTTTGCCTGCGGGACCGATGCCTTCCGGTGGGGTCATCCCCCCATGGCGGCTCGGCAGGCGGCGGTCAAAATATCGTCCGGCATTGGCGAAAACCTTTGGCAGGTTTGAGAGCGGAAAGGGTCACTCTGAGCGCCCGGCGTGGGGGATCCTCAATTTTGCCCATTCCTGCTCGGCAAAGGAGGCGAAGGAACCCCATGGGAGCTGCGACCCGTCGAATTGCACTTCTCCTTCTGCTCCTCTGGGCTCTGGGTTTGGCGTGTGCCTTTTCGCGGCTGCGCGCGACGGGCTCCGTGGGCGCAGCGACCAGCGAGGCGACGATTGCGGCCCCGACCGTCGCGCAGATCCAATCTCGCCTCGCGCCGCCGACGCCTCCGCCAATCCCCCCGGGGTATGCGCCTCTCAATGATCTCCTGGGCACCCAGCTGGGTGACTTCGAAGCGAGGCTGAACGCGTCTTGGGATCATTCCCAAGGCAGCACGGTTTTCGCAACCGATCTTCTGTATGCCAACGGCAATTTGGGCGAGGCTCTGCTCACCCCGCAGATGATGAACCTCAATCGAACCCTCCTCGACCGGCTCCAGGCTCTCGGGGTCGAGGGTGTGGTCGTGGCCATCAAGTTTCCGCTGCTGAGCCCAAGCTTTCCTCGGTCGGCGGACTATCTCAACTTCTACAAGGAAATCGTATTGGAATGCCATGAGAGAGGCATGCGGGTGCTCGTCGAGAGCGGAGCCATCTTCTCCGGCACTCCCTACTCCACGGTGCATGTGGACTGGTCCCAATACACCCGGGACAGCTTTTTTCAAGGGCTGGAGGACCAGTTGCTTCTTATTGCAACCCAGGTGCGTCCGGATTACTTGACCCTGGCCAATGAGCCGACCACGGACGCGGCGCTGACGGGCTTCCAGATTACCCCGGCCGTCTGGGGTGCGTTCCTGCAGGACGCGTCGTCCAAGGTCGACCGCTCGAGCGGCCTGAAGGTGGGTGCGGGCACGGGAACTTGGGAGGATCCCGCCTTCATGAGCGAAGCGATGAGCATCCCGGGCTTGGATTACATCGATCTGCACATCTATCCGCTGGGCCCGAATGGGTTGTACCTGGATCGCGCGCTGGACTACGCTCAGGAGGCTCATGCGGCCGGGAAAGGCGTGACCATCAGCGAATGCTGGCTTTACAAGGCCTCGCCAGCCGAGCTAGGGAACGGGCTGGGAGACATGCAGAAGATCATGAACCGGGATGTGTGGTCCTTCTGGAGCCCGAGTGATGAACGATTCGTCCTGGACATGATCGATCTGGCGGATGCCTCCCGGATGGACTTCGTCTCCTTTTTCTGGGCGCGCAATTTCTTTGCCTACCTGGACTACGCGTCTACCCCTCAGGATCTCTCCACCCAGGAATTCAACCAGCGTATCAATCAGGCCTCCCTGGCCAGCCTTCAGGCTGGAAGCCTCAGCCTGCTCGGCCAATTCCTTCAAGGTCAACTGGGGAAACGGGTCTCCCCCTAGTTCGATCGACGGCCTGGGGGCGGAGCGGCGGTGAGGCCGGAAGCGATTTGCCTCAGACCCTATTGGAGATCCGGCCTAGTGGATTTCGCCGTTCAACGCGGGGGCGCTCCGAGTGATTCCCCCGGCAGGAATTGCCACTTGCTTGTTCGTTCCCCAGGGGAAGGATTTCATTTGCGACCTAAGTGTCGGATTGGATTTGGGTTGTGGGGGAGCAAGAGGAGGGCGACTCGGTCCAAGAATGATGGTTTTCAACGAGGTGGTTTCATCTTCCCCTAAGGATCTCAATATAGACTAAATCCATCCAAATCCATCCGGAGGCCATAGCATGCAAAAGAGACAACCCATCCATTGGAGGCTCGGAGTGTTGATTGCGTTCGGGGCAACCTTTTCACTCTTGGCAGCCGCCTGTTCTCCGGCGGTTACCCCAGTTGCGCCCACACAAACCTCCGCTCCCGTCGTTCCCTCGGCAACCTTTGGGCCGATACTCTTGCCCACTTCCATGCCCTCTCTGGCGTTCCCCACTTTGACCGCCTCCGCTCCAGTTCCCAACGGGGATCTGAGGTTCGTTCTTGCGCCCAGCGGGAATGAAGCTCATTACACGGTAACGGAGCAACTGGCAAGCCGCAATTTTCCCAGTGACGCGGTCGGCACAACGAACCAGGTCAGCGGGCAGTTGGTTATTTCCCCGGACGGCAAGATCGACGCTGAACAATCAGATTTCAAGGTTAGCCTGACCAACTTGACCTCGGACAGCCGGGGCCGCGACGGGTACATCCAGCGCAACACTCTTCAGACCGCTCAGTTTCCCAGCGCGGACTTCGTCCCCTCCGGGCAGCAGGGCCTGAGCGTCCCTCTGCCCACCAGCGGGCAGGTAACCTTCCAGCTGAGCGGTAATCTCACGATCCACGGGGTGACTCGCCCGGCGACATGGGATGTGACGGCTCAGTTGCAAGGCTCCCAGCTTATCGGCAAGGCGACGACCGCGTTCAAGTTTGAGGATTTCGGGATGCAGCCGCCCAAGGCCTTTATCGTGCTCAGCGTCCAGGACAATATCCGGCTGGAATACGACTTTGACCTGGCCTTGGCGACCCCGAGCAGCCCATGATCTCAGGCTCCGCATGAACTCCCGCGGCAGGCCTTTCCTTCGTTGTGGCGGACTTTGACCTCGGGCCAGGGGCCGAGCGACTGTTACTGCCCCTGGCTTTGTGGCCCCGATTAATTATATGAAGTGACTTCCAGTGAATGAGGGAAGTCGTCCTCTCGAATTGTCCCCTCTTGTGCTCGAACTGGACCAAATTCCTTGTAACACCCCACCAGGGGCCAAGCGACAGGTTGCGTAGCCTACCGGCTTGGGCGACACCGACCGATCCGATCCTGATACCTCGGCCGCTTGGCACCGGAACCCCGGCCCTCGTCTTGCGCTCCAAACCGAGGTCCGCAGAGGCCTGGGTTCTGGAACCCACACGGATGATCTGGCATAGAATCACCATGAAGGCAAAGGCGATCCGGGGGAGGGGCCCGTGGCAGCGCCTCTTTCACGTTCTGTGGGCTCAGCCAGTGCATCGACGCGGCCCCCGTCGCTTTCTGGAATTGAGAGGTGTCGCGATCCCGCCTGCTCCCGGGAAAGGGTTTCTGGTCTCGGGAAGACCCGGCGATGGTTGTTGCCTGATCGCAGGGGTCAGGGCTTGACGTCGAAGGAGGCTGACATGGGCCCCGAGGAGGTTGCCAAGGGATCCGTTCCCCATCGTCGGTGGAACCCGCTGACAGGAGAGTGGGTTCTCGTCTCACCCCAACGCCTGAGCCGGCCGTGGCGCGGGCAAGTGGAGCCGGCTGAGGTCAAGGGAGGGCCGCCCTTCGATCCAGACTGCTACCTATGCCCAGGCAATCGCAGAACCAGCGGGAAGGTGAACCCAAGATATCGGTCAACCTACGTGTTTGAAAATGACTATCCCGCTTTGACCGGAGAGTCGAGTGACGGGGTGGAGGGACGGCCCCCTCTCTTCCTTGCCGAGTCAGAAACGGGAACTTGTCGCGTGATCTGCTACTCGCCCCGGCACGACCTATCGCTTGGAGAAATGAGCGAGGAGGAAATCGTGCCCGTGATCGAGGTGTGGAAGCAGCAGATTGAGGAGCTTGGGCAGAGGCATCGATGGGTGCAGATCTTCGAGAACCGGGGTGAGATCATGGGCTGCTCTTGCCCTCATCCCCATGGTCAGGTCTGGGCGGGATCGGTTCTGCCGAGCACGCCGGCCAAGGAGGACGAAGCCCAGCGAGACTACCTGGCCATTCACAGGACGTGCCTGTTGCTGGATTACGCTCGCCAAGAGTTAAAGGAGAAAGTCCGGACCGTGCTCGCCAGCAAGTATTGGATCGCCGTCGTCCCGTATTGGGCTGTCTGGCCCTTTGAACTTCTGCTTGTTCCCCTCCAGCCAAGGAGCAGCCTGGCGGACTTGACACGCGAGGAGGAACAATCCCTGGCGCAGGTGTTGAAGGGGGTATTAGTCCGTTACGACAATCTCTTTTTGTGCCCGTTCCCGTACACGATGGGCTGGCATGGCGGGCCTGGGACCGGGCAGGGTAGCCCGCACTGGCAGCTCCACCTGCACTTCTATCCGCCCCTGTTGAGATCGGCGACCGTCAGGAAATTCCTGGTGGGGTATGAGATGTTCGCCGAGCCCCAGCGGGACTTGACGCCGGAAGATGCTGCCCAGACGCTGAGAGAGCTGCCGGATGTTCACTACAAGCTGGCTCCGGGGTCGAGCGGAGGAAAAACCGGGTGAGGCCGTCGAACCGTTGCCCAGCCTCCGCCCAATTCATGATGCCGCCAGGGCGTGACTGGCGGGGAGTGGGTTGCAGACCCGAACCGCCGAAGGATTGCAGCTCTGCGCGGAAGGTTAATGCCCTTGGGGCTCTCAGTCGCGGTGATCGGTGCTGTGGACCGTGTCCGGGGCGGATTGGCGCTTCGGCGCACACGACCGGGGGTCGGGCTTTTGGATGGCAATCGGAGCCCGGGTGTGCAAATTGCTGAGCTCGAAATCCAGCCCAGGTTCCTTCGTCTGCCGCGGGCGCCTGGGGGGGGCCGAATGTCACTTGACATGCCCCCTGTGACCGCCCGAGGATGTTATCGTTATCAAAGTTGGCGTGCATAGGTTCAGGTAGGTGCCCAGCCATTCTTTTTGCAGTTCCCCCGTCGATCTCAAGAGCGGTCCCGCCACGACGTGAACTCCCCCAGAGGATGTCCGGAGGCGGGAGGAAGGAGGTGCCAGGAGGCTGTCCATGAAGGCGCCCGCCGGGTCTTGAGGCAGAAGGCGCTGGGCCGCGCATGTGAGGCGCTATCTTTCAGCCCCCCAGCAGTTGCCTAGGACCCCCCTCAGGTCTATGGGAAGGGGCTTCTTCTTGGAAAACCATCGCCAAGCGAATTCAGTTCCCAGCAGGTTGTAATTAGAATCGGCAGGGCTTGGCCGCGTTCGACTGCGGCCAGGCACGAGGCTGAATGAGAATCACAAGGAGGAAAAGATGCGTGCTCGGACCGTAAGGAATATGGGGACCATTGTCGGGGTTGTGGTCTTGTTGGCGATGGTCGTCTCCGCCTGCGCTCCGGCGGCGGCGCCAGCAGCGCCAGCGGCCACAGGCGTGTCCGCTGCGGCCAAGTCCACCCCAATGTGGTGCAAGGGCGTGAACATCGTGTTCTTCCCAGGCGGGCCTGAGGGAGGGGTTTTCGCAGTCAATGTCTACAACGGCGCCGTGCAGGCGGCGGCCGACCTGGGACCCACGGTTCAGTACGAATGGTCCAACTGGGATCCCGAGACGATGCTGTCGCAATTCCAAGCGGCGGCGGCAACCAAACCGGACGGGATCGCGGTAATGGGGCATCCTGGTGACACCTCCTTCGATCCGCTCATCGACGCCGCAGAATCCAAGGGAATCATCGTCACCAGCCAGAACACCCCGCTGCCCACTGTGGAGGCGAAATACGCCTCGGCGGGTTTTGGTTACGTCGGTGCGGACCTCTATGCGGCTGGGCAGGCTTTGGGCAACAAAGCGGTCTCGTACTACAACCTCAAGGCCGGCGATCGCGCCATGGTCTGGGGGCTGCTGTCTCAACCGACCCGCGGGCTGCGCACTAAGGGCGTGATCGACGCGCTCAAGGCGGCCGGCCTGACGGTGGACTACATTGAGATCGACTCCGCGACCAACGCGGATCCATCGGCGGGAACGTCTACCTTTGTGGCCTATGTCTCCGCGCACCCGGACGTCAAACTGGTGGTGACGGACCATGGCGGCTTGACCGCCACAGCGCAGACCTACCTGTCAGCGGCCGGCAAGAAACCGGGCGATATTGATGTTGCAGGGTTCGACATGTCGCCGGCAACGGTCGCGGCCATCCAGGGCGGCTGGACGGGCCTGGTGATTGATCAGCAGGAGTGGCTGCAAGGCTACCTGCCGATCCTGCAAATCTGCCTCACCAAGGTCTACGGCTTCTCCGGCCTGTATATCGACACCGGAGCGGGCTTCGTGGACAAGGATAATGTAGCTACAGATGCTCCTCTGGCGGCCCAGAATATTCGGTGAGAACGTGCGGAGACCTGACAGGTCGAGGAGACCTGTCAGGTCTCTTTTTTTAGAGGGTACGGAGGCAGTCGGATGAACCCGGCGGCGGTTGTTCAGATGAAAGGAATCTCCAAGACCTTTGGAGAGGTGGCCGCACTGCGGAACGTGAACTTTGAGGTGGGCCCGAATGAGATCGTGGGGCTCCTGGGGGACAATGGCGCGGGCAAATCGACCCTGGTCAAGATCCTGACAGGGTATTACCAGCCGGACCCGGGCGGGGAGATCTACTTGAAAGGAACGAAAATTGACCGCCTCTCTGTGGCCAAGGCCCGCGACCTGGGCATCGAGGTGGTGTATCAGGAAAGAGCCCTTTCGGAGCTGCATTCCTTGTGGCGGAACATTTTCATGGGCCGCGAGCTGGCCAACCGCTGGGGTGTGCTCGACCTGAAGGCAATGAAGTCGGAAACCCAGAGGCTGATGATGACCGCCATGGGTTTCACCTCGGCGGCCGTGACCCCTGATTCGGTAGTGGGCGCATTCTCCGGTGGCGAGCGCCAGGGCGTGGCGATCACACGCGCGCTCTATTTCCACGCCGAACTGATCATCCTCGACGAACCCACCATGGGGCTGTCTTTGTCCGAAACGCGCAAATGCACTGACTTCGTGCGGGGCATCAAGCAGGCGGGGAAGGCAGCCATCTTCATCGATCACAACATCTTCCATGTTCACCCCATTGCCGACCGCATCGTGGTCCTGGACCGGGGAGCGGTGGCCGGGGAGTTCAAGAAGGACGAGCTGACGCTCGACCAGCTCATTAGCCGGCTTGAAATGGTCGCCCAAACCGGAAGCCTCGAAAACCACAATTCCGTTGCCTGAGAAATAGAGAGCAGGTGCCATGAATTCAGCCGCGGAAGCGAGTCCCATATCTCCCGTCGCGTCGAGCTCCAGGATCGGCCGGACCCTTCGAAAGTACGCCCTGCAGATCGCGATCGTGCTGGTCTTGGTGGTTATCTGGGCGTTCTTCTACTGGCGGTCTCCCAGGACCTTTGGGCACTACGACATCTATAACGCCCTGATGGTGACCACCCCATACTATGCCCTGATGGCGATTCCTCTAACCCTGGTGATCATCGCCAAGGAAATTGACCTGTCCTTTTGTTCCATCATGGCCTGGGGCATGGCCGCTTACGACTTGGTCTTCTTGGCACTTAACCGGACCAATCCCATCCTCGCGGTCTACCTGGGCTTTGTGGCCTGCCTTGTGGCGGGGCTCGTGGCCGGCTATCTGAACGGGTGGATCGTGGTGCACCTGGGAATCCCCTCGCTGGTGGCGACGCTGGGAACCCAGTACTTCTGGCGGGGGGCGGTGCTGGTGGTGACCAACGGCGAGGGGCTCGGCATGACCGTGGTTCAGTCGACGGTGCTGTACCCTGTTCTGGACGGCTACTTGTTCGGCAAGATCCCGGTGGATTTCGTTTGGATGATCTTGTTCGCCGTGGCCACCTGGTGGTTCCTGAACCGCCATAAGTTTGGAGCCCATGTCTACCTGACCGGCGACAACACGGAAAGCGCCAACCTGATGGGGGTGGACACGGGCCGAACAAAGATCCTGGCCTTCACCCTCGTGGGAGTGATCTCGGCCTTTGCCGGCTTCGTCGTCAGCGCGGGGCTCCTTTTCCTGTGGCCAACGCTCGGCGAGGGGTACCTGCTGAACACGCTGGCCTCGGTGTTCCTGGGCGGCACGTCGGTCTTCGGCGGGACCGGAACCATTTTTGGGACTTTCGTGGGCTCCTTCATCATTGCGATTATCGACCCCGGCATCGTTGCCGCCGGCTGGACGGCCTACTGGACCCAATTCATCTACGGTGCCATCATCGTGGTTTCGGTGGCGCTGCAGGCTGTGCTGCAGAGGAGGCTGGCCTAGGCGACACTGGGGAATCCAGGAAAGTGTGCCGGTCAACATCGCGCAATCATCCCGCATGCTCTAGACCGCAATTCCCGCGCCGGAGCCCGGAGGCCGAAGGCCGATGAACTCGCGCGAACGTGTTTGGCTGGCCCTCAACCACCGGGAACCCGACCGAGTGCCCATTGACCTGGGGGCGACGATCGTCTCCTCGATCGTGCGCCCAACCTATATCGCCCTCAAGAAGTACCTGAATATGCCTCTGGAAGAGATTCGCATGCTGGACTATGTCCAGCAGCTGCCCTATGTCGACGAGGCTTTTCTGGAACGCTTTGCGGTGGACTTTCGGCTCGTCCAGCTTCCGGCCGCCACCGCTCCCGGGGTGGAAATCTTCGAGGAGGGGAACTACTTCGCCTTCATTGACCGCTGGGGTTCGAAACTCCACATGCCCAAGGAGGGTGGGCTTTACTTCGACTGGGTGGATTTCCCCATCCGGGCCCCCACCCTGGAGGCTCTGGACCGCTACTCGTGGCCGCGGCCTGACCCGGAGACCTACCTCACCCAGCTGCGCGACCAGGCCCGGTCCCTTTCCGAAAAAACGGATTTTGCCCTGGTCGGGAGTGCCATCATTGGGGGAGGCATCTTTGAGCAGCCAGCCCGAACCATGGGTTTGCAAAATTTCTTTGAGGCACTGGTCACAGAACCGAAATTTGCGGACCGGCTGATGGAGGGGATCACGGACCTGTATGTCGAGTCCTGCGATCGCTATCTGGAACAGGTGGGGCCCTACCTGCAGGTCTTCACGTACTGGGACGATCTGTGCGGACAGAACGGCTGGCTCATTCGGCCCGACTTGTACCGCACGATGATCAAGCCCAAGCAACGACGGCTGGTGGAGGCGATCAAGCGGAAGACGGAGGCCAAACTCTTCTACCACAGCTGCGGTGCCAGCCGCGAACTGATCCCCGACCTGATCGAACTGGGATTTGACATCCTCAATCCCGTCCAGGTATCCGCCCGCGGGATGAACACGAAAACGCTGAAGGCGGAATTCGGGAAGGATATTGTCTTTTGGGGCGGCGGCGTGGACACCCAGGGGGTCTTGCCGTTTGGGACGCCTGAGCAGGTGGCCGACGAGGTCAGGCGCCGCATCGACGACCTGGCTCCCGGAGGGGGATTTGTCTTTGCCGCGGTCCACAACATTCAGGCTTTTGTCCCTCCTGAGAACATCGTGGCGGCCTTTGACACCGCGCGATCCTACGGTCGCTACAGGACCTCGGGGTTCCAGGAAGGGGGGGGCGCATCATCGGGAAAGGGGCTGGCGGCTCGCCAGGGAGGTTCGGCGTGAAGCACCGGGATCGGGTCCTGGCGGCGCTCAGCCACGAGATCCCGGATCGCTGCCCGATGCAGATCAGTTTCACGCCCGAGTTCGCCGCGCGGCTCGAAACGGACCTGCGGGCCCGGGGGAGCGGCAGTCACAACCCGCACGGGGGCGGCAACACCTATGAGCTGGAGCGGGCCCTCGATGAGGATATGCTCCTCTCCTCGGTGGGCTGGGTGAATTCCTACTACCAGCCCGGCTATGAGCACTGCGATTCGTACCTGGACGAGTGGGGAGTACGCTGGAAAACGGTCGAATATGCGACCCGCTTTGGGACGGGAAGGTACACGGAACCCGCGGGTCATCCTCTAGCGGAGGACACCGCCATCCAAGGCTATCGGCCGCCGGATCCGATCCGTCCGGCGCTGTATGCCGATTTCTCGCGGGTGGTGCGGGAATTGTCCCAGGAATATTGGATCGTGGGCGTCGTCGTGACCACGGTTTTCGAGTGCGCGTGGGCGCTGCGCGGCTATGAGCAGCTGTTGATGGATTTCCTGCTCAATCCGGAACTGGCGGAGCAAGTCCTGGATTTTCCTTTTCGTTATCACCAGGAGGTCGCGCGGCGACTGGTGGAACTGGGCGCGGATATGATCTGGCTGGGAGATGACGTAGGATCCCAATCCTCCATGCTCCTGTCGCCGCAGCTCTGGCGCAGGTTTCTCAAACCGCGCCTGGCAGCCATCATTGCGACCCTGAAGGCGGTCAACCCGCAACTCAAGGTCGCCTACCACTCGGACGGCTGGATCGAGCCCGTCATTCCGGAGTTGATTGAAATCGGAGTGGACGTCCTGAACCCAGTCCAGCCGGCCGTCCTGGATCTGGAGGGGTTGGCCCGGCGATACGGGACGCGCCTGTGCTTCTGGGGGTCGATCGATATTCAGCGGACCCTGCCGTTTGGAAGCCCCTCCGACGTGGCGAATGAGGTGCGGGCACGCCTGCGGACGCTCGGGCGGCACGGCGGTCTGGTGATTGGACCGACCCACAATGTTCAGCTTGATACTCCCCTGGAAAACTTCTGGGCGATGGTCAACACGATTGTCCAAACGCCCTATTCCTCCCTTTCCCTGGGGGACACCTAGCCAGGCGATTCGACCGGCCCCCGCGCGCAAACCGGCTGCGGGAACCGAGGAGGAGAATGCGACGTATGGATCGCGCGGGAGAGCGAAGGCATGTGACCCTGCGGCAGGTGGCCAGTCAGGCGCGCGTGTCGGCTCAGACCGTCTCGCGGGTGATCAACAACGTTCCGGCCGTCGCCCCCGGAACGCGACTCCGTGTGCAGCAGGTGGTTTCGGAACTGGGCTACCAGCCGAATGTGCTGGCGCGGAGTCTGGTGCATCGTCGCAGCTACACCCTGGGGGTGGTCGCGACGGGGCTGGAGTATTTTGGCCCTGCAGGCACCCTAGTCGGGATCGAGCGCCAGGCCAGCGAGCTGGGTTACTCGATCCTGCTCCATCTTCTCCCGCAGCCCCAGCTGGACAATGCAGAGCCGGCGCTCAACAGCCTGCTCTCCCGTCAGGTGGATGGGATCATTTGGGCGGTGCCGGAGATCGGCTCGAACCGCAACTGGCTCCGGAGGGAAAGTCCGCATCTCCCCGTCCCGATCGTGTTTCTGAGCATGCACGCCTCCAGCAGTCTGCCCGTTGTCTCTGTGGACAACTTTGAGGGCGGGCGGCTGGCCACGGATCACCTGCTCTCTCAGGGGTACCGGCATATCGGCCTGATCACCGGGCCGCTGACTTGGTGGGAGGCGCGTGAGCGCAGGCGGGGATGGCGGGACTCCCTTCTGGCGGCAGGGCTGCAGGCGGATGAGCGCCAGGTCTTTGAGGGCGATTGGACTGCCTCCAGCGGCGAGCAGGGGTTCTCCTCCCTGGCCGAGCGGTTTTCTGAAATGGATGCCGTATTCGCCGGGAACGACCAAATGGCCCTGGGCGTCTTGCAAGCCGCGCATCACCGCAGCCTGCGGGTTCCCGCCGACCTGGGCGTTGTGGGCTTTGATGACATCCCGGAGTGCGCGTATTTCTGGCCGCCGCTGACGACCGTCCGGCAGGAACTGCGCCAACTGGGAGGGATGGCCGTGCATCACATCGCTGAGATGATCCGCGCCAGCCGCGGAGAGTCGGCTGCACCGGAGGAGAACACGCTCTGGGTGGCCCCGATGCTGGTCGTGCGCTTCAGTTCGACCAAAGTCTAGCCCGTGCCCCCTTGGAGCCTTGGTAGCCTGCGAGGTCCCGAAGACCCATGGGAGGTCATGCATGACCAAACGGGACGTGGTGAAGCAGGTTTTCCTGGGGGAGCGGCCGCTCTACGTGCCCTGGTCGTTCGGATTCACGTACGAGGCCAAAGTCAAGCTTCAGGAGCATTTCGGGACGAGCGATCTCGAGCCGGCCCTTCAGAATCATCTGCTCAAGCTGGGGAGCGATATTGGTTTCTTCACAGAGCTCGGGGCGAACTGTGTCCAGGATGTGTTTGGGGTCGTTTGGGACCGCAGCGTAGACCGGGACATCGGGATTGTGAAGGGCTGCCGCCTGCCTGAGCCGACCCTGCGGGGGTACGATTTCCCCAACCCCCTGGACGCGCGCTTTTTCGCCGACATTCCCGATCGCATCCGCCGCTACGGCGACCGGTTCCGGGTCTTCCAAATTGGGTTCTCCCTGTATGAGCGGGCCTGGACCCTGCGCGGCCTCACCAATTTGCTCATGGACTTCTACGATCATCCCGAGTTTGTGCGCGAGCTCCTGAGCCGCATTGCGGACTACAACATCGCCCAGATCCGCGAGGCCCTGAAGTACGACATTGATGCGGTGTACTTCGGGGATGATTGGGGGCAGCAGCGCGGACTGCAGATGGGACCCGTCCTATGGCGCGAGTTCATCCGGCCGGTGCTGGCGCGAATGTACGCCGTCGTCCGTGAGGCAGGCCGATTCGTGATGATCCACTCCTGCGGAGATGTCGACGAGTTGTTCGACGACCTGATCGAAATCGGTGTCAACTGCTTCAACCCGTTCCAGCCGGAGGTCATGGACGTCACTTCGCTCCTTTCCCGGTACCGGGGACGCTGGGCCTTTCACGGAGGGCTGTCCACCCAAAGGACCCTGGCCTACGGAACGCCAGAGGAGGTGCGCCGCGAATCTCGGCGGCTGATCGAACTCGGCCGCCCGGGGAGCTATATCTTTGCGCCGGCGCACGACGTCGAAGGCGATGTCCCCCTCGCGAACATGCTTGCCTTCATCGAGGTGGCCCTTGGCCAAGAGGGATATTCGCCTTCTGCTTGAGCCGTCCAGGTCCCATTCGTCTGCGGCCTTGGGGGGAAAGATGTGATTAGCCAAACCGCACGTCTCAACCGGCTCTTCGGGCAGGACGGGAAATGTCTGGTGGTCGCCCTCGATCACGGGTCGACCGGGGAGCCTCGCGCTTACCAAGGGTTGGAGAATCTGGGGGCCGCGGTCCGAGTGGTGGCGCAATCGCTTCCGGACGCGATCCTCTTGGGTCCGGGGCAGGCGCATTGGTTGCAGGAATTTCCCGGGCGATCCAAACCCTCGCTGCTTGTGCGCGCCGATGTGACCAGCCTCTACTCGCGCCCCGGTCCTGATCCCCTCTTCTGCAACCTCCTGGAGGGGGCCCTGGAGCAGGCGGTGCGCGCGGACGCCGTTGGTGTGGTCGCCAATCTCTTGGATCTCCCTGACCCGGCCGGGATCCGGGAACAGTGCCTGAGAAACCTCAGTCTGCTGCGTGCCTGTTGTGAGCGCTATGGGATGCCTCTCATGGTGGAAACGCGACACATGCGTCGCTCGCGTCGCTCGGGGATGTGCGAACCCAGCGGCGAAGTCGGGCATCTCGGTTCGCTTGTGCGCCAGGCCGTGGAACTGGGAGCGGACCTGATCAAGAGCGACCGCACGGGGAATCCGCAAGAGGTCGACTGCCTCGTGGAGGCCGCCTCAGGCAAGCCGTTGCTGATCCTGGGCGGGGCCGTGATGGAGGAGAAGGACATGGTCCGCCAGACGCAGGCCGTCCTCCAGCGAGGCATCTCCGGCCTGGTGTATGGACGGAACGTCTTCTCCGCGCCGGATCCGGCCCGCAGGGTTCGCATCCTGATGGCCCTCTTGCATGAGGGCGGTTTGCCGCGGGACGTGGGGGACCCCGGGCTGGGCCAGGACCCGGGCGGCCGAGATTCCGGGAAGCAAGAGGGGATTTCGCGGCGCGGCGGTCGCGGCCCAACCGGGAGAGGCGGCCGCTGAGGTCGCGCCCGGCATGCTCCGGAGGGCATCCGCGCCCGCGGTTGGATGAAGGAAGCTGCTGCCGGAGAAGCGCCAGGACCGCTGGGATGAGTTTCCTGGGAATCGATGTCGGCACGACCGGGCTGAAGGCGGCGGTCATCTCGGACCGGGGAAGAATCCTGGCTTCGGCTTACGAGGAGTGCGCACTTCATCAACCGGAGCCGGGCTGGGCTGAGCTTGACGCGGAGGCGGCCTGGGGGCAGATCCGGCGCTTGATCCTTCGTACCGTCTCCCAGGCCAAGCGCGATCCGGTCAAAGCTTTGGCGGTGTCGTCCTTGGGCGAGGCCATGGTCCTCGTGGGCCCCCAAGGGGAAGCCCTTGCCCCATCCATCCTCAACTCGGATGTGCGCGGCGCAGAATACTTGGAGAGAGGAAAGCGTCCGATTGGGGACTCCCGCCTCTACGCCCTCAATGGCAACACCTTGGGGAACCAGTACGGCCTGACCAAGCTGCTCTGGATCCGGGACCACCGGCGATCAATCTTCGATCGGACCGAGAAATTCCTCCCATGGGGGAGCTACGTGGCCTGGAAGTTGGGCGCCGAGCCAGTGGTGGACTATTCGCTGGCCAACCGAACTTTGCTCTTCGATCTTGAGCGGGAGACTTGGTCGGTGGAGCTGATGAGCCGGGCGGGCTTGGACCCGTCAAAGTTCCCCGAGCCGAGACGTTGCACAGAGGCCGTGGGAACCGTGCCCGTCGGCCTGGCGGCCGAGCTCGGGCTGCCGGAGGGGGTGCGGATCATTAACGGGGCCCACGATCAGTGTGCGAGCGCGGTTGGATGCGGCGTCCTGGAGGAGGGGCAGGCCGCCTGCGGGATGGGCACCTATACCTGCGTGACGCCGGTTTTCCGGAGGCGACCTCCGGCCGCCAGCATGATCCGCCGAGGGCTAAACACCGAGCATCATGCCGCGCCGGGAAGGTATGTCTGCTTCATCTTCAACCAGGGAGGCGCCTGGGTCCGATGGTTCCGCGGAGCATTCGCCCAGGCGGAGTGGCAGGCGGCCCGAGAGACAGGGGAGGACGTGTACTCACGATTGTTTGCCGAAATGCCGGAGGGCCCGAGTTCGGTGCAGTTTGTTCCCCACTTGACTCCGAGCAAGGTGATCAAGGCATTCTCGCCCCCTGCCCAGGGAGTCCTGGCCGGAGTCGAGCCGGGGACACCCCGGGGTGAGATCCTGAAGGGGATCATCGAGGGGGTCACCCTTGACCTGCGTCGGCGCCTGGAGTCGGTCGACACCGCCGGAATTCGGGTGGGCGAGCTGAGGGCCTCTGGAGGCGGCAGCCGCTCCGACCTGTGGCTCCAACTGTGCGCGGACCTCCTGGAACGGCCGGTGCTTCGCACGCAGGTGGCGGAGGCTGGGGTGCTGGGAGCGGCCATCATCGCTGGCGTGGGTTATGGGGTGTTTCCCAGCCTGGAAGCGGGAGCCTCACAAATGGTGGGCGCGGAGCGCCTTTTTGAACCTCGGCGCAGCGCCCGAACGGAATACGCCGCCCGCTATCAGAAGTTCCTGGAATTGAGCGCAGGATGTCGGGGATGGGCGGGAGAGAACTGACCGAAGCATTGCGCCGCTTCCCGGCCGGCTGAGGAGGCTACGATGGTCACGGACATCACGCTCGGCGTCATTGTCGGAAACCGCGGCTTTTTCCCCGATCACCTTTGCGATACGGGGCGGAAGACGATGTTGGGGATCCTGGCGGAGGAGCACGTGAAGGTGATCGCCCTCGGGCCGGAAGACACGAAGTTCGGCAGCGTGGAGACCCTCTCCGATGCCCACCGATGTGCGGAGCTCTTTCAGCAGCACCGCCGCGAGATCGCTGGGGTGCTGGTCACGCTTCCCAATTTCGGCGATGAGCGAGCCGTGGCCAACACCCTGCGCTGGGCCGGCCTCGATGTGCCGGTCCTCATTCATGCCTTCCCCGATGACCCTGAGCGGATGACCGAGAACGACCGCCGTGATTCCTTCTGCGGCAAGATCTCGGTCTGCAATAACCTGGCGCAGTACGGCATCCGCTATACGCTGACCCGCCTCCACACCATGAGCCCGGAAAGCGACGAATTCCGTGCGGACCTGGAGCGCTTTGCCAGCGTTTGCCGCGTGGCGCGAGGGCTACCAGGCAGCCGGATCGGCGCTGTCGGGACTCGACCGGCCGCCTTCAATACGGTCCGCTTCAGCGAGAAGCTGCTGGAACGGGCCGGGGTCACGATTGAACCCTTGGACCTTTCCGAGGTCTTAGGGCGCGCTGCGCGACTTGGGGAGGGAGACGCCAAGGTGAGGTCCAAGCTGGCCGACCTCAAAGCTTATGTCCCCGCCCAGGGCACGCCGCCCGAGTCCCTGGTGCGCATGGCCAAGCTGGGAGTGGTTATCGATGAATGGGCGAGCGCGAATGATCTGGTCGCCACCGCCATCCAATGTTGGACTTCCCTGGTGGAGTTCTACGGGGTGGTGCCCTGTGCTCTGATGAGCATGATGAGCAGCCGGCTCATGCCCTCCGCGTGCGAAACGGACGTTACCGGGGTCGTCGGCATGTACGCACTGGCCTTGGCTTCCGGGAAACCCAGCGCCATCGTGGACTGGAACAACAACTACCGCGGGGATCCCGACCGGGCGGTAATCTTCCACTGCTCCAACCTTCCGCGGGAAATGTTCATGACGGAAAGCGCCTCGGCCTCCGAGGCTCCGGCGATGGGCTACCAGAACATCCTGGCCGGGACGGTCGGGAAGGAAAACAGCTTCGGCACGGTAGTGGGGAGATTGCGTCCCTCCCCGTTTACGTTTTGCCGGGTGTCGACCGACGAGATGAATGGGCGGATCCTGGCCTACGTGGGTGAAGGGGCCTTGACGAATGACCCGCTGAAAACGTTCGGCGCCTATGGAGTGGTTCAGATCCCGCGCCTGCAGAAGTTGCTGCGGTACATCTGTGAGAACGGCTTCGAACACCATGTAGCGATCAACCTGTCGCGCAGTGCTTCGGCCGTTGAGGAGGCCCTGTCCAAGTACCTGGGGTGGGAGGTCTACAACCATACCGCGGCTGATCAGGGGATGTAAACCATGGACGAATTCCAAACCAAGCAGCAGCGGATTCTCCGCCTGCTTCAGGAGCGAGGCCTGGGAGCTTTGCATTTGCGCCGGGCCGGCAGCTTTGCCTGGGCGACCTGCGGGGCTAGCTCGCAGGTCAACCAGGCCTCCAGCTTCGGCGAGGCCTCGCTGCTGGTCACACCCCAGGCGCGTGTCGTGATCTGTAACAACATTGAGGCCCCGCGCTTGGTCGACGAGGAGGGGCTGGAAGCCCAGGGTTGGGAGATGCGTGTCACTCCCTGGCATGAAGACCGGGACGCGCTCCGGGCCCTTCTTCCGACCGGGCCATTCGGAGCAGACGAGTCCGAAGAGGGGGCAGTGGATCTGTCCGTGGAGGTCGCGCACCTCCGGGCGGAGCTCACGCCTCCGGAGGAACAGCGCTTCCGGGAGCTGGGCAAGCTCTGTGCGCAGGCAATCTCCGCCGCTGCTCGAGGGGTCCGGCCCGGCCAGAGCGAGCTGGAAATTGCGGCCGGACTTTCGCGCGAGTGCGAGAATCGGGGAGTGCAAGCGACTGTCAACCTGGTCGCCAGCGATGAGCGCGTCTACCGATACCGGCATCCCCTCCCAACGGCCAAGACCCTCGAGCGGTACGCCATGCTGGTGGTCTGCGGACGAAAAGCGGGCCTGATTTGCTCCGTGACCCGCTTGGTCCACTTTGGGAAGCTGCCGGCCGAACTGGCACGGAGGCAGGAGGCCATCGCGCGGGTCGATGCCCAATGGATCCGGGCGACCCGTCCGGGACGGGCGCTGGGCGACGTCTTCCGCGAGGGCGTAGCCGCCTATGGCGAGGTGGGCTTCCCGGAGGAATGGCGCCGCCATCACCAGGGAGGGCCGGCGGGCTACGAGCCGCGGGAGTGGCTGGCCCGGCCCGATTCCCCCGAGATCATCCGCGCCGGGCAGGCCTTTGCATGGAATCCATCCATTGAAGGAATCAAGATGGAAGACACTCAACTGGTCGGCCAGGGGGAACCTGAGATTCTGACCACCCTCACCGACTGGCCCACTATTCAGGTGGCGCTGGACGGAGGCACCCTCCCGCGCCCGGCGATCCTGGAAATAACCTAGGGCGAGGGGCGCGGACAAAACCCGGTCGCCTTTCGCGGAATCATGGCCGGAGGACGAGATGAGTAGACGAAAGTACACCGTCGGGGTTGATTTTGGGACTGAGTCGGGGCGGGCGGTCCTGGTCGAGGTAGGCAGTGGGCGGGAGATTGCCAGTTCGGTCTACGTGTATCGAAACGCCGTGATCGACGAATCCCTTCCGCTTCCCGGGCGGCCGGTCCGGCTGGAGCCGGATTGGGCGCTGCAGGACCCGGAAGACTACTTGAGAACGTTTCAGCGTGCGGTCCCGGCACTGCTGCGCCAGACCGGGGTGGAACCGGATGATGTCGTCGGCGTGGGGATCGATTTCACGGCCTGCACCATGCTGCCGACGAGGGCGGACGGGACCCCGCTGTGCCTGGTCCCCGAGTTCCGGCGCAACCCGCATGCCTGGGTGAAACTGTGGAAGCACCATGCCGCACAGCCGGAGGCGGACAAGATCAATGCCACCGCCCGGGCTCTGGGAGAACCTTGGCTCTCGCGTTACGGGGGCAAGATCTCCTCGGAATGGTTTTTCGCCAAGGCGCTGCAGATCTTGGAGGAGGCTCCCGAGATCTATTCGGCGGCGGATCGGCTGATCGAGGCCGCGGACTGGGTGGTCTGGCAGCTTTGCGGGGTGGAGACCCGCAACTCCTGCACCGCAGGCTACAAGGCCATGTGGTCGAAGCGGGACGGGTTCCCGGGGGAGCGGTATTTTGCGGAGCTGGATTCTCGCCTGGCCAACATCGTAGACGCCAAGATGTCGCGACGGATCACCCCTCTGGGCCAGCGGGCCGGAAACCTCACCCCTCAGGCCAGTCGCTGGACGGGGCTGAGAGCGGGCACGGCAGTAGCCGTGGCCAACGTTGACGCTCATGTGTCCGTTCCCGCTGCCACGGTGACCGGACCGGGACGCATGGTGATGATTATGGGGACCAGCATTTGCCACATGGTCCTGGGGCCGGAGGAACGGGCCGTCGAGGGGATGTGCGGCGTGGTGGAAGACGGAATCATCCCCGGGCTTTTTGGTTATGAGGCCGGTCAGTCGGGGGTGGGCGACATCTTTGCCTGGTTTGTTGAGTCGGCCGTCCCGCCCGAATATCACGCTGCGGCCCGGCGGGCTGGGCGGGACTTGCACCGCCAGTTGGAGAGGGAGGCCGCGACGCTCCGGCCTGGGGAGTCGGGGCTGCTCGCCCTGGACTGGTGGAACGGCAACCGCTCGGTGCTGGTCGACGCCGATCTCAGCGGGATGCTTCTGGGGGCAACCCTGTCGACCAAGGCACCCGAAATCTACCGGGCGCTCATCGAAGCCACGGCCTACGGAACCCGCATGATCATCGAAGCCTTCGAGCGAAACGGCGTCCGCGTGGATGAGTTGGTCGCCTGTGGCGGGCTGCCGGAGAAGAACCTGTTGCTCATGCAGATCTTTGCCGATGTGACCGGGAAAGAGATCAAGGTCACGGCCTCGCGCCAGGCCCCGGCGCTGGGGTCGGCCATGTTCGCGGCGGTCGCTGCGGGCCGGACAGCGGGCGGGTATGATTCGATTGTGGAAGCCGCGGAGCGCATGCCACGGCTGAAGAAGAGGGCCTTTGTCCCGGCGGCTCTGAACCAGCGCCTCTACAGGCAGTTGTATCAGGAGTACACCGTGCTGCACGACTACTTCGGCCGGGGACAGAATGACGTGATGAAGCGGCTGAAAGCGATGCGACAGGAGATGCGAAGCGGGGAACTGCACGAGGCGTAGGCGCACCTGAAGTGCGCCCCGGAGTCAGGCGCCCTGACAGGGAAACGCTCCCATCAGCGAACCGTCTGGCCGGGCCAAGGGGCTGGCGGGCCTCCGGGATTGGAGAGCACGAGAGCGCGCGGGCGGAACCTGCAGGAGGATCTGGCGTGCTTGAGGACCTGAAACGAGTTGTCTGGCAGATGAACCTGGAGTTGCCGAGGAACGGGCTGGTGGTTTGGACCAGCGGGAACGTAAGTGGCCGCGACGAGGGCACCGGCTTGGTGGTCATCAAACCGAGTGGAGTGCGCTACGAGACCCTCACGGAGGACAAGATGGTTGTCGTCGACTTGCAGGGCAAAGTCGTGGAGGGAACCCTCAAGCCGTCGTCCGATGTGTTCGCCCACGTCTACGTCTACCGCCATCGGCCTGATGTGGGCGGCGTGGTCCACACCCACTCGACGTTCGCCACAGCCTTCGCGGCCCTTGGCCGGCCCATCCCGCCGAGCCTCACAGCGATATGCGATGAGTTCGGGGGGGCCATCCCCTGCGGCGGGTACGCTCGAGTGGGCGGGGACGAGATCGGCCAGGAAATCGTGGCCAACATCGGGAGCAGCCCGGCAATTCTGTTGAAGAACCACGGGGTGTTCACCCTCGGGCGCAACCCGGAGGAGGCGGTAAAGGCCGCGGTCATGGTTGAGGATGCTGCGCGCACCATGTATTTTGCCTCGTTGCTCGGCCAGCCCGAGGAGATCAGCCCCGAGGAAGTCCAGCGCGCTCACCTGCGCTACCTGCGCGACTACGGGCAGGGCTGAAGGGGAAGGGCGGGCCGCCCACACACCGGCGAGAAGCTTTCCCCTGTCCACGGCAGGACCAGGCAGCCCCAGCCCTTCAAGCCCGGGAGACTCAAGGCCGAGGTTCCTCAAGCTCCGTACGGACGAAACAGCACCCTCCGGGCGTTTTCCCTCTTCGGTGGAATTCCTCTGTGTCAGGACCCTCCGCCCGCGCCGTGCGGTCGGGCTCTTGGGTCTCACAACGGTCGCCCTGGTTCCCCCTGGAAAGGAGATCGGGGGCAGGTGAGGGAATTTCCACCTCAGCCCGGTGCCATGCCGCGGTTCGGAGCATGGGCGCCGACCGGGAGGATTCGCGTCCACGTCCATCTCCGACCCCCTGATCGTTATTCGGGCTGAACATCGGGGAAAGCGCGCCTGCCTCTCGCCGGGTTGCAGCAGCCGGACCTCCTTGTCAGACACCGCCTCACCGGGTTCAGGGGTTTGAAAGGCCGCGAGGGTTTCTCGTTGGATGGCAGATCCCTCCGGACGGCTTTCAGGACTTTTTCTTTCTTCCCGGGACCTCGCGTTAAGGGGGGCCACCTCGATTCTGAAAACAAGCGACGGCTCTTTGGGCATCCGGGGGGATCAGCTGAGGGCTCTGCCCCAGGTTCCTGGTTCCGCAAGCGGGGAACGCTCCGAGGTATTATTCGGCCTGTGAGCGCCCCCGGGGGGACCAGAGCGATCCAAGCCCGGAAGGGATAGCCACGCTTGGAGAATGGGACCAAAATGAGGATCCGCGCAGCGCTGTTTGACATGGATGGCACCCTGGCGTACACGCTGGAAGACATTGCACAAGCCATGAACCAAGTCCTGACTAGGCGAGGGTACCCGAGCTTGCCTGTCGAAGACTACCGCAGGCTGGTATCGGAAGGGATTCCAGCCCTCATCACGCGGGCGCTACCGCCGGAGGGCAGAGATCCCGAGACGATCGTTGTTTGCACGAAGAGCTTTGACCGCGAGTATGCAAGACAACTGGGCGTGCGGGCGCGGGTCTACCCCGGGGTCTCGGAAACGCTGGAGGCTCTGGTTGCGCGAGGCGTCAAAAGGGCCGTACTCTCCAATTCGCAGGATGAGCTCGTCCGTCTGCTGGCGTCGGGTCTTTTCCCGGCGGGGACCTTTGAGGTCGTGCGGGGAGCCCAGGATGGGGTTCCTCCCAAGCCGGACCCACGAGGGGCTCTGGCTGTTGCCGCTTCTCTAAAGGTGAGGCCGGAAGAGTTCCTCTACCTGGGGGATAGCGGGGTCGACATGCAGACCGCAACGGCCGCATCCATGTTCCCGGTGGGGGCCCTCTGGGGATACCGCTCCCGGGAGGAACTGCTCGCGGGCGGAGCCAGGGTCCTGATTGACCGACCCCAGGGTCTCCTTGAACTGTTGGAGGGGACTGTCATCAGCCGGAAGGGCGCAAGTTGATTCGGCGAAGGCTCAGCCTTCCGTGGGGCAGCGCTTCTCCAGAGGCCCGGATTGCTCATCGGGCGCGGGGTATACCGCGTCACGGAGGCGGCCCTGCTCGACTTGGGGGCCGTTCCTGGGCCTGCGGGCCTGTTCCTCTGGCCGCAAGGCCGTCCCTTGAGGACGTTCGCCCGGTCGATCCTAACCTCCTTGGGTCCTCTCACTGACCTGCAGGGCCAACGGGTGGGTTTTCCGGGTCGTGGTCGGCCTGGCACCTTTGCCAGGATGGCTCAACTCTTTGGCCTCGAGACCAAACCGAGGCCAAAGCTAGGCAAGGGGCTGGCTGAAGGCGTTGTTGCCGATCCGGATCTGCGGCAAGTTAAGGGCATTTTCCACGCAATTGGGGAGGTCGCTCCCGGGTGGGGAACCTGCACAAAGGCCGATGCTCATTTGTACCCAGACTGCAGAAGGGCAAGGCCAATCGGCGCGCAGCCCCGGCCGCAGTCCCCCTCTTGGGCGAGCTTTCTTGCGGTCCGGAAAAGGCTGGCCTCAGGGAAGGCCGACCATCTGGGCGTTGATCTCCCAAAGCCGTTGGCCAGACAGCTCGTCGTAGGAGGCGGGGGAGGAAGGAAAGGGATGCCGGTTGACAAAGTACTTGCCCGAGACCCCCTCGACCTCAGGCGAGGCGGCCAGGTAGATCACAGTGTCGGCGCCTTCCTGCGGGGTCTTTGCCATGAGCTTGACGAATGGCTCCGCTAGGCGCACCAGCCCGCCGCTGCTGCGGTACAGGTGGGAGGCCACAAATCCCGGGTGGACGGCGTTGACCGTGACCCCGGATCCCTGGAGCCTCACGGCCAATTGGTAGGTGAACAGAATCATGGCCAGCTTGGACTGCCCGTAGGCCTTCATGCCGCTCCCCCAGCGCCGGGCGGCCAATTGATCCAAGTCCAGCCGGGCATTGCGATGGGATTCGGAGGCCACATTCACAATGCGGGCTGGGGCGTTGGCCTTCAGCCGGTCCAGCAGAAGGCAGGTCAGAAGAAAGACATTGAAATGGTTGAGGGCGAAGGTAGCCTCGATACCATCCACACTCAGGGTCCGGCGGAGGAAGAATCCGCCTACGTTGTTCACGAGGATCTGTAGTTGGGGAAATCCATTCACCAAGTCTCTGGCGAGCGAACGCACCTGGGTCTGGCTCGAAAGGTCGGCCTGGAGGAAAGAAACGTCGGCGTTGCCGGTTTCCCTCTGCAACCGGGCGACCACGTTTCGCCCCTTCTGCGCATTCCTTCCCACGGCCAGGACCCGAGCCCCAAGGCGGGCCAGGCCTTCAGCGGCTGCCAGGCCAATGCCGTCGGTGGCTCCGGTCACCACGCAGACCTTGCCTTTCACTTCTGAGGGCGAGCTGGCCACGCCGGTCTCCTTTCCTCTTCGCCACGGGTCCCACGTCCCAAAGGAAGCCGTAAACCTTGCTGATTCTACCCTTGCGGTTCACGATCCGCTTGGAAATGGAGCGGGCGAAAAGCGCACCCAGGGCCGCAATCCTGCCGGCTCCTGCGCCTTCGCGCCTGGTCGAGGCCATGGCGAACTTGTATGGGCTAGTGAAAGATAACCAGATACAGAAGCAGGGAGATGGCGGCGCAAGCGGGAATGGTGAGGACCCACGCCGTAAGCAAGTCCCTCAACACATTCCAGTGGACCTTCCCCAGGCGCTCCGCCGCACCGACGCCCATGATCGCCGAACTCAGCACCTGGGTGGTGCTCACGGGGCCGCCCAGAAAGGAGGCGCACAGGATCACGGAGGCCCCAGCAAGTTGGGAGGTAAACCCATGGATCGGACGGATGCGGAAAATCCGTGCCCCCAGCGTGCGAATTAGCCGCCAGGCCCCAAGAGAAGTTCCGAGACCGATTGAGGCACCGCTGAGCAGAATGGCCCACAGAGGCACATGGAAGGTGCCCTGATACCCCGAGGTTACCAGCGCCATGGCAATAACCCCGATGGTCTTCTCGCCGTCGTTGGACCCATGGCCCAGGGACAGCCCGATCAGGGTTGGAACCTGCAGGAGATTGAACACCCGGTTGACCTGCGGCGTTGAACTGTCCGCGAGGCGCAGGGTAACCCGCATCACCACGAAGCCGACCAGGAGCCCCAGCGGCGGGGAAATGAAAAGAGCGATAAGGATCTTGGCCAGTCCGGCCCAGCGGACGACCGCCAGACCTTGGGAAACGATGGCAGCGCCCAGGAGGCCTCCGACCAGCGCGTGGGAGGAGGAGGAGGGCAAACCCAGGAAATACGTGATCAGGTTCCAGATCACGGCCGCCGACAGGCCTGCGATGACGACATCGGTGCGCAGCGCGGTGTCGACCAGCATCCCCTCTCCGAGCGTGGTCGCAACCGCCAGTGGCAGGATGAGGGGGGCGATGAAATTGCAGACCGCCGCGATGGTCAGGGCCAGTCTGGGAGGCAGGGCTCCCGAGGTGATGACGGTGGCCACCATACTGCTGCTGTCGTTAAACCCGTTGAGGAACCCAAACGTGGTGGCGAGCGCGAGCAAGATCAAAAGGGAAGTTGACATAGAGATCCAGTTGCCGCTGGTCAGATCCCGTCGGTCGCAAGAGAAACTCGATGATCGGGCGCGCGGGGTCTCCAAGGCTGCGGTTCCGGCCGGAGCACCAAGTCGCCGGAATAAGTGCCGGGTGGTCTACACCGGCCCGTTGGCGTGCTGGGCTGCGCAGTACACCTCATCGCTGCTGCCGAACTGGCCACGCCCGTATCCTTTTCTCTCCGCTCAGGGCCCCGGCGGCAGGAAGCTGAACGACCTGCGCGATTCTACCCTGGCGCTTCTGCCACCCGCTCTGGAATGGAGCGGGCGAATGACGCAGCAACTCCCGAGAACCTTGCGGCTCTCCCGCCTCTAGCAGGGTGCTGAAGAAACTGAGAAAACCAGACGAATCGCGTACATGACAGTCCTTGATCTCACTCCAATGCGGTTGACTTCTGGATCGGGATCTCCACAGAGACCTTCTCGAGGAGTTCGTGCGTCTGATTCTTTCACCTCCCCGTGTGCTCCGAGGCTACGCCACCATCGCTTGGATATTCCGGATCCGCACCAGGTCGAATGCCGCCAGGCAGAAGAGGAACATCCAACCCACCCGCGGTGCACCCCGGTGGCGCGTCTTCCTGAGCACTCCCACCGTCTTCATCCAGCCGAAGACCGTTTCAATAAGTTTCCGTTTCCGTTGACTGGTCTCGTATCCCGCGTGAAAGGTAGTACGCCGATCAATGGCGCTGCGTCGGTTGGTATTGTTCTGAGCCACATGGGGCGTGATCCCCATCTTGCGCAAACTGGCCACGAAGTCCTGAGTGTCGAAGCCCTTGTCCCCTCCCACCGTGATCCGCTGGCGGCGCCTCCGTTTCGCTGCCCGTACCATCTCTTCCGCCGCCCGGCGCTCCGCCCTCCCACTGGCTTGGGTCAAACGCGCGTCTACGACCAGCCCATTCCGATTTTCCATCAAGACATGCCCCTGGTAGCACAACTTGGCTTCTTTCCCTGGCCCTGTTCGGTACAGCTTGGCCTCCGGATCGGTCGTGGATTCGTGCGTCGCGTTCGTCCTGGCCTCACCCCGGAAGTCGTCCCCCTCATCCCCAGGGTCAACCGGACCTTTCCCGGATCCTTTATGCCGCCTAGTGCACGCGGTACTTGCGTGCCGCTTGCGAAAACTCTTGTGCCCTGCCCAAGCTTCGATCAGCGTCCCGTCAACCGAGAAATGCTCGTCACTCAAGAGGCCCTTCTCCCGCGCCAGGGCCAGCACCTCCTTGAAGAAGGCTCGCGCGATGTTGCCCTCCAGCAACCTCTGCCGGTTCTTGGTGAACACCGTGGGATCCCAGATCGGGTCGTCCATGCTCAGCCCCACGAACCAGCGGAAGAGCATGTTGTAATCGAGCTGTTCCATCAACATCCGCTCGCTGCGGATGGTGTACAGGACTTGAAGGAGCAGAGCCCTCAGCAGCCGTTCGGGAGGAATCGACGGTCGTCCCACCTTGGAGTACAGGCTGTCAAAACGCGGCGACAGCCGGTCGAGAACTTCGTCGACCATCTGGCGGATCGGCCGCAGAGGGTGATCGGCCGGGATCCGCTGCTCCTGAGACACGTACGACCACATTCCGGTATCGTCCCTGTCATCTCCGCGCATGGCCCTCGACCTCCTTCATCGTCTCCTTACAACAACACCAAGTCGAGGGTTCTGGATTCGATTTTTTGTGGTTAGAGCCGAACGTTTTTCAGCATCCTGCTAGGCTTGCTGGAGGGCGGGCCGGACTTGTTGGGATTAGTGAAAGATCACCAGGTACAGCAGCAGGGACATGACGGCGCAAGCGGGGATGGTGAGAGCCCACGCTGTGAGCAGGTCCCCCATTACGTTCCAGTGGACCTTCCCCAGGCGCTCCGCCGCGCCGACCCCCATGATTGCCGAACTCATTACCTGGGTGGTGCTCACCGGACCGCCCAGAAGCGAAGCACCTAGGATGACGGAGGCTCCGGCAACCTGGGAGGTAAAGCCGTGGATTGGCCGGATGCGGAAGATCCGTGCCCCCAGCGTCCGGATCAGCCGCCAGCCTCCGAGAGAGGTTCCCACACCGATCGAGGCCCCGCTGAATAGGATGACCCAGAGAGGCACATGGAAGCTGCCCTGGTATCCGGCGGCTACCAGTCCCATGGCGATGACCCCGATGGTTTTCTCGCCGTCGTTCGACCCATGGCCGATCGACAACCCGATCAGGGTGGGGATCTGCAGGAGATTGAAAACCCGATTGACCTGCGGGGTTGAGCTGTCTGCCAAGCGCATAGTAAGTCGCATCACCAGGAATCCAATCAAGAGTCCCAGTAGCGGAGAGATGAAGAGCGCCAAGAGGATCTTGGCCAAGCCGGCCCAGCGGACGACCGCCAGACCTTGGGAAACGATGGCAGCGCCCAGGAGGCCTCCGACCAGCGCGTGAGAGGAGGAGGAGGGCAAACCCAGGTACCAGGTGATCAGGTTCCAGATGACGGCCGCCGCCAGGCCTGCGATCACGACCTCGATGCGCAGCGCCGAGTCGACCAGCATCCCTTCCCCGAGTGTGGTCGCAACCGCCAGAGGCAGGATGAGGGGGGCGATGAAATTGCAGACCGCCGCCGTGATCAGGGCGACCCTGGGAGGCAGGGCTCCCGAGGTAATCACCGTGGCCACTACGTTGCTGCTGTCGTGGAACCCGTTGAGGAACCCGAATGCGGCGGCGAGCGCGAGCAAGATCAAAAGGGAAGTCGACATAGAGATCCAGTTGCCGCTGTTCAGATCCCGCCGGTCGCAAGAGGAACTCGATGATGGGGGCCTCGGGGTCTCTGAGACCACGGTTCCGGCCGGAGCACCAAGTCGCCGGAACAAGTGCCAGGAAGTTTACATCGGCCCGTCATCGGACTGCACTGCACAATTCCCATAGAGACACCTGCAGATCGGCACCTTCGGGCCCGTGGAGCGGGCGCAAAGGGGGGGGCGCGTCGGCCGTCGGCGAGAAAGGTCCCGCCCCCTCCGCCTGTGCAAAGTCAGGGGCCGGCCCACACCGCTCGTGCCCACGCCCAGTGCCCGATCTTGCGCTCAAGCAGGGCTCCGCCTCAGGGGGAGTTCGGGCGTGCATGCCGGCGAACGAGTTCTCTCACGGATTCCGCCGTGTCCTGAAGAAGGGCCTCCTCGGCCAACTTGCGGCACTCCGCCAGCGATTTGGTTCGCACCAGCGCCTTCGCCCTCGGGATCGCGGAGGGGCTCATGCTCAGCTCGTCGATCTCCAGGCCGATGAGTAGCGGCTGAGCTTCGGGGTCGCTGGCCACTTCTCCGCAGACGGTGACGCGGATCCCGGCCTTGTGACCCTGTTCGACCACCATCCGGATCAGCCGCAGGAGGGCGGGATGGCAGGGATCGCTGAGGCGGGCAACGGCCGCGTTCCCGCGCTCGGCGGCCAAGACATATTGTGCCAGGTCGTTCGTGCCGATGCTGAGGAAGTCGATTTCGCTCAGGAATTGGTCGATGAGCAGCGCCGCGGCGGGAACCTCCACCATGATCCCCAGAGGCAAGCGCCCGGTCCCGGCTGCCCCTCGGCCGGCCAGCTCTCCTCGGGCTTCCTCAATCAACCGCTTGGCCCGGCGTACCTCGTCCACGCTGGTGACCATGGGTAGCAGGACTCGCAGGTCATGGCCCGTTCCCGCAAGCAGAAAGGCGCGCAGCTGGGTCTTGAACAGTTCCGGAAAATCCAGGCTCAGCCGCAGCCCGCGCCGGCCCAGGAAAGGGTTGGCCTCCACGGCCAAGTCCAGATAGCGGATCGGTTTGTCGCCGCCCACGTCGAGGGTCCTCATCACCACCGGTCGCTCGCCCGCCTGTACCAGGGCCGCCCGGTAGACGGCAATCTGGTCCTCCTCTCCTGGGGCCTCGTCGCGGCCCAGGAAGAGGAATTCCGTCCGCAAGACCCCGATCCCCTCGGCCCCTTGGCGGAATCCTTCCTCCACCTCGATTTGGCTTCCTGCATTGGCAACCACCACCAGCCGGTGGCCGTCCCGGGTGATCGCCGGCTCCAGCCGTTCGGCCTCGGCCTGCTGGGCCTGCTCCGCTTCCTCAGTCCTTCGACGCTGCCATACCTCCAGCTCCGCCGCGGCCGGCTCGATTTCAACCTCTCCGCGGCTTCCATCGAGCGCCAACATCGTTCCAGAAGGGAGGGAGAGAAGCTCAATCCCTACCCCGACCACCGCGGGAAGGTTCATGGCGCGGGCCAAGATGGCGGCGTGCGAGTTGGGCCCTCCCAGCACCGTGCAGATCCCACGCACGAGCTGGGGATTGAGGGCGGCGACATCCGAGGGAGTCAAGTCGGCTGCGATGACGATAACAGGCCCGGACGGCTCCGCTCCCAGAGATCGTTTCGTGCCCGACAGGCGGGCCGAGACGCGGCGTCCCACATCGACAATGTCAGCAGACCGCGAGCGCAGCCCTGGGTCCTGTAGGCCCTCGTAGATCTGAAGGACCTGATGCACCGCTTGCGTCCAGGCGGAGGCGGCACTCAGGTGCTCCTCGAAGATGAAGCGGCGTGCCTTTCCAACCAGCTCGGGATCCTCCAGGTAGAGCCGGTGGGCATCGAAGATAGCTGCCTCGGCGGGCCCGCTCACCCGGAGAACCCGGCGCTGCGTTTCCTGGATTTCCTGTCGGGCGGCCTCGACCGCCTGCTCCAGCTTGAGTGATTCGACTTGAGGCGCATCCCCCGGGCCGGATTCCGTCGGAAAGGCAGGTCGCGCATACACCTGGGCCGGGCCCAGCGTGATTCCGGGCGAGGCGGGGATCCCTAGCATCCGGCCTCGCCCCGCTGCCCGCATCTCCAATGGCGGGGGCGGGAAGGGCCCCGAGGGAGAGCGGGCAGGGGCCACGCTGCGCTCCCCAAATCCTGTCTCCACCAGCCGCTTCAACTGGGCGATCGCCTCGGTCGCTCCCTCGCCTGTGGCCTGGAGGACAATCCGATCGCCCTGATGGACCTCCAAGGTCGCCAATTGATTGATGCTCTTGGCATTGACGGGCCCTTTGGCGCGGGTCAGATTCCTCACCCGGACGTCCGCCTGGAAGCGGCCGGCGGTGGCCACGAACAGGGCGGCGGGCCGGGCGTGCAGGCCGAGTGGGTTGGGAACGATCAACTGAATCTCGCCGAGCGAAGCAAGGAGCTCCGCCTCTGAGCGCGGCGCTCCTCTTGGGACCTCCCCCAAATGCTGGATTTTGGGCTCAAGGGCCTGGACTGCCTCCGCCTCCACTTGGTCGATTGAACTTCCCAAGGCGGCCTGTACGGCGGCCGAGACCGCCCCTTCCACCAGAGGGCAGGCGGAAAGACGAACCCCGCTTCGAATCGCCGCCGGCAGGAGTTCAATCGCCGTTTCACTGCTGAGCAGGGCGCTGCCCAGGTCGGTTAGGACCAAGACCCCATCCGGGCTGTACACGGACTGTATCGCGATGCGGATCAGATCCGCGTTGGTTCCCAGCGGATTCTCCGGGTCCCCGCTGCCCCCGGCGGCGGCGATGGCGACTTTCCCCTGGGCCATCTGAAGGGCAAGCTCCCGAGCTCCTTCGGCCAGTTGCGCGCTGTGGGCGACCAAGACGAGGCTAACCATTCTTTCGCGCCCTGGAATTTCGCGGGGAGTAGCTGACCTCCGCAACGGATGTTTGGCGATGTTTTTTTCTTTCCATCGTTGTTCGCCTACGGATGGGGCAGCGCCTCGGCCAGGGCCTTCAGGATCAGAACCGAAGAGGTGGCTCCCGGGTCCTGGTGTCCGGCGCTTCTCGGCCCCAAGTAGCTCGCCCGCCCCTTGGTCGCGATCATGGGGATCGTTTCCTTCATTCCCTTTTCGCCCGCAGCCACGGACTCGCGCATTGCGGCCTGCAGATCTCGCCCCTCCTGGAGGGCCGTCTCCATAGCCGCCAGGGCGGGAGACAGGGCATCAACCATCGTCTTGGCCCCCCGAGGAGCCCGGCCGCGGGCCAGCACGCCCTCCACCCCCTTCCGCAGAAGGAGAGCCAGGTCTCCGGCCTCCAGCTCGGTTCTCCCCTCGATCGCTTCTCCGGCGCGCAAGAAGAACGTTCCGTACAATGGCCCCGCCGCGCCTCCCACGCTCGAGATGAGCGTCAGGCCGACGGCCTTGAGGATGGTCCCCGCGTCCTTCTCCTTCAGTGAGGGCAACTGCTCAACGATCTTCCGAAAACCGCGATCCATGTTGATCCCGTGATCGGCATCGCCAATGGCCGCGTCGAGGTCGGTCAGGTAGTCCCTGTTCTGCTCCAGCAGCCTGGCGGCGTTCTGCAGCCAATCGAGAAAGACTTCAGGGGAAAGGGTCAAGAGGCAACTCCTTGGGGAAGGGGGCTGAGCTTGACGGTGCGGTCGCGGCTGCCTATATCCCCCATCGAAGGGCCGGAGTATTGACGGGAGCGTCCCACAACTCAATCAGCTCCTCATCCAGCCGGAGCAAAGTGATGGAGACCCCCTGCATCTCCAGCGAGGTGATATAGGGTCCGATGAGGTTTCGTATGATAGGGAACCCCTCCCGATTGCAAATCTCCGCCAGCTTGCGGTAGACGATGAACAATTCCCCCAACGGGGTTCCCCCCATGCCGTTGACGAAGGCGAGCAGGCGGTCCCCCTTCTCGAACGGGGGCGAGATCAGTTCCACTTCCGACCAGTCCCCCTCAGCGCGGTCCCACTCGCGAACCCGACGTGAGTATCCGGGGTCGTCCAGGATCGAACGGACCAGCATTTCCGTGATCTGGTCGGCGGTCAGGAGGCGCATCCGCTCTCGGCCTGGCTCCCCGTGAATCCCGATTCCGACCTCCATTTCCCTCTCGCCCAGCTGAAAGGTGGGGGTTCCCTTGGCTGGAACCGTGCATGAGGTCAACGCCAATCCCATGCTTCGACCGCTCAAGTTCACCTGCCGGCACAAAGCAGCCAATCGATCGAGGTCGTAGCCCTTTTCGGCCGCCGCACCGCAGATTTTTTCTGCGAGCACCGTGGTTCCCACTCCCCGCCGTCCCTGGGTGTACAGGCTGTCCTTGACGGCGGTGTCGTCGTCAATCAGGATATTGGCGACGGGGATCCCCTCCGCGTGAGCGAGCTCCGCCGCGATCTCAAAGTTCATCACGTCGCCGCTGTAGTTCTTGACGATGTTCAGAATCCCTTTTCCGCCGTGCACGGTCCGGATTGCTTCCAGGATCTGGTCCGGGGTGGGCGAGGTGAAAACTTGGCCGGGGCAGGCCGCATCCAGCATGCCCAGGCCCACAAAGCCCGCGTGCATCGGCTCGTGTCCGCTCCCTCCGCCCGACACGACCGCCACCTTCCCGGTCACGGGCGAATCCGCCCGGCACACGAAGGTCGGGTCGAAATGGCAGTAGATTCTCCCAGCATAGGCCGAAGCCATTCCCTGGAGGCTTTCCGACACGACGCTTTCTGGATTATTGATCAGCTTCTTCATCGCCTGCCGCTCCTCGTAGGCCGGGCTCTGGCCGGAAATGAGAATGCCCGGCGCCATCCCTCCAGAGCCGTCCGCTTCGCCTCTCCGGTCCCCTTCGAACCACGAACGGCGCTCCCCTTTTCCGTTGGCCTGCCAAGGTTGCCGGTCCGAAGCCTCCCTCAGTATGCATCAAAACGCCTTGACCGACTTGCCTTCGGCGTCCTCAGCCTCCGGGGCATGCCGAACCAGAGGTCCGAGGACCATTCTGGCGCTTTCCCGGTCTGGAGCAATGTGATCCCCTCGGTTTCTCAATAGGCTCCTTCATCCATCGGATGGGCACACGTCTCCGCCGCGGCCCGCCGTCCGGGCCTTCAGCGGGTGGTCACGGGAAGAGACCGAAAGACTGAACGCCCGTCCTTCGTGGGGGTGTTCCGCGGGCTGGATAGCCCGTCTGGTTCGTGGCCGGGGCTGGCGGCGAGGAAGTTTCCGGGTGGGGCCGGGTCTTTCCTCTGGGACAAGCAGGAAGAAGTCCATTGGGCGGCCAGGACTTGTGTCGCCTTAATATTGCCCCTATCTCCTGTATGTTAGGATTAGTAGGAGGCGATTCCGCGGGGAGACGGTGGAGATGTTGCCTGACATTCCGCGCCGCTCGGATGTGATCCGCTCCCACAAGGCGCAAGGAGGCCGTGTCGCGGCCGTCTTGCCCATCCACTATCCTCGGGCCCTGCTGAGAGCCTTGGGCTTTCTCCCGGTCGAGGTCTGGGGCCCCCCCGCCTTGGACTACGCACGTGGCGCCGCCCACCTGCAACCCTACGTCTGCTCCCTTGTGCGCAACGCGCTCTCCTTCTTGTTGTCTGGCGGCTTGGACATCGCGGACCTAATCGTGATCCCCCACGGCTGCGATTCGTTGCAGGGCTTGGCCAGCCTGCTCATCGATTTCGTGCAGCCCAGGCAGCTGGTTCTCCCGGTTTACCTTCCCCGCAGCCCCACCGCCGCCGGAGTCGCGTTCCTGGGCGAGGAGCTGCGCGAGTTGGGCACGCGCCTGGCATCCTGCGCGGGACATCCCCTCGACACGCGGGAACTGTGGCAGGCAATCCACCGAGAGGAGAGGGCGGAGGGGGTTCTCCAGAGACTGCATACAGAACGGCTCAGACTTTCCCTCTCCAACCTGGCGCATTACCGGCTCGTCCGCTCCCGGGAGTACTTGCCGGCCGAGATTTTCACGGATCTGGGCGAGGCCGCGCTGGCGAACAAATCGCAGGAACCGATAGGCGGCATCCGATTCGTCTTGAGCGGGGTGTTGCCCGAACCCATGGCCCTGCTGTCTGCTCTCGATACGATGGGCGTGGTTGTTGCGGACGACGACTTGATCGCCTGCGGGCGCAGACTTTATCCGCCGGGTCAAAGTGAGGACCCCTTCCAGCATATGGCCGAGTCGCTCCTGGCAGCTCCCCCAGACTCCACGAGGGGCAGTTCTATTGACTCTCGGCTCGAACATCTGCTGGGTCTGACAAGGCGTGTGGAGGCGAAAGGCGTTGTTTTTTCCCTGGTGAAGTTCTGCGAGCCCGAATTGTTTCAGTTGCCCAGCCTTCGCCAGGGATTGAAAGAGGCGGGGATTCCCTCCGTGGTCCTGGAGGGCGACCTCAATGATCCTTTCTCCTTGCAAGCCCAGACCCGCCTGGAAGCTTTGGTCGAGATGATCCAATGAAGGCCCGGGAGAAAGCTGAGTACTACCTCAACGCCAGAGTTCTGGGGCCCGCGCTCCTTCGCGGACAACGCTGGGCTGCGGAGGCGCGAGCCCGTGGTGCGAGCCCCTGGGCAAGCTCTCACCTGGCTCCGCCTCTGAGCATCTCGCCCCGCCTGAAGGAGTTGGTTGCCCGGCACTGGCTTGAGGGGCGCTACGCCAACGTCAGTCGCAGGGTGGCCTGGGTCACCTCCGGCGCTCCGGTCGAATTCCTCAAGGCCCTGGACTTCTTTGTTCTCTATCCTGAGAACCATGGCGCGATCTGCGGGACGGCCCGTTGCGCTGTGGACTTGGCGACATTCGCCGAAGAGGCTGGCTACTCGCGGGATATCTGCTCCTATGCCCGCACTGACCTGGGATCGCTTATCTCCGGTCGGACCCCTGTCGGAAGATTGCCGCGCCCGGATCTGCTCCTGGCTTGCACCAACATCTGCCAGACGGTGCTGTTCTGGTATTGGGTGCTGGCAAACCACTTTCGGGTGCCTTTGATTGTGATCGATACCCCCTTCGTCTATCGGGAGGAAGCCTCTCCCCACTCGCTGGACTATGTCCGCCGTCAGATCGAGGAGGCCATCCCGGTCGCGGAGAGGGTCGCAGGGAAGGTACTCAACCCAGCGCGTTTTGACCGCGTGGGGCAGCTCAGTCGGGAAGCCTGCTTTCTCTGGCTCGAGATCTTGGAACGGAACCGCCATGAGCCCGCGCCGATCACCGCCTTCGACGAGTTCGTTCATATGGCCCCCATCGTGGAGATGCGCGGGGAGGCCTTCACCGTTGATTTTTACGCGGCGATGCTCGAAGAGGTGGATCGGCGGATTGCACGGGGGATTTCGGCGGTTCGTCCGGAACGACGCCGCTTGCTGTGGGACAACCTCCCCATCTGGTACCGTTTGCGCTATCTGGCGGAGCAGCTCGCAGAGCGCGGAGTCGCCATCGTTGCCTCAACCTACACCAATGCCTGGGGGGAGCTGGCTCCCCTTATGGACCCGGATCATCCGCTCGAGTCCATGGTCCGCGCCTATACCTATCCGGTCCTCAACCGGGGAACAGGCCACAAGCTGAGCACGATGGAACGCATGATCCGGGACTATCATCTGGACGGCGTGATCCTGCATTCCGATCGATCGTGCAAGCCCTATTCGATTGGGCAGATGGATCAAAGGGACCAGCTCGTCGGGGCGATGAGGACCCCCGCGCTGCTCCTGGAGGCCGACCATAATGATTCCCGCTGCTTTTCCGAGGAACAGGTGAGCAACCGCCTGGCCGCCTTTCTGGAAATGCTGGGGGTGTGAGTTGGGCGATCTTTGTGCGTTCGGGATCGACGTGGGGTCGGCCACCGTCAAGATCGTGGGAGTGGACGAGCAGGGCAACTTGGAATGGTACCTGTTGGAGCCGGCGGATGCCCGGGTGGAACAACAGGTGGAGCGTTTCCTGGCCAGGGCCGGGGAGGCTGGGGCGGGGAACCCGGCAGCGGTGCCAACCCCTGTTCCGTTGGTGGCGACGGGCTATGGCAGGAAGCTGGTGCGCCAAGCCTCCGGGGTCGTGACCGAGATCACCTGTCACGCCAAGGGAGTCTTCCGGGAGTTGCAGCAAGGGGGTACGCTGGTCGACATCGGCGGCCAGGACAGCAAGGTGATCTCGATTGGCACGCACGGGGAGGTCCTGGACTTCGCGATGAATGACAAATGCGCCGCCGGGACCGGCCGCTTCCTGGAGAACGCCGCGCGCCGACTCGACCTTCCGCTGGAGCGCCTGGGGCCGGTCGCCCTCGCGTCGGCTGAGGAGGTCACCCTTTCAAGCACCTGCACAGTGTTCGCGGAATCGGAGGTGGTCTCGTTGCTGGCCCATGGCGTCCCCGTGGAGCCCATCGTGCGCGGCCTGCACCGGTCCTTGATCAAGAGGGTGGTCGCCATGATCCGCTCGGTGGGTCTGAGGAGGCCGCTCATGCTCTCGGGGGGGGTCGTGCAGAACCCTGCCATCGTCCGGTTGCTGCAGGAGGAGACGGGAGAAGAAATCCTCCTTCCGCACCACCCTCAGCTGATGGGCGCCTATGGCGCTGCGCTGGTCGCCTTGGAATCGGGTAACTCCGGGCGCTTCACGGGGGGGAAGGAATGACCCTCGAGGCTTCCGATCGGATTCTGGCGATTTCGGCCTCCCTCAGCTCCCGGCGCAGGACCTTGCCAACCAGGGTCCTGGGAAGCTCCTGGCGAAACTCGACCTGCTTGGGGATCTTGTAGGGGGCCAGATTCTGGCGGCAGTAGTTGATGATTTCTTGCTCGCTGCAGGTGGCTCCATCTTTGAGGGCGATGAAGACCTTGACCTGCTCGCCCTTCTCGGGGATGGGTATTCCGCAGGCGGCGGCCTCCCGGACTTTGGGATGCCCGTAGAGCACGTCCTCGATCTCGCGCGGGTAGATGTTGTAGCCGCCCGCGCCGAGGATCATCTCCTTCTTGCGGTCCACAATTCGAAAGTATCCATCGGAGTCCATGCTGGCCAGATCACCCGTGTACAACCAGGGTGGCCCACCCTCGGGATCCGGCCGCAGAACAAGCGCCGTTTCGGTCGGGTTGTTCCAGTAGCCCTTCATCACCTGGGGGCCCCGGACGCAGAGCTCGCCCACCTGCCCGGGTCCCAGCACTTGTCGGCCTTCCTGGAGATCCACAATCCTCGCTTCGGTGTCGGGCCAAGGGAGCCCGATCGTCCCGATCCGGTTTTCCCCAAAGCAAGGGTTGCTGTGGGTGATCGGTGAGGCCTCACTCAGGCCGTAGCCTTCGATCAGCCGGGCCCCCGTAAGTTGCTGAAAACGAGTCTGGACCTCCGGAGGCAGGGGGGCCGCGCCGCTGTTGCACACCTTCAGCGAGCGCAAGTTGTACTTGCCAACGTCTCCATGGTTGTTAATGGCAGCGTACATTGCGGGAACCCCTGGGTAGAAGGAAGGCCGATAGCGATTGAGGCTGCTCAGGATGTCCTTCAGATCCCGCGGGTCCACGATGAGAATCGCGGTTCCGGCCTGGAGGGCGCCCGGATTCATGCAGCAAGTCATTCCGTAGCTGTGAAAAAGAGGAAGGGCCGTCAGGGTTGAGTCCTTGAGCTCCTCCGCGTTGACCCACGCGAGCACTTGATAGGCATTCACCAGAATGTTCCGGTGAGTCAGTTCGGCCCCCTTGGAAACTCCGGTGGTCCCTCCCGTGTACATCAGCACGGCCGTATCCCCGCCGTCGATCTGGACAGGGTGCGGCCTCGCCGGGGCTTCGGCCAGGAACTCGGAGAACCAGGAGGTATCCGCGTCCGCGGAGATGCTCACCGCGTGGCCAAGCCTTCGTTCGAAAAATAGTGTGAAGAGCCATCGCGTCGCAACCGGAAAGAAGGTTTTGATCTTGGCCACGACGACATGACGCAGGCAGGTGTCGGCCCGGATTGGACGGACCGTCGGATAGGTCGAGCTGAGGGTGACCAGGACGCTGGCCCCCGAGTCATTAAGCTGGAACTTCAATTCGCGGGCGGTGTAGATTGGGTTGCAGGGGACGACGATGCCCCCGGCGCGCAGAGTTCCGTAGTAGCTGATGAGATATTGCGGACAGTTGGGAAGGTGAACGGCAACGCGGTCTCCTTTCTGGACGCCCAATGCCTGCAGGGCGGAGGCAAAGCGATCCACGGCTTGGTCGTATTGCCGGTAGGTGATCCTCCGTCCCTTGAAGAGCATCGCGGGATGATCCGGGTGGCGGCGACTCGTCTCCCTCAAAGCCTCGGGCAGCACACATTCCGGGTAGGGAAGGTTGGCAGAGACATGGGAGTCATAGAACTTCAGCCAAGGCCTTTTCGTTTCCATTGGCTCCTCTCCCTCTCAGGGCGACCAGCGCGACGGTCCCTGCGGACCCGGCGCCGCCCGGCCCGGCTTGAGGGCTGGCATTCCCCCACGGAGAAGGAGGGTCTGCCAAGCCCCACCGGGCCCAATTCTCTTAGGGAAGGAGTGTATTCCACCTGAAATCAAATGCAAACGGCCGCGTCCCGTCCCTGGCCTTGAAGTGGCCCGCCTCGCCACGGGGTCGCTCCGGGTCCCCGATCGGTCACTCGAGGATGGTCGGGATTCTGATCCAAGCCTCGGGCCTGGCCCCTGGTTACTCCGTGGGATCGGGGGGATAATCGGTGCCGGAGACTCGGCGGGCCGCATTCCTGCAGGAGGGGTGATCGGGCTGCCGCGTTTTTGCGCTCGCCCCTGGGTTCTGGGGCCTTCCCACCACAGGCCGAATCGATTGAAGCCCGCAGGGATCGGGTTTGCAGTGACCCGCGTGCGAACGATGTGTGGAACGGCTAAGAGGAACGCGTCAGCCTCTGAGGAAGGATCCGGAGAGAGCAACGTTCTGGGTGGGATGGCCTCTTCCGGATCAAACTGCGGCGGCCTCACCTCGGTGGTCTTGTCCAGTGTAGCGCATGGACCCGGCTATCGACCTTCTGGCGCAGAAGCTGTCTCGGAAATGGCCTGGGGGTCACAGTTAAGGCCTTTTCGTTATTGACCCTCTGCGTCTGGAGGGGAGGCAGGAATTGGGTGTCGAAAGGCTTTCCGCGCTGGCCGCCATTGCGTTCGTGGCCTATTTGATTCGGGCCGCTTCCGGCATCGGTTCGGCCCTGATTCTTGTGCCCCTGGGGGCACTGGCCGTCGGAGCGCTCAATGCGATTGTCTTGTCCGCCTTTCTGGATCTGGCCAGCGGGGCGATCCTTCTGGGCCTGGACCGCGAGCGCGAGATTGATGGGAACTGGCGCGCCTACGCCCTGGCCATGGGTCTGGGCGTCGTCGCCGGGTCCTTGGGCCTCCGGTCCATTCCGGTCGGCACCATCGGCAAGGTCCTGGGGGCCGTCACGCTGCTGGCGGCCATCTGGTTCCTGGCTGGGCGGCCCGGAACCCGCGTCGACAATGACGGTTCGGGACCGCCTCCAAGAAGCTGGCTGAGCCTGGGCGTATGCTTGGTTGCTGGAATCCTTGGAGGGATTTCGGGGATGAGCGGGCCTCCCCTTGCGATCTACTTTGGAAGCCGGATGGAGAAGGGGACCTTTCGATCGGTAGTGACCCGGCTGTTCATGGTGGAGGCAAGCCTCCGCGTTCTCCTCTATTTTGCGACGGGCTTGGTGAAGGCGGCGATGCTTCCGTTGCTTGCGGTCTCCGTTCCTGCCATCATCGTCGGCACCTTCCTCGGAAATCACGTTTTTCTCAGGCTGAGAGAGAGATGGTTTGGAGCTCTCGTTGGCCTGGTTCTTCTGGGAGCGGGGTTTAGTTTGATCCTCTAGGGGGTCCTGACCCCCTCGGTTGAGCGCGTTGGCGACGGTGTTGATGCCAGCCTTTTCGTTGACAAGAAAGCCAACCGGATGGGTTAGGCACCAGCACCGCCGAGCAAATAACGATGAAGTTGGATTGCCGCGTTCGGATCAGTGGTCCGACGACTGCCGGTAGGCTTCAGATTCGGAGGGAGTCTGGCGGGCAAGTCCTTCTCCAGGGGGCCTTCGTCAAGCCTGCTCTGGGCAGAGTTTGCCTCCAGGGGCCGAAGAACCTGAAGGGCAAGCCGATTCTTGCCCGGTGGTTGCGGTCTTGCCCCCACGGACGATTATTCCCCGGAGGCCCCATGTCGACCCTTATTCACCAACGTGTCGAAGCCGCGCGAGCTGGAACCAATCCGACGGTCCTTTGTCGTATGCCGTCGGGATGGGCCGTATTGTGCGATGTGCAATTCCTGCGCGGCTACTCCATCCTTCTGGCGGATCCGGTGGCGCGAGACCTCAACGAGCTGGATAGGCAAAAGCGGATGGAATACCTTCTCGATATGACGATCCTTGGAGACGCCCTGGAAGAAGTCACCGGCGCCCACTGCATCAACTACGAGATCCTAGGGAATCTCGACGCGGTCTTGCATGCGCATGTCATCCCGCGATATTTGACCGAGCCCGAAGCGTTGCGAAAAGGGCCAGCCTGCTTGTATGACAAGGCGTTTCGCGAGTCGGTGAAGTTTGAATACGAACGCGACCGGTCACTCATGCAGGGGATTGCAGAAGCCTGCGGCGGCGTTTGCAGCGGAAGGAGAGGGCGGCTTGCGGCCAGCCGCGCCGCTCAACAACCGCTGGCCGCCTTGATCCGTGCGGTCCGCTCGTGCGGATCCTGCTGGCTTCCCGCGCCGACTCACGAGGCGGCCACCAATCAGACCTGGCCGCAAGGCTCGGCGCAAATGACGGGGCCGAGCGCCCCTCGGCCGGGTTCCTTCCCATGGAGTGGAAGCCTCCGGGACGCGATTATGGCTTCTGCGAGATGTGGGCCAGGGCCCGGGCCAGGTCCTTCTTCTGCTCCAGGTCCGCGGACCGCCCAATCATCATTGTCTGTGCTTCCGGCGAGCCCGCGCCGTGCAGCGACTCGGTCAGGTAGTGCACGGCCGAATTCCCCATGGTCATGCTTTCGATGAGGTGCAGGATGCGGATCCGATCCGCGGTCGGATATTTCGCTACGCCCCTCAGGTATTTGTCAATCATGGGACCGGTCCGCGGGTTCTCAAGCTCCTCCTGGGAGGGCAGGGTTGCAATCAAGCCTCCGGCAATATCTACAGCCAGGCGCGCAATTTCGTACGGAAACCGGGTCACATTAAGCTTGCAAACATTGGCCAGGAGCGGATCCACCAGGAAATTCCCGGAGGGAGTTGCGGTTCCGGCGGTCGAGCAGGCCAGTCCGCAGGAGTACAGGGTTTCGTTAAGGTAGACCATTTCCGCCAGCTTATGCTGGATTGTGTGGGCTCGATCGGTGCCGTTGTACTCTGCCGCCAGAGCGGTAGCCCCGATGAGCACATCGGCCACGCCGACCTTGCAGCCGCCATAGCTCTGCCGGTGATAGGCAGAGAACCTCTCAACCAGGCTCGAGACATAAGAAGTTTCGCCGTTCAAGAAAATGCGGTCACGGGGAACGAAAACGTCGTCGAAAACGATCAGACTTTCATGGCCGCCATAGAGATCGTTGCCGACGCCTTCGGTGCCCTCCAGACGTCGAGCATCATCCACCTGCCGACCTACGATATACACCAGACCGGCAGAATCGCTGGGGACGGCAAACGCGATGGCATATTCGCGCTCGGAGTCGAGCATCGCGCGGGTTGGCATGACGATGACCTCATGGGCGAAAACCGACCCGGTTTGATGGGCTTTGGCTCCTCTCACGACCACACCCTCGCGGGTTTGCTTGACCACGTGAAGGTACAGGTCTGGGTCGGCCTGTTCCCCGGGCCGCAGGCTGCGGTTGCCCTTGACGTCGGTCATGGCCCCCGTGCAGACCAAATCGTCGTTCTGGACCTGGGCTAGGAATTGCCTGAAGCGCTGATGATAGTTGCTCCCCGTCCGGGAGTCGATATCATACGTGACGCTGTAGAGGGCATTAAGGGCATCCCAACCCACGCACCTCTGGAAGCAGCTTCCGGTCTTCTGGCCTAGGAGCCGCAGCAGTTGGACCTTGGAGACCAGGTCTTCGAGGCCCGAATGGATGCTGCAAAAGGCATTGATTGGTCCTTGAGGCCCCTGTCGAACCGCCAAGCTTTGGGCCTGAGGATCAAAGGAGAGGTCGTAAGTTAGCGCCAAGGTCCGGAAGGAGGGGGCCAGGATCGGATTCTGCGTCGGCTGCTCCACCTTCTGACCCATCAAGTGCACTTCCTTTCGGGAATGGCTCATATCTTCCAAGAATTGGGCCCCAGTTTTCATGGCTCCTCTCTCCACGATGTCAGAAATCTGAGTTTCCCTCTGGCCTTCTCCGAACGCTCGGGAATAAAACCCATTATGGCATCATTTGGGCCCCGGGGCGAAATCGCCGCCTCCCGTCGGCCGCCGCGCACTGGAGATCGGATGGGGGGAAACCGGCGGCTGGCGTTAATCGTTAGGGCCCCCCGATGGGTTGGGTTGCGGAGGGGATCGTGACGGGGGGAACGGGGGAATGAGGAGAGGGTCCACTTTGGCGGACCGAAGAGGCTGACCCAGAACGCCATCCTGCCCATTCCGAGGGGGGAATTCAGGATTTCACGGCGGAAATAAAGACGTCCTCGAGGCTCGGCGTGATCCATTCCAGGTTTTTGACTCCGGCCTTCTGGTCGCCTAGAAACTGGAGCAACGTCTCGCGAAAGCCCTCTGGATCGGGAACCACCACATGAATGCGTGCCCCGTACATGGCCACTTCCTCAACCGGGAGGCGGCCCTCGGTTTCCGCCGCCCTCAAGAGACGTAACGTGCGATCCGGGTCGCTGGCGGTGATCTCGAGCACCTGTCCGCGCATCCTCAATTTCTTGAGTCGGTCCGGCGTGTCGAGCGCAACCAGCTTGCCCTGGCTGATGAAGCCGACTCGTTGACACAACTCGGCCTCATCCATGTAGTGGGTCGTCACCAGCACGGTCGTTCCCCCTTGGGCCATGGCATAGATCAGCTCCCAGAAGTCTCGGCGGCTGATGGGATCCACCCCAGCAGTTGGCTCATCGAGGAAGATCACCTTCGGACTGTGGACAATGGCACAGCCGAGGGCTAGGCGCTGCTTCCAGCCTCCCGAAAGGTCGGAGGTGAGAACATCCTCGCGCCCCTGCAGGCCGGCCATGAGGAGGATTTCCTCCTCCCGCTGTTGCCGCTCCCTGCGAGACAGGCCGTAGACTCTCGCGTAGAAACGGATATTCTCGCGGGCGGTGAGGTCGTTGTACAGCGTGAAGAGCTGCGACATGTAGCCGACCCGAGCTTGCATCGCCTTGGCTTGAGTGACCGGATCGTAGCTCAGCACGCGCAGCCTCCCCTCGCTCGGCCTGAGCAGCCCTAGCAACATGCGGATCGTGGTCGTCTTGCCTGCTCCGTTGGGGCCCAACCAGCCGAATACTTCTCCGGTATGGACTCGGAAGGAAACGTGATCCACGGCCACGAATTCACCGAAGCGTTTCGTCACTCCCTCAAGCTCGATAGGATCCGCCCCCCCGGAAGTTGTCGGCGGGGGAGGGAAGACGGGCTCGCTAGCCACCCTGGCTTGCCTCCTGCCGCCGGATCAGGCTGATGAAGGCTTCTTCCATCCGCACTTCTATCACACGCATCGGGCTCGAGGAGATCCCCTGGCGGGCAAGGGCGCTTTCGATCTCGGGTCGCCGCCGGTCCACGTCGTCCAGGAACAGGTGCAGCATGGCCCCATAGGTCTGCACCTCGAGGACTCCCTCCAGGCCGGCGGCGAGATTGCGAGCGGCGGCCAACTGCGAAGGTTTGAACTCCACGAGAGAGCCGGGAACCAGCGCTTTGATTCGCGCCGGGGTGTCATTGGCGATGAGGCAGCCCTTGTAGATCAGGCCGATGCGATCGCAGCGCTCGGCTTCGTCCATGTAGGGAGTGCAGACGAAGATGGTCATTCCCCGCTCACTGCGCAGGTTGGCCAGCAGGTTCCAGAACTCGCGTCGGCTGACGGGATCCACACCCAGGGTGGGTTCGTCCAAGAGGACCACTTCGGGCTCATGGATCAGGCTACGCGCCAGGGCGAGTTTCTTTTTCATCCCGCCGGACAGGCGTGCCGCCGGACGCGCTGCGAATTCCGTCAACCCCGCGAAGCGGAGAAGCTCGGGAATACGCTTCTTCTGCTGCGGAGACGAGAGTCCGTGCAAGTCGGCGAAAAAGCGCAGGTTTTCGATGACCGTCAGGTCGCCTGGCAGAGCGAATTGTTGGGCAACGTACCCGACCCGCTCGCGGATTTCGTACACTTCGCGCATGGAGTCGAATCCCAGGATGCTGCTCTGGCCCTCATCTCGCCGCAGGAGGCCAAGGATTACCCGCGTGGTTGTGCTCTTCCCTGCGCCGTCAGGCCCGATTAGCCCAAACGTTTCGCCGGGGTTCACTTCCAGAGAAATGTGATCGACGGCGAGAGTCTCGCCGCGACGGGCGCGGAAGCGCTTGGTCAGACTCTGTGCCAAGATGGCCACTCGCAAGTCCATTGGGTGTTCAGTCCAATCTTCGGCTGGTTACCGAGGAGGCCAGCAGCAGCGCCACGACGCTATAGATGGCCAGGGCCAGGGCCTGTTCCCACAGGGAGCTTAATCCAACGCCCTTGGTAATGATCCCGCGGATGATCGTAATGTAGTAGGTCAGCGGCACCAAGTCGCCGATGACCCTCGTCCACAGGGGCATGGTCAGCCGGGGGTAAATGAAACCGGTCAGAAGCATGGCGAGAAGGTTCAGCAGGTTGGTGAACTGCTGCGCCTGCCGCTGCGTTTTTGCCAGCGTGGAGATGACCAGTCCCAGACCCATGCCCGAGACGATGAACAGGGTCGACAGGATAGCAAAAAGGCCGAGATTCCCGTTAAATGGAACCCCGAACCAGAATACTCCCAGGAACAGGATGACGGCCATGTCCAGCACGACCACCAGGACTCCTGGGATGACTTTGGCAACAATCATTTCGACTGGCCGAGCGGGACTGGCCAACAACTGTTCGAGCGTGCCGCCCTCGCGTTCCCTGACAAACGCCATGGCCGAATGAGCTACGATGATGTTTTGAATAATCAAGGCCATCAGTCCGGGAAGGATGAAGACCAGGTCCTGGAGATCCGGGTTGTAGAGCACGCGAGTGAAGACCGTCACGGGCAGGCTTTCTGCGCCGGCGGCCAGGCCCGGTCCCGAGGAAGAGGCCGGAACCTCTTGAGCCGCGAGATTGAGGGAATACTGCTGAGCAATCGCGCTGGCCGCGCGGAAACCCGACTCAACACTAAAGGAGTCAGAGCCATCCAACAGGATCAGGGCCTTCCCTTGCCCGCGGTCGACCTCGGCCGCAAAGTTCGGAGGGATGACCACCCCGGCTCGTATATCTCCTCGATCCATTGCTTGGCGTACCTGGGCCTCGTTCTGCAGGGTCAACGTAATGTTGAAGTATCCGGAATTCACCAGTGCCTGTACAAAATCGCGGCTGCGGTTGTCCCGGCTCTGATCAACCAGGGCTGTGGGCAGATGGTCCACTGTCAAGGAAACTGCGTAGCCGAAGAGGAAGAGCTCGACCAGCGGAAGGAGGAAGAACAGGGCCAGCGTGCGCCGGTCCCGGAGCAATTGCATGGTCTCTTTGTAGGTCAATGCTCGGAGGCGTTGGAGGGTCTTGCCCATGGCTATTCGAGCCTCTCGCGAAAGGTCCTGACCGCCAGGAACAGGACCACCAGCAAGTACGCCAAGAGGGAAAGCACCTCATTGCCGAGTGTCTGGAGGCCAATTCCCTTGGTGATGATTCCGCGGGAAATGGGGACGAAATAGGTGACGGGGAAAAGATCCCCGACGAGACGGATCGCCAACGGCATCGTGTAGCGCGGGAAAATGAATCCTCCCAGGACCAGGGCCACCATGGTGAACAGCAGGATGAGCTGCTGGGCTTGACGCTGGTTATCCGATACGGTCGATATGACCAAGCCCAACCCCAGGCCATTAAAGACGTAGACAAAGGCCAACCCGATGAACAGCAGAATGCTTCCCTGGAAGGGCACGTGGAACAGGAACACGCCCAATCCGATGACCGTAAACATGTTGAACATGGCGATGCCCAGGTTTGGCACAATCTTCCCCAGCATCAATTCCATGGGTCGGATGGGAGTAACGAGGATCTGCTCGATGGTTCCCAACTCTCGCTCGCGCACAACGGCCGCCGCCGTTAGGACAATCGTCTGAGTTTGCAGCAGCATGGCGGCCAGGCCAGGAATGATGAACCACAGATCCTTCATGTCCGGGTTATAGAGGATGCGCAAGTCGGTTTCGAGGGAGGGAACGGGTCCGGTGTTGGCCAGCTGCCCTGCTTGGTTCACCTGGGCCAGAACGATCTGGGTTGCCTCGGCGACCCCGATCGCGTTGGCTGCGCTGTAGGCGGACTGGGAAGTAAAATAGTCGGACCCGTCTACGAGAACTAGCACCTGCGCGTCTCGCTGGATGAGATGTTCCCCGTAGTCCGGGGGAATGACGATGCCGACGCTGGCCTGCCCGGCATCGATGGCCCGGATCACGTCGGACTGGTTGGCGCGCCATCCCACGACCTGGAAGTACCCGGAATCCACCATGGCATTGATGAAGTTGCGGCTGCCTTCGTCGAGGCTCTGGTCCGCAACCACGGTGGGAATGTTGCGGACGTTGGTGTTGATCGCGTAGCCGAAAAGAATCAACTGGATCAGTGGCATGGTCAGCATGACGGCCAGGGTGCTGCGGTCGCGCAGCGCTTGGGAGAATTCCTTTTGGATAATGGCCAGGATCCTCTGGAACATGCCGACTTCAGGCGCGAATGCGGACGATGGCGCCGTCCAGCAAGAGCGAGACCACAGTCTCGGCTAAGGCTCGACGACCCTCTGGAGAAGGAGGCGGTTCGATTCCGCGCAGCACCGGCAGAAGCGCTCCGATAAATGTGGCCACGACGATCCGGGCCCCCATCCCCGGGTCGATCGGGCGGAACGTTCCCGCCGAGACCCCGGCGGAGATGAGATCCTTCAGGTATTTTGTGATCCGGTTCGTTCGGGAAACAACGTAGTTGTGGAGGATATCGTCATCTACCCAGGCCTCTCCAATCAGGGTGCGCGTATATACGACGTTGGTGAGAACGGTGTTCATGACGGTATCCGCCAGCCCAACCAAAGCCTTCCGATCGCTGAGGCCAAGGGTTTCGGAAAAGGCGGAATCTACCTGTTGCGCCTTCTCGGAAAGAATGGCGACCAGGACCTCGCGTTTGCTGGGGAAGTACCCGTAGAGGGTGCTCTCGCCGATGTCGGCGGCCACGGCAATGTCTTTGGTCGTGGAACCGGCGTAACCTCTCTCGGCAAACAGGCGCGCGGCCGCATCCATGATCTCCTTGCGCTGGCGGAGGACATGGCGTTCTCGGCGGGAGGATCCTGCGGGGTCAGCGGGCTCGGGTGACATACGTGCTCCCAACGGAACTCAATTCCGAACAAAAAGGAGGTGGCGCTCGGATTCCGAGCAAAGGGTCGGAAATCGAGCAACTATTACATCCATACGGCCAACCTGTCAAGTGAAGACGGGGGCCAGGTTGGAGGAGTCTTCAGCGAGAGCCGCCGTTGCCCGGGCCACTTGGCCATACGCCCAAGGGTTCAAAAGCCTGGCGGCTGGGCAGAGCAAGCCCCCTCGATCTGGCCAACCCTGGGAGGGACAGAGAATGTTCTTTCCGGCAGGGCGTCGTGAATAATTAGAAAGGCGGCATGAGAGTCTCCGACCCTCAGAGCTTGAGGAGCCAACTGCCGCGCGGCACCGCCCGGCGGCTGATTTTCGCCGCGCAATAGGCCGAAGGTCCGTTCTTGATCGCGCCTTGCTCACCGCAAAGGAGTGGTTGCAAGCTTGAAAAACCTCAGAAGCTACGGAGACCCGCCCTTCACAGTAGCCGTCATTCACGGCGGCCCAGGGGCTGTTGGCGAGATGGCCCCGGTGGCTCGCGAACTCGCTCTCAACTGGAGTGTGCTGGAGCCTCTGCAGACGGCAGGTTCGCTTGAGGGCCAGGTCGAGGAACTGAAAAAAGTCTTGAAGAACTGGGGTCATCCCCCGCTGACCCTGATCGGCCATTCCTGGGGAGCCTGGTTGAGCTTCATCCTCGCGGCTCGCCATCCCGAATGCGTCAGGAAGCTCATTCTCGTTGGAAGCGGACCTTCACCGAGGAATACGCTGCCTCCGTCCAAGCGGCCCGATTCAGTCGCCTGAGCGCCGTGGAGCGGGCTGAGTTTGAGGCCATTCGATGCGGTTTGGAGAAACCCGGTGCGGAGGGCAAAGCGGAGCTCATGTCCCGACTGGAGAGGTTAGCTTCCAAGACAGACCAATACCATCCGGTTCCCCAGGAGCCGAAGCCAGCCCAGTCCGGGAGTTGGGATGGGGATGTCTTTTCCGGCGTCTGGAAGGAAGCCTCCGAAATGCGAAGGACCGGAAGGCTACTGGGTCTTGCGATGCAGATCGCTTGCCCAGTGACGGCAATCCATGGTGACTACGACCCACATCCCGCCGAGGGGGTCCGAGCGCCGCTTTGCTCCAGACTGAGCCAGTTTCGCTTCACATTGCTGGAGAATTGTGGGCACACTCCCTGGATTGAGGAAGAGGCGCGGCGTCGCTTCTACCAGGTCCTTTGGCAAGAACTCCAGGATTAGAACCTGGGGGCCGACCTGGGGTAGGATCGGCTTTGACTGGAACCCGGCTGGGATTCCAGGGTTTTGGGCAAGTGGGCCCGTGAGGATTTCCTCGTCCGGCGTACGAAGGGAAGAGGCCGACACAGGCCTGGTGAGTGAGCTGGCCTGCTGGACATGGCGCCGTCCAGCTTGTGATGAAGCTGGGTTGGGATGACGCCTGGGATTCGTAGGGCTGGCCCTCCCGTGGCAGGGGCGTTGGATCCCATTATTCAAGGTCTTTGGGCGGTCGTCCGTGACTCAAGCGGCCTGATCATGGGTGACCGGCACCCGTTGGCCGTCCAGTGCTGGGCTTGTGCTTGGGCGCGGGGTGCTGCTCCATGGTCACTTTCGTGGGTTTGAAGGGATCGGGTCGAGTCAGCCCATGCACCCGAAGCGAGGGCAGTCAAGGGAATGGGTTTGGAGACCTTTGGCGAACCCGCCCACTGATTCGGGTCACGTGGTCCATGCTCGGTTGGGGAGACAGCATCCTTCTCTCCGCCCCGAAACTTGTCCAATAGCCGGTCACGCCCGGAAAGGACGAGAGGCCTACCCCTTGGACCTTTTGGAGTTGGGAAGGTCCCAAGGCCTCGCCGTGTGTCAACAGAGGTCGAAAGCCGGTCCAGAATCAGCGGTTGAAAAGTAGGCCACTTTGTACCTAACTCGAGGCCTCCGCATGGGAGGCCTTGAGCTTGTGCTCACGTACCCCTGGCTGAGGAAATTCTCAAGCACCGCTCCGAGTCAATGCCACCTCACCCAGACCGAATCCACCACCAAGGCTGAGCAAACCAGGAAGTCGCCACCATGGGCTGGGGAAGCCTTTCTTGCCTGCCAAGGACGGGCCTTTCCCGAACGGCCCACGGCGAACGAATCCCATTGGGATTCATAGAGGGACGGACACTGGGTGAGAACAGATGTTCTGCGAGGGTCACCTTGACCCCTGGACCTGCCTTTCCGCTTCGAGATCCGAGCAAGAAACAGACTGATGCAATTCGGACTTGACATGAAGAATATTCCGAAATAGAATATTCGCCAGTCTGAAATATATAGATGCTGAAATATTGGGGGGTCGGGAATATGCAACCGCGAGAATCCAAGCTGTGGGCAAAACGGGAGCCGCAGATTTCCGAGATCACCCAGCGTCTGCTGCGTCTGAGGCCCAGGTTCAGGGTGGCGCTGCCAGAGAACTTGCTCAAGCTGAGGAACCAGTATCTTGCCATTGGGTCAGCCGCCAGGGTCGAAGGGCCGCACGACTTCAATCTCTTCTACAACGTCGGCGTCGTGCTGTCGCATCACCCCAATCCCATCACGATGGGGGAACTCAGCCATGAGCTGGATGTCCCCCTCAGCACCGCCACGCGCATCATGGACTGGATGGTCGACAACGGTTACGCCCAGAGGTTGCCGGATCCCGAGGACCGGCGCGTGGTGCGAGTGGCTCTGACCCCGGCCAGCCTGGAGGTTTACCGCACGATCCATGAGTTCATCATGGAGAAGGTCGAACGGATCCTGGATCAGCTCACTCCGGATGAATGTGATGTCTTCCTATCTCTCTTGCGGAAGGTTCTGGATGCTCTCGAGCAAGCGACCTGAAGGGACCCTCCGGGCAGACGACTCCAGATCCGATAGTGGCAAATCCGAGATGTGCCACCCCTTCACCGACCGAGCCAGAAGGGGTTCTTATTCGCCGTCCGGCGCGGGTCAAAAGGAATCAAACCTATGAGACGTTTTCGAGCCCTGATCAAGAAGGAAATCCTGCACATGGTGCGGGACCCGCGCACGCTGGTGTTCATCTTCATCATGCCGATCCTGCAGCTGGTGCTGCTTGGCTACGCTACCAACACGGACATCAAGAATGTCCCCACCGTGATATTCGACCAGGACAACAGCCCGCAGAGCCAATCTCTGCTAGACGCTTTCCACAACACCGGCTATTTCTCGTTCAACTACGTCGCCTACAACGACACCGACGTCAACAACTTGATCGAGGGGGGAAAGGTCAAGGTGGCGATTGTCATTCCCCCCACCTACAGCAGGGATCTGGAGTCTCACCAGACCGCCCAGGTGTCCGTCCTGATCGACGGCTCCGACCCGACCACGGCACAGCAGGTACTCGCCGCCGCCACCCTGGCTGGCCAGGCGCAGGGCGCGGACATCCTCACCCAGGAGTTGAGCCAGTTCGGGTCCGCCGCCGGGCTATCGTCGCCCATCGACGTCCGCACTCGGGTTCTCTACAACCCCGACCTGCTTAGCACATACAACATCGTTCCGGGGCTGGTGGCGATGATCCTGTTCACCACGGCTACGAACCTGACGGCCACTTCCATCGTTCGGGAACGGGAATTGGGGACCATCGAACAGCTCATTGTGACTCCCATTCGAAATTACGAGCTGGTGCTGGCCAAGATCACCCCATATATCATCGTCTCCTTCGCCAATACCCTGTTGATCCTAGCGATTGGGACTTTCTGGTTCGACGTTCCCATTCGGGGCAGTGTGTGGCTGCTCCTGGCGATGACGGGCTTGTATCTTCTGCCCTGCTTGGGCATCGGCCTGGTGATCTCTACCATCGCCCGCACTCAACGACAGGCCCAGTTCATGACCATGCCGATCATGCTGCCCTCCATGATGCTTTCGGGGTTCATTTTTCCGATTAGTGCGCTGCCGGTTGCTCTGCAGGTCGTGGGGTACATGTTCCCCCTGACTTACTACATCATCTTGATGCGGAGCATTGTGGTGAAGGGCACGGGCCTGAGTTTCCTCGTGCCGCAAGTGCTGATCCTGGCGGGCTTTGCGGTTGTGTTCCTGGGGCTTGCCGCCCTGCGGTTCCGCAAGACCCTGGACTAGAAACGAACGAGATCGAGGAAAAAGAGAGGAAGTTGCCATGAAGAGACTAGCCATTCGAGTGATTGGGATCCTGCTGGTGCTGGCGGTGCTGGGGGGAGGGGTGTGGTACTTCTTCCTGCGGCCGTCGGCTTCTGACGCGGCCGCGCTGACGGCTTCGGGGACCGTGGAGACGACGACGGTGGACATTTCGCCGCAAGAGTCGGGCCAGGTGGCGTCGGTGCGGGTGCAGGAGGGGGACAGCGTGAAGGCCGGGGAGGTGCTGTTTACCCTGGACGACACTCTGCTGGAGGCGCAGCGCAATGTGGCGGCGGCCAACCTCGCGGCGACCCAGGCCAACGAGGAGTCGGAACAGGTGTCGGCGCAGGAAGCTCTGGACAACCTGCTGCGGTCGGATACGCCGCGGGCGCAGGCGCAGCTGGCCCTGGCGAACGCGCAGAAGGCGCTGACGGACGCGACGACGAACTACAACAACGTGGTGCTGGACCCGGAGAAGGGGGCGCTGCTGGACGCGCAGGACTGGGCGGACAAGGCGAAGTCGCATCTGACTTACGTCGAGAAGAATCACGGTCCGGGCTGGGTGGGCTTCTTCCAGATCCGGTATGCCTTCGAGCAGTACAGCAAAGCGCTGCAGGATGAGCAGTCGGCGTACAACGCCTACGTTCACACGGGGTCCTCGGGGGTGGCGACCACGAAATCGACGCAGGACATTGTGAGCGGGCAGTATGCGGTGGCCCAGGCGGCGGTGGCGGATGCGGAATACAACCTGAGCCGGGTGGCAGACGGGCCGAACCCGCAGGACGTGGAGGCGGCCCAGGCGCGGGTGGCGGCGGCCAAGGCGATGCTGGCCCAGGCCCAGTCCAACGTGAACCTGATCAATGCCGAGATTGCGAAGCTGACGGTGACGGCGCCGGTGGACAGCATCGTGCTGACGCGGTCCGTGGAGCCGGGGGAGATGATCACTGCGGGAGGGGTGGCGCTGGAGCTGGGGGAGTTGTCGAACCTGACGATCACGGTGTACGTGCCGGAGGATCAAATCGGGGACATCTTGCTGGGGCAAGGGGCCACGATGACCGTGGACTCGTTCCCGGGGCAGAAGTTCAGCGCGTCCGTGACCTACATCTCGGATCAGGCGGAATTCACCCCGCGCAACGTGGAGACCGTGTCGGGGCGGGAGTCGACCGTCTTTGCAGTCAAGTTGCACCTGGATAATGCGAACGGCCAGCTCAAGCCGGGCATGCCCGGCGATGTCACCTTTAACCAGTAATGGGCATGGCCGCCGAGATCCTGATCGAAACCAACAATCTGGTCAAGACCTTCGGGCCCACGCGGGCCGTCGACGGGCTCAACCTGCAGGTGCAAGCTGGCGAAATGGTCGGGCTGGTGGGTCCTGACGGGGCAGGCAAGACCACGACCATGCGCCTCCTGTGCGGAGCGAACGAACCCACGAGCGGGCAGATTCGCGTGGCAGGATATGCCATCCCCTCCCAGGTCGAGTTGGCGCGGGAGCAGTTGGGCTATCTGGCCCAGCGGTTCAGCCTGTACGGAGACTTGACCGTAGCGGAGAACCTGACCTTTTTTGCGGAGGTCTTCAACATGCCTGGGGCCGAGGTCGCTGCTCGTTCGCGCGAGTTGCTCGACTTTGCCGGCCTGACCGAATTCGCGGACCGCCCGGCCGCGGCTCTTTCCGGCGGGATGCAAAAGAAGCTTGGGCTGGCATGCGCCCTGGTTCACCGGCCAAAAGTCCTCCTGCTCGATGAGCCCACGGGAGGTGTCGACCCGGTGGCCCGTCAGGAATTCTGGCATTTGTTGATTGGCCTGTTGCGTACCGGATCCGCCGTGCTGGTCAGCACCCCCTACATGGACGAGGCCATGCGCTTCAATCGGGTCGTTTTCATGAACCACGGGCGGGCCTTTACCCAGGACGCACCGCGGGAACTGGTCAAACGCCTTTCCGGTCGGATTCTGGAATTGGCTGCGGAGCCGCAGATGGCGGCACGCCAGATCGCGGTGGAAGATCCCGAGGTGGAAGACGTCCACACGTTCGGGAACTTCCTGCACCTGCGGGTCACCTCGCCTGAAGGACCTCTGGCGAGAATCCCGGGACGGCTGGCGGCCGCGGGCATACCGGTGGGGCACCTTTTTCCAGTGGCGCCCACGCTGGAGGATGCTTTCATCCAACTGCTTCAAGCGGAAGGAGCGAAGTATGGCACCAGCGGTTCTTCCGCTTGAATTGGAGGGCTTGACCAAGAAGTTCGGCGACTTCGTTGCCGTGGACCATGTTTCCTTTAAGGTCCAGCAGGGCGAGGTGATTGGCTATGTCGGCCCGAACGGCAGCGGAAAGACGACGACCATCCGCATGCTGTGCGGTTTGATCAGCCCGACCGCCGGAACGGCCCGGGTGATGGGGATCGATGTCGCCCGCCGCCCGGAGGCGGTTAAGTCACATATTGGCTACATGTCTCAGAGGTTCTCCCTTTACGACGACCTCAGCGTGCTGGAAAACCTTCAGTTCTATGCCGGAGTCTATGATGTTCCGGAGGCCGAGGAGGGGGCGCGCATCGAAGAAGTCCTCCGCTTGGCGGGACTTGAGAATCGCCGAAAGACCTTTCCTCGGGAGCTCTCCACGGGTTGGCGCCAGAGGCTGGCCTTGGGTTGTGCTTTGATTCACAAGCCGCCTTTGCTGTTTCTGGATGAACCGACCAGCGGGGTCGATCCGATCGCCCGGCGCGAGTTCTGGGACCTGATCTACCTGCTGGCCTCGCAAGGCACAACGATTCTCATCACCACTCACTACATGGATGAGGCGGAACACTGCCACAAGGTCGGATTCATGAACCGAGGCAAGCTCCTAGCCTTTGATACACCACACGGGCTCCGGGCGACCTATCTTCATGGAGCGGCCTGGAACCTGGGTGCCAGCCCTCTGCTGGAAGCGATTGAGGAGCTGAGCAGAACCGCCGGGATTTCTCGGGCCAGTCTCCAAGGTGACCAGGCTCATGTGATCATCGACACCGGACAATGGAATCCCCAGAGCATGACCCGCCTGCTTGTTGAAAAGGGGATCAAAGTCGAGTCGATCGACCCGGTCGAGTCCACCCTGGAAGACGTGTATACCTTGCTGGCAAGTCAAGGGCAGGGAGCCTCATCCGCGAATTGAAGCACGCCGCGCGCGCGGGGATCGCGTGGGACAAGCCCCTGGACCCTGCGATTTGGAGCCCCGACCGTAGGGCAAGGGCTGCCGCCTTGGGATCTTCCGCATCGCGAGCCGAATCTTGAAGTGGCCGGGCCGCGGCTTCCGTGGCCCTGCTAGGCCACCGCAGGAGATTCGCTGGAGTATTCTTAATGGGGCCCATCTCGTCTTCTGCCCCTCGGACGCGAACTCCTCCCGCTTGCGAATACACTCGGGGCACAAGAGTGAAAAATAGCCCTGGGCGGTCCGGCTCGCGTTGGGGCGACGGAATCCAGGACGCCTCTTGAGTGCCGGGCCCCGGGGTGAACGATTGCTTGATCCTTCTCCGCCAGCACGTCAGGACTACCCCAAGGCAGGAACTCATTAGGACTCTCTCCTCATTCAATTCTCCGAAGGCGAGTTGGACATACTTCTGCGTCCGTTTCCAGGCGGGGACGTAAACGACTTCGTGCAGGGTAAAGATCATTGGGGCCATGGCCAGAATTCCGAGGGGCCCATCCAGGCTCGTTGGACATGGTTGGGGAAGAATCGTGGTCGCCTCACAGTTGCTTGGGAGGGCATGCCAATCCGCACTCCTAGACCGCGGCCTCGAAGGCGATTCCAGAATTCGGCCTATCTGTGGGAAGGGCCGACGCCGAGTAGAAGACGGCCTGAGTGAGGCGCGCCGCAGCATGGCACGAGGCCGCACTCACAGGCTACCGGGAACATCTTGAGCCAGGGACGGGTCCTGGGCCAATCGCAAATCGTCTGCCATCGCCACGGAAGATCCTGGGACGAGGGCGAGAGAAGTTGGACGGTTTCTTCCTGTGGATCAAGGGGTGCCTCAGGAAAGGCGTAACTGGACGATAGTCGGAGTCCGATCTAGACTCCCGTTTCCGGGAGATCGGAGCGGCATCGGCCACAGACCCTTCAGGGCAATTCCTCCCAAATGCGACCGCGAGGCGGGAAAGCCAGGGCGCAGCGGGACGTCGTGAATTGCCTGCCGGAGATCTGCTGGGAGCCGCCGCCGGGGAAAAGGCTTCCCGCGCACCCAGGAGTCCGTCATCAGAGAACCAGGGTTGACGGAGAATATTGCGAGCTGGAGGAAAGGGACATGACCTTAGTCATCCTGACGCGCCATGGAGAGACGGAGTGGAATCGTGTTGAGCGCTTCCGAGGACGGGCGGATGTTCCCCTTAACGAGACTGGGCTGGGCCAGGCTGAGTTAACTGCCCTGCGGGTGGCCTCGCAGTGGAATCCGACCGCCCTGTACTCCAGTCCTTTGTCGCGCGCGCGGAGAACGGCTGAGGCCATCGCTCGGCGCTGCGGCTTGGGGGTCCAGCTGGAGGAGGGCATTGCCGACATCGACTACGGGCGGTGGCAAGGGCTGACGCCCGAACAGGCCCGGGACAGGTGGCCGCAGATCTACTTGGCCTGGTACAACTCCCCCCGACAGGCGCAGCTGCCCGATGGAGAGAGTCTCGACGACCTGCGGGCGCGGGCCATGCAGAGCGTGGAGAATCTGGTCGGTCGTCATCCCGGGGAGACCATCGTGCTGGTCTCCCATACAGTGGTCAATCGGGTCATCCTCCTAGGCGTTCTTGGGTTGGACAACGACCATCTCTGGCGGCTCAAGCAGGATACCTGCGCCCTCAATGTGTTCGAGGCGGAGGGGGAGAAGTACACGCTCGTGTCCTTGAACGACACCTGTCACCTGCGGTCTCCGTAACTTGCTCTTTCTGGCTCTACTTTGCCATGTCTCGTTTTTCAACCAGAGGGGGAGCTTAGGGACTCGGGAATCTGCTCCACGGTCTGCCAGCAAGCCCGCTGTGCCCAGTCCAAGCCGGGAGTCTCAGCCCAGGCCTTGTGCCCAAGGCGGATTCGCGGCGGAGGGCCGGGATTCTACATACGTCAGAGCTCTCGTGGCAGCGGTCGGGCGACACGCAGGAGGCGAGGCGTCGCCCGCAGTTCCCAGCAGGAATTCTTGAGTTTGGGGAGGCCCCGCCGTCCGAGGGTGGCTAGAGGTCGCGGTTCTGGAAAGCCCGAATGGACAGCGCCAAGGCAACCAAGAGATAGGTTATGGCATAGGCGATCATCGGGAGGCTGGGGACGGAGATGGTCCCGAAGGGAGACATGCCCAGCGCACCGGCGAGCGGTGTCTGCATCTCGAAGGCCGCGCGGCGCCAGAGGGACTCGCTGGGAATGATCAGACTCGTGATGATCCCGACCTGGATCGCGGTTGGAATCTGCAGGAGCGCGCCGAATTGCTCGATCCAGCCGCCGATAAAGGAAAGCCCCCAAAGGCCGAACACGATGCCTCCGGTCGCCAGCGCCGGAAGCGAACTGGAGCACGCCAGCGAGATCGTCATGATCAAAATGGCTTCAAGATAAATCAGGCCCAGCCCTGCGGCCAAGTGATCGGGCGTGTACCCAGTCTGAATTAACACGCTCAACACGGTCCCGCCGGCCATGAGCAGGACATAGAGGGCCAAAAGCATGACGAATCCCAGCCACTTTCCCAGGACCACATCGGACCGACGGATCGGCTTGGTCACGATGGTCTGGATTGTCCCCGAACTGATTTCACCCGCCAGGGTATCCGCGCCCAGGAGAGCGGCCATGGCGACAGAAAGGAACGTGACAGCGTAGAGCCCCGAGAGCAGGAGCAGGTTGATTCCCTCGGTGCGGGCGATTCGGACCAATTCCGGGCTGTTACTCTGAGCGGAAAAGTTTCCCCCGCTGCTTCCGATCTGGGACGTAACGAAGTAAAGCCCGGCGCTGAAGATGATCAGGAAACAGACTCCCAGGACAACCCCGGTGAGGACAATGCGCCGGCGGATGGCTTCCCGAAACGTCATGCGCGCCAGGACCCAGATGTTGTTCACAAGCCTCCATCCTGGCCAATCGTTTCGATGAAGATTTCCTCCAGCGACTTTCGGTTCGGCACCAGGCTGTACACGGCCGCGCCGTGAGCCACGAGATGGCGCACGATTTCGGGCAGGGAGGTCTCATTCGGGACCGTGAGTCTCACTTGGTCGCCCTCCGCGTGGATATCCTTTCCCCACTCCGTGAGCCCCTCAAGCGCTTGCGGGGAAAGGTTGCGCACATGCACAGTGGCCACGATCTCCCCCGCGTCCAGAGAGCGCCACTCCATGAGCCGGACCACTTCCCCATGTCGGATGAAGGCCACCCGGTCGCAAGTGACTTCGATTTCGCTGAGGAGATGAGAGTTCAAGAAGACGCTGGTGCCCTCAGAACGCAGTTCGTGGATGATGTCCCTCACCAAACGGCGGCCGATCGGATCCAGACCTGAGGTCGGTTCATCGAGGAAAACCAGGCAAGGGCGGTTGAGCAGGGCCTGGGCCAGCCCGATGCGCTGCAACATGCCTTTGGAAAAGGTATGCAGTTGCCTCTGGCGATACCTGGAGAGACCGACACGGTCCAGGAGCTCGTCGATCCGCTGTTTCAGGTCTTGCGCTTTCATGCTCCACAGCTGACCGTGCAGTTCCAGGAACTCTCGCGCGGTCAGCCATTCCTGGAAACGGAAGTGCTCCGGGAGAAAGCCGACCTGAGCCAGGGTCCGGTGATCCCCAATCGGAGCTCCCAGGACCGAGGCGGTCCCGGCGGTGGGCGCAATCAGCCCTAGCAGCATCTTCATGGCGGTCGTTTTCCCTGCGCCGTTGGGACCCAGGAAACCGAAGACCTCACCCCGCTCAACCTGCAGGCTGAGGTCTTTGACCGCAACCCGTTCGCCGAATACCTTTCTCAGTTGATCCGTACAAATCGCTGGCGCCTCAGGCATGGGAGTCCCCTAGGGGAGCAAGTTCGCCATCTGGAGGGCCTGCTGCGAATTGTTGCCCAGACCGCTGATCGCGTAGATGGTTCCAGCTTTGACCCACAGCAACCCGTATTCGGGAGCGTCGTCCGCGGGCCGCTGGATTAGGGTTCCCACCACCCCGTCCACCTTTACCTGCTCGTAGGTTGCAGCATTCTTGGGGATGGGGATCACCAGAGTCGAGGTCCAATCGACGGTCTGGGTGAAGTCTTGCGCTTGCTGACTGCTCATGCCGGTGAACTCTAGCCCAATTTGGGCCAGTTGGGCGACATCCAGTCCGGGTGGGGCCGTAACCGTCGGGCTCGGGATCTCGGCCAGAATGACGCAGTCCGGGTATTGGCGGCCGGGCGAACCTCCCGCGTTGAGCCGGAAGCCCGTTTCGTCGGTGTTCGGCGGAGGGCAGGTGCCGTAATCCGCGCTGACTGCCGCCGGAACTGTCACGGAGATCGACGCGCCGTCAATGGAGGCGGGCAGGATGAGATCACTTCTCCCCGCCTCGTCCAGCAGGGCCTGGGCCTTGGTGCGATTGACGGTGAAGGTGAAGGCCGACGCGTGCACCACGCTGATGCGCGACGGTGCCATGCCCCGGGGAAGACGGACCGTGAACCCTGCCAGCTGGCTGGCATGGGCCGCGTCGGAAACCTCCACGGGCGCCCCCGGCTTCTGTGACATCGTCACCGAGTCGGAGATCAATTCGCTGAGTTGCTTACCGACGGTTCCTTCGCCCGTCAGTTGCTGTAATCCCGTGAAGTCGACCGGAATGACCGTCACTTGCTCCACCCGGAACAAGTCGAGCACCCTGTCAGCAAAGGCCCGCGTGGAGGGAAAAGACAGAATCAGAGCTAAGAGCAGGGCAACCGGCAGGATGTACCGGATCGCCGGTGAACGGAGCGCTTTTCTAGCCATGCTGGAACTCTCCTCTTGAGGAATCGGTCGATCGCGAAAGCGACTCAAGGCGGCCTTGGGGGAGAGACCGCCCGGGAGCGGAGCCCTGGAGAACAGAGCGAGCCGGTGCGCAGCTTGCCTCTGCTCCTGGCGCATTGCCTCTTGCCGTGCGCGGCACTCGGCACAGGTTTCCAAGTGACGGAGATCGGCTGGGCCCAGCTCTCCATCCAGCGCCGCCCGAATCTGGCCTTCATTCAAGTGTTGGCTCATGTTTCCCCCTCCACGAGAAACCGGTAGCGTTTTTCGAATTCTCGCTCCGCCCGGAGCAGCAGAGGACCCACGGAAGATGGCGAAAGGCCCAGGGCGGCTGCGATGTCTCGATAGCTCATGGCTGAGTAGCGCAGGATTAGCAGCTCCGCCTGGCGGGGGTTCATCTGCGCCAGACTCATTCTTGCCAGGCGGAGCTCTTCTTCCCGGGCGTGGATCTCCGCCGGCCGATTCTCGGGGGCGTCCGCCAGCGCCCCTGTCCCGGCCGCCAGTTCGTAACGCTCGCGCCGTTTGTAACTCCGAATCGAGTGAAGGCCCAGGTTGCTGGCCACGCGGGTCAGCCAGCCTCCCGCGTTAAAGCTCTGCGGCGGCTCCGGGTATCGCTGGTACAACTTCAGAAAGGTTTCCAAGGCCAGGTCCTCGGCCTCCGCCGGGTCTCCCACAAGCCCAAGAACCAGCCGATAAACACGCGTCCAGTGCTCCAGGAACAGGTTCTCGAAGGACGAGGACAGGGGAATCGGCTGCGCGTCGGCGGGTACCGCCGCAGAACTCTTGCGGAATCTCATGGCGTGAGAGTTGCGCTTGGAACCAATGTCGGTACTCATTGCCTCTGAAGCCGCCCTGCAAGGATAATCCCTTTCGATGAGAAAATGAGACAGATTCCTTGGGAGACGGCGGGGACTGGCTTCCTCCCGGCCGGGGTCCGGATTCTGCCCAGGCTGGAGGATCTTCCGTGGCTTCCGGACGTGGCCGAGGAGTCGTGACTCAGCGGCTGAGCGCTTCGCGTCTGACCGAGCACCACTGGCTGGTCCGTTGTGGGCAGAACGTTAATCGCGGCTCGCCCGCGAAGGGGATCTGGCGGACCCTCCTCAGTAAGCCAACCGCTCCGAAGGACGGCGATCTTTCTGGGGTAGGACCACCAGGAGGGTCTTGGGTGAGAGCACGAGCCCGGGTTGCTAGGAGGAGGTGGGCTGAGGGCTTTCCCGGTTGCCTTTCCAGGGCACCGGATCGACCTCCTCCCCGCCCTGGGATTCCACCGGGTGATCCTCGTCGCACGAGAGCTTGAGCAAGAGCAAGGAATGTCGAGGCAAAACGCCGGAGGGGCTGATTCCTCCCGGCCTGGCTTTGTGCTGCGAGGCCTTGCTCGGGCGCAGGGATCTTCTCCCGTGGGTCGGGGCCTTGAGCTCTCCCGCGTCATCTATCTTCCCTTGGATGACAGCCGTCGGTTCAAGCCCCCTTGTTCCAAGGATGGGCGGATGACCTCAGAGGCCAGGAGAGAGAGGGTGCTCCCTGGCCGGCCTCTTTCGGTCCTCAGGCGAGGCGTCCACCCGGCAGAGGTGGTCCGCCAGCGTAGACCTCCCGAACCTGAATCGTGCCGGCGCGGCCGGAGGCGGCCCAGGTGCCTTTGGCTTGGTAAGACACAGCGTCGAGGGACAGGATGTTTGTTGCCACGGCGGTTCCCCCCGGAGGTTGAGGCAGGTCGGGGACTCCGTTCCAGCAGACCAAGCTGGTCCTCCCGTTTGGTTGCATGGAGATCGCCGGGACGATGACCGGGTAGCCCGTCGGGCTGACCCACGCCAGGACCTTCACCGCCACCATCTTGGCAAATTCGCGACGGACGGGCAGGGGGAGCGTCACCCCTTCGCCCTCGCGTCCCCAGCCGCGGATTGCGCACAGGCGTGCCAGGGCAAAGTCCCTCAGGACCTGGAGACGAGGGATGACAAATGTTGCGTCCACGGATCGCACTCGGATGACTCCGGCATTTCGGATTCCTGTGTACGCGTTATAGCGCAGGAGCGTGCTGCTCATCTGACGGTCCACATAGGGTCCGGCGCTTTGAAACTCGATGAAGTCTCCGGTGAGTATCCAGCCGTGCAGGTCAGTGGTAATCACCAGGATGCCGACGCGCCCGTCCTGTTCAAGGTTCTTGATGCTCTTGCGCAGCAGGAAATTGCCGAAGGTGAGAGTGTCGGGCACATCCTCCGCTGGGAGAAGCGTGATGCAGGGGACCACATTTGGGATCCCCTCCGCGCTTCGGGTTGCCAGAAATTTGGGCGTCATTTCCCCGCCCAAAGCCTGGAGCAGGCCGGGGGTACCTTGCAGAACGGGCATGATGGCCTCCCTTCTCAGCGGGTGGCGCCGGACCAATGGGCAAACGGCACCCGGTCGACCGCGGTCTTCCACGTGGTAACCATTGTCTCCTGCGGCAGGAGCGGGGCCGACTCCAGCCCGTAGGGGATGTTCAGCCGGTGGTACTTGGGCCGTCCCAGATTGGTGTAGGCCAGCAGGTCCCAGCGCTCCGCGGTGGGCAGCTCCCGGCAAATGAATCCCGCCAGGGCGCAGATGTTGTCTGGATCGTCGGTATAACCCGGTATGATGGGCGTGCGAATCCAAAGGGGAATCCCGTGGTCGGCCAGCAAACGAGCGTTACGCAGGATTAGGTCATTTGTGGCTCCGGTGGCGACTCGGTGTCTTTCGGGGTCCATGATCTTGAGGTCATAAAGGACTAGATCCACTCGGTCGAGAATATGTTCAAAGCGTTCCGGCGAGACCGCGCCGCAGGTGTCCAGAGCTACATGCAGTCGTTCTTCTCGGCAGCGAGCAAGGACTTCGCTCAAAAACTCCTCCTGCAGCATCGGCTCCCCTCCGCTGAAGGTTATGCCGCCGCCAGAGGTCTGGAAGAAGACCTTGTCTTTCAGCAGTTCACTCACCAGCTGCTCTGGGGTCCAACAGCGCCCAATGACCTCCAGCGCGCCGCTCGGGCAGGCCCGGGCACAGTCGCCGCAAACCGTGCAGTGCTGTCGGTCAATCTGCATCCCGGAGGGCAGAAGGGTCAGCGCGTTCGCAGAGCAAGCGGCGAGGCAAGCCTGTGCGCCGACACAGCGGCTGTCGTACCACATGAGGTCCGGCGCGGCCCTCAGTCCCTCGGGATTGTGGCACCAGGGGCAGCGCAAGGGACAGCCCTTCAGGAAGACGGTTGTGCGGATCCCCGGTCCGTCTTCGGTGCTGAATTGCTGAATGTTGAAGATCAGTCCGGTCGCCATGCCTGCTACAGCCGGTGGGCCTCGCGGGCGATGATCTCGTCCTGGATTTCCTTGCCCAACCCCACGAAGTAAGCGTTATAGCCTGTGACTCGCACCAGCAGGTTACGGTACTCCTCCGGGTGCTTTTGAGCCTCGCGCAGCGTGTTTGCGTCAATGACATTCACCTGCAGGCAGGTCCCACCCACTTGCCCATACGCCCGCAGGAGCCCCACGATCTTCTCCCGCTGCTCCGGGCTGTGCAGCAGGGACGGGCTGAAGCTCATGGTGTGGCTTGCGCCGTTGGGAGCCGTTTTCAGATCCAAGTGTCCCACACTCTTGATCACGGCGGTCGGTCCTTTGCGATCGGCCCCGTTGACCGGACACACAGCATTGGAAAGGAATTGGCCTCGGCGGCGGCCGTCAGGCGTGGCGGCCGTGGTAGGGGCATAGGCGATCCAGTAATTCCAGGACAGATACCCGCCGCGATAGCGTTTCCCCGTCGGTGACTTGTGCCGGAATGCTTCCTCGGTCCAGAAGCGGCTTACCTCGCACGCCAACCCGTCCGCCTCGGGATCATCGTTGCCGTATTTAGGGGCTTGGTTGAGCAGCATCTGGCGCAGGCTCTCGTGCCCCTGAAAGTTTGCCCTCAAGGCAGCCAGGAGCTCCGCCATTCCCAGTCTGCGGTCCTCGAACACCAGCTTGCGCACGGCGGCCAAGCTGTCGGCTGCGGTGGCCAGGGCAACGCCCTCCACCGTCAGATAATTAAAGTGTGCGCCGCCCGCGTTTGCGTCCCGCCCGCTTTCCAGGCAGCCGCCGACAAGCGCGCTGAGATAGGGGACGGGCTCCCAGCGCGCCCGGCCCGCGTCGGCCAGGTTGTTGACCCGGATCATCCAACGTAGCAGGTGGCGCAGCTGCGTGAAGAACGCTTGGCGGAAGGCCTCAAAGGAAGGGAAGGTCGTGGGGTCCCCCGTGCGCGGGCCGATCTGGCGGCCGCTGGCCATGTCGCGACCGTCGTTGAGGGCGAGTTCTACGGCTTTCGCCAGATTCAAGTTGACGTCCACGGTCCCCGACCGATCGTCGCCGGCAAGGGTGTTCTCCAGGCAGCCCACCGGGGCGTAGTCCCATAGGCGGCCCTCGGGTAGCCCTTCCCATCGCAGCCCCTCGATCGCGTTTTCGTCAAAGTTGAGAAGGAAGGGCGAGCCCTGCGCCTGAGCCAGCATTTCGACCAGGCGCTTGAGCAGTCGGTCCGGGCTCCGAGCGTGGAGGCGCACGTTGGGCTTGGGCTCCAGAAGGTTGATCTCTTCAATGACCTCCAGCATCAGGTAAGTAAGCTCGTTGCAGGCATCCGCTCCGTGCTCGTCGGTTCCCGCGAGGGTGATGAGTTGACCAAAGGACGAGTTGATTCCTTGGCCCGTTCCTGTCCAACCCTGATAGTCATAGACGTAGTTGTGCTTGATCCACCAGCATTCGAGCCACTCCTTTGCCTGGGCGCGCGTCAGGCGGCCCGCAGCCAGGTCCGCCTCGTAGTAGGAAGAAAGGTACTGATCCACCCTCCCGGGGGAGACCCCCGGGCCGGGATAGCTTTCCGCCGCCAACAGCAGCATGTGGGTTGTCCACAGCGCCTGCAGGGCTTCCGGGAAGGTCTCGGCAGGGAGCCAAGGGACCTTGCGTACGATGCGGGCGATTTCGCGCAACTCTTCTCGGCGGGAGGGAATGGATTCGCCCTGGGCCAATCGATCCGCTTCGTCGGCATAGCGCTCGCTCAACGCCCGTACTCCCTCTGCGCAAACGACCACGGCGTGGGCTTGCTCTCGCTGTTCTCGCGTGCTGCCCTGGTTCTCAAAGATAGCCTGGGCCTCCTCACGAAGGCCCTTCCAGCCGAGGCGCAGCGCCTTGGGGTAGTCGGGCACTAGGTGACCGGGCACGGCCCCGCAGTTCCCAACCCCCCAGTCGTTGAGTGCGTGCCACTCGCGGAGAAACTTGGCCTCCTCCCGGTCGCGGGTGTGCGCCTCTCCCTTCTTCAAACAGCGCGAGAGCGCCGTGCAGAAATGGGAACCCACGATCAGCTCCCCCTCCTGAATCTGGACAGGCAGATGGCGGCTCACCACCTCGCGGAAAAAGAGGGCTTGGCGCACGACGAGAGGTTGCTCCCAGAATCCTTCGGGGAGGTCCACCTGAGCGGCCGCCGCCAGCAGATAGGACCGATATCCTTGCTGAAACAGCGCCACCTCGGGAACGTTCGTCCAGCTCCAAATGGAATAGACCATGTCCCACGGCGTTCCCGTGGTGTAGGAGCGAACTTCGTTCGTGTACTCCCGCTGGTAGAAGGACCAGAATTGGGCGCGCAGCTGCTGCACCCTAGGGGAGAGCGTCGGAGAGGCCGTCCAGAGGTCGGAAGGAGCAAGAACTGCGCAGGGATCTGCGTTCATTGGAATCCCTCCATGAGGGCTGTGGCCGAGCTGGGTGTGGCGGTTGCGGTTTCGTGTCCGTCGCGGGCTGTTGCTCGATCCCAAGCATACACCGGCGCTGGGCCGGAAGGTAGTGACTTGCGCGAGAGATTCCTCCGCCAACTGTCAGAGGGTAGCTCGGGCCGATTCTGTGAGAAAGCGCGCCGGAGGGCCCTCACCGCCGGCCGCCAGCGAACCGTCGAAGGGAGCCGAGCCCGAGGGCGGCCTGCTGGGGAAGGCGCCCAAGGCCGCGGGGACCCGTGTCGCCTCAGCCTTTGAACCTTCCACACCTCCTGTTCTCAGGCAGTCGGAATCTTGCCCGCCGCGTTCAACACGACGGGCCCATGTCCGGGACAGACAATCCGGGCGCCCAAGGCCGCTTGTGTTTTCAGCGAGCTGTCTGCCTTGGCTTGGTCCCACGTGTTGGCGCCTTGGGATCCGCGCAGGGCTTGCCCTCGTGAAACGATGGAATCCCCCGAGAAGAGGACGCCGGTGGATTCTGAGAAGAAGGAGACGTGTCCTGGCGTATGACCAGGAGTCGCAAGCACGCGCAGGCCACCGAGCTCTGGCAGTTCCTGGCCGTCGTTCAGGAATCCGTCCACCTGCATCGGCGAGACCCGGACCAGCTGGCTGGTGAGCCGAAAAGTAAGCCTCGTCAGGAGATTCCGGGGCTTCAGCTCACGAGAGGATCGGCCGGCGGCGATCGCCTCCGCTTCGATAGGGTGGGCATAGACCTTCGCCCCACTTGCGGCCTTGAGAGCCGCAAGTCCACCCACATGGTCAAGATCGGCGTGGGTGATCAAAATCCGCTTCAGATCTGCTGGCTGATATCCCAGGCGGGCGATGTACCGGAGGATCCTTCGCTGACTACCTGGCAAACCTGTGTCGACCAGCGTCAGCCCTTCTGGGCAGATCACCAAATAGGGATTGGCCATAACCCCGGGAATGTGGTGCACGTTTTGAATGATTTCCATCGGGTCCTCCCTGGGCCGCAATTGTTGCTCCGCGATCCGATTCGGTCAAACAGCAGTTCCTTCAAGAGGCCCGCTCCGGTCGGACCTCGTTCCAGCTGGCGTCGGCGCGGTCCGGTTCGAGCGCTCAGGCTTCTTGCAAACGAGGGCGGCTATCCCCCGTGTTTTGGCCGGCGACCGCTCCGGAGCGGGCAGCACGGCCCAGGGTTGGATTCGATGCGAACTGGTGATCTGGGTCTCCCGGAAATCCAGCTTCGTTGGACTCCGGAATCCGTGGCCATGCGCGAAAGAGGTCGAGTGTGACCCCGATGGGGGCGAAGATCGCTCTCTGCCGCTCCAGATCTGGCGATCCGCAAGATCCCTCGGCTTGATGAACATGAATAGGTGTCACATCCGGGATGAGCGTTCATTTCAGGAGCGACAGGTATGCTCAGGCTCCAGGGGATCGACAGATTCGTCTTTGTTGGGACCAAACGGAAGGGCATTTCCCAGGTTGGGGGCATCCTCCGGCGATACGATCCGCCCTTTGATGCCTCAGGAAGACAAGCTGGCCTTGATCGACGGGGAGTCTTTGAGGAGCCAGAGGGACAGGGCCTGACGGGCTTTCCGCCGAGGGTTCTCAAGCAGCCATTCCAAGCACGGAGGATTGGACCTGCGTTGATGCGCTGACAAGCGGAGCTGGGGGGAGTTCCGGCGGAGACGACATGCCCCGGCCCCCAGGAGCGAGAGCATCACGAGCAACCCCATGGCGCATGGCTTCGTTGATCCCAGCTCTGACCCGCAAGATGCGAGTCTCCGCATCGCGCTGCTCGGGCCCGCGCCAGCTGGCCCGCTGCTTGGGAAATGTATCCCAGTGCGGCCAGATGCCTTCCCACGCCGGGAGGGGGACTTTGCCTCCCGCCTCACCCCCGCAGGAGCGCCACCAGGACGATCAGGACGGCGAGCCCCCAACGATAGTAAACGAATACATCGGTCGAGTGTTGCCGCAGGTAGCGCAGCAAGTAGCGGATGCAGAAGAAGCCGCTGATCGCGGCTGTCAGGACCCCGACCGGGAACAGGATCCATTCGGCCCGGGGAAAGCCCCCTCCCGCCTGTGTCTGTTTGTACATGTCCCAAAGGCTCTTGAGTCCTGCCCCCGCGATGATGGGAGCGCCCAGCAGAAAGGAGAACCGTGCGGCCACGTCCCGTTCCAGCTTGACCGCCAGCCCCGCGGTGATCGTACTGCCCGATCGGGAGACACCGGGAAAGATCGCAAAGGCTTGGGCCACGCCAATCACCAATGCATCCCGAAGCGAAATTGAATCCATGGGGCGGGTGTGCTCTGCGAGACGTTCGGCGGCAAATAAGAGCAGAGCTAGAAGAGCAATGATGACAGCCATCACGATCATGGCGGAAGCCTGGATGGGGACGTTCGGCTTGTGGAACAGCTGCTCCATCGCGCTTTCGCCCAAGACCCCGGCGATGGCCCCGGGGATGCAACCGAGGACCAAGAGCCATGCCAGGCGACGGTCCGGGTCGTTTCCGATCCGCCGCTCGATCAGGCTGGCCACACCTGCCCGCAAAAGACGAACCCAATCGGCGGCAAAGTAAACAATCACCGCCAGGAGTGTTCCCAGGTGCAAGGCCACATCAAATTGGAGGCTGTCCAGCACGGGGTCCCTCCAGCCGAACAGCCAGGGAACAATGATGAGGTGGGCCGAGCTCGAAATGGGCATGAACTCGGTCAAGCCTTGAACGAGGCCAAGAATAGCTGCTTGAAGGGTGATCATCTCAGGAGGACTCCGTCGTCAGGGGTTGCGATTTGATGAGAAGCAATTCTACTAGACTTCTTGCGCTGGCATGAGTCTCCAGAGTCCAAGGTGGCAGTTGGGACCTGGGCCAGCAGTTGGACAGGCCATCGAGGGGGCCGACTCGCCAAGAATCCCGGACGAAGTGGCTTCAATTTCGCCGCCCAGCTTCAGGGGCGTCTTGGGGCTTGCAAACAGAGAATAATCAACCCAGCCAATGCTTGGCCTTCCCCGAATACACTTGTCGGCCAAGGCGTTCGCGCCGGAGGTGCTGGGGAATTGCGGCCAAACCCAAAGGAGCGCACCGCCAAGGCCGGATGGGCTCTTTTCGAACAGGCCGTGCTGGACCTACTTGGTTGGGTCCAATACTCGCCCTACGAAAAGGAGGCTCCCCGTCTGGTCGTCACGGATCAGGAAAATGAACGGTCGATCGACGACAAAGGATATCGGAACGCTGGCTGGCATCGCCATGGATTCCATGACCACCGCCGTCGCGGCGGCCGCCTCCGTGCCGCTTTCATCGACGGACACAAAGGCCTTGTGCTCCACATTCCCCAGGTACAGGTCATGGGCCCCATCCATCCCCGAAAAGTCGGCCCGGTTCGGATCAAAGGCGTCGGTCATCCCCCGGCTCTCCAGCGCTTGGTTGAGATTGAAGGAGGACACGAAGCTGAACTTCGGCAAACTCAGGTCGACGGGTCCGTTCTTCAGGCCGCTGGCCAGATCCTCGATCATGGCGGGACTTAGTTGCTGTTCGACCGATTGAAACTGGCCCGAGTTGGGCAGAAGGACCCACATCGAAATGTTTCCTGTTTGGTAGGGGAGATCGATCGCCTTGTACCCGTTCATCAGGGCGTACCCGTAGTCCCCGCTTCGGTTCATCATCGGAACTTTCACGGTCGACCCGTCCAAGAGCTGGAAGGGCTCGGAGCGGGTCGCGGTCTTGTCGAAGGGCGCCTGCCACCCGGCCTTGAAGTAGATCGCATTGGCCAGCACCAGACGAGTCAGGCGGTCGATGGCGCCAGGCGGGATGAGGTCGAGGATCTTCTGTTTGGTCTCATCGCTCACCCACTGGTTAATGGCCAGTCGAGCGGCCTCGGGGTTGGAACTGAAATCGACGAGCCGTAGTCCGGCCCCATAGTTTTCCGCAAGCAGATCCAGAAAGTCCTTGCGGAAGGGGAGGTTTCTCTGGCCCCAGAGGGAATTGGCGATATCCAGCTCGAAGGGGGTCCCTTCTTTCGAGATCGTTGCGCGAGCCTGGAGATCCTGCGAGTAGGCATTGAAGGCTGGGTGTAACGAACTCGCGGGAAGCGAAAAGTGCATGGCTTCGGCCATCTGGCTGGCCGTGGCTCCCGCCGCCCCGCTGAAGGTCATCGCCAGGGCCAGAGAGATGCTGTAGGGAGAAAGGAAGAGATTGCTGTCTTCGCCGCTCAGCCTTCGGTAAAGGTCAAACGCGAACTGCGCGTTTCCGGCGGCCAAGGCGCTGAGGTCGGCAGATGGCACCGCCGGGTCTTTGGTGCGCGGCACCTGCGACTGCGCAACCACGACGCTGGCAGGGGGAACAGTCCCTTCCTCGGAAGCGGTCGGCGAGGCACCCGTCGGGGGGACTGGGCCCTGCGGCGCGCAGCCGCTGGAAAGGGTGAGCCAGACGAGCATGAGGCCAAAGATGGGTCTCCGCAAGAGTTTCATGGCGTCCTCCGCATGATGATGAAGACGGCGAAGGTGCTGGAAAGGTTCCCGTCCTTCGACAATACCACCGATGCGCAACCGCCGCAGGGAGGCACGGGGTCTGGAGGTATTCCCGAATCACTCATCGGCCGGGCGCAAACCCCTCTCAGGAAGGGGAGCAGCCTGCTCCAATTCTGAGCCCTGGGATATCAGGCTTAGAGGAGGGCGAAGAAAGGAGACGGACATGACCGGGACCATCCGGGTTTTGGATGACAAGGAAAGTGTGCACCTATCCGCGCGAGACCACCAGGTCGAGTTGGGTCTGGATGTCATTACCGTATCCAGCGGTCGGGAGAGGAACTGTTCGTTGGTCGCTAAGAGAATCAGGAGCCCAGCCATCTCGGCATCATGAGGCCGGAGATGGACGGATACCAGTTTCTTGAGCTTTACCGCCGCAAGCGCAGTGTGCTCGGCGCCATCGCCACGGCCCAGGATAGGGAGTCGGACCCGGTTATGAAACTTGCACTAGCGGCCGATGGTCATGTCCTCAGGCGGATCCGAATCGGTTGGTCCGCGGCGCGCGTTCAAGCCGGGTGGCGAAGGGCGGAGGTAGCGGACCCCAAGGAAACGCCGCGGCGAGTAGGTATCTTCCTTCCGGGCAGGGCTATCCCACCGCCACCTTATGCGGCTAGGTGGTCGTGAATGAGGCGGAGATCACATCACCCCGTGGGGGGCGCGGTCACCACAATGGACGTGCCGCGGCGGGACATAGGGGATCCGGGGGAGGTGGCGGTCTCGGCAACGGACCTATCGGAGATGCGCGGATGCGTCCCGGCGTCCGACTTGAGCGTGAGTAGGGTGACGTTGGCGCAAAGCCCGGTGCTGACCTGTGATTCCGTTGCGGCCAAGACGCGCGCTGGGACAGTGACGGAGGTTGTGCTGGACCCGCCGGCGTCGTTGAGCCCGGTGCCCTCCGCGGTGAGGGCGCATGGAAGTTGTCCGGAGCGGATCTGGGCCGGGGGGTGGATTTTGGAGGTCGAGGTCCAGGTATCGGAGATGAAAGATATTTCGTTCTTGCCGGACAAGGAGGTGTGGACGGTTGGGAGGCGGGAGTTGGGGCACATGCTGGAGAGGGTGGGGTGACAGCCGTGGTTGTGCCGTTGGGATCGAGCAGGGGGATGGAGGCCAAGAACACAGGAGGGGAACTCGAGAGGGAAGATCGGGAGATGGCCCACCCGGCCGTCCTCATGACTACCCAGGCGCCCCTCGGATAAGGTAACAGACCCGCCATGAAGAAATCCGCGTGCGCCAGGCGACACCTTGCCGGGGGAAACCTTGTAATCGAACACTAAGGAACGAGTTCATTCTCTTGTCATCTTTTTGTGTGACACTCCTGATGAAGTTCCAAGAAGGTGCCTAACGGGCTCTAGGCTGGTGGCCGATCCTCACGAGCCTTGCGGAAATCGGGATCTGGGGTCTAGAAGTCGATCCTTGGGGATCTTTCCCAGGCTGACGTGGCGGTTCAAGAAATGGAACCAAGCTGTCTGAAACTCGTGGGTCACAATTTCCTTTACCGATGGCGAATCGGCCAGAGGGTCTTGCTTCCTCGGAAAGGGGGGAATCCCAGTTGAGAAAACAATCCCGTCGGTGGGCAAAACAGGTAGGAGGGCGGCTCAACAGTTCCCACAACCATCTGAGTCTCGGTGGACATATAGGTTGGGATGCTGAAACAAGTGCCTAAAGGAGAATCAAGAATGTACAGGAATCTCAAACTCTTCAGTGTTGTCGCGGTGCTCGCGGTTGGCTCCATCGTAGCCAGCGCTTGCTCACCTTCGGCGTTCGTGGGCAGCGTGGCTCCGTTATTCACGGCTTCCACGCCAACTGGGTCCGTTGCTACCGTCCCGGCCAGCGGAGCCACCCAGGGCCTCGTGACGACCTCCAGCACGACACTCGATGCCTACCAGCAGGTCATGGAACAGATCTATGCGCAGGTCAGCCCGTCGGTCGTGACGATCAACGTGAACCAGAGTGCCCAGACACTGTCGGGAGGCTCCCAGCCGGCGCTGGGATCCGGCTTCGTGTGGGACACCCAAGGACACATTGTGACGAATAATCACGTAGTTGACGGGGCTCAAGATATCCAAGTCACGTTCTCGGATGGCACAACACTGCCCGCCACGGTTGTGGGAACCGACCCCAACACCGACCTGGCGGTCATCCAGGTGAGTGCTCCCGCGGGATTGCTTCATCCCGTGCGGATGGGCGATTCCTCAAAGGTCGTCGTGGGCCAGGTCGCAATCGCCATAGGCAATCCTTTTGGGGAGCAAGACACGATGACGGTCGGGATCATCAGCGGTCTCGGGCGCAACCTGCCGGTGCAGACCAATTCCTTTCAAGGGGCCAGTTACTCCATCCCGGATGTGATTCAGACGGACGCGCCTATCAACCCTGGAAATTCGGGCGGGGTGCTTCTCGACGAGAATGGCTACGTCATCGGAGTGACCTCGGCCATCGAGTCGAATACGCAGTCTTCTTCGGGAATCGGCTTTGCTATCCCGTCCAACATCGTGAACGAGGTAGTCCCCGCATTGATCCGGACGGGCCAGCATCAAACGCCCTACCTCGGGATCAGTGGCGCAACTCTGGTTTCTCAACTGGCACAGGCCATGGGGCTGAACCCAAACACCCAGGGTGCTCTCGTTGAAGAGGTTGTTCCCGGAGGGCCGGCGGCCAAGGCCGGACTCCAAGGCAGCAGTCAGTCCATCACGCTGGATGGACAGGATGTGAGCGTAGGCGGTGATGTCATCACCGCGATCAACGGAACTGCGATCCACAGCATGGACGACCTGGTGGCGTATGTCGCCAGTTCGACGGAAGTCGGGCAGACGGTCACCCTCAGCATCCTGAGAGACGGAAAACCGATGCAGCTGTCCCTGACCCTGGGAGTGCGGCCATCTGCTTGAACCAAGGCCAGGTTCATCTGGAGCGAGACGCATCCGGCCGGCGGGTAATGGCAGATAATTCTCCCTGGCGCGTCGGCCGACGCGCCAGGGATTGAGGGAGGTAGCGGATATGAACAAAGCAGTATCGATCGTGCTGATTGTGCTCGTCGTACTCCTCGCAGTGGGAACTGCAGCAGCGGTCATCGTTCCGCTGGCAACGCGTGCTCCTCTGGCCTATGGCAACCGGGCGCTGATGCATCCCTACATGCTGGGTGGATTTGGGTTGGCGGGAACCTTGGTGACCTTTCTGTTCTTGCTGCTGATCGTTCTTGCCGTCGTTTCCCTGGTACAGCCCGCGGGGCGCGGTGCCGCAAAGGGAGCGCTTCCTTCTTCATCTGAAACTTCGATGGAGATACTGAAACGCCGCTATGCCCAGGGAGAGATCACCAAAGAGCAATACGAGGACATGAAACGCGAGATCAGTTCCTGACTGGCGCAGGATCCTAGAGCGGCCGAGGCCTTCAATCCTCGGCCGCTCTAGTTACTTCATCGCTTTGTTGAGCCTTTTTTCGACTCTGACTCAATCTGAGGCTTCCGCTCCCCCGAGCAATGAGCGTTGAGCCTCAGGTGGTTGCAACCCCGTTGGGCTCTCCGCCATCCTATCAATTCTTTGGAAAACGGCCCCAGAAGCGCTTGGCCTCCGCCTCTCTCCAGCAAGCAGGTCACTTTTCAAGCGACTCGGCCAGAATCCCTCGGATGTCCCCATTTCTTCAGAACCTTGCGGAGGCAGCCGCGGGCCCACCCTCGCCGACTCCATTGCCAAGGAGTTCCCGAGCGGGGCTGGTATGACTCCGGCGGTTTGAGGGCGTAGCCTTGGTCCAGTCCTCCGCCCCAAGAACAAGGGCGGCGATCATTTTTCCAAGGAACTATTACGATGCCCCGACCAATGGAGGACTGCTGGCGGACAGCCCCGCGGAATTCCGGGGCAGACGAGGCCACCCTGGGGCTCGTAATCGGGATCGACGTTTCATCCGCAGCGGATCTCCGTTCTCCAACCTTCGAGTCCGGCCCAACGGGAGGCGGACTCAATGCCGTCCGGTGGCATGGTCGGGAGTTGCAACGGTCTTAGTTTTCCCGGCCGAGAGGGGCATGGTGGCCGGAAGCTCGGGGAAAGCGCTGCGCATGCAGCCGGTTCCTGGCCGTCAATCCAGGCCTCCTACAACGTGCCCAAGGCCTGTTTTCAGCCGGAGGTTACCCCGCCTACCGCTCGACCCTGCCTTGCTCAGACGGCGTGCCGTTGGAGGGTTCCGGCCCCCTCGATGGGTCAAGGCGACCTTTAGCACCTGTTGGGACGTTTCACTTTGGGTATGAGAAGTTGGGGCGTGAGGTTGAGGCAGGTACGGTCGCGGCGAACCGCTTCAGGAAATCCTCTTGAGGGACACCCTCTTTCCCCGATTTCCTACCCGGCCGATCTCACCTCGGCCGGGACCGATCGCCCCTTTTCAAGCCGCGCGGCCAGGAAGATGCTGGCTTCATATAAGATGCTCAGCGGGATCATGACCGTGAGCGGCGCCACGATCGGGTCCGAGACCGGGGTGATGATCTCGGCGAAAACAAAGAGGGCGAAGTACGCAATGCGTCGCTGTTTCTTCAACAGGTTGGAATTGAGGATCCGCAGCTGGACCAGAAGGATAATAATCGTCGGCAGCTGAAAGGCCAAGCCGCAGGCGAGAAGGAAAAAGGTCACAAAGGAGATGTAGTCGTCTGCGTCAGGGAGGAATTGGACCTCGCTGGGAATGAGGGCCACCAACACACGGATCATGCCCCACAGCAGGTAAAAGCCAAAGGCGGCGCCCAGGAGGAAGAGCAAGAGCGACCCGCCCAGGAGGGGAAAGATGATCCTTCTTTCGTTCGGCAGCAGGCCGGGG
>JBEKXU010000004.1:0-134946 GCA_049511715.1 Anaerolineales bacterium
TCATACTCGGATCGGTCATCGTGGCCTCCTTTTGTGGATCTGGCAGTTCACTCAAGGAAGCACACGATGGCCTTTTTTGTCAAGCCAGCCCTACATTTACACCACTCCATGAGACATTATCTCCGCCTGTTCCTCCCTTGCCGTGCTCCGACCCAGAATCCACAGCACGATGCAGGCCACGGCGACCACGACAGTGACCGTCAGCCCTCCCTCCGGCCCAAAGCTTCCCCCCGTCCACAGGGCCGGGCCAATCAGCGGGGAGGCAGAACCCACGCCAAACGCCGTGAGCCCGCTGACCGGCAGGCCCAGCACGGGGCCCTGCACATAGTTCCACGCAAAATGGAAGCCCAGAGGAAGCCAGAGAGTGCCTTTCCAGCGCACCGCCAGAGAAAAGGCCAGCCCTGCCAGGAAAATGTTGAGCAGCGCGAGCCAATTCAGATCGGGATTGAGGCCGTGGGCAAGAGAAAAGAGCACGGAGGAAAGTCCAATCCCCAGCGGCCACCCCTTCCAGCGTCGAAGCGTGCTCAGAATGTAACCTCGGAAAGCGATCTCTTCCGCGACGGCGGCCGGGAGGACAACCGCCACCATGGTCACCAGCCCGATCAGCGGGCGACCCCAATGGAAAACCGCCCACCCTTTCGCCCAGAACACCAAGCCCACCAAGAAGAACGTTGCCGCCCCAAAAGCAAGGCCCAGGAGGGCGCTCGAAAGCAGGCCTGCGCCGCGAAGCCCGATCGAGCCCCATCCCTCGCGATTGACCAATCGCAGGAAAAGCCAAGTCACCACGGCGATCCAAGCCAGGTCCAGGGCTACGGAGAGAAAGAGCAAGCCCGTGGGGATCCGGCCGGCCTCTACCCCAGCCATCCAGCCCGCCAGTCCGGCGGGCTCGATCCGTCGCAAGAGAAAAGTGACCAGCGCCAGGCCCACCCCCAGCAGCAGGCCCACCACGACTTGCCCCAGGACGATAGTAGCAACAAGATAGAGAAACACCTGCAACAGCGGATGGAGTCTTCCCCGGGAGGGTTGGAGGTCCGTCATAGGCAGGGAGGGCTGGGGCGCCTCAGCAACGGTTGGCGATACGCAACGACGCCGCGAGCCAATCCGCCAGCCAGCGGCGAGGTGCGGCCTCCCGGGTGGCAGTTTCCCGATGACAGCGGATGCCCATGGCCGCCGCGCCAGGCGAATAATGAAGAGAGCATCGGCAGGGAGGGTGAAGAGTTCTGGACATCCCTGCAGGGGAGAACTCGATCCCACTCTGGCTTCCAGATGGAATCCGAAATGGCTGACCGCCGCCCCGGGGGCTCGGGATGGCAAAGGCTGCGACCCAGATCCTCCCGGTCCTCGATCTCGGCCCTCGTCCCCCGCTTGGGGAGCGCAAGGCGACCCGAGATCTGCGCCACCATCCAAGAGGCGGAGGCCAATGAGGAGGCGGCTCCGTTCATTTCCTCTTCTGCAATTCCTTGAGGAGGTTCAGCAACTCTAGACTCGATCCCGACGGGGCGCAGGCCCAACGCCCGGCGGATCCAAAGGGGCCGCCTCGGGTCCCGGAAAACTCATGAGGAGGTTGAGGGGCATGATAACCCCCAGGGTCCTCTCGCGCAACATCTTCACTATCCTCTGGGAGCGTTCTTTCCCTTTGGAGATGCGTTAATCTGCGGTTCCATGGCAAGACTTTCCCCTACCCTTCACATGCCGAGGGGACAGGAATCGAGCAAGACGACCGGCAAGGTGGAGGGGTCGGGTCTGCGATTCACGGCAGAGATCGGAAACGCCTCGCGCCGCAAAGGGGACCGTGCCCCAGCGGCATGAATCAATCACAGAATGGTTCGTCCAATGGCAGTTTCGACCCAACCTCGCTTCCCAATGAGGCCCAGTGCCTCGCCTCGCTGAGGGGAGAGGGGGCTGTCATCAACCGCCTCGATTCGAGTTCGGACTCGCTTAAGGCTTGCTGCGCGAACCCATGGGGACATGACCGAGCGATCGGGTTCTCGAGGTTGGCCCTCCAAACCGCCCGTGCCGTCTCAATCCTGTTGAGCTAAAGCAGGTTGACGGAGGGCCACTCCAAGCGACCCTTGAGAGAGAATCCACCTGCGCAAGAGGCCGTGGGCAATGCCTCATGCCCGTCAAGAAGTGTCAAACCCTCGGGGTGACTTGGCGTTCAGGCTGAGGAGAACCCCGCTTCGCGGGCACCCGGCTTCCAGGTTGGACCCGAGGCAACAGCAAGCGGGTGAAGTCAGGTGGAATCGGGCACAGCTCAGACCACAGGCCAGGCAAAGGCGATGGCTCTACCCCCCTCGCATCCCTCTCATCTTCGGATCGAGCGCATCGCGGAAGGCGTCACCGATAAGATTCCAGGCCAGGACATAAAGCACAAGCGCGACGCCTGGGTAGACGACGATATACCAATACGTTGCCAGGCTCGGGATCCAATCGTGTGCAAAACTCAGGATCTGCCCCCAGTCCGCATAGCCGAACGCCGCGCCCACACCCAGAAAGCTTAAGGCGGCAAACGTCAGCACGTACGTCCCGATGTCGAGCGAAGCAACGACCAGCAACGAATACATTGAATTGGGCAAGATATGACGCATCACAATCCGAAAATCGCCGACGCCAACGGCGCGTGCCGCCAGCACGAAGTCGCGCTCCTTGATCGTGAGCACATCACCGCGAATGATACGAGCGTATCCGGGCCAGCCGAACAATGTCAGCGCGATGATTCCGGTGGTGATTCCGTTGTGCACTTTCGGGCCGAACACCGCCGCCGCCGTGATCGCCGCCAAAAGGAAGGGAAAGGCAAGGAAGACTTCCACAATGCGTTGCAGCACCAGATCGGTAATTCCGCCGTAGTAGGCCGAAAAGAGACCCGTCAACATGCCGATGATGAAGGTCAGGGTCGTGATAATGATGCCCACCTCGAAAGCCGTGCGGGTGCCCCAGACCACGCCATAGAACAGATCATACTGTCCCTCGGTGGTGCCAAACGGATGGGTCGCGCTTGGCGGCTGCGGCTGGGAGGTGAACCCATCCCGCGGAATTTGGTAGGGGTTGCCAGGACTTTGCACAACCTCCATTTGGGCGACCGCTGGCTCGACAATATCCACAATTTGTTGAGCAAAGATCGCAACCAGCGCGAACCCGATCAGGAGCACGACGCCCGCGATGGAAGCGGGGTTCTTGAACAAGGCGCGCAGCCAAGCGGGCACCCGACTTCGGGGTCGCAACGTCGAGCCGTCAGGGAGTCGGAGGTCCGCTATCGCCGTCGTGGTCGCCTATTCCTTCTAACCAAGACGAATTCGCGGATCCAAGTAGGCATATAACACATCGACAACCAGATTCGCCAGCACCAAGAGCGCCCCTTCGAAGAGGGTCACACCCAGCACCGAGACCACGTCCAGTTGCAGAGCGGACCGGGCAATCCAAAATCCAATCCCATGATAATCAAACACCGTTTCGGTGATGACCACCCCATTCATCAACCCGACCAATACCAATCCCCCGACCGTCGCCACCGGAATCAGCGCGTTCGGCCGCGCATGCTTGTTGATCACATCGGATTCTTTCAGGCCTTTGGCGCGCGCCACCGTCACGTAATCCTGCCGAATGACATCGAGCATGGAAGACCGGGTGACCCGCAGAATCAGCGCCCAATCAATATACGAAAGGGTCAGGGCGGGCAAAACCAGATGGCGGAGGGCATCCAGGAGGATGTCGGGGCGTCCGTTCAACAGCGCGTCAAGGGTATTCATCCCCGTGTAGGCATGGAACGACGAAGAGCTCACAATGAGATCCGCCCAGTCGGACAAGCGCCCAGGCGGGAACCAATCCAGTTTGGCATAGAAGATCATGAGCACCAGCAAGCCAAAAACAAAGACGGGGAAAGAATAGCCAATAATGCTGAAGACCCGCGCCACCTGATCAATCAGTTGATCCTGATGGATCGCGGCTTGCACGCCCAGCCACACCCCCACCACGATGATGGGGATAAAACTCCATAAGGCGAGCTCCAGGGTCGCCGGAAAGTATGCGAGAATCGCCTGCAGCACCGGCCGCTCGGCCGTCTTGGACCAGCCCAGATTGCCTTGCACAACTTGCGTCAGCCAATTCCAGTATTGAACCGGAATCGGCTTATTCAGTCCATACTCGACGACAATTTGATTAAGCGCATTCGCTGTCTTCGGAGGCGAGGTCACATAGAGCGCGGCGCGCGTATATGGGTCCAGGAGGGAGATCATGGCAAAGATCAACAGGCTTAGACCGATGAGAATGATGGGCAGAATCAACAGTCGGCGAACAATGTAATTAACCATGTCAGGGACCCTTGACTATTCCCGCCCGCGCCTTGCCAAGCGAACACACTCTTTCTGCCCGATGACCCTGCTTCGGCCTACCTGGGACGGGGGGCTGGAAAACACCCAGCCCCCGTTTAGTCCACAAAGGTATCCCTACGGTTCGATTACTGTCCCTTGCTCAACGGGTAGAAGTAGAACTCAGTGTAGATCGGGTTGTAGTAGTAGCCATGGATCCATTCTTGCTCGTAATGGCGAATCGTTGGAGCAACCGCAAAGATGTCGAGCGCGTTGTCCACCGCGATCTTGTTCAACTGGGCGTAGATCGTCGCGCGCTGCGATTGATCCGACGCAGACACGGCCTGGTCGACCAGAGCGTTCATCTGCTTTTGCAAGGTCGGGTCAAAGGCCTGAACGCCGGAGTACGCACCGCCGCTCGCGAGGTAAGGCACCACCCAGTCGTTTGGATCGTGATAGTCCTCGAGCCAGCCAAGCCAGAAAGCCGGAAGGCGCCCTCTCTCATAATCCGCCAAGAACACCGGCCAGGGCTCATCGTTCACAGACATCTGGAACTTGGGATTGACCTCCGCGAGGTCCTGCTTCAAGATCTGGCCGGCAATCTGCCGAGTCGTGTTGCCCGTGTTGTACATATACGAGAGATAGAAGCCATTGGTCAGCAGATTCGACAGCCCGGAATCTTGGGCCGCCAGGGCGAATTCGGACTTGCAGGTGGCCAGGCTGAATTGCTGGGGTGCCGCACTCGAGTCGTAGCCCAGCTCACCCGGAGGGATAGGGCCGTTCGGCTGAAGAGCTTCGCCAGTCCAGACCTGCTTGATGAAGGTGTTGAAGTCAAAGCAGGCCACGAACGCCTTGCGGATGTGGATGTCCGCAAAGAAGTTGGGCGGAATGCCATTGCCATCCAGCGCCCCGGAGCCAAGGTAGGAGTTGGTGCCGGTGTTATTCACGTTCTGGTTAAAGAAGAGGTCGTCTTCCTCCAGACCCGGCATGTTCTTGTAGAGGCGGACATAGCCGTTCGCGTTTACCGGTTGGCAGGTCCCATTGCCGGACGGATCACACGTTTCCTTCACCAGCGGGTCCACCTGGGAGATATAGTTGTGAGGCACGTCAATGAAGTCAGCGTCACCGGTTTCGAGCATCGCCAGACGTGTCCCAAACTCGGAAATCTCCTTGATGACGATGTGGGCGATCTTGGCGGGTCCCGAAGGACCACCGGTCCATAACGGCTGGGTTGCCCAGTAGTTCGGATTCGCATCCAGATCGATCTCGTTCCCCGAATCCCATTTCGTGAGCGAATAGGGGCCCGTGCCGTTCATCTTGTTGAACAGCGGATCCTTATTCACTTCCGGGTTGTTGTACTTGGCGGCATCGGCGCAGTTGCCGTCCCAGTCCCCGAGTCCAACTGCCCAGCTCTGGTCGATTGCATCACCCCAGGCGTTGGCGATCGAGGCAAGGAATGGGCCCCACGGCTGCTTCAGGGTCACGGTGACAGTCATGGCATTATTGTCCGCCACGATCATCTTCTGCGCCGCCTGACACGCGGCAACGAAATTGCCGTTGTACAGGGTGTTCACCACGTCATCGCCACCATTCGCGACGCTGGTGCCAGGCTTGACGGTGGTATCCAGGAATTGGGAGGTGACCCCAGGCCCGAAGAACGGCTGCAGCATGATCCACTGCGGGCCAGCGACACGGCTCTCGATGAGGCCGCGCATCCAGGAATAGGCGACGTCACTGGGTTTTAGGGTGTCGCCGTTCTGGAACTTGACACTCGGACGAATATTGAACGTGTAGGTCAGGCCGTCCGCGGAAACCTTCCAGGCCGTCGCCAGCATTGGGACGTACTGGCTCACCTGTTCGCGGTTGTAGAAGATGAGCCCTTCATACACGTTCTGCTCGATCCCGGCGCTGGCCGTGTCGTAGGACCAGGCCGGGTCGAGCGACTGCGGATCGCAACCCTCGCAAGCATAGACCAGGGTGTCCGCATTCTTCATCGTGGGCCCTGCCTTCGCCGCCGGCTGAGCTGTGGCCGCCGGTGCGGTCGTAGCGGAGACCGAAGGGGCCGACGTTGCCGCCGCGGGCGCCGCGGTCGGTGTGGCAACGGGCGCGCAGGCCGTCAAGACCATACCGGCGGCGAAGGCCACGCTAAAGATCGTAAGAAGCTTATGCATGTTCTTCTCTCCCCACGTTCGCTATCGGATTAAACGGATACGGCAAAGCCTTTCGTGAGATGATTTGCGGGCTTCTCTTCTCTGCGGATGGGGCCATCACCTCCTCTAACTTAAGAACTGCTCCGCAAAGTGACAGGCCACAAAATCACCGGGCCGCAACTCGCGGAACTCAGGGACTTGCTCGGCACAAAGGGGCTTCGCAATCGGGCATCGCGTCCGGAAACGGCATCCCGACGGCGGGTCGACGGGGGAAGGTACATCCCCTTCCAGTATAACACGCCGGCGCCGGGAGTCCGCCACCGGGTCAGGGATCGGAACCGCCGAGAGCAGGGCCTGCGAATAGGGATGCAGCGGGGAACGATAAAGGTCAGCCCGAGGGGCCATTTCGACGACGATCCCCAGGTACATCACCGCCACACGGTCACAAAGATGACGGACCATCGACAAATCATGTGCGATGAACAGGTACGTCAGATGGAACTGTTCTTGCAAGTCATCCAGGAGATTGACAACCTGAGCTTGGATCGAGACATCCAGCGAGGAAATCGGTTCATCGCAGACAATGAAGGAGGGCTGCAAGGCCAAAGCCCGAGCAATGCCAACGCGCTGACGTTGGCCGCCGGAGAATTCATGGGGATAGCGGTCCGTAAAGGAGGGGGACAGTTTGACCACCTCCAGCAAGTACTTGACGCGATCGCGGATTTCCTGGGCATTGCCCACATGATGAACCAGCAGCGGCTCGCCGATAATGGCGCCAATGGTCATGCGCGGATCCAGGCTGGCATACGGATCCTGAAAGATCATCTGCAGCTTCCGGCGCATCCGCCGCATGTCTCCACTTCTCAAGGCGGCCAAATCGATGCCTTCGAAATACACATGCCCCGAAGTCGGCTTATAAAGCTGCAGGATCGTACGGCCGGCCGTTGTTTTCCCGCAGCCCGATTCCCCCACCAGACCGAGGGTTTCTCCCTTGTACACGCCAAACGACACATCATCCACCGCATGGACCACGCCAACTTCATGGCGGAATACGCCGCGATAAATGGGGAAGTGCTTCACCAGATGATCAACCCGGAGCAGGAGTTCTTTGTTGTCCGATGACATCAGCGTGCTCTCCCCGTCTTGGTGTCGACCCAACAAGCCATGCGGTGATCGGGCCCAATCGTCTCAAGAATGGGGTTTTCCTTCCAACAGTGTTCCATGGCCCACTTGCAACGCGGTGCAAAGGGGCACCCGGTCGGCTTTTGATACAGGATCGGCGGCACGCCTTCAATCGAAACCAACCGCTCTCGTTCCTCATCGACACGCGGAAGGCTCCCCAGCAAGCCGAGGGTATAGGGATGACTGGGGTTGGCATACAATTCCCTGACCGGCGCTTCCTCGATGACAAGTCCGCCATACATGACCATCACCCGCTGCGCCAATCCGGCGATGATGCCTAGGTCGTGTGTGATCCAGATAATGGCCATCCCCAGCTCATCCCGGAGGCGCTTGACGAGTTCCACAATCTGGGCCTGGATGGTGACATCCAAGGCCGTGGTCGGTTCATCGGCAATCAGGATTTGGGGGTCACAGGCCAAGGCCATCGCGATCATCACGCGCTGGCGCATTCCCCCTGAGAACTGGTGCGGATAATCCCTCAGGCGCTCTCTGGCATTCGGGATGCCGACGATACCGAGAAGTTCCACCGCCCGATTCCGAGCCTGCCCCTTGTTCATGCCAAGGTGCAGGAGCAGGGGTTCGGTCAATTGCCGCTCGATGGTCAAAACCGGGTTCAGGGAGGTCATCGGGTCCTGAAAGATCATGCTGATTTGGGCACCCCGGATCTGCCGGATATCTTCATTCGACATCTGCAGCAGATCTTGGCCTCGGAAATTTGCTTTCCCGGCAACGATCTTCCCGGGCGGGATCGCAATGAGCCGGAGGATCGAAAGCACGGTTACGGTCTTTCCGCATCCACTTTCGCCGACAATCCCGAGGGTTTCGCCCTCATTCAAGGTCAAGGAAACGCCGTTCACCGCCCGAACAATTCCGTCGGGGGTGCGGAATTGCGTCTCCAACCCTTGGACGTCGAGAAGATTTGCCATCAGCATCCTCGAGCGATCAAAGCCTTCTGGAGACCGGAATTAACCGTGGTGGCCTGAGGTAAGGTCATCTCGGGGCAAGCCCACCTTGGACGAGGGTCCTGGATGTTCCTGCGCGGACCCAAGCCCAAACCCGAGGTGCCGCACCCCGCTGCCTAGAAGGGGACTGGAGCAACTCAATTCATTCCCGAGAACTGCAATCGTGGGGACCATCTGTCGCGCGGATCGAGATCGTCGCTGGGATCCCTATTTGGGCCCCAAGTCATCCCCGCCCGCGTTCTCCCGGGGGCACAGTATATCTCACAAGGGAGTTCGCCGTTTGCGAGCAACCTACTGCTGACCCGGAAGGTCAAACGCCTCAATGTTCCACAAGTCGTCGGCAGCCGTCGGGTTCATGGTCATCCCAGTAAGGCCGGGGCGGGTGATGGCCACCTTGACCTCCATGTAGAGAGGCAAGGAGGGCAGGTTCTCAGCAAATACCGCCTGGGCGTTCTTGGCCTCCTGGACGTAGCTGTCGCTTTCGTGGAGACTGCCCTGGGACTGGGAACACGCCGTGTCAAAATCGGTGTTGCTGAATCCCGTATCGTTTTGGCCCTGCCAACCATTGGCGGCAGAAGGGATCTGGCTTGAAAGATAAAGTTCGCAGGCCGGATCGGGCCCGCTGATCCACCCAAATTGGGCCATGTCGAACTGCCGGCCAAATACCGGGCTGGCGGAACCGCTCTGCAGCAGAGAGTCGTCAAAGAACTTCACGTCCGTCTGGATTCCGCAGCCTGCCAGACTCCCAGCCAGGATTTGCACCACGGCCCTGCTTTCGGGGTTGTCGACCGCCCAATAATTGATTCGCAGCGGGGTCCCCGTGGCGACGCCCGCTACGCCCACCGCCACCCGAACCGTCTGCGCCCCCGCTTGTGGCAAACGCCAGCCCATCGCGTCCAAGAGCTTCATGCCCTGCTGCGGGTCATAAGGATAGGTGGCAACCTCGGAATTGTAGACCGGGCTCAACGGGGAGACGTAACTGTCCGGGACCACGCTCTCCCCGGCCAATACCTCGTCGACCACCGCTTGCCGGTCCATGCACAACGCCACGGCCTGGCGCATGCGAAGGTCCGAGAACCAAGCCGGATGCTGATAGCGGTATGGGAAAACCGGGGCGACATCAAAATCGACGTGTGCCCAGTCGGTTCCCGTCGACGCTACAAGCTCGAGCTGCCCGCGGCTCTGAAGTTGCTTCAGGGAGGGCAGTCGATCGACCAGCGGGACGGTCTGATCGACCACGTCGCATTCGCCGGCCTGGAGCGCCGCAACCGCGCTGTCAGCGTCTGTTCCCACGAAACGAAACTCCAACTCGTCAAAACGAGGAAGGCCCTCGGCCGCCCGCCAATAATGCGGGTTCTTTTGGAGCAGGATATATCGCCCCGCCTGCCAATCTTCAATTTCATAGGGCCCCCAGCCCAGGGGATCCCGGGTGCTGGCCTCGGCCGTGAGCAGGTCCTGCGGGGCTATCGCTCCCAGCTGATGCTGGGGCAACGGGGTCCAGAACTCCAGAAAGTACTGCGGGTCAAAGTAGCCGGGCAGTCCCGTCCATTCCACGGTCAGGTTATCGACCTTTACGTAGCTCTGGGTGCTTTCAACACGGTCCTGTTGCAGGGGACTCAGATGCGCCTCCGAACTCTTGGCGACGTTGAAAGAAAAGACGGAGTCCGCCGAGGTGAGCGCGACCCCGTCCGACCACTCAATTCCCGGTTTCAGGTGAAACGTCGCCTTCATCTGGTCCATCTGGATCTCGCCACCCGAGTACGTCACGGCACAATCCGAACTGCGGCAACCCGCGGGGCGCACCGTTGCCCCGGGAGCCAGGGCCCCGGCCAGACCCGCGTCGTCGACCACCAAGTCTCCTTGTTTCACTGTCACCGGCGAGAGCATGGCGTCCCCGTCAGCCAAGCTGGGTAGCTTCTGCAGGATAACCGGCTGATACGAGAAGGAATTGGAGTCAATCGGCCCGTCGTAGATTGCCTCTAGCACCGTGTTGGTGGTGAGGTCAGCGCCACCGTAAATGTAGAGGGATTGAGGCTCCTGGGCAATGCAGACTGTCAGAAGCCGGGGGGGCCGGGGGATCGGCGTGAGGGTCGGCGTCGGGCTGGCCGAGGGGGTTGCCGGGCTCGACGGAGCCCCAGCCGCCAAACTGCAGGAGGCCAGGAGCAGCGAGAATAAGCCTACCAGAGAGAGTCCCATGCTGACCGGGACGTTCGACAGCAGGCGTTTCCCCTTTTGGCCTTCAAGCCTCTTCTTGACTTTCATCTTCCTCGGTCTCCGCGGAGCACAACCGATGGACTCACCACTCAAAGGCCAGGCGAATGTAACATGATCGTCGGGTCGGCGGCAAGATGCCCTCCCGAAACCTCACGCCCAGGAGCTCCTTCGGGGTGCCTCCCTGGGCCAGTTCCCGTGCAAAGATCTAACGTATTCTGGCCTCACGATCGATTGATCGAACCGCCACGCGCCGCGCGTGGGCGCGAGACGTCAACCTTCGTCCCCCTCCCCCCCCGGGCCTCCGAGCGCTTCCGGCAATCGCCCCAGAATCTCCCGGTCCGAAACGCTGAGTGGAGCCCGGGCCAGCAGGTCCGGCCGGTGAAGCAGGGTCCGCCGCAAGGACTGCTCGCGGCGCCACTGGCGGATCGCCGCATGATCGCCCGATAGAAGCACCTCGGGGACGCGCCAGCCGCGGAACTCGGCCGGACGGGTGAAGTGGGGATATTCCAGCAGCCCGCTGGAAAGGCTGTCATCGATCGCGCCGTCCTCGTCTCCCAAGGCTCCCGGGATCAGTCGCACGACCGCCTCGATGACGACCATCGCGGCCAGTTCCCCTCCACTCAAGACATAGTCGCCAATCGAGAGATCCCCGGTTGCCAAATGGTCACGCACGCGCTCATCCACCCCTTCGTACCGGCCGCTCAGGAGAGCGAAACCGCTTCCTCTCGAAAGCTCCCAGGCTCGCGCCTGGTCGAACAACTTACCCTGAGGAGAGAGCAGGATGACAGGAAGCCGCGAAGGACTGCCCAGAGAGGATTCGACGGCGGCGAAGATGGGCTCGGGTTTCATCACCATTCCACCGCCCCCGCCATAGGGCGCATCATCCGTGATGTGATGGCGGTCAGCGGCATGGTCACGGATGTTCCGAACCCGAATCGATACCAGTTGCTTGGATTGGGCTCGTCCCAGAATCGACTCCTGCAGGACGCTTTCAAACATTCCCGGGAAAAGGGTAAAGACTTCAATCTCCAGCATTCGCGAGTCCTAAGACGATTCCTTGATGCCGTCCCTTTTGGTGAGAGGTCCGCCGCAGGCCGTCCGGGGCCTCGGCGCCGCCGGATGCGGTTCCGAAGGGCTTCGCCCAACCCCTAGCGGGGCCGCCGCGTGCCAGCAGGCTTCTCCATTCGGAATGCAAGTCCTCAAGCGGACCATCAATCGCCATCATGATTCTAACCGGGTCGCGGACTCGGAACAACCCCGCAAGGAGCAAGCCGAAATGGGCCGGAGCGGCAGCCGGGCAGAACTACGCTCACCGGAAAAGCCCAATAGGCCGGTCTGCCAGCCGTGGATCTTCTGATGTTGCATTCTCCGGATAGGACTTGGGTGCCGGGATCGCCAGAAATCATCCTGCCTTCCCCCTGACTCGCCACTCTCGCGCCACCCCGCCAAGCCCTCCCTTCAGCCAGCCCTGGCGTTGCACCTTCCTGAGTTTGTTACAATTGCACCGTTGGTGCCGTCGCCACGGGATCCTTCGCTTCGTAGGCAGGCCGGTAAACGGGGTCATGAGTCGGTTGTCTGGCCAATTTCCAAGCGATCTCGACGCTCCACTTATCCTCGCCTCCGCTTCTCCTCGTCGACGGGAGCTCCTTGGGCTTACAGGATGGGCCTTCCTCACCGCCTCTGTCCCCATCGACGAGACACCAGGACCGGGAGAGGCGCCTGAGGAATTGGTGCAACGCCTGAGCCTCGAAAAGGCACGCGCGGTCGCTCAGGCGCGGGGGAGGGCCCGCGAGTGGATCCTCTCCGCGGATACGGTCGTCGCCGACGGGCAACAGGCCTTGGGGAAACCCAAGACTCGAGCTCAGGCGCGTGAGTTTCTGCGCCGGCTCCGGGGTCGCGAGCACCGGGTGCTCACGGGACTCGCCCTTTTGGAACCCTCGAGCGGCAGATCCTGGACCGAGCTTGCCCAGTCTTCCGTGCGCATGCGGGAATACCTGGACGCCGAGCTGGAGAGGTATCTGGACAGCGGCGACCCGATGGACAAAGCGGGAGCCTATGGCATCCAGCACAACGAATTCCATCCCGTGGCCGACCTCGAGGGATGCTACGCCAACGTGATGGGGCTGCCGCTCTGCCATGTCCAGGACCTGATTCTAAAGGTCGGATTGCGGCCGCCCGCGGATCTCCCGGCCGCCTGCGCCCACCAGTTGGGATACCATTGCACCGCAGCAGAGGCACAGTGGAGCGATACCCAATCACTGAAGGGATCGATGGAAACCTGAACCGAGTGATCCATACTCCGGAAGATTCTATGGGCCGCATCCAAAGCATTTCCCTAAAGCGAATCTTTCTTGCGATCGCCGTCATCGCTGCTGCGGCCCTGACAGGTTGCGGGGTTCCGCGACTCCCGAGTCTGCTCGCGGGGCCCACCTTGCCGCCCCCCGTGATTCACACGGAGGTAGCCCCGGACCCCGAGCCGGTAGCCCGCGCCTTCCTCCAGGCCTGGAAACAAGGCAACTACACCACCATGTACGGCCTGCTTACCCAGCTAAGCCGTGACGCGATGAGCAAAGATGATTTCACCAAGCGCTACCAGGATGTCACGGATACGGTGGCCCTCTCCGGCCTGGGCTACCAAATCCTCTCATCCGTAAAGAACCCGGATACCGCCGAAGTCACTTACCAGGTCACCTTGGACTCAGCCATTGTCGGCAATATCGCCCGACAAACCACGATGATGCTGAAGTACGAAAACGGAGCCTGGCGTGTCGCCTGGGATGACTCCGACATCCTGCCCGAGCTGAAAGGCGGCAACCAGCTGGTGATGGACCTGCAATCCCCGGCTCGGGCCAATATCTACGACCGGAACGGCAAGGCCTTGGCGTACGAGGCCCAGGCCGTGTCGCTGGGCGTTATCCCCGGACAGATCACGGATGAAAAGACCTTGCTGGGTGACCTGAGCGAGGTGCTTGGCATGAACCCCGAGGTGATCCGCTCGGAATATGCGAACGCGGGGTCCAACTGGTATGTTCCACTGGGCGACGTCTCGATGGACGAAATCAAGAGCATGTACAACTACCTGAGCGGCCTGGGGGGCTTGGTGATTCGTACTTCCCAAACCCGCTACTACTATGGCGGCGGGGTCGCCTCGGACGTCGTCGGCTACGTGAACGATATCCCCAAAGAAGACCTCCAGGCCTATCTCGCCAAGGGCTACTCCCAGGGCGCGAAGGTCGGCATCATGGGCCTGGAAAAATGGGCGGAGCCCTACTTAGCAGGCCAGCAGGGGGGAACGCTGTACGTCGTCTCGCCCTCCGGCCAAGTCCTGGACACCCTCGCCCACAGCGACCCGAAACCATCCGACGACGTCTACACAACCCTGGACCGAGATCTTCAGACCCAGATCGAGAGGACGGGAATGGGCTCTTTCTCCGGGGCAGTGGTCGTCCTCAACCGGGACACGGGCGAGGTCCTGGCGATGGTGTCCAGTCCGAGTTTCGACAGCAACCTGTTCGACCCCACCAACTACAACAGCCAATTTGCTCTCTCCAGCCTGTTGAGTGATCCGAGGAATCCCCTCCTCAACCGGGCCACCCAAGGTACGTATCCCCTCGGGTCGGTGTTCAAGGTGATCACCATGTCGGCCGCCTTGCAATCGGGCGCTTTCACCGTCAACTCCACTTACCACGATACCGGGTACTTCACCGAATTGCCGGGGATTACCTTGGACGGCTGGACCGTGAGCTGGGGGGATCCTCCTCTGGGGACCGTCAATCTTATCCAAGGGATAATCGAGTCATCCGATCCGTTCTTTTGGCATATCGGCCTGACGCTCTTTAACCGCGATCCCTGGCTTGTCTCCAACATGGCGCGTGGCTTCGGCTTGGGCAAACCCACTGGGATCGGCGCCGTGGCCGAGGCGGCCGGCCTGATCCCCGACCCTGCATGGAAGTTGCAGACTATGAAGGAGGCCTGGACAGCGGGGGATGCGGTCAATTCTGCCATCGGTCAGGGGTACACCCTGGTCACTCCCCTGCAGGTGGCAAACTTCATGGCCGCCGTCGGGAATGGGGGAACTCTCCTCCGCCCGCAGATTATCGAGTCCATCCGGCCCCCGATCGGCAATCCGGTGTTCACTTTTTCCCCGCAGGTGAACGGCAAGCTCCCCATCAGTGCTGATACCCTGGCGGCCCTGCAGGAGGGGTTGAGAGGCGTCGTTTCTGATCCGAAGGGCACGGCCCAATTCGACTTTTTGGCCTGGCAGAACGAACTGGCTGGCAAGACTGGCACGGCCGAAACTCCGGCAGGAAATGGAAATCCCGACGCCTGGTTCGCTGGCTACACTTACTTGAACCGGCCGGACAAGCCCGATATCGCCATGGCCGTTATCGCGGAGAACGGTGGTGAAGGATCCCTGGTGGCGGGGCCCATTTTCCGGCGTGTCCTGGAAATCTATTTCGATGGAAAGCCCGAGACAAGATACCCGTGGGAGTCGGAAATTGGATTGACCGCCACGCCCAGCAATACGCCGACGATTACCAGCACGCCGACACCGACCAAAACCCCCAAGCCGAGATGAGAGGGCGGGAGAGGTTTCGCCGGAGGGCGCGCCCCAAGGCTTCAATCTCTGGGATGTTCCCGGCCCCCATCCTCCCAGCGCCAAGGGGCATACCGTCGAGGCTCCATCCGGGTTGCTGGTTTGGAATCTGAAAAGGTCTCTCCTCAGCTGGCGGTTTTGCAGCCCGTGCAACTGCCGTCGCCATGACTCCTTGCGCCGCCGGCCATCGAGGGGTCTGCAATGATCGACGCGATCCTCCGGGGCGAGGATCCAAAAGCTGGAAGGACGCAGGTCAAGCTCCCCCATTTGTGGCCAATCCTGCTCGGCGCCATTCCTGCTCAGCCGCCTCCCCTGTGCGCCTACTCGACCGGCCCTTGAAAGCCGCGGACTGATTCCACTTTCCGGCTCAGATAGGAACGAATAGGATCGGCCGCATTGAGCAGCTCCCTTCGAACAGCGCCGTATGGCCGGCCGTTCGGTGCTCCATCTAGAGTCGCAAAACAGAGAAGCCGCGGAGCCAACCCGTGGGGCCGTCGCGAAAAGGAGCCTCCTTCCCGCTCCTTGGTCCCGGCTGGAAAAGGTTCCCGGTCAGGCGTCCTCGACCGGTTCTCGGGCGGAGGGTCGGCGAAATCCGTCCAGCGACCTCGAAGGGACCCCCCACCGACCTTGGCGCTAGGGTACGGGCTCTCGACTTGTGAGGCCTTGCGCCCGGTTGTCCCAGGCTGGGGGAAGTGGGACCGCGGGGCGTGCGGCCAGAGGCTCCTTAAGGTCAGCCCTCCAAAATCCACGCTTCCCTGGCGAAGGCTGTGCCTTTGGCGACGGTATCCAGGACACCCGGCCCGGAGGTCAGTTGGGTTGGCCTGCAGTCCAGGCCAGAATCCGGACCCGAGAAGAAGATTTTTCTGCGCGCCTGCGCCGGGGGACGGCCCTGCCCCTGCCCCGCTTCTGGCGAGTTATACTGCCTGCGCGTTGGTTCGCCTGCGATTCGAGGGCCTGTCCCGTGCTGCGGAGGCCATTCATCCGGCCCAGTCCAATAGCTACCCTTGCCGCCTTGGCGATCCTTAGCCTGGTTGCCAACAGCTGCGGCTCTGCCGTGACCAGCACCTCCCCGTTCGCCACGCTCGAAAGCACCGGCCCCTCGGCGGATTCTTCCTTGACTCCATCACAACTGCAGGTCGATCCTGCCTTTTCCCAGGCCTATGCTCGATTGGGAGGCCCGACCTGGTTGGGCCCTGCCATTAGCCAAGCCTTCCTCGATCCCGACCTGGGATGGAAGCTGCAGGTCTTTGAATTTGGTGTCCTAGCCGAAGATCCCAGCAGCGAGACGTTCTTTCCCTTATGGGTCAACAACCTGCTCGGACGCCAGACGGCTCCCGCCGTGCCTTCCGCCGATCCGGACTGCAAATACATCGGTGCTACCGGGCACAACGTATGCTCCGCTTTCCTGAAGTTTTACGAGGCGGAGGGGGCGACTCACCTGGGCCCGCCGGTAGCGGAGATGGGCCTGGATGCGGCTGGCATCCTGCATCAGGACTTCGAGTACGCAAGTCTGGATATCATTGGCGGATCGGCCCAGCTGGCCCCAGTAGGCCGATCCTTTTTCGCCGCCCGCGGATATTCAACCTCGCTGCTTCAACCCGAACCGGAGGCTGCCGCGGCACCCAGCCAGGCCGCGCCGCGGGAGGCCGAAACACAAACGGGACCGACTCCTTCCAACGCCCGGATAGCCGCCTCATCGACTGGCAATCCAATTCCACAAGGGCCGCGCCTATCTCCGACCGGCCTCGCTCCGTTGACCTTCTCCAACGGGTTCACCGTGGGGCCGCCTTTCCTACCAGCCTACCTGAAGGCCGGAGGATCCTCCTGGCTGGGAACACCTCTTTCTCAACCCTTCCAGGACCCTGACCTGGGATGGTGGATCCAGGTTTTTGATTACGGAGCTTTGGCAGAGGAACCGGGCGTTGACCAAGTGTTCCTGGTCCAGATCAACACCCTGCTGGGAAGGGAGGCCCCGCCGTCCCCGCCCAAGGTGGACCCGGCGTGCAGCTACTTTCAGGGCAGCGGACACAATGTTTGCTACCAATTCCTTACTTACCTCCAAGAGCAAGGGGTCCAGCGCGTGGGTCTTCCCATATCGGAACTCCAGGAGGACCCAGAGGGCGTTTTGTTCCAAGACTTTGAATACGTTCGCCTGGAATGGCTTAACGGCCAAGTTTATCGAGAGGCCACTGGCCGCCTTTTCTTGCGCGAACGCGCTCTCGGTGAGGGGAATGGGTCGTAGGCCAAAGCGTGGGAAGCGCTCCAGCAGACTCAAGAAAACGGTACCGACCCCCTGGGGCTCTATTGACTTGACAGGGCGACTTGTGCTACGATCGATCCTGTGGGACGCGGAAGTCTGGATGGACGTGTACGGCCGGCCGACCTGGAGCAAAGCTCAGGCGGCTTTTGTCGTTTTACTCCACCGCTGGCTGCGCCCTGCAGGCGACTCTCTTCTCTTCCCGGCATTAGGAGGAAAGCGCAATGTCTGAACGGATCATCGGAACGGTAAAGTGGTTCAATGCCACCAAGGGGTACGGCTTCATCGCCCGCGAAGGTGGCGAGGATGTCTTCGTCCACTTCTCAGCCATCCAAATGGAGGGCTACAAGAAGCTGGAGGAAGGCCAGCAGGTGGAGTTCTCGATCGAGAACGGCCCCAAGGGGTTGCAAGCGGCCAATGTGATTCCAGTTGCCAAATAGCACACGGCACGCTTTGCTTGCCTGCACCGACGGCCCGTGGGATCGGGCCGTCGCTGTTTTAACTTCGCGGGGAGGATCGGTCGGGAGTCGGCCCGCGCAACTTGGCACCAAGTTCTTGGCCGAGGGCCAGGATGATCTCCTGGCGCACCTGGGCGGCCTCCTCATCGGTGAGGGTGCGGTCCGGCGCCCGGTAGACCAAGGACAAGGCCAAACTCTTCATCCCCTCTCCCACCTGGCCTCCGCGATAGACATCAAAGATCCTCACTTGCTGGAGCAAGTCCCCCCCCGCTTGACGGATGACCTGGACGAGGCGCTTGGAGGGCGTGCCCTCCGGCACGATCACCGCCAGATCCTCCAGGACCGGGGGAAAAGCGGAGACGGGCTGCACAGGATAGCGCTCCGGCAGGAAGAAGCGCAAGGCATCGAAATCGATCTCGGCCGCCGGGACCTTCGCGAAGGGAAAGCCCAACCGCTCGATCACCTCGGGGTGCAGTTCGCCCACAACGCCGACCTTCTTCTGGGAGATAAGGATGGCCGCGCATTTTCCCGGATGGAATCCGGGTAGACTTTCATCCTCGAAGCTCAGTTCCGGCAAGTGCATGGCCTCGGCCCAGGCCTCTAGAACCCCCTTCACATCATAGAAATCGACGGGCTCTCGGTTCCCGGATTCCCAAGACAATGCGTCCCTCGGGCCGTACATCAGGATTGCCAGGCGCACGGCTTCCTCCGGAAGATCCTCCCCTCGGGCAAGGAAGACGGGGCCGACCTCGAAGGCTTGCAGGGAGTCCCGTTGGACGGAGTTGTGGATGGCTACTTCCAGCAGACTGGCGAGCAAGGATCGACGCAGCACGCTCCGCTCGGGAGCGATCGGGTTGGTCAGGGTGATGTATTCCCGCGGAGCAGGGCCGCACTCAAAAAGGGCCTCCCGCTCCCTGCGGGTCAGACGGTAAGTCACCACTTCCTGAAGCCCCAGGTCGATCAGAACATCCCGGGCTTTCTCCTCCTGCTCGAACCTTGGGTTGCCGCGCTGGGCAGGGAGGGAATCAGCGATCGGGGCCCCAGGCAATCGTTCGTAGCCGAAAACTCGCGCAATCTCCTCAATAAGGTCCGCGCGACCCACAACCTCCCTGCCTATATCGAGGCGGTGATCAGGAACCGTTACCCGCAGGACCGGCAGGCTTGAGGCCACGCCGGTGCGATGAACCGGACGGTTCTGCCTTCGGCGAGCCCGCGGCCGGATCGGTTCCACCTCGAACTCCAAGCTTTTGAGAATACGTGTAACGGTAGCGGCAGAGATGGAAACCCCCAGAATACGCTGGACCTCGGCCAGGGGGAGATCCACCCGGACCCGGGGGGCTTTGTGAGGATAGGCATCGACGAGGTCCTTCGCGATAGTGCCGCCGGCAAACCGGCGCATGAGTTCAGCCGCCCGGGTTACGGCGCGCAGGGTCATGGCCGGATGCACTCCTCGTGAGAACCGGAACGCTGCCTCCGAGGGGAGCTTCTGGGCTTGCACCGTTCGGCGGATGCTCAGATAGGCCCAGGAGGCTCCCTCCAGCAGGATATTTGCCGTCCCATTGGAGACCTCGGACTCTGCGCCCCCCATAACGCCGGCAATCGAGAGCGGCCCCCGCTCATCACATACCAGGATGGTGAAATCATCCAAAGCCCGCGTTTCCCCATCCAGTGTCTCAAGGCTTTCATTCGGCTTCGCCTGGCGCGTCAGGATTTTCACGGGCCCGCCTTGCGCGCGCCGAACGAGCACATCCCAATCGAAGGCATGCAAGGGCTGACCCATCTCAAGCATGACGTAGTTCGTGATATCCACGACATTGTTGATCGGCCGCATTCCCGCCCGTTGCAGCCGCCACTGCATCCAGAGCGGGCTGGGCCCGATGACCACTCCGCGGACCAGGGCAGCGGTGAAGCGCGGGTTCAGATCCGGCCTCTGGATCCGAATCTGCAGTTCGGACTTAAGGCTCGGCCCCTGAGCTCGGTAGGCGAAAGAAGGCCCTCGGGCCTTGCGGCCGGTAAGCGCTCCGAGTTCACGCGCGATTCCAAGGATGGAGGCATTGCGCGCCATGTTCGGATTGATCTTGATCGAGAAGATCACTTCCCCCAGGTAGTCCGCCAAGGGCATTCCCGTAGGGGCCTCAGAAGGCAGGATCAAGATCCCCTCATGCTCGTCCGAGATTCCCAATTCTTTCTCGGAACAAATCATCGAGTCCGACTCAACTCCCCGAATCTTCATGCGGCGCAGAACCGTCACCACTCGCCCGGCCTGGTGTCCGTCATACAATTGCGCCCCTTCGCGGGCGTAGGCAACTTTGAGGGGTTTCGCCAGGGGTCCCAGGCCTCGGAAAGGAAAAAGATTGGGGGCCCCGGTCAGCACCGTCTGAACGCCCCGTCCATCCCCCAGTCGACAGAGGACCAATCGGTCGGCATTGGGATGAGGCAGCACCTCCAGTACCTCTCCCACCACAATCTTTTCACGGTCCCAAAGCAAGTCCCCGTATCGGGACCCCGAGGGAGGAGGCATTCTGTTGCCCCGGGTTTCAGGGTCAGACTCCTCTCGCTTTACCCCAAGAGTGTCGACGGCCTCGACCTCCAGTCCGGCGAAGGTCAATCGCCGGGCGATCTCCGCCGGGGACAGGTCGATGCGCACAAACTCCCTCAGCCATGAAAGAGGAACATCCATGAGAACGACTCCCGTCTTTCCGATTCGCTACCCGGCGCAAGGTCCGATCTCAAAACTGCTCAAGGAATCGCAGATCATTGGCCCAAAAGGAACGGATGTCCCCGATGCCGTAGCGCAGCATCGCGATCCGCTCTGGGCCTAGCCCGAAGGCAAATCCCGAGAAATACCTGGGGTCATAACCCCCGTTTCGCAAAACCGTCGGATGCACCATCCCGGCTCCGAGAATCTCGAGCCAGCCGCTTTGCTTACACAGCGGGCATCCTTTTCCCCCACAGACGAAGCACTCCACGTCCAGCTCGGCGCTGGGCTCAGTGAACGGGAAGTAATCAGCCCGGAAGCGGGACCGCACCGAAGGGCCAAACATGCGGCGGGCGAAATCCTCGAGGGTCCCTTTGAGATTGGCAAAGGTGATTTGGCGGCCGACCGCAAGCCCCTCGACTTGATTGAACTGGATCTCCGAACGGGCGGTAATCTGCTCATAGCGGTAGCACATGCCCGGCAGGATCACCCGGATGGGCTCAGGCGCGCACTCGCGCATCACGCGGATCTGCCCAGGAGAGGTGTGAGTCCTGAGGATGAGATTCGGTACCGTGGTATAGAAAGTGTCCCACTGATCTCGGGCGGGGTGATCGGGCGGCATGTTGAGCAACCCGAAGTTGTACTCGTCCGTCTCGACCTCGCGGCTGCGGTAGACCTGGAAGCCCATCTCAGCCCAGACGGAGGCAATCCGGCGAATGATTTGGGTGGAGGGGTGGAGGCGACCGCGCAGCCTGGGGCGTCCAGGCAGAGTGACGTCCAGCCTCTCTTCGCGGAGACTCCGCTCCATTGTCTGACGGTGGAGCTCCCCCAGCTTCGCCTGATAGGCCTGTTCCAATCGCTCCTTGACCTCGTTCGCCCGTCGTCCCAAGACCGGCCGGTCTGCGCTGGAGAGTTTCCCCAAGTCGCCGATGAAGACCATGAGCTTGGAGCTGCGGCCGAGATAGGCTCCGCGCCAAACCGTCAGGTCATCTTCCACCCGCACGTAGTTCAAGGCAGCAATCGCCTCTTGCTCCATTCGGTCGAGTTGCTCAATCATCGGGCCTCCCCCGCAAACAAAATCCCGTCCAATCGGGGACGGGATCCAAACCCGCGCCACCTCCCTGGTTCGCCGGACCCACGCCGCTGCCGGGAGTCCAACTCGCTTCGCTTCCTCTTCCCGGAGGCCCTGCCATCCGCTCCGGCAGAAGGCCCTCTCGGTTAGCGGCCGCGCACCGACTCAGACTACACACGGTCTCACGATGCGGTTCACCGGAGCAACTCGGGAGGGAACTTCGACTCCCCGCAGTTGGGCCCGCTCCACAACCTCGGCCTCCCTGGGAACCTTTGGCAGCCTACTCTCCTCCGTCAACGCCTTTGGCTATGGCCTCATTATCGGCAATCCGAGCCGACTGTCAAGACGGCCCAGACCCAGGTCCCAGCCGCGCCCGACAAGCCGGGTTGGCGAACATTCCCATTGGCGAGATCAGTGAGCTAGTCCAGATACATACGAGACAGTCTGAGTAGCGGAAACAGAGCATCGGAGTCATCCTTGGGGTGACCAAACCAACCAAGGAGATGGCCCCGATGCGAATCGTAGGATACCCCCGATCGTTCTTCTGCATTGCCCGGCATGCGCCCGTGGAACTCAGTCCCAAGGCTCAGGAGCGCCTGAGACTCCTTCACGCCTGGCAGGCAATGAACCAGCGGGGCCTTACCCGGGTAGAGGCGGCCAAGGTTCTGCGGGTGTCTCGGGCAACCCTGTATCGGTGGCAGAAGCGAATCCGAAGGGAAGGCCTGCGTGGGCTGGAGGAGCGCAGTCGGAGGCCGAAGCGGGTGCGCCGCCCGCTGTGGAGCGAGGATCTGGCGGCCGCCGTCCACCGGCTGAGGGAAGAGTACCCGCGGTGGGGGAAAGAGACCCTGGTCGTCCTGCTCGAGCGGGAGGGTTGGAAAGCCTCGGCTTCGACGGTGGGCAGGATCTTGAAGCGCCTGAAAGCCTTGGGAAGGCTGCACGAACCGCCGCGGCGGCTGGTGAGCCTGCACCGCAGGGCAAAAAGGCGGGTTTACGCGGTCCGCAAGCCCAAGGACTACGCCATCTCGCGGCCTGGTGATCTGGTGCAAGTGGACACGCTGGACGTGCGGCCCATGCCGAAGGTCGCGTTCAAGCATTTCACGGCGAGGGATGTGGTCTCCCGGTGGGATGTGATCCAAGCCTACTCGCGCGCCACGGCCGGGACCGCCACGGCCTTCCTGGAGAGCCTGACCGCTCGGATGCCTTTCCCCGTGAGAGCCATCCAGGTAGATGGCGGGAGCGAGCCTGCCCTGGAGCGGCAGTCCAGGGTTTCAGGCAGAGTTCGAGCAGGCCTGCGCCGCCCAGGGCATTCGCCTGTTTGTCCTCCCTCCGCACTCCCCGAAGCTCAACGCCTATGTGGAACCTGCTCCGCGGGTCCCTGGCGGAGCGAGCTCACCAAACCCATGCGGAGGACTTTTACGACCTGTATGAGGGTAGCTTTGATATGCCCAGCCTCAACCGGGCGCTCCACCGATGGGAGCACACCTACCCTGGCCTACCGGTCCAGGGTAGGCAACACCATCCGCCCTCATCGGTCCCTTGCCAAAAAGACCCCGGCCGAGTACCTTTACTGCTACCACCCCTGGGCGGCCCCGAAAGCCCAACTGTCTCAAATGTCCTGGACCCACGCAATCAGTTGACTCCACCTTCAACTCCATGTACACTCAGCTTCAAGCTGATCCAACCCGGAGGAGGAAATGTCCAGCGATCTCCAGCGTCTTGTCATGCGCAGCGGGCCCACCCCAGGAAAGGTCTACGAGCTCACCAAGGACAGCGTCACAATCGGCCGCGAAGCTTCAGCGGACATCGTCATCCCGGACGCTGAGGTTTCGCGCACCCATGCCCGGCTGACCAGCAAGCAGGGCACTTACATGCTGGAAGACTTGGGCTCGACCAACGGGACCTTCGTCAACAAGCAGCGCATCACCGGGCAAAGGATGCTCAACCCGGGTGACGAGGTCACGCTTGGTGAAAGTGTGGTGTTTTCCTTTGAAGGTCCGACGGTGGGTGCCACGGTGGCGGTTTCGGCCGCCAAAATGCCTGTGCAGGCGACAATACCCGCCGAGGCCCCACCGGAACCGCCCGCCGCTGCTGCTTCCGCTGCCGCCGCTCCCGAAAAGAAAAGCCACACGACACGCAATATCCTGATCGGCTGCGGCTGTCTGGTGATCCTGGTGATCGTGGTCCTGGCGGGCCTTCTTATTTACATCGACAGCAATAACCTGTATTGCGCTTGGCTCGGCCTCGGCTGCCCGGCTCCATAGAGCCTCAGGCGGCCCGCGAGCACGCGCAGGACCAGCGTGGCTCTACCCTGGCAGACCGCCGGCGGAGGGAGTTAATGGTTGCCCCCTTCGGGCACCCCCGCCGGGGCTTGGCTGCCCTGGCTCCCGGGCTGCGGTGAGGCTGAGGCGATTTCCCAAGGCGCAGGCGTCGTGTTGCCTGCGCCGTTTCATTTCTCGCTTCCTACCGCTTGGCCTGCTTGCGCGGGGTCTCCCCGGACACCCTGGTCCTGGGACTTGCGCTCACCTGAGCTCAACCCAATGCGCGATCCATTTGGGTGGAAGCGCATCTATCCCCCACCCTCGTTCGAGGAGCCCCGCGTGACCGGAGGCCGAGCCACAATGGGAGTCAACGGAAAAGTGGGGCGATGGTCAAGACAAGGTAGTAGCCCACGGAGGCGGCCACGATCCAGGAATCGATCCGGTCCAAGGCCCCGCCATGTCCTGGAAGAAGGTTTCCCGAATCCTTGACCCCGACCTCGCGCTTAACCATGCTGATGGCCAGGTCGCCCAGGGGGGCCAGAGCTCCTACCAACCCACCGATCAGTAGGCCGCTGAGCGGGCACAATCCGCTGGATGGCCGAGCGGCAACCTGCCAGACCAGAGCCAACCCACCCCCGCCCAAGGCCCCTCCCAGAACTGACGCCAGGTAGCCCTCCCAGGTCTTCCTCGGGCTCAGGCGAGGCGTCATCCGGTGCCGACCAAAGCGGCGGCCGACACTCATGGCCAGGGAATCGCCCAGCCAAATGGCAGGCATGACGATGAGGAACCACCAGGTTCCGTCGGCCAAGGCTCTGAGAGACACCACGTAGGCCCCCAGCCAGCCGATATAGAGGATTCCGCCCAAGGTGATGGCAAACTCGCTTCCTGAGCGAGAGGCGCCATGCTCGTACTGGAGGAGGTACCAGACCAGGGCGAGGAGGATGATCCCCAGCAGAAGAACTCCTGCGTGATCAAAGCCGACCCAGGCGCGCATGGCCGCGAGGGCCAGTACGCCGGCGGCCAACAGCCAAGGCCTCGGCCTCAGGCCCACATGCTCAAAAAGCTGCCCGTACTCGATGGCCCCCAGGACGAGAAAGAGCGACGCCAATGCCCAAAACGGGAGGCCCCCGCTGGCGATGAGCCAAGCCGCAAGGGGGAGGAGCAGAAGGGCGACGACGATGCGGTCCTGGAGCATGAGCCCTTCAGGACGCGGGCCAACCCGAGGGAGCTCGGCCAAAGCGCCGATCCCTCTGGCTGTAATCCCAGAGAGCCAGCCGCAGGTGCTCCTTGTCGAAGTCGGGCCAATAGACCGGGGTGATGTACCATTCGGCGTAGGCCCCCTGCCAGATGAGGAAGTTGCTGATGCGCAGCTCACCCGAAGTGCGAATGATCAAATCGGGGTCGGGGATGCCCGCCGTATAGAGATACTGCGCAAACAGCGGCTCGGTCACTTGGTCGCCGGGGATCTTATCCGCGATCATTCGCCGCACCGCCTGCACAATCTCATCTCGCCCGCCGTAGTTGAAAGCGACGTTGAGCACCAGGCGCTGGTTGCCCTTCGTCAGTTCGATGGCTTGCTGCACCTTTCTCTGCACGCGAGGGCCGATCCCCTCCAGCCGGCCCAGGTGACGAAGTTGGACGCCTTCCCGGTTGAGTTCCGCCACCTCGCGGTCCAGAACATCCTCGAGAATCGCAAGCAGACCCTGGACTTCGTCTTCCGGTCTTCGCCAGTTCTCGGTGGAGAAGGCATACAGCGTCAGGTAGCGAATGCCGAACTCCACGCAAGCGGTGATCACCCGCCGGAGGTTCTCGGTACCTGCGCGATGCCCGGCCAGACGGGGCAAATTGCGCTGGCTGGCCCAGCGGCCATTCCCATCCATGATGATCGCCACGTGCTTTGGTATCCTCTCCGGCAACCCGGAGGGAATGGCTCCTGCCTTTTTCCCTGCTCGATCCGATCCCTCACCCTTCACGGTACGTGTCCGCACAGGCCTCTCGCCCCATTCGAAGGCGGCGACTAGACCTCCATGATTTCAGCCTCTTTGCGCCGGCTCAGCTCATCCAGGTTTCCGATATAGCGGTCGGTAAGCTTCTGAAGCTCCTCCTCGCCCCGCTTCAGCTCGTCTTCTGACATGAGCTTCTCTTTTTCGAACTCGCGCAGGTCATTGTGAACATCTCGGCGGATGTTGCGGATGGCAACCCGAGCTTCCTCCGTTCGATGGTTTACAACCTTCGCCAACTCGCGCCGCCGTTCCTCCGTGAGGGCTGGAATGCTCAGCCGGATAATCTTGCCGTCGTTGGAAGGGGTCAAGCCCAATTCGGAAGCCAGGATGGCCCGCTCGATGGCCTTGAACGATCCGGGATCAAAGGGCTTGATCGTTAACAATCGGGCTTCGGGTGCCGAGATGGTGGCCAGTTGCATCAGAGGCGTGGCGGTATCGTAATACTCGACCTCCAGCCGCTCGACCAGCGCCGGGCTGGCGCGGCCGGTCCTGAGCGTGGCCAACTCCTCCTCCAAAGACTTCACGGCGCCCTTCATTCGAGTCTCGGCCTCTGCCAATGCATCCTTGACCATGGGGAATCGCTCCTGGGTTATCGCAGCTTTGCGCCGGGATGACCCCTCGCACGGATCAAGGATAATCCAAAAGGAGGAATTCGAAAAACGGTCTTCCGGGGATACGAACCCGCGAGCCAAGCGGTGCCACAGGGACGCCGCCCCATGAAGCGAATCAACCAGGGCCAATCATGGTGCCGATCCTCTTCCCCTGAACCGCATCTTCGAGGCTCCCGTGTTCCCAGAGATCCAGCACCAGAATGGGAAGGTTGTTGTCCATGCATAGCGAGATGGCCGTGCTGTCCATCACTCCCAGGCGGCGATTCAGGGCTTCAATGTAGCTCAGCTTCTCGAGCTTATGCGCGAGGGGATTCTTGTGGGGGTCCTCATCGTACACCCCGTCGACTTTGGTGGCCTTGATCAGCACCTTGGCGCCGATTTCCATCGCGCGCAGAGCCGCTGCCGTGTCGGTGGAAAAGAAGGGGTTGCCTGTCCCGCCTCCAAAAATGACCACCCGGCCTTTCTCCAGATGACGGATGGCCCGCCGACGAATATAGGGCTCCGCCACCGCCCGCATCTCGATGGCCGATTGCACTCGCGTAATGACCCCCATCCGCTCCAGGCCGTCCATCAGGGCTAAGGCGTTCATGACGGTCGCGATCATGCCCATATAGTCTGCGGTCGCCCGCTCCATGCTGCGCGCCAAGCCGCGGTCCCCCCGCCATAGGTTGCCGGCCCCAATGACGACCGCGATTTGCACCCCGCACTCCTGGACCGCATGAATGCGCTGCGCCAATTCCTGCGCCTTCGTGGGATCGATGCCGCTGCCCTCCGGTCCAGCTAAAGCTTCCCCTCCCAGTTTGAGAAGGATGCGTTCATATTGGAGAGCCATGCGCGCCTCCTCCTTCAAGAAAAGCGGGCCAACCTTCCCGTTGACCCGCTCGGACTCACACTGCTTCTTGGCCCACCTCCCAGCGCTGAAAGCGCCGGATGACCACATTCTCCCCGGTCGAAGCGATCATTTTCCGGAGGACATCTGCGACGGTCACCTGCTCGTCGCGAATATACGGCTGACGGAGGAGACACACCTCCTGGTAGAACTTGTCCAGTCGCCCCTCGACAATCTGGTCCCAAACTCTTTCCGGCTTCCCTTCGTGGCGCGCTTGGTTGCGCGCCTCCGCCCGTTTCACTTCCACAACCTCAGCCGGGATTTCACTGGCATCCAGGTACAGAGGGCAGGCGGCCGCGACCTGCAGGGAGACTTCGTGAACAAAGCGCCGAAACTCCTCAGTCCGGGCGACAAAGTCGGTCTCACAGTTTGCTTCCACCATGACCCCCACGCGCCCATTTCCATGGCTGTAGAGATCGATGAAACCCTCCCGCGTCTCCCGGCCCAAGCGCTTCTCGGCCGCCGCCAAACCCTTCTCCCGAAGGAACTGGACGGCCCGGTCCAGATCGCCTCCGGTCTCTTCCAGGGCCCTGCGACAATCCAGGATGCCCGCGCCGGTCATCTCGCGCAACTGCTTGACTTGAGCCGTGGGGATGCCCATTGCCCGACTCATGCTCCTTCCGCCTTCTCCTTTTCGGAGCCCTCTTCCCCCTGCTCCCCGCGCATCTTGGCCAGGGTCGCCTCGCCCAGCAACGCCTCATCACTTTCCGGTTGCGCGGTCTCCTCGACCTGTTCCTTGTCCTTCCGCAAGGCGGCCCCTTCCAGCACGGCGTCTGCAATCTTCCCCGTCAGCAGTCGAATGGCCCGGATCGCGTCGTCGTTCGAGGGGATGATGTAGTCGATCCCGGACGGATCGCAGTTGGTATCCACCAGCGCAATCACAGGGATGCCCAGGATATTCGCCTCGTGGACAGCCGTCTCCTCGCGATGGACGTCGATCACAAAAAGCGCCGACGGCAGGGAAACCATCTTGCGCACCCCACCCAACCGTTGGGCGAGACGTGCCATGCGCCGGCGGAGCATGAGCTCCTCCTTCTTGGTCAGGCGCTCAAACTCCCCGGAAGCGGCCATTCTCTCCAGCCGGTCCAGTTCCTCAATCCGCTCCTTGATGGTCCGCCAATTTGTCAGGGTCCCGCCCAGCCAGCGATCGATTACATAGGGCATGTTGGCCCGCGTGGCTTCCTCTTCCACCGTATCCTGAGCCTGGCGCTTAGTCCCGACGAATAAGACCGTTCCGCCTTGCGCCACCAGATCACTTACCAGCGAATGAGCCTGGGTCAGGGCGACGACCGTCTGCTGCAGGTCGATGATGTGAACCCCGTTGCGTTCCGTGAAGATGTAGGGCTTCATCCGAGGGTGCCACTTTTCCGTCCGATGTCCGAAGTGCACCCCGGACTCAAGCAGCGACTTAAGAGATACGAGTGCCATTGGTTCTCCTTTGCGTTTGGCCTCCGCGGCTTCCTCCCCTTCCGCCACCCCGCGCCCAGCGCGTCTTGCGGGTACGCACGGTCAGGTCCACCGCGTGTGAGATTACCCCTTGCGGGGCACAAATTCTCCCGCCCGTGGGCGGGAGCGCAGCAAGTATATCACCCCCGGGGAAGACCGTCAAAACTTTAGATCGGCTGCCACGGCTGGACCGCCCAGGAGGCGGCTGTCCGCGCTTGTCCGCAGAGGGGCCAGCCTGAGGCCATCCACAGCCACCCATTCCCACGCCTGCGAATGAGGGCAGACCTCGGTGAACGCTGCCCGCCAAACGCCATCCCCCGCCCGCCAAGAGAACCTGGCCCTCCCATTCGCCAGGGGTCACAGCAGGCTCACGGGGTCGACATCTACCTGGCATTCGACCGGAAGTGTGGGCGGCAGCAGGGAAGCAGGGTTCGGGCCGCGCAAAACGATCTGCCAGCGGAACCGTCCGGCTTCCCGTGCGAAGAAACAAGGCGTGGGACCAGCGAGCTCGGTATCTCGCTCCCTTTGGTGCGCCATCTTTTCCCGCAACTGGGAGGCAGTCAGGCGGCAAGCCCGCAAGGCTCTTTCCTCCTTCTCATCGACAAAGAGCAGGCGGATCAGCGAGGCCGAAGGAGGGTAGGACAGCTCCTTCCGCGCTAGGAGTTCCTTGCGCGCAAAACCCTCATAGTCCTGGGCCGCCGCAGCCTGGATCACAGATGCCTCGGGCTGATAGGTCTGAAAAATGGCCTGCCCCTCTCGCGCTCCTCGGCCGGCCCGGCCAGCCACTTGGGTTAGGACCTGAAAACTCCTCTCGGCGGCTCGATAGTCTGGCAGGTAAAGGCCCACCTCCGCCAGAATCACCCCTACCAGAGTCACTTGCGGCAGGTCCAGTCCCTTTGCAATCATCTGCGTACCCACCAACACGTCCGCTCGGCCGGATGCGAAATGCTCTAGCAGGATTGCGTGCGCGCCAGGCTGGCGAACTGTGTCGCGGTCCCATCGCAGGGTACGCACCGAAGGGAAAACGGCGCGCAGTTCCCGTTCGATGCGCTCTGTCCCCACCCCCAGAGGTCGGAGTGCGGAACTCCCGCAGTGCGGGCAATTCTTGGGGCTCTCACGGCGATAGTTGCAGTGATGGCAGATGAGCCTCCTGGCAACGGATCCCGCGGTTCCGGCATCAGGCTCCTGACCTCCGTGCAGGGTCAGGGGGATGTCACAGCGTGGACATCGCAGCTCCCGGCCGCAGGAGCGACAGAATACGGCGCTCGCGCTTCCTCGTCGATTGAGGAAAAGGATGGCCTGCTCCTTCCTTTCCAGACACTCCCTCAATCCGGTAACCAGCAGCCGGCTGAAGATCGATCGGTTCCCGGCCCTCAACTCCTGGCGCATGTCGACGATCTCCACCCGGGGCATCCCCCTCCCACGACCCGCGGCCCCGTTGGCGGCGATCCGCGGACCACCCGCTCGCGCGGGCAGGCTGAGATAGGTTAGGGCTCCTTGGCGAGCGGCCGAGTAAGTGGTCAGGTCAGGGGTGGCGGACCCCAACACACAGACGGCCTCGGCGATGCGGGCATACTCCAGCGCCATGCGACGCGCGTGGAAGAACGGAGGCTGGGTCGACTTGTAGGAGTCATCGTGCTCCTCATCCACCACGATCAGACCCAGGGCGGGCAGAGGCGCAAAGAGCGCACTGCGCGCCCCCAGGATGACATCCAGGCTCCCGGAGCGTGCGCGGCACCAGGTGTCATAACGCTCTCCTTCGGAGAGCCGGCTGTGAAGTACACCCATTCGTTCCGGAAACCATTGCCCGAAACGTTCAATCGTCTGCGCCGTCAGTGAAATCTCGGGGACCAGAACGATGACTTGGCGACCCAGTTTCAGCGTCTCCGAGGCGGCTCTCAGGTAGATTTCCGTCTTGCCGGACCCGGTGACGCCGTGAAGCAGGAAGGAGTGACCCGCAACCTTGGCCAGGGCTGAGCGGATCGCCTGCCACGCCCTTTCCTGATCGCTGTTGAGCGTCACCGAGCGCTGCAGACCGTATTCCCTTCCTGCCAAGGGGTCACGCCAGACTTGCTCGTATCCCAATTGGATCCATCCCGACCCGGCCAGCGACTTAAGATCCTCCAGGTTCGCGCCGCTGCGCGCGTAAATCCAGCTGGCCTGGAGGGGGCCTGCCTCTTGCGCCAGGAACTCCAGGACCCCGGCGCGGCGCTCGGCCACCACACGGGCTCTCGGGCGCACCGCCCCAATTCGGACCTGGCTTGCCAGCTCCCTGGCCTGCTCCGGAGGGATGGCTAGGCTGACCGTGCGGACCTGCTTCGGGTGGACCGAAGGAAGGGGCAGCAGCTGGCATCGCGAGAGAATCCCCTGGTGCACCAACCTTATCGCGTCCCGCTCCCATGAGACATGGGGCAAGGCGTGATCCAACTGCCGCTTGCGGAGGGACCCCCGCTGGCCAAGCAGACTGATCAAGCGTTGCTCTGTGGGGTGGGCGGACTCGAAGGTGGAAACGCGCAGCGAGTAGACCGATTCCGCATGCTGAGAAAGCCCAGGCGGCAACATTGCCTCCAGGCTACTGCCCAGCGGGTATCGGTAGTAGGCGCTCATCCATCGCGCCAGCTCGACCTGCTGTCGGGTCAGGACGGGCTGGGGATCCAGCAGGGGGCCCAAGGGCTTCGTCTCAGGAACCTCTGGGACGGCAACTTCGCCCAGCACGATCCCTTGATGTTGCTGCGAGCCAAACGGAACCTGGACCAGCGTTCCCATGGCGGGAACGGCTTCCCACTCAGGAGGCACATGGTAGTGGAACACTCCCTGCTGGGTCGGAACGTTGACGGCTACTTCCACATAGTGCGTCATAAGATCACCGGCGGATGAGGCCGTTCGTTGGGATTCCGGCGCCTCCGCGTGCAAGGCGCGCCAGCCGCAGGTGGTCCCCCTGGATTCGACCCCCAACCGACGCCCTCGACGTCAACCAGGTCTTCGGAATCGGCCATGCGACTCCAGGGGCCGGGCCTCTATCCGATGATGGTATCGCCATTCGAGCCACCCATCAGCAGCCCAGAGGGCTCATGGCCGTTGGGAACCGGCACGACCCCGACCACTTCCCTGTTTTCTTTTGCCGGACGCCCATCATCCAAGACTCCCCAGTTTGGGGAGTGGCAGAGACTCACGGCGTATTCCGTTGCATAGCCCAACCGGGGGAAAACTACCTCAACCAGGGTGGTCCCCAGCTGACCCGCGGCGATGAAGCGCTCCCGGCCCTCCAGCGGATGGATGGCTCGGGACGCTGCACAATGCCCCGCGCGCGCCGCAGCCTCCCAACTCGAGGGATGGGCGGCAACTGGCTCGTTTTCGGCCGCCTCCAAGAAGGAGCTCCGCCTAAAACGATTTCGAAGCGTGCTCCGCTGGATTCAGTCCCGCGGGGGTCATTGCGAGGAGGCGATGGGCGGCGCTTCACCGGGGGAATGCCAAATCACGGCGGCGCCATAGCCTACGACCGCGTCATAATCGCCCGTCACTTCTCCCGAGGTAGCGTGCTTGAGAACCCGGACCCGGTCGGCGCCCAGCTCCCGGGCCGCCCACAGCACGGCAGCGATTGCGGCACGACCACAGGCAAATCCGACCCCCTCCTCTTCGGCCGACATGACCCGCCCCGGATCGAAGGCCTCAACGCGGCGCAGCATCTCCTCATCGAGTGCCTCCGCGGTCGCCTGAGGATAATAATGGGAAAGATCCGAACTGGCCACCAGCAGGGCTTGGCGATCTTTCAACACCTCGGCCAACGCCGAGCCCAGCCCTCGGGCGGTCTCGGCTTCCTGATCCATGACCATCACCGGCAAGAGGCGGAACGAGCCCAGCACGCATTGCAAGAAAGGCAGCTCAATCTCGAGCGCGTGCTCGGGGTCGTTACGGATGGGCGTGAGTTCGACGTTCAACCTCTTGTTCACCCATTCTCCGAGTGCGTCGACGGCCGCGCGATCTACCAAGACTTCGCCCAAGGGCGTCCGATAGGCCTCGTGGCCCGTCGTCAGCAGCGCAGCCCGATAGGGATGGTGCATGGGGGAGACGACGGCCACCAGGTCCGGATGAAGCCCTCGCAGACAGTTGAAAGCATAGGCCGCCACTTGTCCCGAGTAGCGATGGCCCGCATGGGGCACGATCACTCCCGTAATTCGTCCGGCGGGTAAATCCAAAACTGACCCGGATAGGAATGTCTGGATGGAATCTCGGAGAACGGCAGGATCGCCTGGATACCAAGTTCCGGCAATTGGAGAGGGGCGAACATCCATGTTCTGATCGACCTAGTGGCAGATGGAAAACGGGCCTGGTCAGAGCCCTCCAGGCTTTTTTATTGTACTGCAAGCCGCCTTGGCATCCAAGCGGTTGGCAGATTCCGAGGCCGTGCATTATGCTTGGACCGAGAGGTCGCCCGAACCGGATTCCCATCGACCCCCACACCAGGTCGAGTCCAACCCGAGCATGAAACGATGGCCGCGCGCCACGACATCCCGAACGAGAGACAGCTTATTTCGGCATCTCAAGGCGGCAACCTGGAAGCCTTCAACCAGCTGATTACTGGCTACCAGGGCCAAGTGTATAGCATCGCCTTCCGTCTAATGGGCGAGGCAGAGGCGGCTGCGGACGCAACCCAAGAGGCCTTTCTCTCCTGCTACCGCCACGTGAGGGAATTCCGGGGCGGTTCCTTCCGTGCCTTTCTGTTCCGAATCGTAACCAACGCATGCTACGACGAGTTGCGCCGACGCCAGAGGAAGCCCACCGTTTCCCTGGATGACCTCTCGTCTTCCCGGAGTGAGGAAAGCGATCCCGAGGACCTATCCGTTCTTTCCGATCCGGGAGAGACACCCGAAGAGGCCACCTCCCGCCACGAGCTCCGTCGTGCACTGGAGGATTGCCTGCTTCAATTGAGCCTCGAGCAGAGAGCCGTGGTCATTCTGGCCGACGTGCAGGCGATGGATTACACCGAAGTTGCCCAATCGCTCAAGATCGCGCTGGGCACGGTCAAAAGCCGACTGGCGCGGGCGCGAGCCAACCTGCGTGACTGCCTGTCCTCGAAGGGGGAACTCCTTCCCTCGGAATTCCGTCTTGAGGAGGAGGCCGTCCCATGACTGCTCCCGCTTCCCTATCCCAGCATGACCTCGAGCTGATCTCCTCCTTCCTGGATGGGAGCTTGACCCCCAAGGAAAGGCACAACTTCCTCTCACGACTACAGCAAGAACCTGAGCTCCGCCAAGCACTGGCGGAAATCCGAACGGTCCGGGAAGGGCTGCGCAGCCTCCCCTTGATCAGGGTCCCGCGAGCCTTCCGGCTGACGAGGGACATGGTCATCCCCCTGCGGCCGAGCCAGTCACAGCGGTCCAGATACTACGCCTGGGGCTCTGCCGTCGCCGCTATGGCCCTGGCCCTGCTTGTCTTCTTCGACCTAAGCTCGTCTTGGGGGCTGGCCGCGCAAAGCATTCCCGCAGCGTTGCCCGCCGCCTTGCGGACCCAGGCGACGCCAAACTCGCCCGCCCGCGCCGCGGCTCCATTCCCGATTTCCTCACCCCCCGCAGCCGAGTCTTTCTCCAGCCCGCCGCTTGCAAGCCAGCCGACACAGGTCCAGGCGCTTTCGGCCGCTGTACCTACGCCGGCGCCGCTATTCGGAGGTGCCGCCCCTGCCTCCGCCACAAACGAACTCTCGTCTTCCATCCCGCAGCCACCCGCTGCCCATACTGAGAGTGAAAACCTCCCGTCGCAGCTGCGGCCTTCCGCGTCTCCACCCTGGGCCTCACTTGCCTCAACCTCTCGCCCTCTCCTGCGCCCAGGGGAGTTGCTCCTGGCGCTGGCGACGGCGGGGCTGGCAATCGCGGCCTTGGTCTCCCGGAGGCCGAGAAAATGAGCCGACGCCCCCCTATTCGGTTTTGCTGTTCGTGTGGCGCGCGCGTCGAATACCGTCTTGCCTTTGGCCGGGAGCGGGCCGTGTGCACGAGCTGCGGTCGCATCCATTTCGAGGACCCCAAGGTGGCCGTAGCGGTCCTGGCCGAGAGAAACGGCCAGGTCGTGTTGATCCGCCGGGGAGTGAACCCCGGCCGTGGAAAGTGGTCTCTGCCGGCTGGATACGTCGAGGCAGGAGAGGATCCGCGCCAAGCCGCGATCCGCGAGCTGAAGGAAGAAACCGGACTTGAAGTATCTGCGTTGTCCCTGGTGGATGTCATCGCACGCCAGGGCCCGGAAGATGGGGCCGACATCCTGATTCTGTATCGCGGCACAGCCCAGGAGGGAAACCCATTGCCAGGCGACGACGCCGAGGCGGCCGGTCTCTTTGGACCACAGGACCTTCCTGAGCTCGCCTTCCCTTCGACGCTCAGGATCCTGGATCTCTGGCACAAGCCATGAGCTCAGCGGGAGAGTCGGGCTCAGTTTCTCCTTAATCCGGCGGAAACGGCCCGACTCAAGAACCCTGGCCGCCTCCTTGATCTTGTTGCGCGATCCGGGACCAGCTCGAAATGGAAGCGCCCGAAACCCGCCTTACCCAGCGGGCAAACCGAAGCTATAATTTCTATTAAGTAGGCCGGCACAATCCGCGCCTATCCAATTCACTTATGCGGCTCTCCTGGTTCCCCCGCCTGCGCACGCAATTCCTTGGGATGAACGTAGCCGTGGTGATTATTGCCACGATTACCGGCGTTTTGGCCATCACCGAACAGGCAACTCGATTGTCCCAAGAAGTCCTGGGAGAGCACATGGGCGAGGTGAGTTACTTGCTGGCCACCCAGCTTGAGGGCTCGAGCGGCCCCTCCCAGTTGCCATCCTTGATGCAGAAATTTCGCCAGGGCATTCGGGTACCAACCACTCTGGCCCTGGTCACGGACAATCAAGGGACGATTCTCGCAGCTACAGAACCCGCGCTGGCCGGACGCACTTGGCAGGAGGCCTTCTCCGGAAGCGTTCGTCCGGTCCCGACAGCTAGCTGCCAAGCCGGACCTTGGCCCGGCTGCCGCGAAGGCATGTTTGCGCTGGGCGCCGGGCACAGCGCTACCTTCGACATGGCCCGCACCCTTAACCTTCCCCCAAAAGCGGCGGACCCTCCTCCCTATACTCTTCACCTTCTGCTGAACGAGAGCGCTATCAGCGTTGAGGTGAGCCGCACGATCTCGGTGGGCTTGAGCCTGATGATCGTGCTTCTGGTCCTTGTTTCGCTGCTGCAGATTGTCCTGGCAAATCGTCGGATTTTCAAACCCCTTGAGAAACTTACCGACGCGGATCAAGCGTTTGCGGAGGGTCGTTCCGCACAAGGGCATCTGCAGATCGCCAGCCACGGTCACAACGAAATGACCGCCTTGATTGAGAGCCGTGAAATCATGCTCTCTGGGCTGGAGGCCCTGCTGGGGTTGAGCAGCGCCATGCTGCTCACCCGAAATAAGGGAGAGGTCGCACATATTCTCGTGAGCCATCTCGCGGGTCCGCCGGTGAACGCCTCCCGAGGCGTGGTCTGGACGATCGATCCCGGGGATGGCGTTCTCGTTCCAGCGGCCTCCTTTGGAGCAACACCCGACACCCTTCCGGAGTTCCAGCTACAACCTGGGCAGCTGCAACCACCAATACTGGAGCAGGCCGGTGCGCAGCACCCGGTCCTGGCCGCGCTGGCGATGAGGCAAGGCTTACTCCTGCCGATTCAAGTGGGTTCACAGGTCATCGGGCTCGTCGCGATGGAATCGTCAAGCGGCGAGTTCACCGCACCGGAGTTGCGCTTGGCGCAGTCCTTGGTTCACTATGCCGCTCTGGCCTTGGAGCGATTGGGTCTTTATCAACATATCCAAGAGGAGAGCCAGCAGATGTCGGGCTTGGCTCAGCTGTCAGCGCGGCTGACCACGGAACGCGGCCTGGACGCGCTTCTCCTGCGGGCGTGCCGGGAAAGCCGGCAGTTGTTCCAATCCCGAGGGGCGGTCGTTCTCCTAGCCGAGCAGCCTCGCCTGCGGCTGGCTGCGCAAGATGGATTGGCCGACCTTGCTTTGGACGCCCGCGCCTTGGTGGAGGCTCCCCAGTTCAAGGTTCTCGCCACTCGGGCCGGGAGTCTGGTCGTGGAGGATATCGATCGAGACCGGCCCGACTTGAGAACGCTGCCCCTTCCCGACTCGGTCAAGGCCCTGCAAGCCTTCAGCCTGCAGATCTCAACCCAGTTGCGGGGGGTGTTGATCCTTTTCTTCGAGGCGCCCCATCGAGGCACTGCGGCAGAGGCCGCGATGGGGGAGACTTTGATGGCGATGCTGGGGGCCTTGGTGGAAAACGCCACGGCGTTTTCTTCGCTGGAACGCCAGCGGTCCCTGCTCATGACCGTGAGCGAGGTCGGCACCGAGATTAGCTCCATTCTCGATCCCTCCTCCCTGTACAATCGAGTTTGCGACCTGCTGGCTTCGCGGTTGCGCTATGAACATGTTCACATTCTGGCCGTGGAGGAGGGCGGACGTTCCGCCCTCTTCGTGGGCGGTTCCGGTCCCCGTGGGCGGGGCCAGGTAGACCAGGAGGATCGCATTCGGATTGATGAGAAGAGCATCAATTCCCATGTCATGCTCACCTGCCGCCCCTATCTGGCCCAAGACGTGCGCACCGATCCATATTACCTGGAAGTGCCTGTCTTGCCGGGAATTCGGTCGGAAATGTCCTTGCCCATCCTTTCGGCAGGGACTCTCTTGGGGACGCTAGACCTGCAAGCGACGCGCCCCTATGCCTTCTCCGAGGAGGATCAGTTCGTGCTGCAGATCGTGGTCGAACAGCTGGCCGCAGCCATTCTCAACGCCCGACAACATGAGGCGGTGCGTGAGCAAGCCCGGCGCGACAGCTTGACGCAGGTTCTCAGCCATGGAGCCTTCGTCGCCGAACTGGAGAAGGCCGTGACTTCGGCGCGGAACCAGAGCCTTCCTCTAAGCCTGATCATGCTCGACATCGATTACTTCAAGGACTACAACGACCACTTTGGGCACGTGGCTGGCGATGCCGCGCTGCTAAGCACCGTGGATGCAATCCGTCGCCATATCAAACACGGAGATCTCCTGGGGCGGTGGGGAGGCGAGGAGTTCGCCATGACCCTCCCCAATGCCAGCTGCGATCAAGCTCACATGGTTGCCGAGCGCATTCAGCAAACCTTGGCTCAGCTTCGTCCCATTGATTCCCTGGGCCGACAAATGCCCTCGCCCACGGTGAGCCAGGGGATCGCCAGTCTTGGGATCGATGCCGGCGACGCTTTCACTTTGGTTGACGTCGCCGATCGGGCTCTGTACCGAGCCAAGGAGCGGGGGCGGAATCAGATCGAAACGGCCAGCGAAGCCGATCGATCTCTTCCCTCTCCTTCAGCGGAAGATGTCCCTTGACGGGCCGCGGAAAGTGCATACAATGAGTGCGAAGTCGAAAGCGAGGCGGGAAGCATCGTGAAAACAGAGATGGAAAACGGGAGGAAACCCTCCAGGGCGGGCGAGTGGGAAACGGAATCCTGAGAGCCGGAAGGCTCTCTTTTTTTGCCTGCTTCCAGCCGGGCGAGGAGTCAGGATGCTGAGACTTCCCGGGCTTATGGACCCCCATGTCCACTTGCGCGAACCGGGCGCGACGCATAAGGAGGACTGGAGCAGCGGAACGGCCGCCGCCCTCGCCGGGGGGTTCGTGTGCGTTCTGGCCATGCCCAACACGCAGCCTGCCCTTACCACGGCGGAAGTTTTTCAGGAGGTCGAGCGGTTGGCGACCGAGCGCGCCCGATGTGACTATGGACTTTACCTCGGGGGCAGCCAAGAGAACGTCGGCTCCGCTCCTTCCCTGGCCGCCCAGACCTGCGGTCTGAAGATGTATCTGGACCAGACCTACGGACCGCTGCGTCTGGACGACCTGAGCTCGGTGATCCAGCATTTCGCCCACTGGCCCGCAGGCCGGCCCGTGGTGGTACACGCAGAAGGCCGTAGTTTGGCCTTGCCGCTACTGCTCTCCGGCCTTCACCACAAGGCGGTGCATGTGGCTCATGTCAGCCGAGCGGAGGAGATTGCCTTGATCCGCCTGGCCAAAGAGCGCGGATGGCCGGTGACCTGTGAGGTGACGCCTCATCACCTCTTCCTCGATGAAGAGGACATTCCCGGGATCACCGCTGGCCGGGCCGAAGTCCGACCCAGGCTGGCGCGAGCCTCCGATCGGGAGGCCCTGTGGGCCAATCTCGAGGTGATTGACTGCTTCGCGACTGATCATGCCCCCCATACCCTCGCGGAGAAGGATGGCCCCAACCCTCCCCCCGGATTCCCGGGCCTGGAAACGGCGCTTCCACTGCTGCTTGGCGCGGTTCGCGAAGGGCGGTTGACGATGCCGGGCTTGGTCGCAAGAATGCATGACAATCCGCTACGTATCTGGAACCTGCCCGCATGGGAGGAGACATTCATCGAGGTGGACCCGGAAGCGAGTTGGACTGTTCGCGGGCGGGAACTGCTGTCACGATGCGGCTGGACTCCCTTCGAGGGCTGGGAGGTTCGCGGGCGGGTCGCGCGCGTCATCTTGAGGGGAAAGCTGGCCTATCAAGACGGGCAGGTCCTGGCGCCGCCTGGCTTTGGACACGACCTCTTCCGTCACCGCGCGGAGCCCTTCAGCAGCCCCCGCGCGCAGCCCCGCAAAGCATCCGAGCGATCCCGCCTACCAGGCCCTCATTCATGACCCAAGGAGAAAAGAATGGCAACCTATGTACCCCCCAGCGAACGCAGGGTCAAGAGCCCCTACATCCCCTTTGGGGATATGCGCCAGGCCCGTTTCTATGGCAAGGATATCCTCTCCGTTTCCCAATTCAATCGCCTGGACCTGGAGTACATCTTCGGAGTTGCCGAGGAAATGCGGTCGATGGTCGAGCGCGTCGGAACCTTCGACTTGCTCAAGGGCAAGATCCTGGCCAACCTTTTCTATGAGCCGTCTACCCGCACCTCGTCCTCCTTTCTCTCCGCTATGGAGCGCATGGGCGGGAGTGTCATCCCCATAAGCGAGGTGCGGTACTCCTCTGTCGCCAAGGGCGAGTCTCTTCCCGACACCGTCCGCACACTGGAATGTTATGCCGACGTGATCGTCCTGAGGCACCCCGAGCTGGGCTCCGCGGCGATTGCGGCCCAATACGCCCGCAAGCCGGTTATTAACGCGGGGGACGGAAGCGGCGAACACCCGACCCAGGCTCTGCTGGATCTGTTCACGATCAAAGAAGAGCTGGGCCGCATTGATGGACTCACCGTGACCATGCTTGGTGATCTCAAGTATGGGCGCACCGTCCATTCTCTGTCACGGCTGCTGTCGCTTTACCAGGTCAAACTGCATTATGTCTCTCCGGAGCTTCTGCGCATGCCCTCCAATCTGGTATCGGATTTGGCGGCCAGGGGAATCTCCCAGACCGAACGGGTAGACCTGGAGCCTGTGCTGTCGGAGACGGACGTGCTGTACGTGACGCGCGTTCAGAAAGAGCGCTTCGAGGATCCACAACAGTACGAATCGGTGCGAGGGACGTATGTCATTACCCCCCAGACCCTGCAGCGGGCGAAAGATGAAATGATCGTCATGCACCCTCTTCCGCGCGTCGGTGAAATCGCGATCGAGGTAGACCAGGATCCCCGCGCCGCGTACTTCCGCCAGATGGAGTATGGTCTGTACATTCGAATGGCGCTCCTGGCCATGGTCCTGGGCAAGGCCTGATTCGATATGGTCAGCGACGATAGCAGATCCCTTCCATTCTTCACTTGGCTTCAAGAGCGGGCCCAGCGAATCGACTCGCTGCTCTGCGTGGGTCTGGACCCTCACCTGGACCAACTTCCCGAGCCGAGCGCCGACGCCGCCGTGGCCTTCTGCCGACGCCTGATCCAGGCCACCTCCGACCTAGCCCTGGCCTTCAAGCCCAACAGCGCGTTCTTCGAGACCCTTGGCCCGGCCGGGCTGCGCGCCCTGCACGAGGTGATCGGTTTCATCCCCCCCGAGGTGCCTGTCATTCTGGACGTCAAGCGCGGGGACATTCCCGAGTCCTCAACAGCCTATGCCCAAGCCGCCTTCGGGGTTTACGGTGCCCAGGCCGTCACGGTGAGCCCTTACCTGGGCAAGGATGCCCTCCTGCCCTTCATGAGGGACTCCCACCGAGGTGTCTTCATTCTTTGTCGGAGCTCGAATCCGGGTGCCGAAGAAATTCAAGGGCTCTCAGCAGAGGGCCTGAGCCTGTATGAACGTGTGGCTCTGCTCGCCCAATCCTGGAACCAGTTCGGGAATGTCGGGCTGGTGGTCGGCGCGACCGACGTGGTCGCCCTGCAGCGGGTTCGGGCGTTAGTTCCCGAGCTGTGGTTCCTGGTTCCAGGAGTCGGCCCACAGGGCGGCAATCTTCGCAGCGCGCTCGAAGCCGGGCTGCGCGCCGACGGGCTGGGAATGCTTGTTTCCGTCTCGCGATCTCTCTCGCAAGTAGAGAAGCCGGGACAAGTCGCAGAGAATCTGGTCGAGGAGATGCGCACGATTCGGAGACAACTGCCGCGCGGCCCAGGCCGGTTCCCGGGCCGGGCCTCGACTGAGATCAGACAGCTTGCGGACCTGCTCCTGGATTGCGGCTGCGTCCGCTTCGGGCAGTTCACGCTCAAGTCGGGCCAGCAGTCTCCGATCTACATTGATCTGCGGCGGTTGGTTTCTCGCCCGGACCACTTGGCCCGCATCGCCCGGGCCTACCTGCCCATCCTGCGGAGCCTTTCCTTCCAACGCCTGGCGGGAATACCCTATGCCGGCCTGCCCATCGCGACGGCTGTCGCTCTTCAAGGACATTGGCCAATGATCTATCCTCGCCGCGAAACCAAGGACTACGGCACGCGTGCGACGATTGAGGGGGAATTCACCCCGGGAGAAACCGTCGCCGTCCTGGATGACGTTGCCACCACGGGAGAGACAAAGCTCGAGGCTCTCGAGAGGTTGCACCAGGCCGGATTGCTGGTCAACGACGTGGTGGTGCTCGTCGACCGCGAGCAGGGAGCCGAGGCGGCTCTCAGGGGGCAAGGCGTGAGACTGAGTTCCGTCGCCCGCCTGACCGATCTGGTCGCCCTGTGGAAGGAGCAGGGCAAGATGAACGCGGCGGAAGCGGAGGCGGTTCTCCACCCGGGTTGAACCCCATGTCCGCTGGAAGCGGGACCTCTTCGCGGCGAGCTTACACCCTTCTTCGCCCCCTTCTTTTTCGCCTGGGTCCGGAGCAGATCCATTTCTGGACACTGCAAGCCCTGCGCATGGCCGGGGCTACGCAGGTCGGCCGCCGCTGGCTGCGCTGGGCCTTCGACGGGCGGCAGGAACTTCGGGTTGAAGCGTTCGGCCTCTCCTTTCGCAACCCGCTGGGACTCGCCGCCGGCTATGACAAGGGAGGTGAGGCCGTCCGGGCGCTTGCCTGCCTGGGATTCGGGCACATTGAGGTAGGCACGGTGACCCCCCAGCCCCAGCCCGGGAATCCTCGACCCCGGGTCTTCCGCCTGATTGAAGACGAGGCCCTGGTCAATCGCATGGGATTCCCAAGCGCCGGCGCGGAAGCCATGCGCAAACACCTGAGCCGACTTCCCGCCCGCCGCGATTTTGTGGTGGGGGTCAACTTGGGCAAGGCCAGGGGCACTCCCCTGGACGAGGCGGCAGGCGACTACGTCGCTCTGCTCCACGAGCTCTATCCGTACGGAGACTATTTTGTCATCAACGTGAGTTCCCCAAATACCCCCGGCCTGCGCCGGCTGCAATCGCGCGATTCTCTTGAAAGGTTGCTCGCAAGCCTGAAGTCTGAACGGGCTCGCCTGTCCCAGAGCAGCGGGGTGGCCCGCCCTCTGCTTGTCAAACTCGCCCCAGATTTGACCTGGGAGGAGCTGGATGACGCCCTTGCGGCTCTGCAACGATTCGAAATCGCGGGGGTCATCGCCACCAATACTTCGACGGCACGAACCGGGCTGCGCTCTTCCTGGGCCGGCGAGGTGGGCGGTCTGAGCGGAAGACCCTTGCGCGAGCGCAGCACGGCGGTAGTAGACTACATTCATCGGCACACCCAAGGCCAATTGCCGATTGTGGCGGCTGGCGGGGTTGCCAGTGCCCGCGATGCCCGCGAGAAGCTGGAAGCAGGCGCTTGTCTGGTCCAGATTTTCACCGGCTTGGTTTACCGAGGACCCGGGCTCGCCCGCAGTATTCTCAGAGACCTGATCGCCGAGCGGCGGGCGGAGCTGGGTCCTGCCCGGCGCTGAAGCCACTCCGATCCGCCCTCGCCGAGAGGGGCGCGTACCGAGATGAAAATCGTCGTCAGCGCCGATCAGCGCACCCACCTGGTGGACACCTTGCTGGAGGAATTGCGAGGCAGGGGCCACGAGGTTGACTACCGGGGGCCAGAGAAGGGCGCAGAAGCGGATTGGCCGCTGGTGAGCTTGGAGGCCGCCGAGAGGGTGGCCCGGGGTGAGGCCAGCGAGGGAATCGTGATGTGCTGGACCGGCACCGGGGCAACCCTGGTCGCCAACAAAGTCCCGGGGATTCGCGCCGCTCTCTGCGCCGACGCCGAAACGGCCCGGGGAGCTCGCCTCTGGAATCACGCCAATGTGCTCGGGCTCAGCCTGCGGGGGACTTCCGAGCCCGTCATGAAAGAGATTCTCGAGGCCTGGTTTACGACGCCCTTCAGCCAGGACGAGTGGAACTGCAGGCAGATTGATCGTATCCGCGAAATTGAAACGCGGTTTTCCGGAGGCTGACCGGACAGGAAAGGGAGGCTGATGAACGAGGTGTATATCCTTTCCGCTGTGCGCACGGCGGTCGGGATCGGCAAGCCCGGCGGAGCGCTCTCCTCCTGCGCGCCCATGGATCTGGCCGCCAAAGTCCTGGCTGAGGCACCGCGGCGAGCCAACCTGGAATCGGCCCTCGTGGAAGACGTGATTCTGGGCTGCGTCTCCCCGATCGGCGAACAGGGGGCCAACATTGCTCGCCTTTCCCTTCTCAAAGCCGGCTATCCCGCCACGGTTCCGGGCGTTTCCCTGAATCGCATGTGCGGCTCCGGCCAGCAAGCGATTCATTTCGCGGCCCAAGCCATCGCCTCGGGAGAGATGGATCTCGTCGTGGCAGGCGGAATTGAAGTAATGAGCCGGGTCCCCATCGGCTCGGACTGGCCCCCGAGCTGGCCCAGCGACTTTCCGTATTCCCTCGTCCATCAGGGCGTGAGCGCCGAGATGATCGCGGAAAAATGGGGTCTGACCCGTGAGGTGCTGGATGATTTTTCCTTCGAAAGCCACCTCCGCGCCGGCCAGGCCATCCGCGAGGGGAGGTTTCGCGAGCAGATCCTGCCTGTGGAGGTGCCGGGCCGCACTCCCCAGGGGGAACCCACGGCCGAGCGGCGCACCTTTGACCAAGACGAGGGCGTGCGCCTTCAGCCCGACCGCGCAAGGATGGCCACACTGAAGACCGTCTTCAAGCCGGACGGCGTCGTCACGGCAGGGAACTCCAGTCAAATCAGCGACGGGGCGGCCGCGGTGGTCCTGGCCTCCGCTCGGGCGACTCGCCAGCTGCGAAGGAAACCTCGCGCCCGCGTGGTCGCCACGGCCGTGGTCGGCTCCGACCCTGTGCTTATGCTCGATGGACCCATTCCAGCCACCCGCAAGGTGCTGGCTCGGGCGGGACTGTCTTTATCGCAACTGGAGGTGATCGAGATCAACGAGGCTTTTGCTTCGGTGGTCCTGGCCTGGAAAAAAGAGCTCGACCCGGATCCCGCCCGGGTAAACCCCAATGGCGGGGCGATCGCGCTCGGCCATCCGCTGGGGGCAACGGGTGCCATCCTGATGACCAAGCTTGTTCACGAGCTCGAGCGCGTGGGCGGGCGATATGGGCTGCAGGTGATGTGCATCGGCCATGGGATGGCCACCGCCACGATCATCGAGAGGGCATAGGTTGCGAACCCACCAGCAGCTCCCTCCCGTGCCGCTGCACAACTTTTCCCTTCTATCCGGTTGAGGAGTCCTCCCATGCTCCTGCTCGCCCATATCTGGGCGAGGGGACCATTCTGGCCGCCAGGGGTAAGGTGCCCAAGGCGCCTCCTGGCACCCAGCTTGCATCCTTGACATATAGAACGTTTGTTCTATACTCTTGGCAATCATCTCTTCCGTGAGATCAGAAGGAGAGGTTCCCATGAGCGTTATGAGTGCAGCGCGTGATCCCGTCGCCCAGGCCGCCCCGCAGACCCGAAATTGGCGGGCGAACCTGAGGATCCCCCACCAGGGAGCGGCTTTTGGCATCATGATCGTCCTGGCGTTGGCGGCCTTTGAGGTGTTCAACTACAGCACAACCCAATTTGCCCTTGCGGATTTGCTTGGAGACTTGCGCTTTCTAGGAATCCCCCTGGCCACGGTGCTTGCTCTGGCTTTCTGCGGGATGGATTTCGGAGGCCTCGCCCGGCTCTTCACCCCTCAAGAACAGAAAGCGGACCGCCTCGAAACCTGGTACCTCCTTGCGGCCTGGTTCCTGGCCGGAGGCATGAATGCTGTCCTGACCTGGTGGTCAGTCAGCCTGGCAGCCCTCACCCAGCCCCGCTTGGGCAACGGCATTTTGACCCGAGAGCAAGTCATCTCCCTGGTCCCCGTGTTTGTCGCCGCGGTCGTCTGGTTGATCCGCATTCTGCTCATCGGCACGCTCGCGATGGAAGGCAAGCGCCTCTTGGCGATGCCCGCCTCTGGCCAGCCTGCCCGCCCTCCCTCCTCCTTGCGGGAGGGGCCTCGACTGCCCGGAACCGACGAGCTGCGCTGACCCAAGCGGTCGGACCCTGAGGCAAGCTTGCCTTCCGAGACGTTGACCCGGGCCTTGCCCCTGGAGATCGGAGCGCTCAGCGCCCTCGTGGTCTGGGCCTCCATCTCTTTTTTTGCCCCCTCATTGCCCCCGGCCGCTGCGCCCGAGGACCTTCCCTCTCAATCTTCCCCAACCGCTCTCCCCGGGGGGAAAATCTCGCCGATCTTCGATCCGTCAGTCCAGTTCTGGGCTCCTGAGATCCGGCGCTGGGCGGGCCAGTATGGCGTCGATCCCGAGCTCGTGGCCACCGTGATGCAGATCGAGTCCTGCGGGAATCCTCAGGCCGCATCGGAATCGGGAGCGTTGGGCTTGTTCCAGGTGATGCCGTTCCACTTCCGCCCGGGTGAAAATGCCTTGGACCCGGAAACGAACGCCCGGCGTGGTTTGACTTACCTGGTCAGTGACATGGAACAGGCTCATGGGCAGGTGGCGCTTGCCTTGGCTGCCTACAACGGAGGTCCAGACCGCTTGACCCAGAGGCAAGATAGCTGGCCCTCGGAGACCCAGCGATATGTGTATTGGGCAACCGGCATCTATCAGGAGGCGCGGCCGGGGTCGGATTCGAGCCCCAGACTGCTGGAGTGGCAGGAAGCGGGGGGATTGCGCTTGTGCCACCAGGCGGCCCAAGTGCTGGGGCTCCCGGATGCCTAGGCAGCCTCGGCAGCGGGTTGACGAATTTCCTTGGATGCCAGAGGCAGCCAGACTGAGAAGGTCGTCCCCTTGCCCATTTCGGAGGCCACCTCGATCCGGCCGCCGTGGTTGACCGCAATCCAGTAGGCGATGGACAAGCCCAAGCCCGCCCCCGAGTAAGACCTCCGGGTCCGTGACCGGTCCACGCGGTAGAAGCGCTCGAAAAGGTGGGGAATTTCCTCGGCCGGGATCCCGGGCCCTGTGTCGGTCACGGAGATGTGCGTCCATTCGCCCACCAAGCGCAGGGAGAGGGTCACCCGGCCTCCGTTGGGGGTGTACTGGACAGCGTTCGCCATCAGATTCAAGAAGAGCTGCTTGAGCCGATCCCGGTCTCCGATCACTTGCGCTTGGTCCCAATCTCCCATCACCAGCGTCAGGTGATCCTGCGCCAAGATCCGGCCCTGTTGGAAGACCTCCAAGAGCACGGTGTCGACATCGACCGGCTCGCGAGCCAGGGGAAGGTTTCCGGTTTCCGCCTGCGCCAGCAGCAACAGGTCCCCGACCAGCCGGATGAGCCGTTCGGCCTCCGATTGAATGGCTTCCAGCGACTCTTCATCCGCACCCATGCGCCGAATCAAGTCGACATTGCCCCGAATGGCGGTCAGGGGGGTCCGCAACTCGTGGGACACGTCGGCCAAGAATCTCCGCTGGGAGTGAAAGAGATCCTCCAAGCGCTCCAGGGTTTCATTGAAGGCCAAGATCAGGCGGCCGACCTCGCTTCCCGGCGGCCCTTCCAGCGAAATGCGGCGCGACAAGTCATCCGCGCGAGTGATCTGCAGCGCGGTGACGGTCACGGCCTCCAAGGGGCGCAGGGCCCTTCCGGCGATGAGGTTTCCCAGGGCCGCCGCGATGATCATCCCGAGGACATCTCCCAGCACCAGCATGACCAAAAGATACTCACGGATTCTGTCCACCGTGGACAAAGGGGTCCCGATTTGCAAAAAGCCTGCTTCCGTCCCGGCCAGGGTGATGGGGACGGTGAACACCCGGAGATGCGCGCTTCCGATGCTTGCTTGGCTGTACCGCTGCTGTTGAATCCCGAGGGCCGAGGAATCGAGAGGCTGGGTAAGCGAACTGACGTTGCTGGAGGAAGCGATCAGCTGGCGATCGCCGCCCCACACTTGAATGTACACATTCGGCGAGGCAAAGGCCAGAGAGGGCAGGGTGATAATGCGCAGGTTCGGCTCGGTCCTGACTCGGCTGGTGCGCAGGATGGTCTCCGCCGACTGCGCCAGCGTCTGGTCAATCTGGTAGACCAAGCCAAAGGTAAGTAGAAGATAGAGGGCTGCCGAAAAAACCAGCAGCACCCCCGCCAGGACGGCCGAATAGCCCAGGGTGAGGCGCGCCCGCAAGGACATTCATTGCCCATCCATCGGGGAACCGACGGACCTACTCCTCTTCCTCACGCAACACGTAGCCGACGCCTCGCACGGTATGGATGAGGCGTGGTTCAGCGTCTGCGGAGATCTTCTGCCGCAGGTAGCGGACATAGACCTCGATAATATTGCTTTCTCCCCCGAAGTCGTAGCCCCAGACGCGATCGTAAATGATCTCGCGCGTCAGAACTTGGCGCGGATGTCTCATGAACAATTCCAAGAGGTCATACTCTTTCGCGGTCAGATCGATCACCCGGTTGCCGCGCCGGGCGCGGTGAGTTCCGGTGTCCAGAACCAAGTCTCCAAAACGCAGGATCTCCGGCTCCCCTGGTCCCGAGCGCCGAAGCAACGCGCGAATCCGCGCCAGGAGCTCCGCGAAGGCGAAGGGCTTGACCACATAATCATCCGCTCCCGCATCGAGACCCTGAACCCGGTCGGCGACGGCGTCTTTGGCCGTGAGGATCAGGACCGGAACCTGGCTACCCGCCCGCAACCGTCGGCAGACCTCCAGACCGTCCATCCCCGGAAGCATCCAATCGAGCACCACCAGGTCCGGAGGGTTTTCACGGGCCATGCCCAGACCCGTCGTCCCATCGGCGGCAACATCCACTCGATAGCCTTCGTACGTCAGACCCCGTTCCAGGAAGGAGGCGATCCTGTCTTCGTCCTCAATGACCAAGATCCTTGCGCTCATCTCTCACCTCGTCTGGAAGGTCAATATACCACAAGCCCTTGGCCCCTCGTTGGTGTGGGCTCAGGCTTCCCGGCCCCAATTCTCGCCCGCCATGGGTCGAGAGGTTTGCCGGAAGGAACAGGCTATAATGACGAGAGCTCAAGCCTGGAGCGAGTTGTGGGTAGCGCGCATCATAAGATCCTTCTGACGATCGGCCTGTCCCTGGGATGGATCACGGTGGCCGCGCTCTCGCGAGCGGGAGTGACGGCTCCCCCTGTCGCGCAGGCCGCTCCTTTCCAGACCCCAACCCCGGAGAACGACGGCCGGATTGTGTACCTCGTCCGCCAGAACGATACGCTCTGGGGAATTTCCGCCCTTTCCGGCGTCCCGGTGGATCAGCTCGAAAAACTCAACGATCTCACCGCCAGCAGCCCCCTGCAGGTCGGGGAACAGTTGGTCTTGGGATTTGGTCAGTCAACCAGCGCCCAGCCCACGCTGGCCTTTCAGCCGACCCCCACTCCCACCCCCGTGGCCCAGACCGGGACCGGTAATATTTGCGTTTCCTTTTTCGACGATATTAACGGGAATGCCTCCCAGGACCCCGGGGAGGGTCTGGTGGCTGGAGGCAAGATCAGCATCGCCCGTTCCGATGGAACCCAAGTGGGCTCCTACACCACCGACGGGGTCGACGAGCCCTACTGCTTCCAACAGCTGGCCTCGGGAGACTACAACGTCGCCGCCGCGGCTCCCCAGGGATACAACCCCACCTCCAGCATGAACACTCCCCTCCATTTGGAGCCCGGCGCTCAGGCCTATGTGGCCTTCGCCGTTCAGCCTAGCCAGAACAGCACCACCTCGTCCAACGACTCGGGGAGCAGTTCGATTTTCCTGGGATTGATTGGACTCGCGCTCCTCGCTTCCGCCGGTGTGTTGACCGCCTTCCTGGCCCGCCAGCGGCGACGCGGCTAGCCCTCTCCGGGCTGGCCCACCTGCATCCAGGCCCGCCTGCGATGATTCTTTCTTCTGCGGCCCTGCGAGTTCAGACGGCCCTGCAGGAACAGGGGTTCTCGGCGCAAATTCGGGAGCTCCCGGAGAGCACGCGCACCGCCGCCCAGGCGGCTCGCGCCGCGGGTTGCGAGGTCCGCCAAATTGTGAAGTCTCTGGTCTTCCGAGGCAAGACTTCGGGCCGACCGGTTCTCGTCGAAACCAGCGGGGCCAATCGGGTGAGCGAGTTCAAGCTGGCACCGCTTGTCGGCGAACCGGTTGAGCTGGCCGATCCAGCCTTTGTCCGAGAGCAAACGGGTTTTTCTATCGGGGGTGTTCCCCCGCTCGCCCACCGGCATCCGATTCTGACCCTTGTGGACGCGGATCTGTTATCCTACAGCACAATCTGGGCCGCGGCCGGCACTCCCAATGCCATCTTCGAGCTCACTCCCTCGGACCTGCTTCGCATGACCCGCGGGGTCGTGGCCTCCGTGAAGGCTTGAACCTCTCCCCCAGAGAACCTCTCAATCTCCGCCGGGCTCCCTCTGCTCCAATTCTTTGGCCATCGCCCGAGCGAGTCGCAGCGCCATGCCCTTCAGCGGCCCGCTGCTGGGGGCCACCGGCCCGATGCACGAAGGGCACCCCCGCTGGCAAGAGCAGGTCGCAATCCTCTCCGCCGTGGCCCGCATCAGCTTGGGGAAGAGGGCGTAGAGTTCTTCTGCCAACCCGACCCCCTCCGGTACCTGATCATAGAAGGTGATGGTTGGGGCGCGCGTTTCCCGACTGCGCAGATCCAGGCCAAATCCCACGTCCCGCGCGTCGCACATCAGGAACAAAGGAGCCAAGCTGTGAAGCCCGTACGCCAGGCCTCCCAGAGCGGTCCGGGTTCCCAGCTGGCTTTCCAGGCGAGTGTGACAGATGCGGCAGAGAGTCACCAAGTTCTCCAACGCGTTGGCCTGCCGGTCGTTCCGATTGACACCAGGCTGGTAACCAAAAGCCCGAAAAGGGACGCGATGGTGCACGTCGTGCTCACGGTCTCCGGACTCGCCTGCTCCACATCGTTGGCAGCGGAACCCATCCCGCCGGCGCGCGGCCTGCCTAGCCTCTTCCCACGAGGGGCCATAGTCAATTTCCCCCAGGCCGATTCGCAAGACTTCTCCCGCCGCCTGCACTTCGGCCTCCAGCTCCCGGCCGAAGGCGTCTGGGATCCACAGCCAGGACCCAATCGTCTGGAATTCTCGAGCTGGGAGATGGATTTCCCCGTATCCCAGGGTCTCCTGCGTATGCCGGCGAACCTTGCGGTAGGAAACGGGCTGGGCCCTCACCTCCAAGCGGCCCCAGGCCCGGCCCAGCCTGGTCTGTTCATCGGCTTCCGCGACCTCCTGGATCTCCACCTCAATCGATTCCGAGGCCTCGGTGTAGTAGTCGACCTCGGTGGGCCGCACAGAGGCCACCCCTTGACCCCAGTCCAGTCCTTGCACCAGATACTGGCGGGCTTCGTGCAAATAGATGGCACCCTCATGGACCCACAGCGGAGCCGCCGAGCGGTCCACCTCCCCAATCAAGTGGGGTGGCCCTTCGCTCACGTCCTGAATCGCCACCCGATCATCCCCTCCTGAGCGCAGGCTCACCTCAGAGGCCGGGTAGGTGCTTCCCACCCACTGCCATTCCCCGGCGGAGGAGTGATGGATCTCGCCCTCTTGAGTCAGCGCTTCCAGGAAGGGGTCCACATTCTGCTGGCCAAAGATCTCCCCAGGCTGAAAGGGCAGTTCAAAGGCCGCACAGCGCAGGTGATTGGCCAGAATGGCCAGATTGTTCGGATTGATGCGCCCGTGCTCGGGAGAGGTCTCCACCAGGTAGCGTGGATTGCCAGCGAGAAACTGATCCAGCGGCGAGGGGGAGGTGACCAGAATTGCCAAGCCTGGCTCCTCCCGCCTTCCTGCTCGCCCCGCCTGCTGCCACAAGGAGGCAATCCGCCCGGGGTAGCCCACCAGGAGCGCCGCCCCGAGACCCCCGATGTCCACGCCCAGTTCGAGCGCGTTCGTGGCTACAACGGCCCGCACATCCCCGCTGCGCAGGCCCGCCTCGATCCGGCGACGCTCTTCCGGGAGGTAGCCGGCGCGGTACCCGCGGATCGCCTCGGGCGGCAGCCCCCCCGCCTGGGTCTGCTCGCGCAAGTACCCCAGAAGGATCTCCACGGTGCGCCGCGTCCGTGCAAACAGCACGATCTGGAGCCCAGCCGCCAGCAGCAAGTCAGCGATCGCCAAACTCTCCGTCAGATAGGAGCGCCGCAGCCCCAGGGCGGCATCCACCAGGGGAGGATTGTAGACCGCCAGGGTGGTCCCGCGGCTGGGGGACCCGTCCTGGTCAATCACAGTTACCCCTCCTCCCAGGAGCCCCTCCGCCAGTTCGCGGGGGTTGGCAATGGTCGCTGAGGTGCAGAGAAACTGCGGCTGGGCGCCGTAGAAGGCGCACACGCGTCTCAAACGGCGCAGGACATTCGCCATGTGAGAGCCGAACACGCCGGTGTAGCTATGAATCTCATCCAGGACCACGAAACTCAGGTGGCCCAGCAGGCTGGACCAGCGTGTGTGGTGCGGCAGGATCCCTGTGTGAAGCATGTCCGGGTTGGAGAGCAGAAGCCGGGCCTCTTCTCGGATCGCCGCCCGCCGCGCCTGGGGGGTGTCCCCGTCGTATAGGCGAATCCCGAGTCCGGATTCCGGAAGGGCTCCCTTCAGCGCCTCAGACCAGCGCCGAATCTCCTGGGCCTGATCCTGCGCCAGGGCCTTGGTGGGGAAAAGATATAGGGCGCGCGCCTCGGGGTTTTCAAGCAGGGTCTGCAAGATCGGGAGGTTGTAGGCCAGCGTCTTGCCGGAGGCCGTTCCGGTGACGAGAGCCACGTCGCCCCCCTGGCGAGCCGCCGCGAAAGCCTGAACCTGGTGGGAATAGAGAGACTCAATCCCGCGCGCCCTCAGGCCCTGGGCCAGACGGAGATCGAGCTCGGGAGGAAAAGGGCAGCGTTGAGCCGCGCGGGGGGGACGTTGGAACCACGCCACAACATTCCCTGCCAGGCGAGGATGGCTGCGCAGGTTCTCTATGGCTTCTGATACCGACATGGCGAGGGTTCTAGGACCCGGGCATCTGGAGGATCTCGATGACCTTGGCTAGAAAAGCATCAGCGCGCGCCCCGTCCAGAATGCGATGATCAAACGTGAGGGTCAGGTAGGCCATCGGCCGAATCGCGATGGCATCGCCGATCACCACGACCCGCTTTTGGACGAGGCCGACCCCCAGGATAGCACATTGCGGGGGGTTGATGATGGGGGTCGCCAATAGCGAACCCGAAACCCCGTGGTTGGTCAAGGTGAAGGTCCCCCCCTGCACCTCCTCCGCCTTCAGCTGGTGGCTCCGCGCGCGGCGCGAAAGGTCGTTCACCTCCATGGCCAGCCGGAGCAAAGATTTCTGCTCGGCCTCCTTGATCACCGGGACCACCAAACCCTCGGAGCCGAGCGATACGGCCACGCCGATATGGACGGCGCGATGGTACCGGATGCCGGATTCTTCCCAGCTGCTGTTCACCTCCGGATAGGCCTTCAGGGCGGACACCGCCGCCAATACAAAGTACGGAGTCAGGGTGAGTTTGACCCCATCGCGCTCCAACGCCATGCGGTTTGCATCGCGGTGAGCCAGTACGGCGCCCAGATCTGCCTCCATGACCGTGGTTACATGAGCTGAGACGCTTTTGCTTCGGACCATGCGCTCGGCAATCTGGCGCCGAACCGGACTGAGGGGCATGATCTCACCGTCCGCCGGGGTCGCGGGAGCGGGTGCCGACGAGGCGGCCCCCTTGGGGAACTGCAGGTCGCTGGGCCGAAACAGGTCGCCCTCTCCTGGCCGCTCCCAGGCGGGAGCGACTTCGTTGGCCGAAGCGTTCCGCCGAGCTTCAAGGAAACTCAAGACGTCCTTCTTGGTGATGCGCCCTCGCAGGCCGGTCCCCCTCACTTCCAAAAGGTCCACCTGGTGTTCGGCGGCCACCTTCGCCACCACGGGAGAAACAAACCCCAGCTCTTGGACCCGAGCCGCACGAACCGGGCCGGCAGGCCCCTGAGGCTCACTGGTCCCGGGTTTGGGCCCCAGTTCCTCCAAGACAACGACCTCCTCCTCCCGGCCGATTATGGCCAGCAGGGTGCCCGCTTTCACGGTCGTTCCCTCCCCCACATATACTTTCAGCAACTTGCCCGTCGCTGGAGCGGGGATCTCCGTATCCACCTTGTCCGTATCGATCTCCACCAGGGGCTCGAGCTCTTGGACCGTCTCCCCTTCGCGCTTCAGCCATTTGGCGATGGTTCCTTCCACCACCGACTCCCCCAGCTGAGGCATTTTGACTTGGGTGGCCATTGCTCCCTCTCCGCTGCTGGGCCGATCCCGTCCGCCTCAAAAGGCGGCCAGATCCCGCATCGCCTGCGCGATCTTCTCGGGGTTGGGCATGAACCAGTCCTGCAAGGGTGCACTGAAGGGCACAGCCGGAACGTCCGGTCCGGCCAGTCTCTTGATAGGAGCATCGAGGTCCGTAAAAGCCTCATCGGCCAGGATCGCCGCGACCTCGGCTCCATATCCTCCAGTGAGGTTGTCCTCGTAAACGATCAAAGCCTTTCCGGTCTTGCGGACCGACTGGAGCAGCGTGGCCTTGTCGACAGGGTAAAGGGTGCGCAGGTCCACCACTTCCACTTGCAACCCCTCGGTGGCGACAGTCTCGGCCGCCTGCAGGGTGTAAGAGTGCATCATCCCGTAGGCCAAGGCGGTCAAATCCGTTCCCGGCCGCGAGATCCGCGCCGGCCCAATAGGGACCACATACTCCCCTTCCGGCACCTCGCCTCGAATTAGGCGGTAGCCTTTCTTGGGCTCCAAGAAGAGCACGGGGTTTGGATCCCGCACCGCCGACTTGAGGAGGCCCTTGGCGTCGTAGGGGCTGGAGGGGATCACAACCTTCAGACCGGGGACATGGCTGAAGAGAGCTTCCACGGACTGCGAGTGGTAGAGGCCGCCGCTGATTCCCCCTCCATAAGGTGCGCGGATCACGAGAGGAACGGTCCATTCTCCTCCCGACCGATAGCACATCTTCGCCGCCTCGTTGACAATCTGGTTGAAGGCCGGATGGATGAAGTCGGCGAACTGGATCTCACAGATGGGTCGTAGGCCGTAGAGGGCGGCACCGATGCTCACTCCCACGATGCCTATCTCTGCCAGAGGCGAGTCGACGACGCGCTGGGCCCCATATTTGGCATACAGGCCCAGCGTGGCGCGGAACACTCCTCCCCGGGCGCCCACATCCTCACCGACAATGAAAACCCGCGCATCTCGCGCCAGCTCTTCATCCATGGCCTGGCGGATGGCATCAATCAGCGTCATCTCCGGCATGCCGGATCTCCTCGGCGTACACTGGGCCGCAACCTTCCTTCATAGGCTCCGGGTACGGGGCCTGTTCGGCGAATGACACCGCCTCCTCGACCTGGGCTTTTGCGCGCGATTCGAATTCCGCCAGCGCTTCGGAGGTGAGCGTTCCTCTTTGCAGGAGAAGGGTCTGGAAGGAGTTCAGGGGATCCCGTTTCTTCCACTTCTCCACCTCTTCGCGGGAACGGTAAGAACGGTCGTCATCATCCGAGGAATGGGGGACCGGGCGATAGGTCTTGGCCTCAATCAGGGTTGGTCCCCCTCCCCGGCGCGCTCGGTCCACCGCCTGCTTCATTGCCTCCAGCACGGAAAACACGTCGTTACCATCCACAACCCGCCCTGGGATCCCCAATCCCTTGGCACGGTCGGCGACATCGAGAAGCGCCATCTGCTTGTCCTGAGGGACCGAGATGGCATAGATGTTGTTCTCCACCACGCAAACCAGGGGCAGCTTGTGAACGGCGGCCCAATTCATGCCCTCGTACCATTCTCCCTGAGAGGTGGCGCCCTCCCCGATCGTGGTTAGCACGATCCGCTCATCCCCCTTGAGCTTCATCGCGAAGGCCACCCCAGCTGCCTGGGGAATCTGGGTTGCGACCGGGGCAGAGGTGCTGACTACATTGGCCCGCCGCAGGCCAAAGTGGCTGGGCATCTGCCGGGCTCCCGAAGAGGGTTCCCCCCTCCTCCCATACAGGCTGAGCATGAATTCCCGCGGGGTAAGTCCCAGCGCCAGCATCAACGCCAAGTCACGATAGTAGGGGATGACCCAGTCGTAGCCTCGCTGAATTCCGAAGGCCATGCCGATATGCGTGGCTTCGTGTCCCATCCCGGAGATATGAAACGCGATCTTGCCCTGGCGGTGGAGGATCCAGGCCCTTTCGTCCACGCGGCGCGAGAGCAGCAGGTACCAGAACATCTCCAGGAGCTGGGAGGGTGCCCAGGCCTGCTCGAGCGGGGTCGGTTCAGGACCCGGAGGTCCCTCCTTCAATTGGGCTGCCCTTTGGCCGTCCTGCGGCCAACTCTCCTTGGGAGACACGATGAGCCTCCTTGTGCGCCTTCCCCCCGCCACATGGTGCGGCCAGAGTTGCCGGCGGATCTCGGCTTCCACGAGGCTCCCTTGACCAAACCGTGGCACCAGCCTATGCGGCCAGTGATCCCCTCCAGGAAAGGTGAGGACCGAGTAACAGGCACGTGCGAAGAGAAGGATCACCCATCAAGGGAACAAGCCGCATCTCCACCGCATCTCCACCGCCTCTCTCGACCACAATACCTTGCGAGGTTGAGGATGCGGGAATTATACCACGATATTCTTACTCTATTTTATCGGTTTACTCGGGTGCGAGGGCTTCAGTCGCCGGGACCCGGCGCAGAGGGCAGAGCTTGGGCGATAATTTCCGCCACATCCCGGACCGGGATCTTCTCCCCGGCCGCGCGAGAGGCATCGCTGAGCATGATCATACAGAATGGGCAGGCCACAGCCAAAGTGTCGACTCCCGACGACTCAACCTCACGAAAGCGATTGGCGCTCAGCCTCTCTCTTCCGGGTTCCTCCTCTTTCCACATTTGGCCCCCGCCCGCCCCGCAGCAAAAGGAGCGAGAGCGGTTGCGCGGAAGCTCCTGCAGATGCATCCCCGCTTGGCGCAGGAGCTCACGCGGCTCCTCAAGAACTCCATTCTGTCGGCCCAAGTAGCAGGGATCATGGTAGGCGACCTTTCCCAACCCCTTGGGTCGAAGCGGCAGTTTCCCCTTTTCGATGAGTTCACAGATCAGCTGGCTGTGATGGAGGACCTGGAACCGGCCACCGAACTGAGGATACTCATTGGCCAGGGTGTGCAGGCAATGAGGGCAGGTGGTTACGATTCGCCGCGGCCTCACCTCGTTCAAAGTTTGCACATTTTCTTGGGCCAACTGGGAAAAGAGGTACTCATTTCCCGCGCGCCGAGCCGAGTCCCCGGTGCACTTCTCCCGAGATCCCAGCACAGCATAGTTGACTCCCGCTGCCTCCAAGATGCGCGCAAAGTCCCGAGCTGTCCGCTGTGCCCTCGGCTCAGTAGCAGGAGCACACCCCACCCACCAGAGAATCTCCGGCTGAGGGTTTTCCTCAAGGGTGGGGACGGGCAGGCCCTTCGCCCAATCCAGGCGGTGTTCTGAGGCCAAGCCCCAGGGATTGGCTTGCCGCTCCATACCGCGGAACGCATTCTGGAGCGCATCCGGGAAGAGGTTCTCTGTCAGCACCTGGTTGCGCCGGATTTCAAGGATGTCGAGCATGGGCTCATTCTTGACCGGGCAGATTTCAACGCACGCCCCGCAGGTGGTGCAGGCCCATAGGGCTTCTTCCGAAATGGCGAATTCAAGAAGAGTCGCCGAGGACTCCTTCCCAGCGGCCAGTGATGCCGCTTCGCGGTTGAGGAAATAGCGCTTGTTAATTTCCAGCGCCGAAGGCGAAAGAGACTTCCCCGTGGCATTCGCTGGGCAAACCTCCTGACAGCGATTGCACTGGATGCAGGCGTAGGCGTCCTGAATCAATGGCCAGGGCAAGTGTTCCAGGCGAGCGGCCCCGTATTGGACGATGCTTTCATCCTCAAAGTCAATTCTGGCCGGCAACGACACCGGCCACTGGGGCCTTCTTCCCGCCTGTTCCTCGGCTCCCACCTGGGCCAACTGCCGCGGCCTAATCAGGAAGTTCAACGGCGCGAAGAAAATGTGGATGTGTTTGCTGACCGCAAAATACGGCAAGAAGGCGAGGACCAAGCCCAGCGCCATCCAAAAGGATATGTGCCGAAGCAACGCCAGCGTCCCCGGAGAAACCCCTCTCCAAAGCAGACTGACTTGGCTGGCCAAGGGTTGCCATGGGTCGGGGCCGGTCAGCCCCAGGGCAAAACTTTGCCCCAGAAATCTCGACCCGACGTGCAGAAGAATAAACCCTGCCACAATGATGGAATCCCGCAGGATTCCGGGAGCGGCCCTCGGATCCAGTTTCGTATTGTCGAGGAAAGAGAAAATGCGCCTGCCGAACAACAGCCGCCGCGCGAGGAGCGCAGCCATTCCGATCAAGATGGCCACGCTGAGCAGGTCAGCGCCCAGGCGGTAGAGGTTTCCGACCCAGCCCCTCCCAAGAAAGACGAATCCCGGCAGGAACCCTTCCAGTACGTCTCCCGCGTTGACCAACACGTAGTAGCTGAAGCCCCACACCACGAGCAGGTGGGCCAAGCCCGGCCGCTTGCGGATCTTGAAGGTGGTTTTCTGGGACAGGACCAGAAACACGGCCTGCCAGAGGCGCTGGGGGATTTCGCGAGGCCGGAACTCTCCGACACCCCGGCGAATCACCCGGCGGATGCGATCCGCCGATCGCAGGGTCAGAGCCGCGGAGGCAGCGGCCGCAAGAACAAACAATACCTTCTCTACCAGAGTCAACATCCGGGCCCCCGTGACAATCCCACGGAATCCTTCCGCCGCCAAGAAAAGCAAGGCCCCAGATCAACGCCAGATGCGCTCATCCGGGGCCATGAAGCACACACCTCAGACACGGTCACAACAGCAGGGCAGCGCCAAGCCCCTCGCCTCCCCGGGCGGGTTCCTGCCTAACCCTCGCGAGGATACCACCGCCCTATTCCGGCGGCCAATCCGGACTCTCCGACCCGGAGCGCGTCCGCCGCTGACCTTTCGGTCAGCGTTCAGAAAGCGAGCTCGTCCCCCGGCACGCAGAGAGCAAGAGAGAGCCAGCAGCCGAAAGGGCGAGAGTCTTGCCCTATTGCAGGGTTGGATTCCTCGACGCGAACCAACCGGCCGCCTCGGCGGATGCTCCCCTTCCGAGGACTACTTGCCGTAGAACTCGCGCGCCACCTCGATCAGTTTGCGGTTCTCCTCCTTGCTCCCGATCGTCAGGCGCCACCAGCCGTCACTTTCATACATGGCCGGCTCCGAGCGCAGGATCAACCCTTTGTGCTCGGCAAAAGTTACAAAATCCTTTCCCTTCTTTCCCGTCGGGCCACCGTCCAACAGGATATAGTTGCCGTAGGAGTGGAAGACAACCAACCCACGGATTTCGCTGAGCGACTCCTCGAGGAACATCAGCTCGCTGTTGTTGTGCTTGACGCGCGCTTGTAGAGCTTCCGTGTCCTCCAGGGCCGCCAATCCCGCCCACATCGGGATCGTGCCCATGTTCCAAGGGATGAGGGTCGCGGCGATCTGGTCAATTACGGACTTGGCGGCCAGAATGTACCCGAAGCGTAACCCAGCCAGTCCATAGGCCTTGGACAGGGTGCGGGTGATGATCACGTTCTCGTATTTCCTGGTCAGCGAGACCTGCGAGCGCTCCAGCCCGGCGAATTCGACATAGGCCTCGTCGATCACCAGAGGCACACCGGTCTGGGCGATGCGCTCGAAGTCCTTGCTCTCCATGAAATTGCCGGTCGGGTTGTTCGGGTTGGCAATCACCACGGCCTTGGTTTTGGGGGTGATGGCGGCCAGAAGGGCGTCGGGGTCGAACAGCAACTGTTTGTTCTTGTAAACCATGGGCACCGAAACAAGCTTTCCCCCTACCACGATGCAGCGCAACCCGTAGATTCCGAAGCAAGGCGTGTGCTGGACGACTTCCTCGCCCGGTTGGACCAAGCTCCGCCAGATCATGTCGTAGATCTCGCTCGAGCCATCGCCCAGCATCACGTTTTGCGGCCCGTCGAGTCCGTTGATTTCCGCGATCTTGGAACGCACGACAAGCCCCTGGTCGGGGTAGCGGTTAGCCATGCGGGCGTACTTATTGATGGCCGCCAGAACCTTTTCCGAGGGCGGATTGGGGTTCTCATTGGACATCATGCGGTGCAGGCCCGGATCCTTCCAGGCCAGCTCGATATGATCGGAGATGTACATCTTCTGGCCCTTCATCCAGGGAACGTAGTAGTCCTCCATCTTCTTCTTGGGCAACGTAGGCATAGGGTCCTCTCCTATTGAAAAAGTGGCCGATGACAGCTATCAGGCCGCCGTCTTCCAGTTCCCTTCCCGTCAGAAGGGTTCGGGCTTCCGGAAAGGGTCTCCCGCACCCTTCCCTCCCCTCGCGGAAGGTCAGGAGGCAGCGACGGAACTCATTTCCCGGCGATACTGGCTGGCCTCCACCTTGAAAAGGTAGCGATCGCCTCGGTAGTAAGACTGAAGCACTTCAATGCACTCGCCTTGGGAAGTGTAGGCCAGACTTTCCAGGAACATGCAGGGCACATCGCGAGAGATGCGCAGTTTTGCCGCGATCGGTTGGGAGGGCCGAACCACCCGCAACGTCTGGATGGAGTGATGAAGATCGGCGTGGAACTGAGTGGTGAGCAGTTGGTACATCGACCCCTTGATCTCGACCTGCAGCAGCCCTCCGAAGCGATCCCAAGGATAATACTGTTTTTCCAGCAGAAAGGGGATGCCATCGGCGATACGCAGCCGTTCGACGACCACCAGCGCCTCCCCCGGCCGGACTCCCAGCTTCTCAGCGACCTCCGGTCCTGCGCGTGCCTTCTCCTGTGTGAGGATTCTGTCCTCGACCTCTACGTCCTTCAATTCGAAATCATCGACAAAGCTCGTCATCCGCCCCAGCTGGTGAATGGGCGAGAGGGCGCTTCGACGCTTGACAAAGGCTCCCACCCCGCGCTCCTTCTCGACCAGGCCGCGCTGGGCCAGGAGCGCAATCGCTTGGCGCACGGTATTGCGGTTGAGGCGGAAATCCCGGGCCAGCCGGCTCTCCGCGGGAAGCTTCGTTCCGACCGGGAACTGCCCGCTGGAAATCATCGACTCGGCCCAACTCGACAGCTGGACATAGATCGGCAGCGGGCTGGAACGGTCCGGGACGCCCGAAGGAATTGTATACATGTACGTACAATCGTACATAATTCCCGCGCCCCGGTCAAGCCGCCCCTCGGCTGAAAAACTGGAGGATCCCAGCGATCACAGGCTTGAAGGCCAAGAGATCGGGGGCCGCAGAGCCCGGCGGCGGGAACGGCCCCAAGGCTCCCTAGCCCCATAAGTGTGCCACGCGAGACACGCCATCGGCCCTTCGGGACGAACGGCGGTGTTCCTTTCCCCGAGGCCCTTGCCAACCCCCATACTCTGCACCTTCGCCTGGGTTCACGGTCCACAAGTCGGGGTTGGCTTGGGGCTCACCTCCCGCAGCGCACACTAACCCAATATCCCTATCAGGCCCACTCCCAGCGCAACCAGGACGGACCCGACCACCCGCATGGGGCCGCTGGATTCCTTGAAAACCAGGACACCAATTGCCGCCGCAATGACCACGCTGAATTCACGAATGGCCCCAGCGTAGGAGGCCGGCGTTCCCCGTTGCATGGCGATGAGAACCAAGCCGTAGGCCGCAACGGTCGTGAACCCCGCCAGGACAACAAAGTACCGCGAGCTGGACAGCTCGGTGGAAAGCCTCTTCCAGCCGGTGGAAAGTACCGCCAAGGGAGTTAGCCAGGCCCACGTGAGGGCAACATCCACATAGGTGTATAGGATCGGCGACGCGTGGCTTACGCCCACCTTGTCAATCGCGGTATAGATCGAGGTGGCCAGCCCGGCCAGAAGAGCCCAGCGCGGCGCGGCGCTCCTCAGCCTGCGGACCGGCTCGAGCCAAGAGCCCAGGCTTGGTAGGTTGCCAAGGTAGAGTCCGGAGACGATCACCAGCACGCCCAGAACCCCCCCGGGGGTGACGGATTCCCGAAGGATCAGCGTCGACCAGATCAGCAGCATGGCGGGGGCGCTGCCTCGGGCTAACGGGTACACCACCGAGAGATCCCCGTGCTGGTAGGCTTTGGCAATCGCCACAAAGTAGGCCGCATCAAAGACCGAGCTGATCAAGACGCAAGTCCAGGCAGCTCGATTGAAACCAGTCCGTACCAGCAGGACCACCGGAGAATAGAGGATGACCGACCATAGCAGCATCCACCACACAAAGGCCGGACGGTCCTGGGTGCGCCGCAAGCCAATGTGCGCGACCACATGAATGCAGGCCGAAAGGAGCAAGATCAGGAGATTCGCAAGGGTCATGGAAGGTCGTAGTCACTTGCCCAAGCCAGAGGGGCGAGGGAAGGGTAGGCGGATCGTCCCAGCCGGCCTGGATCCCACTGCGACGGAGGCCGTCTTACCCTATCGGCGCCTGTTTCATCGTCGCAGGGATGCCAATTCCCAGGATCCGACAGAGGGTCGGCGCAATCTGAAGTTGATAGGCCAATGACCCCATGGCTCCTTTTCCCTCGCCGCCAACCTCAAGAACGTAGAGGGGCACGCGGCGGTTGCCTGGATCCTTGCCTCCATGGCTGCGGTCGGCGGTGATCCCATGATCGGCCGTGACCAGCACGGTGTAGCCCATCTCCTTCCATCGCGGGATCAGGTCCGCAAGGATGCTGTCTTGAAGGATGGCGTTGTTTCGATACTCCGGCGAGTCCGACCCATGGGTCGCGCCCGCGTAGTCCATGCCCATCGGATGAACCAGCAGGTAGTCCGGCTGATATCGGTAGGCCAAGCTGGCTCCGGCGCCAAACACCTCGCGGTCCGGGGTCGCATCCTCGGTGTAGAAGCGGCCGTGCTGAATCAACTGGGAGGGGTCGTCAACCTCGCGATCCGCCACGTAGTCGTAAGGAGCGCGAACATACAGCTCCGAGAACCAGTAGTAGGCGGCGGCGCCCGTCGTGCGACCGTTCCTCACAGCCTGCTCGAACACGTTCGGCATGGTCGAGCGCCGGACGACTCGATTGTTGGTGACCCCATGCTCGCTCACGGGAACCCCGGTGTGCAGGGTTTCGTAGAGCGGACGAGACACGGTGGGCAGCTCCGCCTGGAGGGTGTAGCGGCTGGCTTGCTTGCGTTCGACCAAATGCTCCAGATATCCCATGGACTGCTCGGCGACGTCGTCCCTCAGTCCGTCCGACACCACCATTAGGACCTTCCCCATGACAACCTCCTCAAGGCTGTCCGGCCAATTCGTGAAATGGCGCCACGGCGCCCCTTCCCGGCCGGGCAGAAACCCGGCGCCGCGACCCAGGCCCAGAGGATCCCGTCGCCCTGGTCCGTCCCAGCAAACCCTTGAACCTTCTCGGGCCTCGGAACGGTAGGGGCTCCCCAGGAAGCTCACGGCCAAGCCCGCTTGGCAGCATTGCCCGTTCATGGCCGAGTTCGAAGTCGCTCAGGAGGATCAGTTCCCTTGATTGTTCCCCCCAGCCGCGCTGTTCCCAGGAATCAAGAGGGCTCGGTCCGACTCGCCCCGAGAATCCGCCAAGAGAAACAGGCGTCAAAGGGGCTGGCTCAGTCCCTACGCTGCGCCAGCCCCTGTTGAGACTGCTCAGATGCGGGCAAGCCCCGGAAATTGCCTCGCCTACCCCATCTGCTGGATCACTCTGCACAAAGAGTGCCCCCCTCTGGGCCGGAGGAGGTCACCCGCCGACCCAAGAGGCCTTCCCGAGATAAAAGGGAGGGTTACTCGGCAGGGATCTCCTTGAACAGCAATTCCACGTTGACGCCCTGGCTCTTCCGGTAGGCATTGAACCCGAAGTAGATGATCGCCGCCAGGACGTACATCGCCAGCATGAACACCATCGAAACGGCGTTCCCCCAGCCGATCCCATACAGCGCACTTCCGCTGGCGGTCGAGGGGTCCCAGAACCATACGACCAGCAGCCAGTCGAGGAAGCCCAAGAAGACCAAACCCGCTGCGGTGATCAGCGGCATCTCCTCTCCGGCAAAGATCCTCCTGGCCACATAGTAGGCCACCCAGATCAGCATGACGGCATTGACCACCGAGAGCAGGGCGATCAAGCCGGCGCTAATCCACTGGAGAGGTGTGCCCGGAACAGCCGGGAGGGTCATCACCACGGAAGACCCCAGCTTGGCGCAGAGGTAGATCAGGTAAACCGCAAACAGGATAAACAACACCGTCAATATCCAGGCTACCCATTTCGGGACCTTGTACTTGGCAACCGGCGAACCTCGGAACATGTCCTTCTGGCGCCAAGGCAAGATCGTGCCGGCCACGGTCGACCCCAGGAAGGTGATCGCGATGACCACGGTGGCGTCGAGCGTGACACTCTTGAAGTTGACTACGTTGTAGGCGTAGAGGAACGAGATGACTACCGAAGGGATCACCATTAAGAGCAAGGCGTTAATGGGGGTCTTGGTCCGGGTCTCAACCTTCGACACCCATTCGGGGAGCATGCGGTCAAAGGCCGCCGCAAAAATGACCCGCGTGGAACTCAGGAAGAGGGTCCCCGACCAGCCGAACCACCACAGGCTCATCAGCAGGATGACCAGGAATTGAATCACCGGGCTTTGGACCAGGAAGACCGCAAAAAGCGCGGGGTAGGGCCAGAAGGGCAGCGGCGGCGCCGTGGTGGTGTAGCCAAAAGTGTAGTTCCAGAAGGCCCCGTTAGCGCTGTTGAAGAAACTCCAACCGATCGTCTTGGCGATCAGGACGAAGAACAGCAGCGCCAATGCCGTGGTCACCACGATGGCTGCGGCCATGCTCCAGAAGTTGCGCCGGTAGTCCGATGCCCCACGAACCTCACCATACAGCGTGGCCCCCCAGTTCGGCCACAGGTTGAAGAAGGTGATCAGGGGGACGATCGCCAAGGTCCCAGCAGCGAACAGCATGTGGAGCGGACTGGCCACGGTCCCCGCCGTCTTACCCGCCGCCAGGGTAGCCTGATAGAGGTCCGTGCCCGCCTGCGATCCAAAGAGTCTGGGCGCAAACTCGTTCAAGCCGTTGACGAAGGCCTGATGGCTCCCAAAGAGAAGGAGCAAGAACACACCGGCCAACCCCACCAAGCCTCCCCAGAAGCAGACCTTCTGCACCCGGGCGTACCATTTCATGCCCACCCCGACGTAGATAAACACGATCAGGCATACCACCAGCATGCCGACTAGCGACCCGATGTTACTCGTGGTGAACCATAGGGCCGCGTCTTTAAAGCCGAGGACGCCCAGGATCGGGGTGAAGAACTCATAGTTGAGCATCTCGCCGTAGAGCGGGGTCCACAGCCAGAGGATGAACCACCAGCCGGTCACGGTCAGGATGAAACCGACCGCGCGGCCGAGAATCCGGCTTTGCCAAACATAGTCCCCGCCGGCACGCGGCATCACCGAGATGAGGCTGGCATACACGATCACCTCAAAGACCGTGAAGGCCGCGCCGATGACGACAGCGGTCGCCAGGTTCCCCTGGAAATAGTAGCAGTAGGAGAAAATGAACAGGCCCAGGGTGATCAGGTTGATTGAAAACGTAGCGTAAATGAAGGCATCAAAGATCGACCAGGCACGGACTAAGCCCGATGCCTTGCGCACGAAAAGGGTTGCTTCGCTCATTGAAAGACTCCTCTTGAGGATCCGCCCGGCCTCCCCCCCTCAGGTCACGGGCCTACAACCCAATACCCCTTCAGGCTGCTCCCGCAGCCTCCTCGTTGCCGTTTCCTCAACCTTAGAGTGTTCGGTTATCCCCCCTTTCCAGGATCCCATTCCGCCCCGAGGCCGCCGCGCACATTAACCGGCCAGCGCAAAGCCTCCCAATCTGCGGTACGGAAGCCGACTGTCCTCCTGTTGCCTCTTACCCCGTGACCAACAGATAGGTCCCGATTCCCTTGGGTTTCAATTCAATGACGGCCCCGCAGAGCATCCCCTGCTCGTACATGCTGCCCGCGTTGATGCAGAGGGTTCGCCCGTACTTGCGGGTTCCCTTGCCCTCATGGATGTGACCAAACAGCCCGAGCAGAGGCCGGTACTTGTCGATCACCTCCATAACCGCCGTGCTGCCCACGGGCACGAGCGACCGTCCGCCGTAGGCCGGGCGCATGTCCTTAGTCAACTCGGGAGCCTCGTCCAAGCCGCTCCCGTACGGAGGCGCATGCAGGTTGAACACCGACTCCGGAATGTCGTGAAGCTGGGCAATGAGCGCGTCAATCCTCTTGCGCAAGGCCTCTTCGCTCTCCTCGCGCGGAGTATTCCAAGGGGTGGGGTCCGTCCAGCCGGAACTGATCATCTCGTGGTGTTCATCCAGCTCCGTGCGCTGACCTTCCACGCTCCTCACGTGCTTGGACTGGGCGATGACCGCATCGATTTCAAACATGTCATCGTTGCCAGGGCACACGTAGCAACTCACCCCGCTGCCCTCCAGCTTAGCGTCAGCGGAGTCCATCCACTCCTGCATCGTGCGCACGGTCTCCTTGAGGAACAACTGGTCGGATGCCCCAGGGGTATTCGAGATGGAGGCCACTTCGTCGGGGTTGGTGACATAGGGATAATAACCGCGGTTCTTGATCGTCTTCACCATGCTGTCGACGGCCTCTTTTCCTTCCAGCATGGTTTCCTGCTCGAGCAACGTAACCTTATACCGGTCCTTGCCCTGAGCGATGATGGGAATAATGGCCTTGCCGGTCATGTCCCCCCCCAGGATCAGGATATTCGCCTCGTAGAACTTCGCCGCGTTGATAAATTTCCTCCAGCAGACCTCGGAACCGTGCACATCCGTGGCGAAGAAGATTTTGGTCAATTGGCCTCCCCACTCTTTCCCGTCCCCAGCGACAGCACTAACCCCATCCCGGCCTCGCCGGTGCGCCCGGGAAAACAAAGCAGGCCGTCCGCCCCGTCCCCCCCGCAGGAAGCCCGGGGACCGGTCAACCTGCGACCCTCGCCCCACCTCAGCCAGCCTGCCCCGCTTCGGACTAAGCGACCGCCCTGCATGATCTTGACACGATTCGGCTTTCTCACCCCCAAGGCGCCTACTCGCACGGCCTCCCAGGCCGCCGCCTAGCGACTCAGCGAGGTCCGGGCCATCTCGTGGGATCGCGCCGCAACCCGCCCGCCGCAGTCTTAACGCTCACCCAGGATCCAGCTCGATTGTGCCGGGAAGGACAGCGGGACCTCGCTTCCGATCGCCGGCAGGGCCAGCCCTCGGGTATTGAGGACATCCAGGGTGACGACGGACTCCCCCAACCGGATCACCATGCGAACCACCGAGCCCAGGAAAGCCACGGCATCGACCTTCCCGGTGAGATGATTCTCGCCCTCCAGCGTCCCCAGATGCAACTGCTCCGGCCGGATCATCACCGTGACCGACGAGTCCGTTAGCTGGAGGGGCGTCGTGGTGACAAACTCTTGCCCATCAAAGGCCAACTTCCCCTTCGCCGCGTCGACCACGCGGCAACGAAGCTGATTGAGAGTCCCGACAAAGCCGGCCACAAACGGGGTGGCCGGGTAGTTGTAGATCTCGAACGGCGCCCCCACCTGCTCAATCCTTCCTGCGCTCATGACCACCACACGATCCGAAAGAGAAAGGGCCTCTTCCTGATCGTGGGTCACGTAGATGGTGGTGATCCCTAGTTCGCGTTGGATGCGCCGGATTTCAAAGCGCAGCTCCACCCGGATCTTGGCATCCAGGGCCGAAAGAGGTTCGTCCAGCAACAAGACCTGAGGCTTAATCGCGAGCGCCCGCGCAAGGGCTACGCGCTGCTGTTGACCCCCCGAAAGCTGGTAGGGGAAACGGTTGCCCAGTTCGGGCATGCGAATCGTTCCCAGCATTTCTGCTATCCGCTCCTGAACCTCCTTTTTCGGGCGGCGCGTCACGCGCAAGCCGAACCCAATGTTGTCCCCCACGGTCATGTTCGGGAACAGGGCATACGATTGAAAGACCATCCCGACGTTGCGCCGGTTCGGGGGTCGAGTGGTGATGTCGAGACCGTCGAGCTCGACCCGGCCCTTCGTGGGAAGCTCGAATCCGGCCACCATGCGCAGAGTTGTGGTCTTGCCGCATCCGCTGGGCCCCAGGAACGTCACCAGTTCGCCCTTTTCGATGTCCAGGTTGAAATCCTGGACGGCGGCAGTCTGCGCGAAGTCTTTGCTCAAGTGGGAAAGACGCAGAAACGGCATAGGATCCTCAATACCTAATGGCCAGCGGCCACTTGGGCGCCCCCCGGGGCACCCCGCCCAATGAATTGCATGATCCCCATGGCAGCCCAAGTCAAAGCGAAGCTGATAATGGCACAGGCGGATGGCTCGTAGGCCTTGGTTTGGCCCAGCAGCGCCATGTAAGGCCCAAAGGCGGGTTTATCGAGCCATTGAGCCAGCGTGTACTCGCCCATGACAATGGCGAAGGTCAGGAAGGAACCGCTCAGGACGGCAACTCGGATGTTCGGGAAAATCACACGCAGCATGATCGTCAGCCAGCCTGCCCCCAGGCTCTGGGCGGCCTCGGTGAGGACCAGAGCATCGATCGCCCTCAGTCCGGTGTCCACCGCCCGGTACATATAGGGCATCGACATGATCGTATATCCGAAGATCAGCAGCAGCGGGCTGTTGACAATCGGGAGGGGCGGCCGGCTAAACGTCCGCACCAGGCCGTAGACGAGCACAATTGCTGGCACGACGAAGGGAAGCAGGGTGAGGTACTCCACTACCGAGCGAACGCTGGGCAGCCTGAGCCGCACCCAATAGGCGGTCGGGACGAAAAGCACGACCCCAACGACAATCGTCGAAACGGCCCAGACGACCGATGCCAAGAAATTTATCCTGAAATTCGGGTCCGAGAACACATCCGCATAGGCCTTGAAGCTCAATACGTTCAATTTGGCCTGCAAGGAAAATGCGAAGGTGGCGACCAAAGGCACAAAGAAATAGATCACGCCCAGGGCAATCCAAAGCCAGGACCAGAACGTTCCCCGCCTCATTTCAACCACCTCTCGCTCTGCCGCTGGAGAACGGTGTAGCCCGTGATGCAGACGGTCATAATCACCAGCATCCCCAGGGCCATCGCATACCCGGCGCCGGCGGACATGCCGCCCACATCGCCCGAAAGTTGATCGCCGATACGCAGGGTCACCAGGCTAATTACGCCGCCCGTGAGGGCATAAGCGGTCGCATAGGCCCCGAAGGCGTTCCCAAAGAGTAAGATCGCGGTCCCCAGGATCGAGGGCGTCAGAATCGGAAGGGCGACTCGACGCCAGTAGTCAAAAAAGCTGCCTCCCAGGTTCTCTGCGGCCTCGCGCCATTCCCGCCGCAACCCATCGATAGCCGGCGTGATGATCAAGACCATCAAGGGAAACTGGAAGTACATGTAAACCACGCTGAGTCCCAAAATACTATAAAGGCTGAATCCCATGTCGTACAGATTAATCCCGATAGAATTGAGGAGTTCGGTCACCACTCCCACGCGCCCCACCGAGGCGATGAATGCAAACGCCAGCGGGATCCCGGCGAAGTTGGAGGCCACCCCGCAAAAGGTCATCATGCTTGAGCGCACGAAGGAGGGCAGCCCACCTCGAACCGCCGCGTACGCCAGCAGGAAGCCGAAGATCGCGCCTCCCGCCGCCGTGTACAGGCTGATGCGAAGGCTGATCTCGTAAGCCCCCAGGATGAACGGATTGCTCAGGCCCAGGATGTTCGCGAAGGTGAAGTGCCCCGCATTGTCCTGAAAGCTGCCGATGACCAGAGTGGAGGACGGGTAGACCAGGAAAAAGAGGATGAACAGGAAGAAGGGCATGACCCCAAGCCATGCCCAGGACCATCGGTGGGGGGCGGGACGCGCCCCGAGCGTGTCCCGCCCCGTCGCTGTCGAGGAAGTCACAGGCAAACCTGGTTAGTGAACAGTTACCCCGACCGCACTATCCCACCCCGAGGTGATGGTCGTGCTCTGTGCTGCGATCTGAGCCAGGGTGGGGATCACAGCAACACTGTAGGACGAAGCCGATGGGAGCATGCTCAGGACGTCGGAGGTAACGAGGTTGCGGCTAACCAAGTCCGCGAACCGGGCCGGATGGGCAAAGCCGCGCAGGTAGTCCATTTGGCCCTCATCCGAGAAGAGGAACTCCAACCACAGCTTCCCGCAGTTCGGATGCGGCCCGTAGGCGCTGAGGGCCGCGACATAAGGACCTTCGATCGTGCCGTCACTCGGCACAACCACGGTAATGGGCGGGTTGCCCGCCGCCGAAACTTCGTCTCCTACCGCATTGTAGTCCCAGCGCAGGAGAATTGGGGTCGCGCCCTGAGCCACCTCAGCGAGATGGCCAATGACCGGGACGAAGTTGCCCTCTTTGTTGAGCTTGGCGAAGAAATCGAGCCCGGGTTGCGCATTGTCGAGCGATCCGCCGTTCGCTAACGCCGATGCCCAAACGGCCATGATCGCCTGGTTGGAACCCTTGGGGTCACCCGCGAGAGCGACCATGCCCTTGTACTCGGGCTTGAGCAGATCGGCCCAGGAGGTCGGGACATCCTTCACAACCTTGGTGTTGACCTCGAAGGTCATTACGCCGGCGTATTCCTCAGTCCAGTATCCGTTCGGGTCCTTGAGGGGAATAGTGTCCCAGGTTTGCACTTTATAGGGCGCAAACAGGTTACCGGACACGCCCTGCGGTCCAAAGGAATAGCCGACATCTACCACATCGGGAGCCTGCGGACCCTTGTTGCCCTCATTGGCCTTGATCGCGGCCAGTTCATCCGCGGAACTGCCATTCGGGTTCAGGTCGTTGATCGACACGCCGTACCTGGACCCAAACGTATCCATAATGGTGCCGTAGTCCGCCCAGTCGCGCGGGTCGGCGATGAGGGTAATCGTACCCTCGGCCTTGCACGCGGCGGCCAGCGTATCCATCGGGTTCGCAGTCGGGGCTGGCCCGGCGGTCGCGGGAACCACAACGGTCTCCACCATTGGCGCAGAGGTCTCCACCATTGGCGCAACGGCTGTGGCGGCTGGGGCGCAGGCGGCCAGAATCATGGCCATCGCCATAAGTACAAAAACCATCTTCTTGGCTGACATAGTCTAAATCTCCTCCTTGCTCAATTGGTCTTTCAGCGTTGAACCCTACAACGAATTGCCGCACCTCCCCCGCACATCGTTCCGCATCACGTGCGAGAGCAACCCTTGCTCAATAAGGAACTCAAGTGATTCGTCGGCTGGTGTCTCTCGACCTCCTTCCCCGCCATGCTGGGGACCAGCATCTTACGACCACCCCCTCCGGTCTCTCAGCGTGGGGTTGAGTGTATATCCATTGCACTTTCTTAGCAACTGTCCGGTTCTCATATTTCCCGGCATCTAAGTGCCATCCGGAGTATTTCCATCGGAAAAAGGCGCCACCTCGCCCTCATCTCTCGCCCCAAGCCTATCCGCACTTGATCCGGTGCACCGCGAGAGGCTCTCTCGTGTGACGGGGCCGGGCCCACCCGAGGCCAGAAAGGATCAGGCCGCCGCCACTTTGGCCGCCTTCAAGCGGCTCGAGCAGAAATCCTCCACACCTTGGACCGCCTTGGAGAACTCCCCCACCGTGTAGATCGTCGCCGGGTGGGTGTTGAACTGATCCAGTGCCAAGCCATTGGGCTCATAGGCCTGCATGGTATAGGGCATCTGGTAGATCTTCTCCAGGGTCGATTCGGGAATCGGATCCTCAATGGCCCCCTCGCGAAATTCCAGCTGATCCCCCAGGGCGAACATCGGCTCGAGGGCATAGGGTGGCAGGGTGTAAACAATGTCGCCCCCCGCCAGTTCCTGGATATCCCAGAAGCGCTGCTTGCCATTGACCAGCGGCCCAGGCCGCACCGAGCACAGCAGCATCTTGCTGGGGTAGGCACCTTCCTTGAGCAGCTGGTAGGCGCGCTTGAAGACCCCGAGGCCGAACCATCGCCGGTCGGCCTCGGTCCAGTTGACATGATAGTAGGCGGCCTGCTCCCAGATCACCTCGCGCTCGGTGAGCCGCCCCAGCATGTGAGTGATCACCGCCCGCCAGCGGGAAAGGTCGACCTTGTTCTTCTTGGCTTCCTCCACGCCCTCCTGCGCCGCGCGGGCCACCGCCATGATCTGGGGCAGGGTGAAGCAGGTAGTCACGTTGGTAGAGATGGCCTTGGACGTCAGGTACTTGACTACTTCAGGGCCCTGCTGGCTGGCCGGGACCTTGATCATCACGTTCGGGGAGATCGCGTGCAACTCGTCCGCTTGGGTCCGCATCTGGTCCACCTCGGTGAACAGGCGCGGATCCAATTGCCCCGAGATCCACCCAAACCGCCCCGCGGAGGCCTCGAAGATGGGCGACAGCATCTCGGCTCCGCGGCGAATCGCTTCTTTATATGTAATCCACCACAGCTCCTTCAGCGTGATCCCCGGCGTGGAACGGATCTTGTCGTCCACCCACTTCTCCCAAAAGCTTGGATCGGACTTGATGGCGGCCAGCGAGAGCGGAGGGTTTGTCGTGCACCCGCGGATGACGCTGCGTGGCATGTCTTCCCAGAGGATCAGGCGCTTGAGCTGGGCCTCCAGCTCCTTCTTCTGGGCGGCCGGAGCCGCTTCGACCATCTTCTTCACCCACGAGTTGAAGATCAGGGGAGACGAGTCCCACCAGATCTCCATGTCGGGATTGGTGTTCTGCAGTCTTTCCACCACACTCTCAGACATTTCCTTTTCCTCCTACGCTTTTCCTTACCCCTCCGGAAGAGGGTGGTTGTCCGCCCAATTCTCCCGGCACATCAGAACCCGCGAGAATCTTACTACTTGCTACGCCCGAATTCGCTCCCCTTTGGGGTCCCAAAGGGGCTCGCGTTCCACCCGGGCTTTCAGCCACTCTCCGAACAATTCCACCTCCAGGTCCGTACCCGCCTTGGCCAGTTCCGCGGGGAGGTAGCCGTAGGCGATGCTCCTGCCCACCGAGTATCCGTAGCCACCCGAGGTGATCCAACCCACCACCTTGCCCTGGCTGCGAATCGGCTCATTGCCCAGGGCCACGGAGGCTGGATCGGCGATCGTAAGGCAACACAGCTTTTGCCGGCCGCCCTCGGCCTTTTGCTTGACGAGCGCCTCCCTGCCCAGGAAGTCGCCCTTGTCCAGCTTGACTGCAAAGCCCAGACCCGCCTCGTAGGGCGTATAGTCCGGGTTGATGTCGGCCCCCCAATAGCGGTAGCCCTTCTCCAGGCGCAGGCTCTCAATGGCCCGGTACCCGGCGGCAACGATGCCCTGGGGCTCGCCAGCTTTCCAGAGCGTATCCCACAGCCGGCGGCCATACTCCATGGGGCAGTAGAACTCCCAACCCAGTTCGCCGACGTAGGTTACCCGCAAGGCCAGCACCGGAACATCCCCTACCGCAATGCGCTTCGACGTCATGTAGGGGAAACCTTCATTGGAAACATCATCCTGGCAAACCGACTCCAGCACCTTCCGGGCTTTCGGACCCCACAGCCCGATGCACGCATAGGAAGAGGTGGCATCCTCCACCCACACCCCGCCCTGCTCCGGGATGTGCAACTGGATCCATCCTAGGTCATGCTGGCCAAAGGCAGTTCCCGTCACGATGAGAAAGCGTTCCTCGGCAATGCGGCTGACGGTGAAGTCGCACTCAATCCCTCCGCGCGCATTGAGCATGGACGTGTACACGACGCTGCCGACCGGCTTATCCAAGTCGTTGTCGCACAGATACTGCAGCAGCTTAAGGGCCCCCGGCCCGCGCACTTCAATCTTGCTGAACGAACTCTCATCGAAGAGACCAACCCGCTCCCGGGTTCCCAGGTGCTCCACCTCGATCGCCGGAGACCAGAACACGCGGGCCCAGCCCTTGGCCTCATAGCCACGCCTGGCCTGGCCTTCATACGAGCGGTACCAGTTGGGACGCTCCCAGCCGAACTTTTCGCCAAAGCTGGCCCCCAAGGCCCGTTGCGATTCGTACGCCGCGGAGAGACGCAGGTTGCGGACCGATTCGCGTTCCTCTCCCGGGTAATGGATGTCGTAGTACTTGCTGTAGGTCTCAATGGTCCGCGCCACGATGTAGTCGCGGCTGGCATAGTTGGGCCCGAAGCGGCGCACATCGAGGCGCCACGTGTCCCATTCGGGAGTCCCGTCAATGATCCATTCGGCCATGGCCTTGCCGATCCCGCCCGCTCCCGCCAGGCCGTGAGCACAGAAAGCGCAGGCCACCCAGAAGCCCTTGACGGAGGTCGGGCCCAGCAGGAACTCGCCATCCGGGGTAAACCCCTCCGGCCCGTTCAGTAGCTGGACAATCTCCGCGCGTTCCACGGCGGGCACGCGAAGGATGGAGTTCTCCATGAGCGGAGTAAACCGGTCCCAGTCGGGAGGAAGCAGCTTGAACTGAAAGTCGTCCGGGATGCCTTCCAGCCCGTACGGCTCGGGCTTGCGCTCGTAGCCGCCCGTCACCAGCCCCCCCACTTCCTCCCGCCAGTACACGAGCAGGTCAGGGTCGCGCAAGGTAGGGAAGTCGTGCTGCACGCCCTCGATCGGTTTGGTGATCAGATAGAGATGGGCCATGGGCACAATCGGCAGGGTGATCCCCACCATGCGCCCAATCTCTCCGCCCCACTGGCCGGCCGCATTGACCACAACCTCCGCCCGGATGGATCCTCGGGCGGTGATCACTTCATCCACCCGTCCATTCTTGAGGTGAATCCCCGTCACCTTGGTCTGGGTGAAGAAGCGCGCGCCCCGGTTCTTGGCGCCGGCCACCAAGGCCATGGTCAAACCAGTTGGATCAATCGACCCGTCCGTCGGCGTGTACACCGCTCCCAGCACTCCCTCCAGGTTGATCAAGGGAAAAAGCTTCTTGGCCTCGCTCGGCGTGATCAGTTCCAGAGGCATGCCAAAGGAGCGGGAGTAGCCCATCTGTCTTTTCAGCTCCTCCATGCGCTCCGGGGACGAAGCAAGCCGGATTCCTCCAACTTGGCGCCAGCCGGTATCCTGTCCGGTCTCCTGCTTGAGCCGCCCGTAGAGTTCGGCGCTGTACTTCATCATGCGGGTGAGATTGAAATCGGAGCGCAACTGGCCCACCAGACCCGCCGAATGCCAGGTCGAGCCGCAGGTCAGCTCGCCTCGCTCGAGCACAACCACGTCCTTCCAGCCCATGAGGGTGAGGTGGTAGGCAATGCTGGCCCCCCCCACTCCCCCCCCAATGATCACGACACGGGCATGCGACGGGAGTTCAGAAGACATCCCCAACCTCCTTGAGTCATGAGGTCCAGCAATGTTCCCTCAATGCTTGTTCCAATTGAGGCAAATGCTTGCGGGGCCGCCCCTCGAGGAGACGCACTTCCCTCGGCGCCGCTTTCGAACGCAGCGGCCGCTGGGCCGCCGAACCGATTGGTCCTCGCACTCCATCTCCCAGCGAACGGTGTCGGCCCCTCCGGCCTGAAGCACCTGCGATTCCCCATCCCCTCGATGCGAGCACCCTCTGCGATGACGCCCCTTCCACAGAGCTCGTCTTCGGATCCGCGCGATCCCTTGCCGGGCCGGCCCCAGGATACCTTGCTCCCAGGAGGGGACCCAGCTCCTCTCCGGCGGCTCCGTCCGCCTAGCGCTGCCAGGGCGAGCCGACCTGAGCCATCTCCTCGACAATGTCGTAGGAGGAGATCACTCCCAGGGGGACGGTTTCGGTTTCCTGAGGATCGACCACGACCAGGCGATGATGATGGTGCTGGATCATCTTGTTGGCCGCATCGCGCAGGCTGGCATTCGAATGGATGGTGAGCATGGGGTGCATGGCCTCGCCCGCCGTGCGGTCGACTTGCTGGCTTTCACAAAAGACCAGCAGGTCCAGCCCGCTCACCACACCCAAGGGCCGTCCCAAAGAGTCCACCACGATCACCGAGCGGTAATGAGCGTCGGTCATGCCTCGCGCGACGGCATGGAGCGGGGCTTCTTCTCGGCAGATGAGCATGGAGCGGGACATGACATCGGCCACGCTGCGCCTTTCCAGACCGCGTTCGAGGACCATGCCCGCTACCAAATCGGAGGCGGAAAGCACTCCGACCAGCTGTCCGCCCTCCTCCACTACCAGATGGCTCACGCCCAGGCGCCGCATCACACCGGCCGCCTCGCAGGCCGAGAGCTCTGCCTTCACCCGATTGAGCGGTGTCGTCATCAGCTCTCCCGCTGTCATCTTGCGCATGGCCGCCAAGCTTTCGGAGTTGCTGGAAAGCCACTCGCCCGCCAGGAGATCGAAATCCGTCAAGATGCCGACCGGCGACCCCGTCCCGTCCGAGACCAGCAAGGCGTGGACGTGAAATTGACCGAGAAGCTGAGCCACTTCGCCCAAAGTGGCGTCCTTTGCGCACGTGATCAGCCCCCGATGCATGAGATCGCGAACGGTCTTATCCATGGCGTCCTCTCCCCCCAAGGAGGTCTGGCCGCTGGAGCCAACGGCAGCCAGCGACTACTCCACCTCATCCACGTCCTTGTACCACTTCACCCGGTCGCCCACCCGCGACCGCAACCTCCAGGCCATTGTCTTTGGCTCGGACTCAATAGCCGCCAGGGCTCTCTGCACCTGCGCAACAACCTGGCTCTTGTGCTCCGCCTCCAATTGGGCGCAGCCCGAGGCCAGCTGAGCGACCTTCTGCAGGTTCATGGTGACCGTTCGCCACAGACCCCAGTCGGAGGCGCACAGCCGGGAAATGTGGGCCATGTTGATGGTCTCGCTGTCGCTGGCGCCAAAGGGATGCTCCAGAACCAGCATGATCGTATCGATGATGTCTTTCTCGTTGATACGGAATATTTGCATTTTCTCGAGGAACATTTCCGCCAGTGGAATCGTCGGGCGGTCGATGTCGAGTCGGCCTGCCCAGGAGATGACGTGGCTGAAATCCAGGCGATCGTAAAACACATCGACGTGCAGGCCCAGTCTCGGATTGTCGAAGATGGCCCGGGCTCCTTCGGAAACCACGAAGACCTCGCGGTTGTCAGAGTATCCCAGTCCGGCCATCAAGGCTCGCACCCCAGCGGCCTCTCGGCCATAGGCCGCGAAATCGATATCAGTGTAGGCCCGACCCAGCTTCTCCTGAAGGTAGCCGTACTTTGGACAGTGGAGTTGAAACGCGAGGGACCCGAGCACCCGCATGACGACGTGTGCCTCTTGCCCTGCCGCTATGATGCGCTGCAACTCGCTCTCAAAGCGAGCGCGATCCGTTGCGTCCTGCGGTGCCATGGCAAGCTGGCCACTAGTCATAGGCAGGGGCCTCTCTCCCGGTACCCGGCTCGAACGGGAAGATTATACAATGGAGCGCAAAAGAGCGCAAAAGGCTTCATCCCCGAGCACCAAGCGTCGTTCCCCGGCCCCGGCCATGCTTGAACTTGGAAATAATCGCTGAGCCCCATGATCAAGAAGCAGAGGGGCGGGTACCTCAGATGCCTTCTCAAAGAGGAACAGGCCAAATACCCAGCCATTTGACACCCTGCCCATCCTCCGGCATAATCGAGGCTCTGGCCAAAGAGGTCAATAGAAACCCTCAAGATTCGCTCATAATCCGCCAATGATGTACACTTTCCGCTAGGGAGATACGCTCACTTGCTCCATTGCGGGGGTGGATGAAGTGACTGAAACCGAGCCGAGCCTCATCCCGGCCCAACGGCGGAAACTGATCTCCGAGTACCTTCAAATCCACCAGGTCGCGCGCCTTTCGACCCTCTGCGACCTGTTGCGAGCCTCCGAAGCCACCGTCCGCCGCGACCTGGAATGGTTGGAGACGCAAGGCCTGCTGGAAAGAACTCACGGCGGGGCGACTCTCTCCCAGCGCCTGCCCCGCGAACCGGGCTATTTCCACAGTGCCCTGGCTCACCCGGACGAAAAAAGATGGATCGGGAAGGCGGCCGCCGCCCTAGTCGAAGAGGGCGATATGGTCTTCCTGAACAGCGGCACCACGACGACCGAGGTCATCCGCAACCTTCGGGCGCGGCCGGATCTCTCCCATATCACCGTCATCACCAGCAATGTCACCGCGGCCAGCGAGGCACGCGATGCCGCTTTCGAAATCCTACTGCTGGGTGGAACCTTTCGTCCCCAGTCCAATGCCACCGCAGGCCGCTTCGCCATTGGGGTGCTGGAGCAGGTGTACGCCAACAAAGCTTTCATCGGGGTCGACGGCATCAGCTTGAAGTTCCACTGCACGACGCCCGCCAGCGCAGAGGCCGAGATTGCCAGCACGATGATCGAGCGCACACGGGGCTTGGTGTCCGTGGTTGCGGATCACAGCAAGTGGGGAGTGGTCTCCAACTTCGAGCTGGCGAAGATCGATCAGATCCAGGCTCTCATCGTCGATGAGGGCCTGGGCCAGGAAGCCCGGGCCCAGCTGCAAGCTCGTGGGGTGACTCTCATCCTGGCCTGCCCCGAACCCGGGGCCGCGAGGGGGATACCCGCCAGGGAAGATCAGGAGAAGGCGCATGCCACAGTCCTCCAAGCAGGCTAAGAAGTCAACCCGGCTGTTCTATGCGACCGATGTCCACGGGTCGGAGCGGACCTTCCGCAAGTTCCTCAACGCGGGGAAATTCTACGAGGCCAGCGTGCTGGTCATGGGCGGGGATATCATCGGCAAGATGACGATCCCCATCATCAAGGAAGGGAACGGATACCGCGCGACGTTACAGGGAACCGTGCAGCACCTCACAACAGAGGAGGAGCTCAAGAAGCTTCAGGAAAGAATCGGGACCCTGGGCTTTTACTACAAGATCATGGAGGGAGATGAGTTCCGCGCGATCCAGGCGGACAAAGCCTCAGTGGATGCACTCTTCCACGACCTGGCCCGGCAGCGGCTCACCTCCTGGATCGAACTCGCGGACACCCGCCTCAAGGGAACGGGAATCAAGTGCTACATAACCGGCGGCAACGATGACTACCCCGACGTCCTGACGGCCTTGCAGGGCAATGCCGATGGCAGCGTGGTCGCCTGCGAGAGCAAAATCGTCTCTATTGACGGCACCCATTCCATGATGAGCATCGGGGCCAGCACTCCGACCCCCTGGAAGACCCCGCGGGAGATCCCGGACGAGGAGCTCGGGAAACTGATCGACGGTCTGGCCGCCCAAGTTTCGGATATGTCCCGCTGCATCTTCAACCTACATGACCCGCCCGTGGATTCGACCCTCGACACGTGCCCCGAGCTTGATTGGAACACCGATCCGCCCGCCCCAATTGTCCGCGCGGGGCAGCAGGTCATGTACGGCGCCGGCAGCCACTCCGTCCGGCAAGCGATTGAGAAGTACCAGCCGATGATGGGCTTGCACGGGCACATTCACGAAGCGACGGGGGTGGTCAAGATCGGCAAAACCCTATGCGTCAACCCGGGGAGCGAATACGGAGAGGGGATTCTTCGTGGGCTGCTGGCCAACCTGGCGAATGGCAAGGTCGAAAGCTACCAGTTGACCTCAGGCTGAGCCCGCGACGGTTGCCAGGAGGGGAGGGAGGTGCCTATCGGGAAGAAGGATTGCCTAGGGTGGATGCTCGGATTCGGGGCGTTCCGATTTCTAGTTCTTGGAGGTAGGTAACATGGCTACAGCAGCTGTTGGGGGAACCGAAGTATTCACCCGCAAGGCCTCCGGGCTGGTGCGGGTGATGTCTCCGTACTCCGCCTTCATCTACAACATCCTGACCATGGGCTTGATCTTCCCTTGGACTTACCTGGAGGCACCTGGAGCGCTCCCAGGCGGCAAACTTGTCTGGGGCATCCTGCTGGCCATGGTCATTGAGGTTCCTGTTGCCCTGGTGTATGTCTGGCTTTCGACAGCCCTGCCCCGCTCGGGCGGTGACTATGTCTTCCAAAGCCGTGTCTTCGGCGGCGGGCTGGCCTTCACGGTGGTGATGTCCGGGTTTGTCATCTGGATCCTGCAGTGGGTCGCACTTTCCGGATGGCTGTTTTCCTCCCTCGGCCTGGCGCCGCTCTTCCTGGGCCTGGGGGCCACAATGCACGTCACCTCCCTGTCGGTTGCCGGCGTCTGGTTTTCAGGCTCTACCGGCATCATCATTGTCAGCATCATCATGGCAGCGGTTGCAATGGTGCTCCTGGTCAGTGGATTCAAGAACTACGTTAACTTCCAGCACGTGATCTTCTGGGGGACGATCCTGTGCTTCGTGACCGTTTTCGTAGTGCTCTTCGCTACTCCGGCCAGCCAGTTCATCACCCGCTTGAATGCCTTCGCCCAGGCCACCGGCGCAGGCGCCAACTTCTACCAGACGGCCACGGCAGCGGCCCTCAAGGCCGGCGTGGCCCTCCACCCTCCCTTCAGCCTGCTGGCGACGCTGCTTATCGCGCCGATCGCCTGGACCTCCTTGCAGTGGGCCACCTACTCGGCGGAGCAGAACGGCGAGATCAAGGATGCCCGCAGCTTCAAGTCGCAGGCCTTTATCTTTGTCGGTTCCTTGATCGTCACTGGGCTGCTCTTGGCCCTGCTAGCGTATGCTCTGGAAAGGGTGGCCGGAGATCCGTTCCTTTATGTTGCAGGCGCCGGCGAGTGGTCGGGTGTTTCTGCGGCTACAATCAACGGTGTCTTTTTGTGGCCTCCGATCCTGGCGGTGGCAATGACTGCCAGCCCGATCATTGTGATCATCATTGCCGCCGGCTACCTCTTGAACAGTTTCCAGATCTTCTGCAACTGCTACATCGGCATGACCCGCATCATGGTAGCTATGTCCCTCGACCGTCTGCTGCCCGAGTGGTTCAGCAAGGTGAACGAGCGCCTGCATACCCCTGTCAACGCCCATCTGGCCTATTTCCTGGCCAGCCTCCCGATCATCCTGGGGTACAACCTGGTTACCCAGCCGTTCTCCTGGGCCTACCTCACCCTGGGGGTGACCTTCGGCTGCGGCTACGTGTTCATCTTCACCTGCCTGGCCGGGGCACTCTTTCCTTACCGTGCCAAGGAGGTCTATGATGCCTCGCCGGGCTCCAAGTACAAGGTTTCCGGTTGGGTGGGCGTCCTCTTCACACTAATCGGAGCAGCCGGCTTCGTCTGGCTCACTTGGGTCCTTTCCCCGCAAGCGTTCAGCCAGTCCTTGGTGTTGAGCTGGATAGTCCGCATCGGCTCGATTGTTGCCGTGATCGCGTTCCTCTACCCCATGCGCCATCATTTAGTGGAGTGGCTAAACGCCAAGCCGATGCCGTGGCTTGCTGCCCTGGGCATGCTGGGCGGCGGGTTGGGGATGGCCATGGTGATTGCCTATTTGCTCTCCCCGGCGCTGGGCGTGCTGGGCGCTTGGAACTTCACCGGCTTCCCAGTCCATCTCGTTCCCCAGATCATCGCCTTCGGGATCATCGTGATTTCCGCGGTCTGGTACGTCATCGTCAAACGAGCCCAGAAGTCACGCGGAATTGATGTGAATTACGCCTTCAAGGAGATCCCACCCGAGTAACCTGGCAGCCTACAGAAGTGGGGGCCCTGCGCAGGGCCCCCACTGGCGAATCTCGGCCTAATATGCCACCGCGTTGTCCCAAAGCTCGCCAGCTCGCCCTGGCGCTCTTTGGGTCATCGCGGTGCCTGCGGGAACGGTGGATCACGGAACCTTGTGCCCAAGGTTGTGACTCGCCTCGCTTCCAACTTTCAAATCTTCAGGGAGGAACACTATGAAAGACCAAGCCAGGGTTGTCGTTGTCGGCGGCGGAATCATGGGGGTGAGCGTAGCCTACCACCTGGCGCAGCTGGGTTGGAAGGATGTCATTCTTCTCGAAAAAGGAGAGATTGCGAGCGGCGAATCGGGATGGGCCGCCGGGCTGGTCACCCAGTTCCATACCTCTCCCACCCTGATGCAGATTCGTAAATACAGCATCGAGCTCTTCAGCCAGCTCGGGCTTTTTAACCACGTGGGCAGCTTGAGGCTGGCCTCGAGCCAAGCCCAATTCAAGGAACTCCAGCGCAATGTGAGCCAGGCCAAGGCCATCGGCCTGGAAGTCGGGATCATCTCGCCCGAGGAAACGGTCCGCCTTTTCCCGTCGCTCACCAAGGAGAGCCTGTTCGGTTCCGTCTACCTCCCCCGGGACGGGCACCTCGACCCGTATCTCACGACCACCGGGCTGGCTCAGCACGTCCGCGAACTGGGTGTCACCATCTACACCAATACCCGGGTGACCGGCATTGAGCTCACCCCTCAGGGGGAAGTCTCACGGATCCTCACAGACAAGGGCGCCATCCGCACCGAGGTCGTCGTCAATGCGGCCGGGATCTGGGGACCGCAGGTGGCGGCGATGGTCGGAGCCCACGTCCCCACGACCCCGGTGGACCATCAGCACGTGGCGCTGAAGGCCGTGCCGGGAAAGGAACTGCCCCACGAAACTCCCTGCGTCCGCGACCCGGACAACCTGGTGTATCTGAGGGAGGAGGCGGGCGGCATCCTGGTCGGAGGCTATGAACTTAACCCTCATGCCCGCTGGATAGATGGGGCCCCCTGGGAGCACGGGGGCCAAATGGTGCCACCCGATTTTGAGCGCTTCGAACCCCTCCTGGAGGGGGTGATCCGACGCATTCCATACCTAGAGAAGGCGGAGATCGGAAAGCTGACCTGCCACCCCGGCGCGTACACTCCCGACAGCCGCCCGATGCTGGGCCCCCTGCCCGGGGTGCGCGGCTTCTGGATGGCGGCCGGCCTCTCCCTCAACGGATACGGCGGCGCCGGCGGGATGGGGAAGGTCCTGGCGGAGTGGATCGTCACCGGTGAGCCCTCGCTCGACGTCTATGCCTTTCACGCCTGTCGGTTCGGGCGCTACTTCGTGGACCCCTCCTATGCCGCCGAACGCACCCGCGAAGGGGTGAAGTACTACTACCTGCTGCGCTACCCCAATGATGAAAATGAATGGGCGCGGCCTCGCCGCGAAAGTCCGATTCATTCCCGCATGCAGGAGCTGGGGGCCGTCTTCGGGGAAAAGAACGGTTGGGAGAGGGTCAATTTCTTCCAACCGGGCAAGCCCTGGCGCCGCGCCGGCGCGGACCAGAGGGAGTGGGGCTGGGCCCGACCGCCCTACTTCGAACGGGTTCGCGAGGAGCACTTCGCGGTGCGCGAGCGCGCCGGGATCTTCGACATGACCTCCTTCGGCAAGATCGACGTCCGCGGTCCGGGGGCCCTGCCCCTGCTCCAGCGCCTGGCGGATAACGACATGAACCGTCCGGTAGGGTCGGTGATCTACACCCAGTTCCTCAACTCCCGCGGGGGAGTGGAAGCGGACCTGACCGTGACGCGCATCGGCCCGGATCACTACCGCGTGGTGACCGGTTCGAACTTCATCGGCAACGATCTCGGCTTGATTCGCATGGGCATCCGATCCCAGGATCCCCCAGTGGAGGTCCGTGACATCACCGAGGAATACGCCACGATCGGACTCTGGGGGCCTCGGGCCCGAGACATCCTTCAGCCCCTGTCGTCGAGCGACCTATCCAACCAGGCCCTGCCCTACATGACCTCCAAGACCATCGACCTTGCGGGGGTCCCCGTGCTTGCCCAGCGGGTCACCTACGTTGGAGAACTCGGCTGGGAGATCTACGTTCCCAATGAGCGCGCCATGCAGGTTTGGGACGCTCTTTGGGCCGCCGGAGCCAAGTACGGCTTGGTCCCCTGCGGTTACAAGGTTCTGGACTCGCTGCGGATGGAAAAGGGCTACCGCTACTACAGCCTGGATGTCACCATGCTCGAGGACCCGCTGACCGCCGGATTGGGATTCTGTGTCCGGTTCAACAAAGGCGACTTCATCGGCCGGGAGCCTTTGCTCCCCATCAAGAAGAAGGGCCCGAGCCAGAAGCTGTGCACCCTGACGATCGGCGGGGAAGACTACCTGACCGTCTACGGCGGTGAAGCCGTCCTGCAAGGGTCAGAGGTGGTCGGGAGGCTGCGCAGCGCAAACTTCGGGTACTCGGTGAAGCGCAACATCGCCTACTCCTACCTGCCAGTGGCTCTGGCCAAGGAGGGCGCGCGCCTGGAGGTCGAGGTCTTTGGCAGCCGCGTGCCTTGCGAAGTGGCGCGGGATGTGCTCTACGATGCCTCCGGGTCTCACCTGCGCAGCTGAACCGGCCCGTGGGACCGCCTCCTGACCGGGCGGGTCGCCGAGACCTCAATGACGCTCTCCATCCAAGAAGTCATCCGGCAGATTCCCGCCTGGAGCGGTCATCAGGTGATCTTCGAGCCCCTGGGCGGCGGGCTGACCAACACCAATTACCGGGTCGAGGTGGACGGGGCTCCTTGCGTCGTTCGTATCCCTGGGGCAAGCACCGACCTCCTGGCCGTGGATCGGAAAAACGAGCACTACAATACCGTGGCGGCCGCGCAGGCCGGGGTGGGGCCCAGGGTCCTGCACTATCTCCCGCAGGAGTGCGTGATGGTCCTCGAGTTCATCTCCGGAACCACCATGTCCAATGCCGCCCTGCGCTCGCCGGGAATGCCGGGCCGGATGGCCCGATCGCTGCGCCAGCTTCACGCCGGCCCGCGCTTCCTCACCGAGTTCAACATGTTCCGGCTGGTGGAGTTCTATCTGCGCATGGCCGAGGAACATCAAGTCCGGGTCCCTTCAGGCTACCCCGAGGAACGGCCGACGGTCGAGCGCATCGAGCGGGCCGTGCGCGTCCACGCGCTTCCCAGCGTCCCCTGCCACAATGATCTGCTGGCCGAGAACTACATCGATGACGGCCAGCGCTTGCGACTGATCGACTTCGAATACAGCGGCAACAACGACCCCTGCTTCGAACTCGGCAACACCTGTCAGGAGCTGGGGTACGATCCCGACCAGTTTGCAGAATTGTGCCGCGAGTACTTCGGGGAGGTCCGGCGTTTCCAGCTGGCCCGCATGCACCTGTACGCCCTGATGTCCGATGTGGGCTGGACGCTGTGGGGAGCCATTCAGGCCAAGGTTTCCAAACTCGACTACGACTTCTGGGGCTACTGCCAGACGCGTTGGGAACGGGCGCGCCAAGTCATTCACTCAACGGCGTTTGGCCGCTGGCTGCAAGACTCCGCCGGCCAGGACTAGGGTCCCTGAAATCCGGCGGCACTCCCTGCCGCCCTTAGTCTCTCACGGTCCCGAATCAAGTTCCCGCCGCCGCCCGGGCGCGGCGCCGTTCCCGACGAGCCGCGCGGTCTCCCGCCTCCTGCGGAGAGTCTCCCCGTTGGGCTCTCAGCCAATCCGAGCAATTCTCGTCGTGGCCCATCATCACATTCGCGGCCCGGATGACGGTCCGCACCGCCTCTTCCAAGGGATTGGTGATCGCGCTGGTTAACCCGGAGGCGATGGCCATGGCCAGGAAGGCCGCATTGAGGCTGACCCGGTCCGGCAACCCGAAGGAGACGTTCGAGGCCCCACAAACCGTATTGACCCCCAGCTCCTCCCGCACTTTGCGGGCCAAGGCGAAAAAGGAGACCCCGGCCGAGGACATGGCCCCGACGGGCATGGCCAGAGGGTCGATGAGCACATCCTCGCGGGGGATGCCGTAGGACTCCGCTCGCGCCACGATGCGCTGGGCGACGCGGAAGCGGACCTGGGGGTCCTCGGAGATCCCGCTCTCATCGTTGGTGACCCCGATCACGGCCGCCCCGTGCTGGCGAACGAGAGGCAGGACCGCCTCGAGCCGTTCTTCCTCCCCGGTCACCGAGTTGACCAAGGCCTTTCCCCGGTAAGCCGCCAGGCCGGCCCGCAGAGCCGGGATCACCGAGGAATCAATGCACAGGGGGACCTCGACGACCGACTGGACCACCCGGACGGCCTCGGCCAGAATGGCGGGTTCATCGGCCAGGGGGATGCCCGCATTGACATCCAGCAACTGGGCCCCGGCCTCGACCTGAGCCAACGCCTCCGCTTTAACTCGCGAGAAATCCCCCGCGGCCATTTCGGCGGCCAGCTTCGAGCGGTTGGTCGGGTTGATACGTTCGCCGATGATGACAAAGGGCTGATCGGGTCCGATCCGGACCTCTCGGGTTGGAGACTCAAGCACGGTCTGCATGGGGAGGACTCCTAGGCGGCCGCCGGCTCAGGAGGGCGGACTTGAGTCTGGCGCGGGATAAGCCCGGCCTCTTCGACGATCTCGGCCACCAAGCTCTCCTGCCGATAGGCCATGACATGGATCCCGCTCACCCCTGGAATTTCCCGAATCTGCCGAATGAGGTCCACGCACAGGCGCTTCCCCTCCTCGCGCTGGAAAGGGCCGGGGGTGCGGGAAAGGTGGTCCAGGACGGGTTCGGGGATCACCACGCCGGGGACATGCTCGCTCATCCAGCGCGCGACCTTCCAGGAGCGCAGGGGCCCAACCCCCACCAGGATGAACGCCTTGCGGTCCAGGCCCTCTTCGCGGACCACGTGCATGAACTGCCTCAAGCGCGGGAGGTCGAAACAGTATTGGGTTTGGATGAACTGGGCTCCCGCTTGCACTTTCTTCCCCAGGTGCACGGGCCGGTACTCGAAGGGAGGCGCAAAAGGGTTCGCGGAGGCACCCAGGAAGAGGTGGGGAGGGGATTCTAGCATGCGCCCGCTGAGAAACCGGCCCTCGTCCCGCAGCATGCGTGCCAGTCGGAGCAGGCTAACCGAATCCAGGTCGAACACGGGACGGGCCTCGGGCTGGTCGCCGTTCTGGACACCATCGCCGGTCAGGCAAAGCACATTGCGGACTCCCATCGCGGCCGCGCCGAGCAGGTCCCCTTGGATCGCGATGCGATTGCGGTCGCGGCAGGAAACCTGCAGGACCGGCTCATAGCCAGCCCGGGTCAGGAGGGCACACACCCCGACGCTGGACATGTGCACGTTGGCACCGGAAGCGTCGGTCGCATTGATCGCGTCGCAGACTGAGGCCAGAACCAGGGCGCGGTCGTATACGGCCTGGGGATCCGCGCTGTCCGGCGGATCCAGTTCGGCGGTCACGGCAAACCGCCCAGAGCGAAGCACCCGCTCCAGGCGCGAAGCTGGCGTCACGACGCCCATCCTTGGGGAGGCTCGGTCAGCCCATTCACCTCATTGATCCAGGCTGAGCTCCCTTGCTTTCGCCGATCCAGAGGAGGAAGAATCTCATGGATATCCGCCCCGTAGAGGCGCATGCCCCCGGAGCGTTCCCACGCCTTCAACCAGACGCAGGTCATCTCCGGACGGATTTCGCAATGCCCATTCGGTCGCACGCCCCCGCAAGGGCCATTGCGCATGTTCTTGGGGCAGTTCATGGGACAGGTCATGCCCGTCGAGTGCAGCACGCATTGCCCGCACATCTGGCAGTTGAAGAGGGCTCCCTTACTCAGGCGCTCTCCGACCACAAACAGGCGCTCGGTTGCGCCTCCCGGCTTCAGCCAGCGGCCCAAGGATGCCAGGAGCCGATCCGCCCCGGCATAGGCGATCTCGAGCAGGCGGAAATAACTATCCCGGACAGCCATCGGCAGCTCCAACGCCAGCGGCCCGCGCGCGGTTGCCCTACGCTTCCCAGCCCCCGCGGGCCGCCAAGCGATCCAGTTTCTCCTTGGGGAACTTCTCTTCCCATTCGGCCAGCAGCGCAAGGAGCACGGCCTCGGGTTCCCCCTCCCGTTCTCCCACCTCCAGGGTGCGCCACTCGGCCAGGTACTCATCCGATCCCGCCTTCCCGGCGTGCATGGCCGCCTGATCAATCGCGAGCTGAAAGCGCTCGCCCAGCGGCCGGGAAAGCCGCTGCCGGCCTGACCGAATCTTAACCTGCGCGGGGATGTCCCGCCAAGAAACGATCTGACAATTCCAAGTCATGTGTCCATCAACCTCGCGAGACGCTGCTCCAAAGCCCCATAACCAGTGGGGATAACTTCAAGCGGGAACCCGAGGAACTGCGCAGCGGCCTGGGCCTTCCCGAGGAGGACAGGGTCAGGGCGCTGCGCCAGGTAGACCACACGCTGATAGTTGGCAAAATACTCCCCCTTCAGCTCCGGATGGCGGTCCAGGCCCAGTTGCTCGATAACCAGGTGGTCAAAGGATCGGACCAGATAGTCCGTCAGGAAAAAGGTCCCCAGGGATTGAGCCATCAGGTTGTCAAAACGACCGTTCGCGTACATCTCGTAGCAATGCGGGCCGGAGACGCGCTCAACTCCCTCACGGGCCAGGAGCGCGTCCAGGAGCCCTCCGGTCCCGCAATCGCCGTACACAACGACGACCCGCCGGTAGTGGCGGCGCGCCTCGCGAATCCGCCTCAGCACCGCCTGAGGAATCCGATCCGGCCGATTATGCAAGAGCGCCGGGACCCCCAGCACATCGGCCCGCCAGGCATATTTCTCCCGGAGCGCCAGCACCTCGCGGGCCAGGGCTCCACAGGCGATCAGTGCGGTTCGGTCGGACGGCCCTTCGGCCCGGATCTCCCCTCCCTGGCCGGACATCGCGCCGCCTAGCCCGCGCCCGCCGAGCGCAGGGCGCGGGCCATCTCCCTCAGGTGGGCGGGCGTGCTCCCACAGCAGGCGCCAATGATCCTCGCGCCAGCCTGCTGGGCCGCCACCGCATAGGCGGCCATGTCTGCCGGTCCGGCTGCATACACCGCTCGCCCCTTTTCCAAGCGAGGGACTCCGGCGTTCGCCTTGGACACCAGAACCGTCCCTTCCGGAGCCGCGGCCTTCATTTTGCGGATCACTTCCAGGATCTCCTCCGGGCCGTTGCCGCAGTTCCCACCGACCGCGGCGGCGCCCAGCGAGGTCAAGACCGAAGCGGCCTCCTCGGGGGTAACCCCCATCATCGTCCGACCGCGTGTGTCAAAGGTCATGGTCATGATGATCGGCCGCTCCCCGTCCACCATCCGGATCCCATCGAAGGCGGCTCTCATCTCTTCCAGGCTCGAGATCGTTTCGATCCAGAACACATCGACCCCGCCCTCCCGCAGCGCCTGGGCCTGTTCGGCGAATCCCCGCCGCGCCTGCTCGTAGTCTAGGTCGCCCAGGGGAGCCATGAGGCCCCCGCTGGGCCCGAGGTCGCCAGCGATGACCGTCTCCTGGCTCCTCTCGGCCCCCGCCTCGCGCGCCAGGCGAGCGCCGGCCCGATTGAGCTCCGCCACCTGCGACTCCCTGCCATGCATCCCGAGCCGAAACCGGTTGCCCCCAAAGGTGTTGGTGAGGAGCATGCGCGCTCCGGCCTCCAGGTACGCTCGATGCACCTGGCGCACCTTGTCCGGCTGCTCTAGGTTCCACATTTCGGGAGGATCGCCGAACTGCAGGCCCAATTCAAACAGCATCGTCCCCATGGCCCCGTCCGCCAAGATCGGGCCCGGCCTGGCGAGCAACTGGCTCCATTCGGCCACGGCTCAGCCTCCCTGGGTTCCACTCCGTCGCAAGGCCATGAGCTTCTTGGCCGTCTCGACGGCAACGGCGGCATCCCGGCAATAGGCGTCCGCCTCAATTTCCTCGGCAAAGGCCGCATTCAGGGGGGCTCCCCCAACCAGGACGATCAGGTCCTTGCGCAATCCCGCCTCGTGGAGGGCCTTGATCACCACGCCCATGTACGGCATGGTGGTGGTCAGGAGGGCGCTCATGCCGACGATCTGGGGGTGGTGTTCCCTCACGGCGGCCAGGAATTTCTCGGCGTCGTTGTTGATGCCTAGGTTGACCACCTTGAAGCCAGCCCCCTCCATCATCATGGCCACCAGGTTCTTGCCGATGTCATGGATGTCCCCCTTGACGGTGCCGATCACCATGGTTCCGACTTGCGGGGCGCCGGTCTCGACCAAGAGCGGGCGCAGGAGCTCCATGCCCGCCTTCATGGCCTTAGCGGCCATCAGAACCTCCGGGACGAACAGGACGCCGTCGCGAAAATCAACGCCCACCACATCCATGCCCGCCACCAAGGCCTGGATCAAGACCTGGTACGGGGTCAGCCCGCGCCGCAGCAGCTCCTTCACCCCCGAAACCACCGGGTCGGCGAGCCCGTCGTAGAGATCGTCCTTCATCTGATCGATCAGCTCGGAGTTTTCCAGTTGGGTCGGTTTTTGTTCGTCGCTCATTGCGTCCCCTCTTCTACCGGTCGGTTCGCCCGACGATGGCCCCGGGGCCGCTGCGGCTCCGCGGTCGTTGCAGGCAGAATTCCAGCCAAGTGCGGGAAGGCATCCGAAGCATGAGGGATGGCAATCGCCGCAACAAATTCATCCTGAAAGCGCGGTTCGGTCGCGGTCTGAACGTGCTCCGCCCAGCGCGCGAGGCGCTGGGCCTCCAGGCGCTGACTGCGGCTGAGGAGGGCGATGCGGGCCCCGTCTCCGGCCGCATTCCCTACCCCCTGAACCCGTGCCAAGTCGCAGTCGGGGATCATTCCCAGGATCATGGCGTGCTGCGGGTCAATGTAGCTGCCGAAGGCTCCCGCCAGCGCGATGCGATCGACGTGCTCCACCCCCCGGTGAGCCATGAGCAACTTGACCCCGGCGTAGAGCGCTGCCTTGGCTAGTTGAATTGCGCGCACGTCGCTTTGGGTGACCACGAGAGGCGCGCCGGAGATCGTCGCGTTTCCCGGCACGAGGATGAACTCTCCCGTCCGGCCTCGAAACCGAACGCGGGGCGATCGTTCGGCAGCGGCCTCGCGGAAGCGCCCCTCCGGCCCGATAATCCCGGCCAGGAACATTTCCGCCACCGCCTCAATGATTCCGCTCCCGCAGATCCCGGTGGCGCGACCGGCCGGGGGAAGGTCCGAAGAAGCCTCGGGCTCGACCCAGGGGTCATAACCTATCACCCGATAGCGCGGCTCCAGAGTCTGCGGGTCGATTCGCACCCGTTCCACCGCCCCGGGGGCCGCTCGCTGGCCATGGGTGATCTGCGCGCCCTCAAAGGCCGGCCCGGTCGGGCTGGAGGCGCACAGCAAGCGCTCACGGTTCCCCAACGACATCTCCGCATTGGTGCCGACATCGATCACCAGAGCTATCTCATCCTGGCGGTGGGGTTCCTCCGCCAGCAGCACCCCCACGTGGTCGGCCCCCACGTGGCCGGCAATGCAGGGAAGGACATGCACCTGCGCCGACGGATGGAATTCCAGACCCAGGTCGCGCGCCTTGAGATCCGTCGCGGAAGACGTCGCCAGCGCAAAAGGAGCCCCCCCCAGCTCCTGCGGGTCAATCCCCAGGAGCAGGTGGTGCATTACGGTATTTCCCACCAGCACGGCATCCAGCACGCTGTCGGGGGCTAGGCCGACCGATTGGCAGGCTTTTTCGGCCAGCTCGTTCAGGCAGCGGATGATGGCCCGATGCATGCGGGTCACGCCCTGAGGCTCCATCATCCCGTAGGACACCCGGCTCATGAGGTCCTCGCCGTAGCGCACCTGGGGGTTCATGCTGGACTCGGTCGCGAGCACCTGGCCCGTTCTCAGGTCGCAGAGATGCACCACGACCGTGGTTGAGCCCACGTCGACCGCCAGTCCGTAGGCGCCCTCGGCATAACCGGGCTGAACCCGCAGGACCTGGCGATCCTGCCAGAGCGATATCGTGACTTTGTGATGCCCCTGCTTGAGAGCCGGCTGGAGGGCTCGCAGGGCCGGAAGATCGATGGAAAGATCCTGCAGCTTCCACTGCTCCTGCAGAGCCGCCTGCAGGCGCTGCCAGTCTCCGCGATGGTCCGGCATGGTGGCCGGGATGGCTTCGACATAGACCTGGCGCACGGCGGGCTCGACTTCCATCACCCGCTGGCTGGCTTCCTTGGCGATGATTTGCTTGCGGGCCTGGCTTTCCTAAGGAACAGAAATGAGCACATCCCCGATCACCTCAGCCGCGCAGGCCAGCCTGCGACCCGATATTTGGTTCTTCTCCAGGTAGCTGCTTTCCCCCTCGCCCATCGGGGACAGGTTGGCCTCACGGGAGACCAGACCATGCTTGGGAAAGTCCCCTGGCTCGAGCACGACCTGGCACTTGCCGCAGGTCTGGCGCCCGCCGCAGATGGACTCGATCTCGACTCCCAGAGCGCGGGCCGCCTCCAGAAGAGTTATGCCCCGGGCCACCTGGCCCTTACGGCCAGAAGGCAGGAGGACCACCCGGCATTCCTCAGAACCGGCGGCTGAATTCACGGCGGTCAAGCCAGCTCCCATTTCGCCCCGCCCCGTCTCAATGCTCACCCGCGGCTCTACTCCGCCGCACCACTCGCCCGGCGCCGGCGGTTGGCCCGATCACGTGAGGCGGCCGGGGATGCGGCGTTCCAGCCGGCCGGCGGACGTGAATCGCCCGCGACGAGATTAGGGAACGCCGAGCGAACTCGCGCCTCCACACTGGGAGAGAACACGACCGGGTTGTCATGGGTGAGGATCGCGCGGACCTTCTGCATCGCATGGGCTTGCGAATCCAGGCCCCCTTTTTCCTGCCACTGCTGCCGGGCTTCGCGGTCCGCCACCGCCGGCAGGAAGGGCGTGATCTTCATGTGCTCCAGGGTGTGCAGTTGGTCCATGTACATCCCCGCCGGCCCGACCTCCGCAATCACATCCAGGGCTAGGTTCTCTTCGCTGAACTCCAGGCCGCGCTGGATGCGCTTCATCATCAGGAAGATCTCGTCGTCAATCACCGCCTTGGCAAAGTCAAAAGTCATGAGCGAGTCCAGCAGAGCTCCGGTATTGAACATATGCACCCCGCCCAGCAGGCCCGCCACGGCAGACATGCCCGTCTCGAATCCCGACTGAGCGTCATTCAGCTTCGAATTCGTCAGGCCGATATAGCCGCCGTTGGGAACATTGTAGAAGCGCGCCATCTGGGCAAAGCCCACAAACAGGATGCCGGTTTCGATCGCTCCCGGGGCGTACGCTCCGGTCCGCATGTCCGCCACGGTGGGCAGGGTCGCATAGATCGTCGGCTTTCCCGGCCAGATCATCTGCTCCAGAATCGCGGCCGCCAGGAACTCCGCATTCCCCTGGGCAATCGTCCCCACCAGAGTCAGCGGTGAGGTGAGGCCGGCATTGGGCACGATGGTGGGATAGCAAGGAAGTTTCCGCTCGCAGAAGTAGATGAGGCTTTCGGTCGAGTCAAAATCCATTGTGAGCGGGGAGACGACGGGACAGTAGTGATGGGTCAGGAAAGGATGCTCCCGATAGGCCCCCTCGCTGCCGGCAATGAGATACACCAGCTGCAGGATTTTCTCGGCATCTTCCGACGGTCCGCTGCCGCGAACCGGCTTGGCGCAATTCTTGAGCGAGGTGTAGAAACGCGTCACGCTAAAGAGGCCAGCAGGGGCATCCTGGGCCAGGGTCGCGATCGAAAACACGTCGTATCCCGGAAGTTCGTTGACCAGATGAGCAATCTGGGCCAGATCCGCCGAGGTGGCCCGGCGGTCATGACCCGTGAGGGGATCAATAATGTTAGGGGCCGAGCTTCCCGTCACCATCATCGGGCTATCCTGCGGTATCGTGCGATCGAAGGCCGGGTCTCGGGCATAGAACGTGAACTGGGGCGGAATCATCGAACGGAACTCTTCCACGATCTGGCGCGGGTAGTGCACCTTCTGGGTCTCCGCCTCGACCCGGCAGCCGTGGCGCGCGAGGATAGCGCGCGCCTTCTCGTTCCGCACGAGCAGTCCCACTTTCTCCAAGATTTCCAGGGACGCCTCGTGAATCCGTTCAACCTCGCTCTGGCTCAAAAGGGTCGCGTAGCTATTCATCATCCGCCTCTTCTCGGATTCTCAGGATCTGTTCAGGCCCCGCCCCCCCCGGGGCCCGGCGCGTTACTTCTCGACGGGTGCCGCTTCCGTGACAAACCGGAACCGGTCCCCTCGGTACAGGTCGCGTCCGTGCTCGACCGGCTGATCATGGGCATCATAAGAAAAGCGGCGCTCCAGCATCAGCGGGGAACCGGGCATTACCGCCAAAAGATCAGACTCGTATTCGGTAGCCAGGACCGGCTCCAGACTCTGGCGGGCTCGAACGACGGTCACGCGGTACTCCCGTTCCATCACCTCATACATCGAGCGCGATTCCAAATCGAAACGTTCCAAGCCCGGAAAACGTCGCACCGGAATGATGTAGTGCTCCATCATCACCGGTTCCTGATTGAGGAGCCGCAGGCGTTGGATCTCGTAAACGGGGGCCGAAACCGGAAGGTCCAGCATCGCGGCCAGGGAGGCCTCGACCGGCCGCTGCTGAAAGGAGACCACCCGCGCGCCCGGAGTAAACCCTTGGCGTTCCATCGCATGGGTAAAGGAGACCAACCATCCGGCCTGGCGCTCAATCTTTGGGCTGGCCACATATGTGCCCTTGCCCTGCTTGCGCACAAGCAATCCTTGGGCCGCCAACATGCGCAGCGCATGACGCAGGGTCATCCGGTTGACCCCCAGCCTCTCGCTCAGGTCCCGCTCCGGTGGAAGCTGCGTGCCGGGAGGGAGGCTTCCGGACTCAATCCAATCCAGCATGCCCTGGGCAACCTGGACATAGAGCGGGAGGGGGGCGTCCAGTTGATGGCTGGACCGTTCCACCGCGAAAGGAAGGAGGCTTGCGAAGGGGGCTACCCTCATCCTTTGCCCCTTAGGAGTGAGCACTGGTATATAACCTCTATACCATTATACCTCTGTTTTCACCAGGTTGTGAAGGCCTGTAAAGGCAAGTAAGGAGGCCGCCTGACCCAATTTTCCCGGCCCGCAGGTGCCCGGAAGGCAGCGGCGTGTCGAGATATCGAACCGATTAGCCAGAAGGGCCCGCCTCGTGAGGCGGGCCCCACCCTCCTATCGCGTCCTGCTCAAGTCCACAATTCGGAGCGGACCGTCTGATACAGGGATTCCGCCTTTAATTCCTGAAGTGTGTAACACGGCGCTTTCAGGTGCTCGGCCAAGCGACGAGCCAACCCCTGGTCAAAGGCGGCGTGTTCCATGTTCACCACCACACTCCGCACGCCGGATTCCTGGATTTCCTCAGCAAAACGATGGGCCTCATCGATCGGGGGCAGGGATCCCATGGAAACATTCGCGGCCCCATCGGTGAGAAGGATCATCATCGGCATCACCTCAGGATGCAGGGTCTTTTCTTGACGGATGACCTTAAGGGCCATCGCCAATCCAGCGGACAGAGGGGTCTTGCCACCTACGGGGATATCCGCCAGGGCCTTCTGCGCCAGCTGAGTGGAGTGCGTCGGAGGCAGGACTTGAATAGCACGATCCTTTTGAAACACCACGAGTCCGACGCGATCCCGGCGCTGATAGGCATCCGTCAGCAGGGAGAGGATAGCCCCCTTGGTAGCCGACATCCGTTCGGCGACGGCCATGGACCACGAAGCGTCCACCACGAAGAGAATCAGGTTCGCTGCCCGCTTCACGCGGATCTTGCGGTGGTAGTCGGAAGGATGAACAGCGAAGGCAACCCGCTCACGCTCCTTTTCACGCTCCCGCTGAAAGGGGGCGGCGGCCCGCAGCGTCGCGTCGAAGGCCAGATCGTCCGCCTTTCCGGGGGTGGGACGCGCCTGGATATAGCGACCGCGCTTCTGCTCGGTCCGGGTGCGCGAGCGACGCCCTCGCTCGCGGCGGGTGAGGCGGTCCAAGGGAGTGGCGAGTCGGCGCGGAGAAAACTCCGGGCCAATTTTGACTTTCTGGCCCCCCTCCCACCAGGGGGCTTCGCGGCTTTCGCCTGCCGACTGACGGGACGGTTCGACCGGGGTTTGTTGCGGAGGCGCTTCCTGGAGCGGTGCGCGGATCAGCTCATCTTTTTTTTTACCGCGCTGGCGAGTTCCTGTTCGGGGGCGTGAGGCTCGGCTTCCTCTCCGTTCTGCAGCTCGGCGTGAATTTGTTCGATTCGTTCTTCGAGGTTATAGAGACTGACCTCGGCCTGCTGAAAGGGGCCGCGCCGCAACCGGTGAGGCAGAGCCAGCTCGGCGGCCACAGCAATGTCATGGTCATTGATCGCAGCTCGGTCCTCCAGGGCCGCCTGGGCTCGGGCCGCTTTGAGGATCACCAAGTCCGCCCGGTGGCCGTCGACCTGCAGAGAGGCCGTGAGGCCGGCGATGGAGAGCAGGTCACGGCTTGAATACGACACCCTCTCCACCACCTCCCGCGCTCGCTCAATCTCCTGGGACAACTCGCGTTCTCTGGGCATCCAGTTGGCGCGAAACTCTTCCGGGTCGTCCTCAAAGGATAGGTTGCGCTCCATGATGCTCACCCGATCGGGCGCCTCGGTGATGCCATGCACGTCGACGCACAGGGCAAAGCGATCCAGGAGTTGCGGCCGCAGGTCGCCCTCCTCCGGGTTCATGGTTCCAACCAGGATGAACCGGGCCGGGTGTTCAAAGGAGATGCCTTCCCTCTCGACAATGTTCATCCCCATGGCCGCCGAATCGAGCAGGATATCGACCACGTGGTCATCCAGGAGATTAACCTCGTCGATGTACAGAAGGCCCCGATTCGCCGCCGCCAGGACGCCCGGTTCGAAGTAGCGCTCCCCTTTCTGGATGGCTCGCTCTATATCGAGGGTGCCTACCACCCGGTCCTCGGTCGCCGACACGGGCAGGTTGACGAACGAGGTGCGCCTCAAGACAAACGGCAGCGACCCGTTTTCCCGGTTGCGTTCGCGGCATTCCGTGCACCAGGTGGTTGGGCGGTCCGGATCGCAACCGAAGCGGCAGTCCTCGACGACTTTGACCTCTGGCAGCAAGGCCGCCAGAGCACGGGCAGCCGTCGATTTCGCCGTCCCGCGCTCCCCGCGAATTAGCACGCCTCCAATGCGCGGATTCACGGCATTTAGCAGCAGGGCGCGCTTCATCCGCTCCTGCCCCACAATCGCGGTAAAGGGAAAAATCGCTGGCATGGCAGCATCCACCCGAAAACCATTATATCTCGCGACCTGGGCCGGGCGGGGAAAATCTTCCCAGAGGCGGCACGCCCGGTTCCAAGGGTCCTAACGAAAAGAAGACCGGAGGTCCCCCCGCCGAGATCGCCCTGGCGGATCCCGGTTGCCAGGAACTCTCTTCGCTCTTATAATGCTCTTATCTTCATTACCGGAGCAACCGACATTGATGGAATCCAATCCTGAAAAGCTGGACGCCGAAGAACCAAAGCCGCAGAACCCGCCATCGGACAACCTCATGGATAGTCTCCTGCAGCAATCGGATGCAGGGGAGCAGCCCAAACGCGGCGAAATCCGCAAGGGCGTGATTGCGCGTGTCACCTCGGCAGAGATCCTGGTCTCCATCGGAACCAAATCGGAAGGGGTCATCCCGGCCAGAGAGCTCGAACGGCTGGATGCCGAGGCGCGAGCCGCCCTCCGCGAAGGTCAGGAGATCACCGTCTACGTGGTGAACCCGGAGGATCACGCCGGCAATGTACTTCTCTCCCTCGCGCGCGCCCAGGAGGAAAATGACTGGCAGCGCGTGGAGGACATGCGCCAGAGTCAGGAAGTCTTCGGCGGAAGGGTGGACGGGTTTAACAAGGGCGGCCTGATCGTCAAGGTCGGCAACCTGCGTGGTTTTGTGCCCGCCTCCCAGTTCAGCCTCGGCCGCAGACATCGGAGTGAAGGGGAAACGCCCGAACAGAAATGGAGCAAGATGGTCGCCGAGCCGATCCACGTGAAGGTGATCGAGGTGGACCGCAGCCGGAACCGCTTGATCCTTTCCGAGCGCGCCGCAGCCAAGGAGGCCCGCGAGAGCCAAAAGGAGCGCTTGCTTAACGAATTGCATGAAGGAGAGGTCCATAGCGGGCATGTCATCAGCCTAGCCAACTTTGGCGCCTTCGTGGACCTGGGAGGCGCCGATGGACTCGTCCACCTGTCCGAGATCTCATGGAAGCGCATTAACCACCCCTCCGAAGTGCTCAAGGTCGGGCAGAAGGTGCAGGTCAAGGTGCTGGGCGTGGACCGCGAGCGGAAGCGCATCAGCCTCTCGATGAAGGCCCTCGAACAGGATCCCTGGCAGCAGGTGGTCAGTGAGCTCCACGAAGGCCAACTGGTGACCGCCACGATCACAAAACTGGCCAAATTCGGCGCGTTCGCTCGTCTGGAAGGGCATGAGGAAGTCGAGGGGCTCATCCACCTCACCGAGCTTGCGGACAAGCATATCGAACATCCCCGGGAGGTGATTGAGGAGGGGCAGACGTTGACCTTGCGCGTGGTCAAGGTGGACGCTGAGGGACGTCGCATCGGCTTGAGTTTGAGGCGGGTGAACTCCCCCGACTACGCGGACTTGGACTGGGAAGCCGCCATGCGCGACCTGGAACCAGGGGGTGCCAAGGAAGAGGTTCCTCCGGAAGAGGAACCGCCCACCGAGGACGCAGGTCCCGAGGCGGAGGCGGCTCCCTGAAAAGGACCCTGACCACCGGCGCGCCCTGCACCCCTTCTCCGGGCTGGGGGCCTCCGCAAAAGGCAACTCCGGGCGCCAGCCAGGCTGGCGCCTTGCTTTTTCCCTCCCGCGCAACCCGCCTGCCGAATTTGCGTATATTGGATTAGGCCATCCTCCTGCCCATCCATCAAGGGCATGACCCGGCAGCCAACTTGGCGATGGAGAGATTCCCCGTGAGACCTTCCTTCCTGGCAGTGCTAGCGACCTTGGCCGGAGCGACCTTGGCCTGTTCCGGGCTGACCTTCAGCGTGCAGCAGGTCCAGACTGGTCCGACCCAGACGCTGACGATCAACGAACCTCTGCCAGCTTCCGGCCAGGCCGCCTCCGTTACGTTTGAGCTGGGGTCGGGCAGCCTTCACCTATCCGCCGGCGCCTCGGGGCTGGCCGAGGGGAACATTCGCTACAACGTGGCCGATTGGGCCCCGCAGGTACAGCGCTCCGGCTCCAATCTAACCATCCGGCAGCAGACCTCCACTTCCACCTTTGCCCTCGAAGGGCCGCAAGTTGTGAACGACTGGGATTTCAGGCTGGGCCCTGTTCCCATGAATCTGACCATTGAGGCAGGAGCCTACCACGGGAACCTCGACCTGACAGGGCTCTTCCTTCGGAACCTGAGTATCTCCGACGGCGCAAGCCAGTCCGAAGTCAACTTCGGACAACCCAATCCGGAAACCATGCAACTCTTTAGCTTCCGGACGGGAGCTTCAACCGCCACCTTGCGGGGCCTAGCCAACGCCAATTTCCAGGAAATGACATTCGACGGAGGGGCAGGCGACTTTACCCTGGACTTCGGAGGAGAACTCCGCCACTCCGCCACACTGCGCCTCCGCACCGGGGTGAGCTCCGTCCGCCTTGTGGTCCCGACCGGGCTCAACGTCCTAGTGACCACTCAGAGCGGTCCTTCGAGCGTGCAAACCGATGCCGGCTGGCGGGCAAGCGGCTCCACCTATCGTCATGGCGGGACGGGCCCCCTGCTCTCCATCACGATAGAGATGGGCCTAGGCAGTCTTTCGCTCCTGAGTGACTAGCGCCCCCGGGTTGCAAGCCGGGAGGTCGCGCCTAACTTTGCCCCTTTTCCCGAGGGCAAGGTTAAGCCGGAGAAGCCACCGTGGTTGAGGTTCCCCAGGATTGGATTAAGAGGTCCCAGGACGGAGAGGGGGAGTACTTCGACCGCCTAGTCGCAGCCTACCAGGCCCCGGTTTACAACCTATGCCTGCGCATGCTCGGCAACCCAGGGGAAGCCGAGGATGCAACGCAGGAATCCTTTTGGCGAGCCTATCGCGCGATTCGCCGTTACAACCTGGGACGGCCATTCGGCACGTGGCTTCTCGCCATCGCGGCTCATCACTGCATTGACCTGCTCCGCAGCAGAAAGACGGCCCCCACTTCGTTGGAGGCGCTCCAGCCCCAGCAAGAATTGCTTGATCCTAGCCCCGGGCCCGAGCTGAGCGCCGAGGCAGCCGAGCGCGAGCGGGCGCTGAGCGCGGCGATGGAGAAGCTAGACCCCGAGGATCGAGCAGCCTTGATGATGAGGTACTGGTATGACATGTCCTACGAAGAAATGAGCGAGGCCCTCTCCCTGTCAACGGGCGCAGTCAAGAGCCGGCTGCACCGCGCCCGCCGAACCCTGGCCGACCAGTGGTCGACCCTGCCCGCGAAAGCAGACCCGCAAAGGAGGAAGCCGCATGCCGCACCTGCCTTTTGAGGATTGGCTTTTCCCGGAGGAGGCTCTTTCGAAGGAGCAACAGCAGGCTCTCCAGGATCACCTGAGCGAGTGCCCTGGGTGCCGCCAGCTGGCGAGGCTAGGGGACGAATCCCAGGCCGCGCTGCGCGAGATGGGCGTGGCTCGACCGCCTCGTGATTTCGTGGAGCGCTGGAGCCAAATGCGCCAGCGCCGTGAGGCCCGACAGAAATTGTGGTCCGCCTGGGTGATCTTGGCGCTGTGCGGGGCTGGAGCCCTGATCCTGTCGGCGATTCTCGCCCTGCAACTGGCGGCCCTGGCGCTCTCGCCGATCCACTGGGTCGTGGAGCTCTTCCTTCTGACGACCTCACTGGCCTCCCAGCTGCGCGTGGCGGAAGTGCTCTGGTCCGTTATGCTGCAAGGCGCGAGGGAGTTGGTCCCGCTGCCCATTTGGGCCGGTCTGGCCGTGAGCTTGGGGTTCCTCTGCGCCCTCTGGGTCTTTGTTCTTCTGCGGATGGATGTGCAAGGAGTCCGAAAATGAATCCCTATCTACGGAGTTTGCCGCTTCTTGTCTTAGTCCTGCTGTTCGCCCTGCCCGGCCCCGCGTTGGCCAGCGGAGTGAGGAATGGGAAGGTGGTTCTGGGCGGCACCTATACCTTGGCGCGCGGGGACACCCTGGACGGCGACCTGATGGTGATCGGAGGGGCGGTGACCCTGGAACCCGAGTCATTGGTGACCGGGAATGTGGTGCTCATCGGCGGCACACTCAGCTGCGACGGCCAAATCGTGGGGGACCTGGTCGTGATCGGCGGCATGACGAACCTGGGCGGCGACTCGGTCGTGCGGGGGGACGCCACCACCCTGGGCGGGATTCTTAATCAGGCGCAGGGGTCCAAGATCTACGGACAAATCCTCGGCGGAAACAATGTCCAGGGCCCGCTTCAGTTCCCCATCCCGTCATTCCAGTTTCGACCCTTCGGCACTCCCGGCTTCTGGCAACCGGGTCTCACTCCGGTTTTGCAGGCCCTTATGATCGGCCTGCAGAGTCTTGCCCTGGCCGCCCTAGCAGTTTTGGTCGTGCTGTTCTGGGCTGAGCCGACCCGCCGGGTGGCCCGAGCTGCCGTGGGCCAAGCCCTCATAGCCGGCGGGGTGGGACTGCTCACGATCATAGTCGTTCCCGTGCTGCTTCTTTTGCTGGCGATTACCATCTGCCTCATCCCCTTCAGTCTGTTGGGCGGGCTGGTCCTGGCCGCCGCCTTCGTCTACGGCTGGGTCGCCCTCGGACAGGAGGTGGGCCAGAGACTGGCAGAGGCATTTCATTGGGTTCTGCACCCTGCAGGCGAGGCCGGAATCGGGACCCTGGTGCTAACCTTGGCAGCCAACTTCATTGGATTGGTGCCCTGCGTGGGCTGGGTCGTTCCTGTCGTGATCGGGTTGCTTGGGTTGGGCGGCGTGGTGATGACGCGCTTCGGCGCTAGGACCTATCCCCAAGTGGATCGGACAGCCTCGGCGCCGGCCGCCCCTGCTACGTAAACCAAGCGCGCAACCGGCCACCCCCAGAGACGAAGCCCGGCCCGCGGGAGGAAGTGCGCCTCGCGGGCCGGTGCTTTTCCCGGCGCTCGATACGACCAGAGCCAGGCTAAGCGATCTTCACTCCCATTCCACCAACCGGACAGCAATCGCGGCGGCGCAGGTCGTCGCTAGTAGCAAGAGACCTACCCGGCTCCGGCCCAGGCGCAAGGAGCGGCAATCAAACGCTACCACCCCGTCCAGGATGGCCCCCAGGACGACCCAGGCGGCCAGCCGGGGATGGGCCTTGGTCCAAGCCTCCAGTTGCCTCATATCGGCCTTAGCACGCGGTCTTCGCGCAGACGCTTGAAGAAGAGCTGAGCATCAGGCACATAGGCTTCTCGGGCGGCCTCCTCCCATGCATGGACACCCAGACTGCCCAGAGAGGAAGGCTCGTAACCTGCCCTGCGCCAAACCCGATCTCGAGCCATGCTCCGATCCACATAGATCACAGCCGCCTCACTCTGCAATTCGGAGGAAGCCGCCTCGACCGCATGCAACAAGAGCGGCAGGCCCCGGTCTGTGGGGAGGGATGGGTCCAGAAGCACCTGGTCCGCGCGGGTGACGAGGTTGTCCACTTGCCATCCAATGAGGCCGATGATGCTGCCATTCCGCTCCAGAAGGAAGAAGGCCTTCTGCCCAAAAGCGGCCATCACATCCTCCCGGCCCAAGGGGTGAGGGGGACGGGTCAGGCTGTTGATGAAAGCGGCGATCTGATCGGCATCAGGCGGCTTCCCCCGGCGAACGGCTGCTTCGGCTCGGGGCAGTGGGGTGGTGACGGCCTCAGGCGCCTGGGGGATTCTCTCCCACGCTTCCTGAACCTGATCCCAGGTGGCTTCGAAAGAACCGTCATTGTGGATGACCACGTCCGCCCGGTCCAGCTTTTCCCGCTGCGGCGGTTGCGCACTCACGCGGAGGCGCGCCTCGGCTTCACTCTGTCCGCGCTTTTCCCGCAAGCGGACCATCTGGACCCATTCCGGAACATCAGTCACCCAGATCGCATCGCATTCCTTCGCCAAGCCCGATTCCGAGAGCTTGATCGCCTCGATCACCACCACGTGAGCGTGGGCACGCTTCACCAACAGGTCCACGGCCTCCCGAACCAGCGGGTGAACAATCTCCTCTAGTTTGGCCAGAAGGGCGGGATTCGAGAAGACCAGCTTGGACAGCGACTGCCGGTTGATCTCCCCGTTCTCGTCCAGAATCCATTGACCAAAGAGGCGCACAACCTCCGGGTACCCGGGCGCCCCTTTGGAGATGGAGCGGTGCCCCAGGGCATCTGCGTCGATGCCGTAGGCTCCCAGGTGCTCCAGCATTTTCCGCACGACGCTTTTGCCGGTGGCGATGTTTCCGGTGAGGCCAATAACGTATTTCTCCGACCAGCGACTCATGGAGGCATTGTCCCGCATCAGAATAGGTGGTTAGGCGGAATTGTAGCCGTGGCGGGACGGACTGTCAAAAGAGATGGGGGCCGCGCTGGCGATTCAGGGCAACGCGGTTTGGGCAGAGTAGATCTGATCCCCGATAGCCAAATAGAGGGTCTTGTCCGGTCCCACCGCCAGCGCCGTAGCATCTCCCGGCGGGGCAGCCGTGACGCGGTAATGCGCCAGGAAGTCGAGCGCCAGGCTGAATCGGAAGGCCCCGCGGCCAAAGGAGTCTAGAAAAAAGAGGGAGGGCTCGGGAGGTGGGTCGTAGCGCAATTGAGTGAATTGTGCGTCCACAATCCGGGGCCCCGCTTGGCGCCCCGGACGGGTGTCATGGTAGGGAATGTCCGTGCAGACATTCGCGCCCGTTCCCGCATTTCCTGGGAGCGGCAACAGGGGGTTGTAGGTGCAACGGGTGAGGTGCCCATCGGCATGGAGGAAGAAGACATCCCCACCGGCCACCACAAAGTCGATGGCGTCCGTGATATTCGGCACGGCCGCATTAAAGTAATCCTCCGGCGGCTGGTCAAAGTTGAAGCCGTTGGTCGGGTAGCGCCAGAAGCCGTTCGCGGTCGGATCGAGAGCATAGAGGCTGCCGTCGTAGTAATCAATCGCCTGCAGGCTGAGCCATCCCGTGCGGGGTGGGATCAGTGCTCCGGCCACGGCGGTCCCACCCGGCGGGCAGTAAAGCACACCTCCTTTGGCATCTACCGCAACCAGAACGCCACTTTGAGCCGAGCTAGGCACCTGAGATCCGACGGTGATGTCCGGCACCCAAGCAATATCCACGGGCGTCGCCACGGACTGCTCGGGGTAGTTCCCGGCCTGGCAGTTGAAGCTGTCATCCACTTGGTAACCTCCCTGGGCCATAACGAGCCGCAGAACCTGACCGCGGTCCGCATCCAGGGCGAAGATTTCCTCGTCGCCGATCACCAGGGACGTGATGCGGGTTCCGGCCCCCAGCCCGTTTGGTACCAGCGGTTGGAAGTTAAGGGCGGTGATCCCGTCGAGAACATCGAGCGCATGCGTTCCCTGAGTGCGAATCGTTTCCAGCTCCGCAGACTCGCCGTACTGGGAGGTCTCATCCACCAGGGCAAGCACCCGCGTCCACTGCTGCCGTGCTAGGCTGGGATCCGATTGTCCCGCGGCGGCCTGGGCCGAGCTTTGTGCCTGGCCCAAGACCAGCGCAAACTTCTCGGCCCGGCCACGCTGGTAATACAGGACCCCGACCATGGCTACGACGACCAAAGGTACCACGATCGCCGTGGCCAGCATCGCGCGGGAAGGAAGGCTGAACGACCCCTCCTTCGGCAGGGGTCCCTCGGGTGTCAGCCGCCTCAGGCCTGCACTCAGGACAGCCCACCCCGCCTCAAAGCTGACCCGTGTGGCTCGAGCAAAGGAGCGCAGCCCGGAGACCAGATTCAGTTCCGTGGCTTCCTCCCCCTGCTGTCTCTCCGGGACCAGCCCTTCCAGTGGCAGTCCCGGCTCGGAAACGCGTGTACTCGATCCTGCTCGCGGATCGCGTCGCGCTGGGGATCGCAGCTTCGCCCCCTGATTGCCGCCAGACGCCGGCTCTTCCATGCGCGTGGAAAGAGGAGCCGCCCCCGCCACGCCTGGGGCCTCTCGCTTAGGGGATAGCTCCGGAGTCATGCCAGGCAAGCCTAGTTCTCCCAGCGACTCGCGTGCGACGGCAGGCTTGCCGTCCCCCAGGGAACTGAGCGAAATACGGGGCAAGACCGCGCTTCGCTCCGGCGCCGCCCGAGCAGCCGCAGCCTCGGGCACCAAGCGAACCAGAATTGCCGCCAGATCTCGGTTGGCATCTGTCGGGGCTTGGCTCATTCGCTCGGCGATTGCGTGCAGGGAAAGCCGGCTGGCATTGTCCAGGGCATTCCGCCACGCCGCAGCGGGCAAACCCGAAAGGAGCAGGGTAGGAAATGGCTCGGAGTCGTGCGCCGGCTGCAGGGAGATATGACCGTAGTGCAACTCGGCCGTCCGTGAGGCGCCCAGGGGCTGTCCCGGTTTTTCACCTTGCGTCGGGAATCCCTCCAGGAACCCGTGGCTTGCCACCAGGATCAGGACCTCGCCCGCGAAGCCCAGGAACAGCGCCTCCTCGTGCAGCACCGCGGTCGCCAAGTTGATTTGAATCGGTTGGGCCTGGGGACCGAGAACCCCCACCCATTCCTCAGTCCCCTGGAAAACTTCGTCGTTGACTGCTGTGAACGAGGCCCGCAGCGCAGCCGTCACCGAGCCGGGGGTGTCAAAGTAGGCGCGGGCCGCAAGATCACACAAGTGCTGGGCCTGAGAATCACCCAGCGGCATCCAGGTTGCATCCAAGGCCAGGACCAGCGTTTCCCCCGCACGGCCCCGCGCGCAGCGCCTTGGTGCGGTCCTAACCTGATAACCTGCGGGAAAAGTATCCTCCAGCTTCCCCGCACGAACCAGCAAAGGCCTCATTTCGACTTGCAAGGAGGGCATTCCCCTATTCTACCCGGAAGCCTAGCCGCTCGGGCTCGGTGTGAACAAAGGCTGCAAGATCAATGCCGTCAAGTGGGACCGCGCGGAATGGAGCCGCGCGGGCGGGCCGTGCTACTCCGCCTCCCTGGCTTGGCCGCCGCGGGGAGCAGGCCCCCCAGGCGCACGGGACCGAGGACTTCTTCGGACTGAACAGCCACACCCACCGACCGAGTCGCCTTTGACCTGCGCCGACCCGGGGAGTTCTTCGGGCGCCGATTCTTCCCTCCCCGGGCCGAACTTAACCCGTGCGGCTTCTCCGCCGCGCTGCGCTGGGCCTCCCGCTCCGCGGACTGCGAGCCTTCAACACCGAAACCCAGCAGCGCACTGCCCTGCCGCCCCCCTCCCCAGGGTTTTCCTCCCGGGAGGCGCGAGATAACGAGATTCAGCTCGAGCAACTCCCCAAGGCGAACGATTAGCCCGCTGGCCGAACACCCCCATGCAGGCTCACACCACAGGACACGCACGGGTTCGCTGAACAACAGGGCACCCAGCGACCCCTCTGGCCTGTGCCCTGAATCCCCCTCCTTGCGCGGCCCGAGGGAACGGGTTTCCTTTTGGCGACCGCTGGAGCCATCAGCTCGGAAAAGGCCCTTCGCCTTTCAAGTCGGCGCCCATGCTGGGCGTGCAGAAGAATCGGCGGCCTTCCGGCCGCCGACCAACCCAAGCATAAAGGGAGGCTCAGACCCACCTAGCAGACGGCCATCAAGTACTCATCGATGGCTCGCGCCGCTTTTCTTCCCGCGACCATAGCCGTCACTACCAAGTCAGGCCCGGTGACTCCATCTCCGCCCGCGAAGACGCCTGGACGAGAGGTGGCACCTGTCTCCGGATCAACAACGACGAGTCCATAGTCGCGGACCTGCAAGCCAGGCGTTGATTCCCCGATCTCCGGGTCCGGCCAGTAGCCCAGCGCCAGGACGACCGTATCCGCTTCCACCGTGAAGTTGGACCCCTCAATCGGGACCGGTCGGCGCCTGCCGGACTTGTCGGGCTCGCCCAGTTCGCACTGCAGACATTCGACCCCGCTGACCCGACCGTCCGGTCCGGCCAGAAAGCGGATGGGCTGGGTGAGAAAGCGGTACCGAGCCCCCTCTTCCCGCGCCAGCGCACGATCCTTGCGCCCACCCGGCATCTCCGCCTCCGTGCGGCGATAGACGCAAGTAACTTCCTCGGCTCCCAGGCGGAGGGCTGTGCGCAAGCAATCGGAGGCTGTGTCGCCTCCTCCGACGACGGCCACCTTGCGACCCACCTGCAAACGCTCGCGCTGGCCAGGAGGAAGCAGGGCCGGATCAACATTGGTGCGTACGAGGAATTCGGTAGATTGGTATACGGCCGGCAGATCCTCTCCTGGCGCCTTCATCGTGGCAGGAATCCCGGACCCGACACCGACAAACACGGCTTGGTACCCCTCGCCAAGAATCTGGTCAATAGTGTGATCTCGTCCAATGCGGACCCCGGTCTCGAACTCCGCCCCCGCCTCGCGGAAGTCGCCGATGCGCGCGTCAACAACCTTCTTGGAAAGCTTGAAATTGGGAATCCCATAGATCAGCAGGCCTCCGGGTGAGGGCGCAGCCTCGAAGAAGGTTACCGCGTGACCCCGCTGCAGGAGTTGCTCAGCACACGCCAGGCCCGCTGGACCCGACCCAACAATCGCAACCCGCTTCCCGGAGGGGGCGCCCTTTGAAACTTCGACCCGCGAGTGCTGGCGCTGGAAGTCCGCGACGAAGGCCTCCAAGGCCCCCGTTAGGACCGGCTCCCCACGCTTGCTCCGGACGCAGGCTCCTTGACACAGCTGCTCATGCGGGCAGACCCGGCCGCAAATTTCGGGCAAAGAGCTAGTCTGGCGGTAGACTTCCGCGGCTTCCAGAAATTTTCCTTGCTCGATCAGCAGCAGCGCCTTGGAAATATCATTGTGGCCGGGGCAGGCTTCCGAGCAAGGAGCCGGATCGGGGCAGTGGATACACCGCATGGCCTCGCGCCGGGCGCGTTCCTCGTCTAGCGGAAGAAACGTCTCACCAAAATCGAGTAGCCGCTCCGAAACAGGACGAGTCGGCAAGTCCTCGAACGGGATTTTCATGCGGGCCTTGCGATCAAGAACGGGACTGGCGCTGGGCGTCTCGGGCATTGATGCTCCTTGAGGACGATCGAAAAAAAACTCGAGCTCCGCCCCGGGCGGAGCCGCTTTGCCCGCCAGCCATGCCCGGTGGGCCTTGTCAGGGATTCCAGACCGAGTCTAGTGGTCGCAATCCAGATAGGTTAGGGCTTGAAATCACTTATCGCCGCGATAATGATCACCCGGCCACAGGAACATGATCACTCGCACGACATCAACTGTGCCGCCGATCAATTCCCCGCTTGGCCACCGCCCCGAGGTTCACGAATTGAATGGAAAAGCTCACTCGCCCCGGGAAACCCTCCAGGCGCGGAGACCGCGCGCGGGACCCATAGGCCCGTCATATCGAACAACGCTTGGGCCAACTGCATGCGGCAAGACTCAGGGAACGCAAGGGCAGCGTTTTTGCGACGCCCAACGAGGATCCTGAGGTATTTCCCCAAAGGGCTCCACTTTCATTCTTCCGCCGCTATAATTGACTCTTCGCGACCGGATCCGGATGGCGCCGGAAGAAACCCTTCCTTCCGGGCGCCTGTGGCTCGGTATCTGAAATCTGGACATGATCCCCCCGCGCAAACCTTCGCATTCCCGCGGCTGGTCCCCGCTCGCAACCCTTGCCATCCTTGGCCTCCTAATCCTGGGCGCGTGCGGTTACGTCGCCCCCCGCTGGGCCGAGATTGAGGCATTGGGAGCGGACTGGCTTCGTTCCATCCTGGGCGATCAAACGGTTTCGCGCATGGAAGTGATCCTGTTTAAGATGGAGGACGAGGTGCGCTTGGCCGAGTACTCCCTGGGCCTCTTCTCGCCTGCGGCCCCCTGGGCCCCGGCCTCAGTGCTCGTCGTGCCTGCCGCTCCGAACGCAACGGCCAGCCCGGCCCGCCTAGCGACGCTCACGCCGTTTCCCTCTCCCGCTCCGTCTACCGTCTCGGCTTCCACCCCGGGCCCGCCCCAGCAACCGGGCCCCACCCCCGCGGAATGGCCGCCTGCCCCAGGCACCCCTCTGGGCCATCTCGCGGGGGAGGGCAAGTGGTCTCCATACTTGGTGGGCGCGTCGGGAACGGTCTTTGCGGAACGTGCCTTCTTCCAGCCCGACCCCGAACGTCCCTACATTGTTGTGGGCGTGGTTGCTTTCAACCTAGAAACCACTCGCCTGCACTACGTGGTAGGCACTCAGGAGCCGGAGTCGGATGTGCCTCTGGTGCGAACGGGGAGAATTGCCCCCTCCGATAAGGCCTCGGGCGTCCTTCTGGCCGCGTTCAACGGGGGCTTCAGAGGGCGCCACGGGAACTTCGGAGTGATGGTCGATGGGGCGGTCCTCCTGCCACCCCGAGACGGGATGGGAACGGTGGTCCTCAATGAGGATGGGCAGGTGAAAATCGATCAGTGGGGGCGGTTCCCTCTGGGACCTGAGATTGCGGCCTGGAGGCAGAACGGCCCGCTGATCCTCGATGGCGGGCAGGTCAATCCCGAGGTGGACCTGGTCTCCTACGACCTGTGGGGAACACTGCTGACCGGCAAGACCCTCACCTGGCGGTCCGGTCTGGGGCTAAGTCGTAACGGCCAAGTGCTCTTGTATGCCGCTGGCCCCAGCCTCAGCGTGCGCGGCCTGGCGACCACGCTCGGTGCGGCCGGCGCCGACAATGCCCTCGAGCTTGATATCAACAATTTCTGGGTGGAATTCGTAAGCATTCGAGCCGTGGGGGGCCGCTTTTTCGCCTATCCACTTTTTCCCGAGATGAGCGAGGGTGAGGGGCGCTATCTCGGTCCCTCGGCACGGGATTTCTTCTACGTCACCACGCGCCAGGGATAACCCACAGGCTGCCGCGGGTTGGTGCCTCCATTGCGTTCTTTCCGGGGGACCGGGCCAGGCGTGAAGCTACCCGCCGGGCCGGGCGGCGGGGCGCAATCGAAGTTCCGAATCTGCTTGCTCAACCTGGAACACCGGTTGGTACTTCTCGTGAGCACAAATGACGCGTGCCCCGCATTCCACCGACCAAGCCTGCCAGCGCTGCTTGCTGCGCAGGGTCTCCAGCGGCTCGACGTCGTAGGCAGTGAGCCAGCTCAGGTGCGCAAAATGAACTGCCAGCGAGGCCAGGTCACCCGTGAAAAAAACCGGCGAAGCGAGACCCTCCACCAGCACGCTTTGGTGGCCGCGGGTGTGCCCGCGGGTTACTACGCAACGAACTTCGTGCGTCGCAGGGGTGTCGCCGTGAAGCAGGCGCATCCGCCCTTCGCGCACCAAGGGCAAAAAGTTCACCGGAGAGTAGGTGTGGCGTGTCCGCTCATCCGGAAGAGAGGCTTGGGCCCACTCCAACCGCTGCACCCAGTATTCGGCCCGTGGAAAGCTCGGCACGAGGCTTCCGGCCTCGATCCGCGTGTTGCCTCCACAGTGATCGGCGTGCAAGTGCGTGTTAATGACCAGATCCACATCCTCCGGAGAGGTCCCCAGCCGATGCAGTCCCTCCAGCAAGCCGCCTTCGGGGCGCTCCAGATCCCATTGCCCCAAGGCGGCCTCATCAAGTTTCGTGCCCAACCCCGTATCAACGAGGATGGTCTTCCCCTCCGAGCGAACGAGCAGCGACCATAGGACCAGCGGCACCTTGCTCCAGGCCTCCTCCGGGAAACTCCTTTCCCAGAGAGCAGCCGGCACGAGTCCGAACGGTCCGCCCGGATCCTGCCGCACGACTCCATCGTTTAACAGGCAAAGCTCAGGCCCCTGCCTCATCTGTTCTACCTCCCAGCCTCCTGCAACCGGTAATCCCAACCGCCTTTCGCCCCTTCCACCCCGCTCCCGGGGATTCCGTTCCTAGCCGCCCTACTCCCCTGCCTGGGCCAGAACCTGGCGCAGGTGATCGTAATGCTGCCGCTCGTGCTCAAGAAACCGCCGCAGCACTTTGCGAGCGGTCCAGGTCTCTCCCCAGGGCGCGCGGTTGACCCGCTGAAGGTCTTTCTCTCCCAGGCCCTCAAGCCTCTGAACTGCCACAATGCGCACCTGCGCCAGCCTCACCAATGGGTCAGCGGGCCATCGTCCCAATCGCCCACGAAAATGCAGGTGCACCGTCGCCAGCTGTCGCAAGGCCTCTTCGGACCGTTCGCGCTCGGCCGACGGGGCCGCAAGCCAGGACCCCTCTCCCAGGCCCCGCAGCCATCCCGCCAACTGCAGGCCAAGCTCCAGGAGTTGATTGATCCCGCGATTCAGATTTTCCCGGGCGAAGGGGAAAAGGTCGGATTCCACGGTTTCATTCCCACGCCAGCAAGGATCGGGACGCATGACCCCGCGCTCGGCCCGCGGCAGGGACTGAACGTAAGCCCCCCAGGCAGTCTCCAGCTCCAGCGCTCGGCGCAATACCTTTCGGGGCGTCCATTCCTCACCCAGAAAGCAAGTGGTCACAGAGAGTTCTTCCTCGGTCAAGCTGTGGAGCCGCCCGATCAACAGGGACCGGGCGCCCCAGGCCGCTCCGGCCGCATCTTCGGGAAGGGGGATCAGCCGGTCCAGGTACCAGCACTCCGCGATCGCGACGTGCTCAATAATCTGAGCCGCCTTCCAGCCACCCGCCGGCCCGGCCTTCATCTGCTGGGGGCTCAAGCCCCTCGCCAGCCGACCAAAACGTTCCCTCGCCAGCGCCATCCGCAGCAGCAGGTGCTCGAGTTCGCCCCGGGTTAGAGGCACAAGATCCTCAGGGAAAACGTTCTCCGCGATCGGGTCCAACTCGATCGGAATGGCCGGGTCGATGGAGGGCACCGGGAGGAGATTGGCTTCCAGAAAAAGGATCTCTTCCTGGAGCACTTCCAGGGCGCGGGCGACAGCCACCTCCCGCAGGGGATGCATCGCGTTAACCCCAGGCAGGGACGGGATGTGGGCCATGAACCCGCCCTCCTCGGAATCACGGTAGACATAAACTCGGGTCGGTTCCATCTTCGCCCTGGAGGTCAGAAGCCGCGGACGGCCATCTCAACCGCGGGACGGGGGAACTCCCTAGTGGTGGTGCCTCCGCCGCTTGCGAGGAGCGGCACCGCCCTCGGATCCGGTCGATCCCGCCGTCGAGTCCCCGCGGGCGGCTCCTGCGGCAACCGCGAGCTCCCGCTCGCTGGCTTGGGCCCCGGAAGCCCGGTCCGATTCCAGGTGGCAGTCTTTGTATTTCTTGCCACTACCGCACCAGCAGGGATCATTCCTGCCCAGCGCGGCGCCCCCCGTCTCCTGGCCAGCCGCCGATTCCTGGAGTGCACTGGGCGGCGGCAGAAGACGAAGGCGAAACAGTCTCGAAACCACCCCGCCGCGAACCTGGACCAAGAGCTGCTGAAACATGTCAAAGGCGCGGCTTTTGTACTCGACCAGAGGGTCTCGTTGGGCATAGGCTTCCAAACCAATGGAGGTGCGCAGGCCCTCCATCGAGGTAAGGTACTCGACCCAGAGCTGGCCAATCGTCGACAACATCAACTCCCGCTGGGCCCGGGTCAGGGCCGCCGCTCCCAGTCCTTGGACCGCCGCCTGCCGACCGCTTTCCGGCCACTCGCGCAAGGCCGTCGTCTCCAGAGCCTTCTCTTCGACGAGACCCGGACCCAACTCCCGGCGGATGGATTCCCTGAGATCGGGGGCCAAGGCCTCCAGGGAGTGCTCCCCGAAGCGCTGCCACAAGATGAGGCCCCATTCCTCCTGGAAGGCGTCGAGTGCCTCCAGCAGGTGCTCGGTAACCTCCTCTTGGAGTTCCGCACCGCCTCCGCTCCCCAGCAAAGAGGCGGCCAGGTAGATCCAGGTAAAGCGCCCGGCCGTCACGGAGCGGCGCTGGTGAGTCCGTGCGTCAAAGACCATCTGGGAAGTCAGGGGCAGCTGAACCAGCCGACGCAACTGTTCGTTGACATCGGCAGGGAAAGGATTCGCCGAATTGAGTTCCGAGTGGACTTCCTGGAGCACGCGCTCCCGCCGGGCGTCCAGCGTCGACTGCAGATTTCGACGCAGGTTCTCCACCGATTCATCCAGATCCGGAGAGGGCGCTGGCAGGCGATCGGCCGTCAGCCCGGTTCGCCGCTGGACCCAGGAGACAAGCTGCGTGCCCGCGCGGGACCAGGCAGTCTTCTCCACAAGGTCGAGCAGATCCTGCTTCAGATCCTCGACCGCCTCCGCGCGCAGGTGTTCTTTGGGAATCAGGCGGAGATCAATGCTCACAACCTGGCTCACCGCATCGGCCAGCGCCTGAGGCGAGATTTCGCGATCTCCTTCCCGGGCTTCGATCTCCACCCCCTCCAAGGCCGTTTCCGCCGCCTCGCTCCGCACACGAATCTGTTCCTCAGCGTGGTCCGCGACGCGCTCCGCCTGCTCCTCGAAGGCGCGCAGCAGATGTTCGCCTTCGAGCTGCATGGCCTGGCCTACGAACTCCTCCACCCTCAAGGCGAGGCTCGAGCTTGCGGGCTGCAGGAGAGCCTTGTGGACGAGCTTCAGGGAGTAGGAAGGCAGAATCCGGCCCTCGTTCAAGAGCAAGGGAGGCTGGGCCTCGTCCAGCCAAGCCATCAGGCGCCAGGGGCCCTCCGCGTCCCGCGAAGCATCCTGGACGCGGGCCCCCACCTCATTCTCGAGCATCGAGCGGATGTCCTCGCTCAGGTCTTCCTTCTCAAAGATGCGATCCCGCTGGCCGTAAATCTTGTTGCGCTGGGTGTTGAGGACGTCATCGTACTCCAGCAGGTTCTTGCGTACATCGAAGTTCGCGCCCTCGACTCGGGTCTGGGATTGTTCGATCAGTCGGCTGACCAGGCTGGAGGCCAGCGGAACCGCATCGTCGATCTTGAGACGCTGCATCAAATCGGAAACCTGAGAGCCTCCAAATCGGCGCATCAGGTCGTCTTCCAGGGAGAGAAAGAACCGCGACGAACCCGGGTCCCCCTGGCGCGCAGACCGGCCCCGCAACTGGTTGTCAATGCGCCTCGCCTCATGGCGCTCTGAACCCAGAATGTGCAGCCCCCCCAGTTCGCGGACCCTTTCTTCTTCCCGGATGTGCTTGAAGAAATACTCCACTTCCCCCGTATAAATGCTATATTGCTCCGGTCGCAGCCCCTGCAAGGACTCGCGCCGCTGTTCATTGCTCAGGTCGTAGGGATTCTCCACCCCGTTCCGCCGCAGAACGCGGTTAACCGCGGCCAGGACCTCCTCAGCCAACTCGCCCCCCAGCTTGATGTCGACCCCGCGCCCCGCCATGTTGGTTGCAATGGTGATGGCCCCAAAGGCTCCGGCGCCGGCGATAATCTGGCTTTCCTCGGCGTGCCTCCTGGCGTTGAGCACCTGATGGGCGATCCCTCGTTGGAGAGCCTCCAGCAACCGTGCCTGCGGCAGCTCGGGCAGGTCCAGAACCCGGGCCAGCCGCAGCAGGTTCTCCTCCGTCTCAGGGTTGAGGGACATTTCCAAAGGCCGGGCCAGGGGCCGCAGGACGGCAGGTGTCAGCGCACTGAGAGGCTGATTGAGGACCAGCAGCTCCTCGATCAAACGCCCGTCCTCCTGCAGGTGGTTCTTCTCGAACCAGGCATCGCGCACAAGCAGGGTCAGGGCCAAGCGGCGCAGGGGTTCGGCGTGCAAGCGCTCGGAGAGGTTTTCCGAACGCTCCACGGAAGTCGTACCCACTAGGACGGGGCGTCCAAGGACATGCATTTGCAGGATCTCGCTGCAGATGGCCCGCAACTTGGTCTCCTCCGTGCGATAGACCACGTCCGGGTAGTCCTTTCGCTTCCAAAAGACCGGGACCTCCGGTCGCTCCTTGCGGCCGTAGTGGAAGAATCGATTTCCGTCTTCCTTGTAGGGGACCTCGACCAGCCCCGATTCGGGCCGGCTGGCCACATATTCGAGGTTGGTTGGGATGGGCACGACCTCGAGCTTGTAGATCTTGTTGAACTCCTCGGACTCTGTGACCGCGGTGCCGGTCATGCCGCACAGCTTGTCATACAGGCGGAAGTAGTTCTGCAGCGTGATGGTCGCGTAGGTGACGTTTTCCGGTTGGATCTCCAATCCCTCTTTGGCCTCCACCGCCTGATGGAGCCCATCCGACCAGCGGCGACCCTGCATCAACCGCCCTGTAAACTCGTCCACGATGATGACCTGGCCGGCCTGCACCAGGTAGTCCCGGTTGCGCTTGAAGAGGAACTCGCTCCGCAAAGCTTGCTGCAGATTGCCGGCCAGGCGGGCCTGCTCCGGGGTGACATCCTCCGGACGGTCGGGATCGCTGAGAGGAAACCCGAGAAGCTGTTCCACATGTTCCTCCCCGACCTCGGTCAGGGTGACCGTCCGGTCCCGCTCCTCGATTTCATAATCCTCAGGATGCAGCTGGCGCACGATCTGCGCCATGCGCTGGTATTCTTGAGGATCCAGCGCCGCCGGGCCGGAGATAATGAGCGGAGTGCGGGCCTCATCGACGAGAATGTTGTCGACCTCATCGACGATCGCATAGTGGCGCGACGCCTGAACGCGTTCCTCCCGGCGCAGGGCCAAGTTGTCGCGCAGGTAGTCGAACCCAAATTCATTGTTGGTCCCATAGGTGATGTCAGCGCGGTACGCCTCGGCCCGGTCCACCATGCGCAGTTGATGCACGTCCTCCTGGGGGGAGGAGCGCGAGGGATCGAACACAAACGCCTTGCGCGCGTTGTCGGTCCGCGCCGCCTCCTGGAGCACGCCCACGCTCAGGCCCAGCGAGTCGTAGATCGGGCCCATCCAGCGCGCATCCCGGCGGGCCAGATAATCGTTGACTGTGACAAGATGGGCTCCCTTCCCCGCCAGCGCGTTGAGATAGAGCGGCAGGGTGGCCACCAGCGTCTTGCCCTCGCCCGTTCGCATCTCGGCCACCCGGCCCTGATGCAGGACCATGCCGCCAATCAGCTGCACGTCGTAGGGCCGAAGACCCAGCGTCCTTTGAGCCGCCTCGCGCACTACCCCAAAGGCCTCAGGCAGAAGGTCGTCCAGGCTCTGCCCGTCAGCAAGTTGGGCCCGGAACTCATCGGTTTTCAGCCGAAGTTCGGCGTCGCTCAAACGGCGAAATTCAGGTTCGAGTGCATTGATGCCCTCAACCAGCTGGCTGTATTGCTCGATGTCTCGACGGTTGGGATCCCCGCCGACCAAACGAACCAGCGACCTGAGCATGCTTTTCTTGAGCCCCCTTCAACACAGAAGAGTGTTCGGTGAATGGACCGGGGGCCGGAACGGCGTGGCGATCCCGGGTTCGGCGTGTTCCGGCTTACTCGTTGAACATTTCCCCCACACTTCGCCCCTCATGCGCCCGGAGGATCACCTCCCCCAGCAGCGGCGCGACCGAGAGCACGACCAGTCGATCGCCCAGAGCAGCGCGCTGTGAGGCGGTCAGCGGGATGGTGTTGGTCGTGACAATTTGCTTGACCGGCAAGCTAGCCAGGCGCCCGACTGCGTCCGGGGCAAAAACCGGGTGCACGAAGCACAGGTAGACCTCGCGGGCCCCGTGAGCCTTGATCAGTTCGACGGCTTGGACCACGGAGCCGCCTGTAGCGACCTCGTCGTCGACCACGATGACGTCGTGGTCAGCCACCTCGCCCACAATGGTGAGAGCCTCCGCCGAGGGATCATTGCCCCGGCGTCGCTTCTCAATAAAGGCCATGCTGCAACCGAGCCGGGCCGCGAAATTGCGGCCCTTCTTCGAGTAGCCCAGGTCGGCCGCGACAATGACGGGGTCTTGCAACCTCTCCCGCCGCTCCACAAAGTAGCCGCTGAGCATGTGGAACGCGGTGAGCGCGTCTCCGGGAATCGAGAAGAACCCCTGGATCTGGCCCGCATGCAGATCCAGGACCATGTACCGGTCCGCACCCGCCACCTGAATCAGGTCAGCCACCAGTCGCGCCGTGATGGGCACCCGGGGCTGATCTTTCTTGTCCGAACGCGCATAACATAAGTAGGGAATCACGGCCGTGATCCGGCCGGCCGAGTCCAACTTCAAGGTCTGCAGCGTGATCAGGAGCTCCATCAGATTGCGGTGAACCGGAGAGGATGTGGTCTGAATGATGTAGACGTCCTGGCCTCTCACACTCTTGCGCAGGCGCACGAACACATTCTCGTTGGGAAACTCGATCACCTCGTGATCACAAATGGGCACGTTGAGATAATCGGAGATTTCCCCGGCCAGCTCTTTGGAGGCCGTGCCTGCCAGAAGCCGGATTCCGCTGTATGTGTTCACCTTGACTCCTGGTCGCGGTTCGACGCCCGCTTCGCCCACTCTTCTTGCAGGACGGAATACAGGCGAACGTCACGGTAGGTCCCCCGGCGGAACTCCGCTTGGCGCAGGCGCCCCTCCAGAATGAAGCCGGCCTTTTCATAGACATGCTGCGCCCGGGGGTTGTCCTCAAACACCCGCAGGAAGACCCGCCACAGATTCAGGGTTTCGAAGGCGTGCCCCAGCAGGAGGTGGATGACCTCCGTCCCCAGCCCCTGGTTCCAGTATCGCTTTTCGCCGATCACGATCCCCAGCTCGGCGCTTCGGTTGCGCCATTCAATGTGGTGCAAGCCGGCCGAGCCGATGTGCTCCCACTGATCCCGCCCCGTCCGCACTTCGATGGCCAGAGGCTGCTCGTCATCCGGACGCTGAAGCACCTGCTCAAACCAGCGTTCCTCCATGGCCAGACTGATGCCGAAGTACATCAGCAGGCCAGCCCGCACTTCCGGATCAGCAAACCAGCGCACGAAGCGCGGCAGATCCTCGCGCTCCACACGCCGAAGGCGAACCCGCTCCCCAATGATCATCGCCTCCAGACCCTCCTGAGCTCAAATTCCCTCAGTCCCACCCTGGCCGAGCAGGATCGCGACCGCCGCAGCAGGTGAGATCTCTCGACTCGCAACCCGGCCCACGGTCTTCTCGAAAAGCCCGTCCGGCTGCGAATGACGCCAACGATCGGCAAGCCGATCCCTCACGCGGCTCTCAATCTCGGCCGCAATCCTCTCCCGTTCGCGCACACTCCAAATCCCGGACGCGCGCAGATAACCGCCGTGCCGGAGAATCTGGCGAGCGACTTCCTCCACACCCTCTCCCGAAGAAGCCACCGTGCGCATCACCGGCGGATCCCAGGTTTCTTCGGCCTCCCTCCCCTGCGCGGCAGGTTTTTGGCGCGGCGCCAGGCCCAAGGCGGTTTCCAGGATCTGCACGGCACGCTCCGCACCCGCCAAGTCCGCTTTGTTCACGACCAGGAGATCAGCGATTTCCAGCACCCCGGCCTTGATGGCCTGAATGTCATCGCCTAGTCCGGGCGCCTCTACCACAACCGTCGTGTGCGCGTGCCGAGCGATGTCCACCTCGGCTTGGCCAGCCCCGACGGTCTCGACCAGGATGATCTCAAAGCCGGCCGCATCCAGCCCCTGGATGACGCCCCCCGTGGTGCGCGCCAAGCCCCCCAAGGATCCGCGGGAGGCCATAGAGCGCACGAAGACCCCTGGGTCCCCCGCCAGATCGCGCATGCGGATTCGATCCCCCAGAAAGGCGCCTCCCGTGAAAGGGCTGCTGGGGTCGACCGCCACAATGCCTACCGTCCGCGAGCCGCCGCCCCTCTCCGCAGGGAGGACCCCCCGGCGGAAGACTTTGGCCAACTCATTGACCAGCGAAGATTTCCCCGTACCCGGCGCGCCGGTGATTCCCACGATATGGGCCCGACCGGTAGACGGAAAGAGTTGCGCCAGCGCCGACCCCCCTTCCGGGGATTCGTTCTCAATGAGGGTGAGCAGTTTAGCAAGGGCTAACCGATCGCCCGACTGGACACTTCCCACCAAGACCAGCCCCTCGCCCATTCCTCGGCTCAACTCGCAACCGTCTCCCCCAAAGAGCGGCGGATCCTTTCGACGACCACCTCGGTTGAGGTGCCGGGTCCAAAGATCTCGGCAACCCCCAGCGAGCGGAGGGCTGGAGCATCTTGATCGGGAATGATTCCCCCCACGAAGACGGGGACTTCTCCCTGTCCCTGGCTCCGCAGGAGCTCGAGCACGCGGGGTACCAAGACCATATGGGCCCCGGAAAGAATCGACAGGCCAACGACCTGCACATCTTCCTGAAGAGCGGCCTCGGCGATCATCTCCGGGGTCTGGCGCAAGCCTGTGTAAATAACCTCCAGGCCGGCGTCCCGCAGGGCCCGGGCAATCACCTTGGCCCCGCGATCGTGACCGTCCAAGCCCGGCTTGGCAATCAGCACGCGAATTTTTCGGTCCGGCACCTTTTGGCTCCCGAATTCATTGGCTTAACGAGATTATACCCCGGCCAGGAACGGCCCGGGCGGGCGGCATGCCCTTGATCCCCTCGTCACAGATCCTCTTGCCTTCCCCGCCGAGGGCAACAATGCAAATTGCGTTCCCAGACAAAGTTGCACAGGAAATCCGGATGCCCTTCTGTGATTTGGTGGGCTGGTGATGGCCCTTCGGCGCCAGAGGTGGCACAGATTGATTTCGATCGCAACGGTTGCGCCGGGCAGATCCCTCTGCTATCATCGTTTGACTTTTGGTCGTCGTGGTGCCTTCGGTCGCATGTCAGGCTCCCATGAAACCGATTCCCGCGCGAGTTCAGCGCCAGCGTCGTCTGTATGCGACCCTGGGAGGTGTGATCCTCGTCACGCTGCCATGCTATTGCCTGGGGGTGGTCCTCTTGGCGCTCAAATTGGCGCCGTCGGCGACGGCCACTCCCGTGCTCTCCCCCACCGGCACCTCAAGCCCAATCGCGCTCCCGACGGCTACGCCGACCTGGGCCCGGCCGCCGACCGCCACCTCCACGCCGGAAACCCCGTACCTCACACCGACCAACACATTCACACCGACCTCCTTGCCGTCCCCGACTCTCACCCTGCAGCCCGTCGCAACGGCTTCGCCGTTGGCGACGCCCAGCGACACGGCTCCCGCCCCTTGACCCGATCAATGCGTTGAGGACCCATGGACGATGCTCAGCTCGCGGCGGTTTTGAAGGATCTCCTGAACGAGCCCGGGTTGTCCGCCAATGAGGGGCCGATCCGCGAGCGCCTGCGACAAGTCTGGCGTCCTCTCCTGGATGAGATCACGGTATCACGATTAGGGAGCCTGCACGGGCGCAAGCGTGGGCAGGGTCGGGAACCCCGGCCATCGATCCTGATCGCGGCTCACATGGACAGCGTTGGCCTGATGGTTGAGCAGGTGGTCAGCGGATTTCTGCGGGTCAGGCCGATCGGATGGCTGGATCCACGCATTCTTCCCGGCCAACCTGTGACGGTCCATGGCCGGCGCGAAGTTCCCGGCTTGCTCGTGCCGGCCCCGGCGGCTCTCCTCGACCCTCAGCAGGGGGCGGAGCAAGCCATCCGCTTCGAGGATCTGTGGGTGGATCTGGGCCTCTCGGCGTCCGAGGCGGCCAGACTTGTCAGGCCCGGAGACCTGATTGCCTTCGCTCAGTTGCCCTTCGAGATGGGAGACGGGCTGCTGGCCGGCAAGGCGCTGGACGACCGGGCTGGGCTGGCCGCTTTGACCCTGTGCCTGATGGAACTCCGATTGCGCGCCCATTCCTGGGACGTGATGGTCGCTGCCACAAGCGGGGAAGAGGAGAACCTCGCCGGGGCCCGCACCTCCTCGTTCGAGATCCATCCGGACCTGGCTGTGGCGGTGGATGCGACCCTCGCTGCCGGTCCCCCTGGTCAACCGGAACATAAAGTTTTCCCTCTGGGGGCAGGGATCACCCTGGGCTGGGGTCCGATCATCCATCCCGGGCTGTTTCGGCAGTTTGAGCAGGCCGCGCGGCGGGCGGAGGTCCCTTTCTTCACCGAGGTGATGCCCGGCCGCACCCAAACCGACGCCGATGCCCTACAGGTCGCGGTCGAGGGGATTCCCACCATGCTGGTCAGCATCCCTCTGCGTTACATGCACACCCCTCTGGAAGTGGTCGCCCTGCGGGACATTCGCAGAGCCGGCCGGCTGCTGGCTGAGTTCTGCGCCTCCCTGGACGAAGGTTTCCTTCAGCGCTTGACCTTGGAGTGACCCATGCCCAGAAAGCCCCCCCAAAGAACTCGGGCGACAAAGAGCCCAGCGGCCAGAAGAAAAGCAGCCGCTCCTTGGCGCCCACCCGACCTGATCGACTTGGCTCGCCGATTGAGCGAGGCCAGCGGCGTGTCGGGGGACGAGGCCGCCGTACGCCGAATCGTCCTCGAAAGCCTGCAGGGCCGGACGGATCAAGTCTCCGTTGATGCCCTCGGGAACATCCTGGTTCGCTGTCGCCCCTCAGGCCGCCGAGCGCTACGGGTGATGGTCGCCGCACACCTAGACGAGGTGGGGTTGATCATTGTGGCCATATCAAGCGACGGCATGCTCCGTTTCGAAACCGTCGGCGGGGTCGATGAACGTTATCTTCTGGGAAAAGCTGTCTGGGTCGGCAGGGATCACCTTCCCGGAGTGATCGGGGTGAAACCGATCCACCTTTCGGGGCCGGCCGAGGTCGCGAGGGCGGTCCCGGTGGATTCCCTGCGGATCGATATTGGCGCGGCCTCGAAGGAAGCAGCCAGCCAGTGGGTCCAGCCTGGAGACCGGGTCGTGTTCGCCACGCGCTTTGAGGCCCGCGGCCAGCTGCTTCTGGGGAAAGCTCTCGACGATCGGCTCGGGGTGGCGTCCCTGATCAGCCTGGTCCTGGATCCGCCAGCCAATATCGAGCTGCTGGCCGCCTTCACCACCCAGGAGGAGGTAGGGCTGCGCGGCGCTCAGGTCGCCGCGTATGCGCTCAATCCTCAGGCGGCGCTGGTCCTGGACACCACTCCAGCCAACGATCTGCCCCTGGGTGACGGAAGCGAGAATGCCGCTTACAACACGAAGTTAGGAGCCGGTCCAGCGGTCTACTTGGCGGATCGGGGAACCCTTTCCGATCGTCGCCTCGTATCCCTTGTGGTCGAGGCCGCTCGCGCCGAGGGCCTCCCCTTCCAGTTTCGTCAACCCGGAGGGGGAACCACCGATGCCGCGGCCATTCATCTGACGCGGGAAGGGATCCCAAGTGTCTCGCTTTCGGTCCCCGCCCGCTACCTGCACAGCCCGAGGTCGCTGGCCCGCCGGGAGGATTGGCTCAACACCTTGCGTCTTTCGCGCGCCGCCCTGGCTCGTCTCGCTCCCGACAAGCTTCGGTAGAGCCGGGCCCGCACCGCGTTGGTTGGCGTTCAGGTCTGGGAGGGAACCGTGAAGCCCCTAATCGCACGACTGGCCGATGCCTACGGCCCTTCGGGCAAAGAAGACAGCCTCCGGCAGATCGTTCGCTCCGAGCTCAAAGGGCTCAGTGACTACATCTCCGAAGACCCTCTGGGCAATGTTCATGCCGTCATAAAACAGAAGACCCGGGCGGGGCGCAAGATTATGGTCTCGGCCCCAATGGACGAGGTTGGCTTGATCGTTTCCCACGTCGATGACCACGGTTTCGCCCGCTTTTCTCCCTTGGGCGACGTGGACCTGCTGCAATGCCCGGGGGCCCGGGTGCGCTTTGGCGACGGTCGCATGGGCGTGATCGGGATGGCGGACCGGGCGCGGGGGTCGGCCCGGCGCAGCTGGAGTGAGTTGTTCATTGATGTGGGCGCCTCTGACCGAGAAAATCATCCCCTCCAAGTGGGGGACACAGCGGTCTTCGCCTCCCCTCTGGAGGAGGCAGGAGCGGCACTGATCGGAAAAGGGCTGAACGGGCGCATCGGTGTAGCGATCTTGATCGAGACTCTCCGGCGGCTGAAACGGTCGCCCCATGAGGTCCAGTTCGTCTTTACAGTCCAAGAGCAGGTCGGCCAACGGGGGGCCCGGACGGCCGCCTTTCGCCTGGAGCCCGAGATCGCGATTTCGGTGAGCGCCATACCCTCCGGGGACACTCCGGGAGCGCCCCATTTGGCGGTGGGACTGGGAAAGGGACCGGCCATCAAGGTTCGCGACGCGAGCCTGCTCTGCGACCCACGAGTTGTCCGCTGGATGGTTCAGCGGGCGGAAGAAGCCCGTCTGCCTTACCAGTTGGAGGTCAGTGATGAGGGAGCAACCGGCGCCGCCGAGATTCAGCGCTCACGGGCCGGGGTCATTGTCGGTTCCCTGGGAATACCTTGCCGTTATCTTCACGGCCCCGCCGAGATGGCTGATCTCAATGACGCGGAGAACGCCGTCAAGCTCCTGACCCAGTTGCTGGCGCTCCCGGTGCCCTTCTAGCGGCAACGGCCGAGATTCTCCCCTGGGGCAGACCGCCCAGCTCTTCCTCTCTTCCCAGGCCCGGGGCCCCGGGCTGTGTTACGATCCGTGCGGACGGCTTCCCTGCTAAAGCAATCGCAGGGGCCCGCCTCGGGCCAGCAGGTTCAGGAGGTCAGCGTATGGCCGAGCGTCTCGTGGTCGGCATATCCGGCGCCAGCGGTGTGATTTATGGAATTCGTCTCCTGGAAATCCTCCAGCCGGGACCCCTTGAGACCCATCTGGTGATCACCAAGGCGGCCCGGGTCACGATCCACCAGGAGACTTCCTACAAGGTGAGCCAAGTTGAGGCCCTGGCCCATACTTGCTACTCGCCCGACGATATCGGCGCTGCCCTAGCCTCCGGCTCCTTCGCTACGCGCGCCATGGTGGTCATCCCTTGCTCCGCCAAGAGCCTAGCGGCGATCGCCAACGGATTTGACAGCGACCTTCTCAGTCGAGCGGCGGATGTGACCCTCAAGGAAGGCCGTCCCTTGATTCTCGTGGTCCGCGAGGCCCCCTTGCATCTGGGCCATCTGCGGGCGATGACGCAGGCGGCAGAGGCCGGGGCGGTGATCTTCCCACCCGTTCCGGCCTTCTACACTCACCCCAAGTCCCTCGAAGACCTGATCGATCAGACGGTCGGTCGAGTGTTGTCCCGCCTGGGCATTGAGAACCCATACGCCAAGACATGGAACGGGATGTCATCCGGCTCCTGAAGATCTGCGAGCAGTGTTCCGCAATGACCATCGCCTCCGTCGGGGCCGAAGGCCAAGCAATGGCGGCCTGCGTGTATTTCGCTTTTACCCCCGACCTGAACTTCTACTTTCTCTCTTCCGCCCAAACCCAGCATATTCAGAACCTGCGCCGCGACCCCCGCGCGGCGGTGAGTCTTTCCCCGGTTGGGACTCGCTGGCAAGATCTGCGGGGGGTCCAAATGCGCGGGATCGTCACCCCGAGTCAGGGGGAAGAGGAGCAACGAGGGCGTTCCGTGTATTATTCTCGCTTTCCCTTCGCCCAGGCGCTGGAGCGCGCACAGCAAGCAACCGACCTCCACTGCTTTCGGCCGGACTGGGTCCGGCTGATCGACAACCGCCTCGGCTTCGGACACAAGGAAGAATGGCCATGGCCTTAAGCGGCGCCACCCAGGCCGCCCTGCGGGGGGAGCCTTCCTATGTATGGCGGGCAGGCCAGGAAAGGCGCCTGCGCATGATTCTCGATTCCGGACCCTCGCCGCACCCCGAACGGGTTCTGGTCGATGGCTGCGGCTTAGGATTGTATGTGCGCGCCCTGGAGCCTCATGCCCCCGGGACGGTCGGGTTGGACATCGAATGGGAGCGGGTGGCGCGCGGAGTACGCAGCGGGATCGGGCGACTGTTGGTCGGGGACGGCCAGAGGCTCCCGTTTCCCTCCGGGGCCTTCGATTTAGTCCTATCGAACGAGGTGATTGAGCACGTGGCAGACGATCGAAAAGCAGTGTTGGAAATGGTGCGGGTGCTTCGCCCCCTGGGTCGGCTGGTCTTGTTCTGTCCCAACCGCTGGTACCCCTTCGAAACGCATGGCATCTACTGGCGTGGCCGGTACCATTTTGGGAACATACCGCTCGTCAACTACCTGCCCCGTTTCCTTCGCGACCGGCTCGCGCCCCACGTTCGAGCCTACACCCAAGCGGATCTGCGCCGCCTCTTCCAGGATTTGCCTGTACAGGTCCTGCGCCAGACGGTGATCTTTGGGGGCTACGACAACCTCCTTGCCCGCCGCCCTCGCCTTGGCCGCGCCCTGCGCAGCATCCTCCAGTCCCTCGAGCGCACACCCCTGCGCCATCTTGGTTTGTCCCACTGGTGGGTAATCGAGCGCCAGTAGCGGGCCGGGCGGCCTGCGCAACGGCCGCGGTGTTCGGCACGGCCTGCCCCCCCACGTCTGCCATGAGCTGGCTCCTCAGGTGCCGAGGCCGGTCCGCGGCCTGATGGCCGGACCGGGGAGCGACGGCGGGCCGATCATCCAGGCTCCAACTCCAGGCCACTCCTGCCGGCTCCCCTTTCACCCAACCGGCATGGAGCCTGTGACTTGAATCAGAGTGCCAGCCTCGTCTTCCCCAAGGCAAGCTCAAGGCAACGGGCCGAAAGTCTGCGGCCCCTGCCATGAGGCTGAACCCTTCGCGTGGAAATAGCTCCCGGCTAACTCAGCGCCTCAGGAGCTTCCGTTCGGGATAGCGAACGCGCCAGGCCGTCTGTTCTGCTCCTTGCCCAGGGCGGGGACCATTCGAGAATCACTCCCACCAAGCCGGAGACCGGCCGCCGAGCTGGCCTCCCGGCCGGAGGACCCTTTCGCTTCCCCAGTCGGCCACCTCGCGGACCAGGAATCGTCCTGGTCTAAGATCCTCCTTCCGCTTTTCGGCTTGGTTATCCCCGCGGGTTTGATTGGGCGCAAGTCTCGCCCACGATTGCCAAGGAGGTGGGCGTCGGGGCGGGGGTGGAGCTGGGAGCCAGAGTCGAGGTCGGGTTCGAGGCCACCGTGGAGGTCGCGGTCGGCGCAGAAGTCACGCTTGGAACCACAGTTGATGTCCCGGTCGGCGCGGCACTGGGCTGCAGGGTGGGGGTACTGGAGAGGGTAGCGCTGGGCGAGGGACCCGGAGTTGCAGTCAGGGTTTCCATCGCCGTGACCGTTGCCGCGGGCGTCCCCAGGACCACAATCTCGACCCAGAACGCCTGGTCCGCCCCAGGACCGTACCCAAATCGAGTCCCGTCCGGGCTTTGAAGCATCCAATACCCCTGATAGGTACCGGGGTCCAATGGGGCCGTCAGGGTGACGCTGATTTGGGCTTCCTCACCGACGGCCACAGTCTGGCCGATCGGGTCGCTGGACGGCCCGTCCATTTGATCTCCACTCACAAAGACAATCTGCGTGTCCGTCCTCCAGGGGCATGAGCCAGAGTTGAGAAGACCCCACGTTTTCACCAATGTCGCCCCGGGTTGCACCGGCGTGTCATCCGGAAGGGTCACATCGGACCCGAATTGCAGCTGATAGCAAGTCGATGCAGTGGCTGCGGCAACGGGCGATGGCAGACCGCCCAGGGTCGGGATCTCGCTAGGGGTTTCGCCAGGAGCTTCTGGAGAGGGGCTGGAAAGAAGAGGGGTGGGGGTCGATGGTCCGCCTGCGGCGATCTGGGTGAACACCGCGCCAACCGTCAGGGCGACCTGGGTAATCGGGGAGGGCGCTGCCGCTGCATGCAGGCTGCATGCGCTCAGAGCCAGCGGCAGCCAGACACAAAAAGGCCATCCCAACCGCATTCGACGAGTCATGGCGTGTTGGCCGCTGAGAATTCTAACGCAGACCAGTCCGCCCCGCAAAACTCCGGACGCAACCAGGGCACGGCTCAGCGCCCAAACGCCTTACTTCACGATCACGGGAAGGGGTCCGATTTCCGCCTCGTTCCCGGCCCAGTCGACGGCGCGCACTACGACCTCGTGCTTGCCGCGGCTCAGGTTGTTCCATCTTACCGAGTAGGGCCCTTCGGACATGGACTCAGCCAATTGACCGTCCACGTAAAACTCCACCTGGGCCAGGCCGAAGTTGTCCTGGGCCTGAACCTGAACAACCGCCGCCTCTCCACTGGCGACCTGCTCGACGCCCCCGGCCGAGGGAACGACCCACTGGAGGTTGGGCGGCACATTATCTACAGTTACGGGGATCGCGAAGCTCTCCACATGGCCGTCCTGCCCTATCCCCAGGAGCTGGAGCGCGACCAAGCCCTGCACCTCTCGCGTGTCCCAATTGCCCAACAGACCCTCCCAGGGTTGCGACGCCCCCTTGTCCACCGGATACCAGAGGCTGGGGTAGAAACCTTCCCCAGCCTGGAGCACATAGGAGGCTTGGCCCTCGATCGCGGCGATACCAGTGACTGGCACCACCCCGTGCACGATGGAAAACGGGGCGGGGGAGGTGATATGGAGCGTAACCGAGTAGGGAAAGGAGGAGGGCAGCGTGTCGAATTCTTGGGGAGCCAAGGGAATACTGTTTGCCGGAGTCCAGGGGCGCGCCTCGGCCGGCGGGTTCTGAAACACCTTTTTCTCTACCAGGGACGGGGACGTCCACAGGGTCGCCAGACGCCCGGTTTCTGCATCCACTGCAAGTCTCTGATAGTAGCTGTCCTCTTCGCTAGGCTCCGAGCCAATCAAGAAGACCTCGGAGACCACGTTCGGGCAGTCGCTGCTCGGCAACAGCCCGGAGGGGTCGCACACATCCAGTCGCTTCACGTCGGCTGGCATCGTCCAGGTTTCGGGAGTCTCTCCTTGCTCGAGCCACTGACCGATGGCCCGGGCCAGAGGCAAAGCGGCTTGCTGATCCAGATCCGCTCCTGACGGGGCCTGGGCCCAGACCCCGACGACAAAATCGGGGCTAAGGAAAAAAGCCCAGGAATCTCCGCCAGCCGTTGAGGACCCCGCATAGCTTCCCTCGCTCCATCCGTTTTCGCCCAATCCCTCGCCTAGGCCCGTACCGGAGAGCACGTCTTCCAGCAAGTAGGCGAGTCCGGGGCTCACCACGGCCACCGAGGGCCCCAACGTCACCGGCTCGTCTCCTTGACCGCCGCTGAGCGCCACCTGGTTGACAAGACTTGCCGAGCCGCCGCCGGAGGGCAGGGCCTGGATCCCCTGGTCGGCGACGATGGCGTAGGCGCGGGTGAGATCGAGGAGAGAGGATTGGCCGCCCGAGAGAAGCAGAGACCGTGCGTCCTGCGGAATGTCCTGCGGGCGGCGGTAAACGCCCAACTCAGAAAGGGTGCGCAGAACATTCTCCAGGCCGACGGTCTTCACTACCCCAGCGGAGGCGACCAGACGGTGGTCGAGAAGCGCCTGACGCGCGCGCAGTAGCCCAAGGTATTGCCCGTCGGGATTGGATAGCGGCAACTCGCCTTCGGGCGCAGAGGGGGCGGAGGAAGGGACATCCAAGACAGGAGTCGCTGGAGAGTATCCTTGGGCAAAGGCGGCCAAATACACGAAGGGCAGCAAGGCCGTGCCCGCTGGGCCGCTACGATCGGTCAAGGACGCGTCCTGGATGGAAGGAAAATAGGCGAGGAGTTCATCGGTGGTCGCCTGCAGCACGGCCACCCCGAAGTCAATGCCCGGAGCCCTGACCCCCTCCAATCCCTCGATCGAGTCCGCGGCGGCGCAGTTCCCTCCGTCCGCCCTCGGCAGCCGCACACCTGCCGGGGCACCCGCCAGCCAAGCCGCCTCGGTTTGGGCCGCGCAGAGAGCTTCCAGTTGCAAAGGCAATTGCAAGCTCGTGGTCACTCGAAATCCCGAGGTCACCAGCCCCGCCTCACCGAATTCGGACTCGAGCTGTGCCTGAACTAGGCGCATGTATGCGGCGTCGGCAGGGTTAGCCACGGCCGCCGGCGAAATGAAGGCGATCGGCCGGGCAGCTTCCTGCGTTGCCCGGAGACCTCCCATCCAACCCAGGGATGCCATCCCCTCCAGAAGCCCAGCCCGGGCTCTCTGCAACTCTTCCGGCTGGCCAGCAAGACTTGGATCTTGGCCAATCACCGTCAGCGTGGCAACTTGGTCCAGGCTCAGTTCCTGCGCAGGCTTCCCGAAATAGGCAAGCGCTGCCTCATCCAGCCCAGTCGCCAGGCGCCCGTAGTAGACGGAGTTCAAGGCGTACTCAAGAAGAACCTGGGCCGGGTAGCGCCAAGCCAAGTCCGCTGCCAGGAGAGCGACGCGCACACGGGAGAACCCACCCCGAATCGACCCCACGCTACGCTCAGCCACCAGGCCGGCCACCTCTCCAGCAAGGTTGGGCTGGCCCCTCCAAGTTCGCACAAAAGCCCGGAAAGCTGCGGGGGTTCCGGATCCTGAGGGCAGATGGCCCTCTCCATCCACGGTCAACTGAGCCTCCGCCGCCGCGACAAGTGCCGGGTTGGAAGCGTTCTGCGCGAGGGAGACCCAACCGGCCCCCTGGCTACCCGCAGGTTGCAATTCGAGGAGAAGATACTGGCCGGTCCGGTCAAGAAAACGAGTGGGCGGCAAGAGCGTTCCGGGCGTCAGAGCGGCCAGGGACCCGTCCGCCTGAACCGGGGCCCAAAGCAATCCGCCGACGCTGATGACCATCAGGCTGAGAGCCGAAAGCAGCCCGCCGGCAAACCCGATGACACCCTTCGCGAGCTGCGGCAGCCGAAGCCTATCCTGCCTGGATTTCGGCCACCCTGGACCGTGTGGTCCGGCCGTCCTCCGCGCACGATGCTTCCGGGCGACGCGCACTAGGGGCCACATGCGAAGGATTATACTTCCCGCGCTTGCGGGTTCCTCGCGCCTGAGGTGGCTGCCTCCAGTTCACGGGGCAGCCTTATCCGTCAGTCCCATTTCACGAGGACCGACCTGCAGTTCGAGGGTTCTGATCGGAAACCCGCCACCCGCTTCGGGCAGAGTCCTCGACAGCCTGGAGCCCCTCAGGCTGGGCGTCCGGAGGTCTCAATGCTAACGATCCCCCCTGGGACCAAGCACTCCAAAGAACTGACCGTGACCCAAGAACTGAGCGCGACTCACCTGGGTAGCGGCTCCGTGGGAGTCTTGGCCACACCCGCCATGCTGGCTTTGGTCGAACGCACCGCTCTCGAGATGATTCAAGCCTACCTTCCCGAGGAAGAAACGACTGTGGGAGTGGAGGCAACCATCCATCATCTGGCCCCCACGCCGCTGGGCATGAAAGTGCGGGCCGAGGTGGAGGTGGTCCAGGTCGAGGGTCGTTTTGTTGTCGTGAAGGCCGACGTGTTCGACACCGTCGAGAAGGTTGGGGAGGCAACCCACAAGCGCGCCGTGGTGCAACGCGCCCAGTTTGCGGAGCGCGTCAAGGCCAAGAGCTCTGCGGGATGACGCTCCTCTGACCGGTCCTCAGCCCGCGGCTAGAATTTGGACCCTTGGGCCGAGATTTCCGATGAAGTACCACATTTGGACTGAAGGCTGCCAGATGAACGTTGCGGACTCGCAACGTGTCGCCTGGGCACTGGAGCAGCTGGGTTACCAGTCGGTCGGGAATCCCGAACAGGCGGACGTGATTGTCCTCAACACGTGCGTTGTGCGCCAGAGTGCGGAGGACAAGGCCTATGGACGGTTGACCAGCCTGCGTCCCCTCAAGCAAAGGCGGCCAGACCTCGTCATCAACGTGATGGGGTGCCTCGTGGGGATCAGGGGAAACCAGTTCCTACAGGAGACTTTTCCCTATGTCGATGTGGTTTCCGGCCCTTCGGATCCCCGGCCCCTTTTGAAATTCCTCTCCGAACGCGAGGACGGACGGGCGCTGGCCCAGGCGGAAACCGAAGCCCGCTTTGCCCGTCAGGATGACTTCAGCCTCCATCCCCCAGGGTTCCTTCTTCCCGAGGCCGAGCGCGCAAGCGCCGTCTGTGTCTATGTGCCCATTGTGTACGGTTGCTCCCACGGCTGCACTTTTTGCGTCATCCCCATGCGGCGCGGCCAGGAACGGTCGCGACCAGTGGGAGAGGTCGTCTCCGAGGTTCGCGCCCTCGCCGGAGAGGGGGTCAAGGAGGTCACCCTGTTGGGCCAGATCGTCGACCGCTACGGCAGAGACCTCCCCGGTGAACCTGGGCTCCCCGGCCTACTGGAGCAACTGCACCGGACGGAGGGCCTGGATCGAATCCGATTCCTCACCTCTCACCCCAGCTGGGTAACGGATGAACTGCTGCATTCGGTGGCGGAACACCCCAAGGTGTGCGAACATCTCGAGGTGCCCGTGCAGGCCGGGGATGACGAGGTCCTGGCGCGCATGAGGCGGGGTTACACGGCGCAGGATTATCGCCGACTCATTGATCGCATCCGCACCGTGTTACCCGGGGCCTCGATCGCGACGGACGTTATTGTCGGTTTTCCCGGCGAAACCGATTCCCAGTTTCAGAAAACCTACGACCTCTTGAGGGATTTGCGTCTGGATGTCGCCCACCTGGCGCCGTACTCGCCACGCCCCGGCACGCTGGCGGCACGCCGCTACCCGGACGATGTGCCGCCCGAGGAGAAAATCCGCCGCTTCCGGGCCCTGGAAGAACTCCAGGCCGGAATTGGGGCGGAACTGAACCAACGCTATGTGGGCCAGACCCTGGAAATCCTGGTGGAGGGAAAACACAAAGGGCGCTGGGTGGGCCGTACCCGGACGAACCGATTGGTCTTCTACGACAGCCCTTCTCGAGACTGGCGCGGGCAGCGAGTGCCGGTGCGCATTACTCAGAGTACGGCCTGGAGCCTGCAGGGCGAGCCACCCGCCTTGAGCCCATGAGGCGGACGACGCTTGGGTATGGCAGGTCGGCTGCCCTCCTGCGGCTGCCCCGAAGCCAGGCCCGGCCTCATCCCTCCTCGCGGCAACCGGGAGCTCCGAGGAGGCAGGAAGTCTGCCAGAGCGCAATGCGACGACGGAAAGCAGCGACTCCTCCGCCGTCAGGAGGCGGGGGAGTCCAGGACATCGGAGGGGGGGCCGACCCCTACTTGACTTCGACCGAGGCTCCTGCGGTCTCTAGTTTGGCTTTGGCGTCGTTGGCGACCTCTTTGCTCACGGCTTCCAGCACCTTCCCGCCGGCAGTCTCCGCGAGATCCTTCGCTTCCTTCAGCCCGAGGTTAGTCAGCTGGCGGATGACCTTGATCACCTCAATCTTCTTTGGGCCGGCTTCCTTGAGAATCAAGGTGAATTCCGTCTTTTCCTCTTGAGCCGGAGCGGCTGCCCCGGCAACGGCGGCTCCCGCCGCCATGGCGATGGCCATCGGCGCCGCCGCGCTGACACCCCATTTCTCCTCCAGCTTTTTGGAAAGCTCAGCGGCTTCGAGGACGCTCAGCCCGCTTAGTTCCTCAACCAACTTCTCGAGATCTGCCATGGTTCCTGTCTCCTTGCCTGAGATCTTCCGCTTGTCCGAGATCCTGCCTCAGGGCGCGGGCGCTTCAACAAGTTTCTCGGCGCGCGCCTTCAGAACCCCCATCATCTGGCGAGCCGGAGCCTGCAGGACACCGAGCAACTTTCCGGCTGGCGCCTGCAACAGGCCCAGAAGCCGCGCCTCAAGCACCGGTCGCGGCGGGAGCTCGGCCAGGGCGCGCACCTCCTCACGGCTCATCACTCGGCTACCCAGCAGGCCTCCCTTTACGCGAAGAGCCTCCTGCTCCTTGGCTGTGTCCGCCACGGCTTTCGCTATGGCGACTACATCGCTGGAGGCGAAGACGACCAGGGTCGTTCCGGCAAGATGTTCTCCCGGGATGGACAGGCCCGCCTCGCGCATGGCAATTTCCAAGAGTGTGTTCTTGGTGACCACCACGGTTCCGGTGGCCTCACGCACGCGCCCGCGCAAGCTGTTGATCCCCTTCATGTCCAGCCCGACGAACTCGGCCAGGATCAGCCCCTGGCTTCCCTTCAGGAGCTTCGTATACTCGGCGATCCGTTCCCGCTTGTCCTCTGCGGTTAGTGCCAAAGTCCCTCACCTCCCCTCGCTGGAGAAAAAGAAAAGTCCCTGCCCGAGAGCCTGCCGGGCAAGGACCGCCGTGCACGAATTCCCCTCGTGCCTGCGAACCCCACCTGGGCAGGAAATTGAGCCTCGGCAGGCCCCTGCCGTCTTCGGCGGTGTGACCGATTGTCCCTCCACGGTTCGGGTGGAGGGCCGCCATTCTATCAGACTTTCGCCTCCATGGCCTGGGCCGCGGCTGGGTCGACCCGGATCCCCGGCCCCATGGTCGTGGTCACGACCACCTTGCGCAGAAAGGTCCCTTTAGCGGCCGCCGGCCGGGCCCGCTTGATAGCCTCCATCAGCGCGCCCAGGTTCTCGTAGAGAGCCTGTTCGCTGAACGAGACCTTGCCGATGGGAACGTGCAGGTTGGCCGTCTTGTCCAGCCGGAATTCCACCCGCCCGGCTTTTGCCTCCCCAATCGCCCGGGGCAGATCTTCCGCCGGAACCACCGTCCCGGCCTTGGGGTTGGGCATGAGTCCGCGCGGCCCCAGGATGCGGCCCAGCCGTCCCACTTTCCCCATCATGTCGGGGGTCGCAATGGCAACGTCAAAGTCCGTCCAGCCGTCTTGAATCCTCTTCAGGCCCGCGTCGTCATCCACCACCGTGTCGGCCCCCGCCTCTTGGGCGACTCGCGCGCCCTCTCCGGCGACGAAAACGACCACGCGCACGGACTTGCCCAATCCATGCGGAAGAACCACGACGTCGCGGACTTGCTGGTCCGCGTGCTTGGGATCGACGCCCAAGTGCATATGCACTTCCACGGTGGCATCAAATTTCGCATAGGAAGTGCGCTTGGCGAGTTGCACCGCCTGGTCGGGTGAATACAGGGTCTCCGCCTCCACCTGAGCCGCTGCCGTTCGATACTTCTTGCCATGTTTGGCCATAGCCTCTCCTCGTGGTCGTAGCGGGCGAAACCGCGCGCCCTCCCACCGACTAGTCCTCGACCGTGATCCCCATGTTGCGAGCCGTGCCCTCCACCATGCGCATGGCTCCCTCGAGATTGACCGTGTTCATGTCCTTCAGCTTGACTTCGGCGATCTCGCGAACTTGCTTGCGAGTCACTTTGCCCACCTTATTGCGGTTGGGCTCGCCCGAGCCCTTTTCGATCCCAGCCGCTTTGCGCAACAATACCGAGGCCGGCGGGGTCTTGAGCACAAAGCTGAATGATCCATCCGTGAAAATGCTGATCTCGGCCGGAAGGATCTCCCCCGGCCGGTTCGCGGTTCGAGCGTTGTATTCCTTGCAGAACGCCATGAGGTTAATGCCGTGCCCAGCTAAGGCTGGTCCGATGGGTGGAGCCGGATTCGCCTTGCCCGCCTCAATTTGAATGCGAACGACTGCCTTGAGTTTCTTCGCCACTGCGGATCTCCTTGTGGTCCTGGCGGGCGCTGGAGGCGCCCTCCCACCCGTCCGGCCTCCAGTTAGGCTTTTTCGACCTGGAGGAAATCGAGTTCGACCGGGGTTTCCCTGCCGAAGAAAGACACGAGGACGCGGGCCTTGCCGCGATCCATGTCAATATCGCTAACCGTCCCGATAAACTCATTGAAAGGCCCGTCGATAATCCGCACCCGCTGGCCGGCCTTGTACGTGGGTCGAACTTGAGGCGTGGCCGTCTCCATGCGCTTGAGGATTTGCTGCACCTCTTCGGGCCGCAGAGGGGTGGGGACGTTGCCCATGCCCACAAAGCCCGTCACGCCCGGAGTGTTGCGGACCACGTACCAAGATTCCTCGGTCAGGATCATTTGCACCAGAAGGTAGCCTGGAAAGACCCGGCGTTCGACGTTCCGCCGCTTTCCCTCTTTGATCTCGATCTCTTCGATCGTGGGGATGACGATATCGAAGATCTTGTCCTTCATCCCCATGGTCTCAATGCGCTGCTCGAGGTTGTAGCGAACCTTGTTCTCATAGCCCGAGTAGCAGTGAATCACGTACCAGGCGCGTTCGTCCTCCGGTTCCGCCAGGCCCTGCGGAGCCGCGGCCTCCTCGGCGGGCGACGTGGCCTCCAGGGGAAGCTCCAACTCCCCCGGCTCAGCAACCTGATCCACCGACTCCGGCCTCGCCTCGGCTGGCGCCACGGATTCCAAGGGGCGCTCTTGTTCTCCGCCCGCCTCGGGTTCCGGGGGCAGCGCAGGCTCCTGTTGCTCCGCCGTCATTTGCTCTTCAGGGCCCACAGATAGACTCCACACTGACCCAGCCACTACAGCGAGATGACCACACGAAACAGAGTCGTGAAAATATAGTCGAGGCCGCCCAGGAACAAACTCATGACCGCAGTCACAATCAAGACCACGATCGTCAAGTTGAGCGCTTCCCGGCGCGTGGGCCAGCTCACTTTTCTCATTTCCCCTGCCGTCTCCCGAAAGTAGCGGACAATGGCGTTTGGGGGTCGGTTAGTTTGAGCCTTGGCCACAGCCATCCCTTCTCTTGCCGACAACAGCAAATGAACTCCCCGTTTTCTGCACCCGGGCGCAGCGCCCCTTCCGCCCGCTCACACCCCTGCGGGGAGATCTCCCGTCCGCGTCCCAGCCTTCGGCGCGCCCGGGAAACGGGGAGGGGCTCCTCAGATCAGGCAGGCCAGGCAGGAATCGAACCCACAACCCCCGCTTTTGGAGAGCGGTGCTCTGCCAAATTGAGCTACTGGCCTGCGTCGCGGCACGATCCGCCGCTCTTTTCTCCTCTACTTGGTCTCCCGATGTACCGTATGCCGGCGGCAGCGAGGACAGTATTTCTTGAGTTCGAGGCGTCCCGTGTCGTTCCGCCGGTTCTTTTCGGTCATGTAATTGCGCTGCTTGCATTCCTCACAAGCCAGCGCGATCACCGGACGAACATCTTTCTTTCCTGGCATTGTACCTTAGAATCTTCCCGGATCCCGGGAAGTCTCCTTTCAATCGAGGATCTCGGTGATGACTCCGGCGCCGACGGTCAGGCCGCCTTCCCGAATGGCAAACTTGGAACCCTTCTCCAGCGCCACCGGCACGATCAGCTCCACCCCCAGGTTCACGCTGTCCCCCGGCATCACCAT